>CAYREH010000019.1:0-115471 GCA_964423245.1 uncultured Bradyrhizobium sp. | reverse complement strand
GTCGCTGGATTCGCAGCGGCGCACCGCCGACATCGTGATGCTGATGCGGCGCTGCCCCCAGCCGATCCTGGCGCTGGTGCAGGGCGCGGCCGCGGGCGGCGGTTTCGCGCTGGCGCTGGCCTCGGACATCCGCATCGCGACGCGATCGGCGCGGATGAACTGCGCCTTCATCAAGCTCGGCCTCGGCGGCTGCGACATCGGGTCCAGCTACTTTCTGCCGCGCCTCGTCGGCGTCTCGGTCGCCTCGGAACTGATCCTGACCGGACGCTTCATCGGCGCAGAGCGCGCGCTGGCGGTCGGCCTCGTCTCCGAGGTCGTCGACGAGGACAAGCTCGACCAGGCGGCCGAGCCCTATGTCGACGCGATGATGACGGCTTCGCCGGTGGGGCTTCGGCTCTCCAAGGAATGCCTCAACATGAGCGTCGACGCGGGGTCGCTGGAAGCTGCGATCGCGATGGAGGATCGCAACCAGGTCCTGTGCAGCCGCTCCGAGGAATTCTCTGAAGGCATCAGGGCCTTCCTAGAAAAGCGAAAGCCTGTCTATATCAGGCGCTGAACCAGAACGATCCGCAAAGGACAGGAATTCCGGGAGACGCAAAATGAGTGGAAGCGCGGCAGCGGTCATCACGAAGCCCGCCTTTCGAAAGGTGGCATGGCTCACGCGCGACATCGACGTCGCGCGCCGCGCCGACGGCACGGTGGTGCTGAAGTCGCGGATTCCCTTGCAAGCCTACGAGACGCACCTGCCGGCCTCGCTGGCGAAATGGGCGAAGGAAGCGCCCGAGCGCATCTGGCTGGCGCAGCGCGGCGGTCCCAACCGCGACTGGCGCAAGGTGTCCTATGGCGAAGCCAAGCGCATCGTGGATGCGCTGACTCAGGCCCTGCTGAACCTGAAGCTCGAGGGCCGTCCGGTCACGATCCTGTCCGGCAATTCGATCGAGCATGCGCTGATGACGCAGGCGGCGATGCAGGCGCGCTCGCCAGCTGCACCGGTGTCGCCGGCCTACTCGCTGATGAGCCATGATCACGTCAAGCTGAAGTACCTGTTCGACCTGATCAAGCCGGCCGTCGTGATGGTGCAGGACGGGCCGGCCTTCGAGAAGGCGCTGAAGGCGCTCGATCTCTCGGGCGTCACGGTCGTTCACGTCGCGCGGCCCTGCGAGGGGATCAAGAGCGTCAGCTTTGCCGAACTCGCGGCGACGCCCGTGACGGCTGAGGTCGCGGCCTCGATCGCGAGGATCACGCCTGACACCGTCGGCAAGCTGCTGTTCACGTCAGGCTCGACCGGCATGCCGAAGGCCGTCATCAACACCCAGCAGATGATGTGCGCCAATGCGGCGATGATGATGCAGGTGCGGCCGCGGCTGCCCGGCGGGCCGCTGCCGGTGGTGCTGGACTGGATGCCCTGGAATCACACGATGGGCGGCAACGCCGCGTTCCATCCCGTGCTGGTCGACGGCGGTACGCTCTATATCGACGATGGCCGGCCGATGCCGGGCCAGTTCGACGAAACGATCAGGAACCTTCGCGAGGTCTCGCCGACCTACTATGCCAACGTTCCGGCCGGTTATGCCGCGCTCGCCGCTGCGATGGAAAAGGACGATGCGCTGTGCCGGTCCTTCTTCAAGAACCTGTCGGTCATGGCCTATGGCGGTGCGCGGCTGCCGGATGATCTCTACGATCGCATGCAGGCTCTCGCCGTGAAGACCACCGGCGAACGTATCGTTTTCTATACCGGCTGGGGCTCGACCGAGACGGCGCCGACCTCGACCGGAACCTATTGGGATACCGAGCGTGTTGGTCTGATCGGCCTGCCGTTCCCCGGGGTCGAACTGAAGATGGTGCCGTGCGGCTCCAAATATGAACTGCGGCTGCGCGGCGTCAACGTTACGCCCGGCTATTTCGGGCAGCCCGAGCTGACGAAGAAGATGTTCGACGAGGAAGGCTTCTACTGCATCGGCGATGCCGGCATCTTCGTCGACGACGAGGATCCGGTGAAAGGCATCATCTTCGCCGGCCGCGTCGTCGAGGATTTCAAGCTCACCACCGGCACCTTCGTTCATGTCGGCTCGCTGCGCACCGACGCCATCGCGGCCGCAACGCCGGTCGTGCATGACGCACTCGTTGCGGGTCAGGACCGACCCTTCATCGGCCTCTTGGCCTGGCCCAATCTGCATGCCTGCCGCCAGCTCGTCGGCAATCCCGATCTCACGTTCGAGGCGGCGGTGAAGCATCCCGATGTGATCGCCTGCTTCAAGCGCGGGCTCGAAGCCCACAACAGCGACTGCGAGGGGGCCAGCAGCCGGGTCATCGCGCGCGCCATGCTGATGGCGGAGCCGCCCTCGATCGACGGCAACGAGCTCACCGACAAGGGCTACATCAACCAGCGCGCGGGCCTGGAGCGCCGGGCCGCGCTGGTCGAGCGGCTCTATGCCGACAAGCCTGACCAGGACGTGATCGTGCTGAGATGAAAACGCAACTTTCCCCATTCGTCATTCCGGGGCGCGACGAAGTCGCGAACCCGGAGTCCGTGACCACAAGACGGGGTCACGGATTCCGGGGCTGGCCTTCAGGCCATCCCGGAGCGACGGCTAGCAAAAGCGACAACGAATAAGAGGCCGCCATGAACTTCGATTTCTCCGACGACCAGAAGCAGCTGCGCGACCAGGCGCGCAAGTTCCTCGCCGAGAAGTGTCCGCCCAAGGCGGTGCGCGTCGTGCTCGACGGCAAGGCGCCCTACGACAAGGAATTATGGAAGGGCCTTGCCGAGATGGGCTTTCTCGGCGTCGCGATCCCCGAGGAATTCGGCGGCGCCGGCGCGGGTCATCTCGAACTCTGCGTGATCGCCGAGGAGATGGGCCGCGCCAATGCGCCGGTGCCGTTCTCCTCCACCGTGTATCTGGCGGCCGAAGCGCTGCTGATCGCGGGCAGCGATGCGCAGAAGAAGAAATGGCTGCCGGCGATCGCGTCGGGAGAGGCGATCGGAACGCTTGCGCTGTTCGAGGGCAAGGGCAACCCGTCGCCGAAGGCCCTTAAGCTTACGGCTGCGAATGGCGTGCTCAACGGCGTCAAGAAGCCGGTGCCCGACGGGGCGATCGCCGATTTCGCCATCGTTGCGGCGCGCACCGGCTCCAGCGGCCGCGATGCCGACATCTCGCTGTTCCTGGTCGATCTCAAGGCCGGCGGCGTCGAGGTGAAGAGCCTGACCAATCTCGATCCGACCCGCGGCCAGGCCGAGATCAGCTTCAGGGATTGCAAGGCCGAGCCGCTCGGCGCGGCCGGCGAGGGCTGGAGCATCCTGACCCAGGTGCTGGACCGCGCCGCCGTGCTGTGCGCCTTCGAGCAGGTCGGCGGTGCCGACCGCGCGCTCGAGATGGGGCGCGACTACGCGCTCGACCGCATCGCGTTCGGGCGCCAGATCGGCTCGTTCCAGGCGGTCAAGCACATGCTGGCGGACATGTACGTGTCGGCGACGCTGGCGCGCTCCAACAGCTATTACGGCGCCTGGGCGCTCTCGACCAATGCGGCCGAACTGCCGGAGGCCGCAGCCGCCGCGCGCATCAGCGCGACGCAGGCGTTCCAGCATTGCGCCAAGAACAACATCCAGGTCCATGGCGGCATGGGCTTCACCTGGGAATTCGACTGCCACATGTACTACCGGAGAGCCAACGCCATGGCGCTCGGGCTCGGCAGCCTCACCTATTGGGAAGACCAGCTGATCGATCGCATGCGGAAGAAGAACGCGGCGTAGCCGCCATACGAGTCCCGGACGCGAAGCGGCAATGCCGTTTCGCAGAGCCGGGACCCAGGGGGCCGCGATGGACCCCGGATCTGCTGCGCACCACTTCGTGCGGTACGGCGTCCGGGGAACGAAACAGAGGAATGAGACCATGAACTTCGACGACACCCCGCAGGAAGCCGAGTTTCGTGCCACCGCGCGCGCCTGGATCGCGGCCAATGCGCCGAAGCAGTATGAGGACGAACTGCGGCAGTCCTCGCTCGGCCGCACCCAGCTCAAGAACGCCGACATTCTCAAGGTCGCCAAGGCCTGGCAGAGGAAGAAGGCCGATGCCGGCTGGGCCTGCCTGCACTGGCCCAAGGAATATGGCGGCCGCGGCGCCTCGCCGATCGAGCGTGTGATCTGGCAGCAGGAGGAGGGGCCGTTCGGCAAGCTCTCGCACATGTTCATCATCGGTCACGGCATGTGCGGGCCGACCGTGATGGCGTTCGCGCGCGAGGAGCACAAGCGCAAATATCTGCCGCCGCTGGCCTCCGGCGAGAACGTCTGGTGCCAGCTTTTCTCCGAACCGGCCGGCGGCTCCGACGTCGCGGGTCTGCGCACGCGCGCGGAGAGGGATGGCGACGACTGGATCATCAACGGCCAGAAGATCTGGACCTCGGGCGCGCATTATTCCGACTACGGCATTCTGCTGACCCGGACCGATCCGACGGTGCCCAAGCACAAGGGTCTCACCATGTTCTTCCTGGACATGAAGAGCCCGGGCGTCGAGGTGCGACCGATCAAGCAGGCGAGCGGCGCTTCCGACTTCAACGAGGTCTATTTCACCAATGTCCGGATTCCCGATCATCAGCGCCTCGGCGAGGTCGGTGACGGCTGGAACGTGTCGCTGACCACGCTGATGAACGAGCGCAGCGCGATCGGCGCCGGAGTCTCGACCGGCTTCCCCGAACTGTTCGAGTATTGCGGGAGCCTGATGCTGGAGGACGGCCCGGCGATCGAGGACCGTGCGGTGCGCTCGAGGCTCGCCAACTGGGCGGTGAAGGCCAGCGGCCTGCGGTACACCAGCATGCGGGCGATCTCGGCGCTGTCGAAAGGCGAGCGGCCGGGGCCGGAGAATTCCATCGGCAAGCTGGTTGCCGGTTCGATGATCCAGGATGTCGCGACCTATGCGCTCGACCTGCAAGGCGCGGCCGGTGTCCTGAGCGGATCCGAGGAGGCCGAATTGGCCGGCCGCTTCCAGGCCATGCTCTTGCGCGCGCCGGGCACCCGCGTCGAAGGCGGCACCGACGAGATCATGCGCAACATCATCGCCGAGCGGGTGCTCGGCCTGCCCGGCGATATCAGGGTCGACAAGGACGTGCCGTTCAACAAGATCCCGACCAAGGGAAGATGACCCTGTGTCCCGGACGCGATGCAGCGCGCGGCGCTGCTTCGCAGAGCCGGGGCACGAGAGAGGAGAGTGCGAAGATGAATTTCGACGATACCCCGCAGGAAGCCGCGTTTCGCGAGACCGCGCGCAAATGGGTCGAGGCCAATGCGCCGAAGGAGCTGCATGACGAGCTGTCGAAATCCTCGCTCGGCCGCATCCGCCTCGCCCATCACGACATGGTCGAGGTCGGCAAGGCCTGGCAGAGGAAGAAGGCCGAGGGCGGCTGGGCATGCCTGCACTGGCCGAAGGAATATGGCGGCCGTGGCGCGACGCCGATCGAGCGCGTGATCTGGCAGCAGGAGGAGGGCGTCTACGGCAAGCTCACCCAGCCGTTCCAGATCGGCGAGGGCATGTGCGGCCCGACCGTGATGGCCTGGGGCAGCGAGGACGCCAAGCGCCGCTATCTGCCGAAGCTGGCTTCCGGCGAGGAGATCTGGTGCCAGCTGTTCTCGGAGCCGTCGGCGGGCTCGGACGTGGCGGGCCTCCGCACGCGTGCGGAGAAGAAGGGCGACAATTGGGTGGTCAACGGTCAGAAGATCTGGACCTCCGGCGCGCATTATTCCGATTATGGTCTCCTGATCGCCCGCACCGATCCGAACGTGCCCAAGCACAAGGGCCTCACCATGTTCTTCCTGGACATGAAGAGCCCGGGCGTCGAGGTGCGGCCGATCAAGCAGGCCAACGGCATGCAGGAATTCAACGAGGTCTATTTCACCGACGTGGTGATCCCCGACAGCCAGCGGCTCGGCGCGGTCGGCGAAGGCTGGAACGTCTCGCTGACGACGCTGATGAACGAGCGCATGTCGATCGGCGCGCGGCTCGCCACCGGCGTCCCCGAATTGTTCGAGTTCTGCTCCAACCTGATGCTGGAGGACGGGCTTGCGATCGACGATCCGGCGGTGCGGTCGAAGCTCGCGAGCTGGGCGGTGAAATCGAATGGTCTGAAATACACCAGCTATCGCGCGATCTCGGCGCTGTCCAAGGGCGACCGGCCGGGACCGGAAAACTCCATCGGCAAGCTGGTGTCGGGCATGATGCTGCAGGATATCGCGAGCTACGCGATGGACCTCCAGGGTGCGGCCGGCGCGCTCAGCGGCGCCGACGAGGAGACCGCACAGGGCCAGTTCCAGCAGATGCTGCTGTCATCGCCGTCAATGCGCATCGCCGGCGGCACCGACGAGATCCTGCGCAACATCATCGCGGAGCGCGTGCTGGGCCTGCCCGGCGACATCCGCGTCGACAAGGACGTGCCGTACAACAAGATCCCGACCAAGGGACGATAACAAGGGACGCTAAGAGGTCGCGTGTCCCGGACCCGGTGTGGTGCGAAGCTCCGCCGAGCCGGGAACAGAGTGCCACAATGGGCCCCGGCTCTGCGCCGCATCACTTCGTGCTGCGCCGTATCCGGGGCACGAAAGCGAGTAAGGCCATGGACGCCAAAGTCAACCGGAACGACCGCATCGGCGTGCTCGACGAGCTCCTCAACGAGCGCTACTCCGTCCGCGCCTTCCTGGACAAGGAAGTCGACCGCGCGACCATCGAGCATGTGCTCACCACGGCGCAGCGCACGGCCTCATGGTGCAACAGCCAGCCCTGGCAGGTGATCATCGCCAGCGGTGCGGCCAAGGAGCGCTTTCGCAAGCTGATCTACACCGAGGCCTCGTCCGGCCTCGGCGACGACTACGACTTCACGCCGCCGCGCGAATATCTCGGCGTCTATCTCGAACGCCGCCGCGAGAGCGGATTCCAGCTCTACAACACGCTCGGCATCGCCCGCGGCGACAAGATGGCCTATGCGAAGCAGGCGCTGGAGAACTACAATTTCTTCGGCGCGCCCCATGTGGCGATCATCCACACGAACGAGCCGCTCGGCATCTACGGTGCGATCGACTGCGGCGCCTATGTTTCGAACTTCATGCTGGCCGCACAGGCCCTGGGCCTCGGCACCATTCCCCAGGCCGCGCTGGCGCGCCATTCCGGCCTGATCCGTCGCCATTTCAACCTGGCGGAGGATCGCCGCATCGTCTGCGGCATCTCCTTCGGCTATGCCGACAACGCCCACAAGATCAACAGCTACCGCACGTCGCGTGCGAGCCTGGCCGACACGGTCACCTTCGCCGACGAGTGACACAGACACGCGAAAAGACGGCCGCGGAAACGGCCGTCTTCGCTTTCGTTCCGGTCGGATCGAGCGTTCGCCGTTATCCGCCGCTGCCGCCGATCACGGCACGCACGGTCTCGTCCGGGCCGAAATCCTCGGCGCCGTCGACATAGAGCAACGCAGCCAGCTTGGAGCGCGCGCGATTGACGCGGCTCTTGATGGTGCCGACCGCGCAGCCGCAGATCGCAGCCGCGTCTTCATAGGAGAAGCCGGAGGCGCCAACCAGGATCAACGCTTCGCGCTGGTCTTGCGGC
Source organism: uncultured Bradyrhizobium sp. (assembly GCA_964423245.1). Classification (GTDB taxonomy): domain Bacteria; phylum Pseudomonadota; class Alphaproteobacteria; order Rhizobiales; family Xanthobacteraceae; genus Bradyrhizobium. The sequence goes on along the minus strand of CAYREH010000019.1, from coordinate 107,885 downwards.
AGCTTTTCGAGTGCGCCGCGGAATTCCTCGAACTCCAGATGCGCATTCTGCGAAGGCTGCGTCTTCAGCGTCTTGGCATAGTTGCCCTCGGCATCCTCCACCTCGCGCCGCCGCTTGCGATAGTCCGAGCGGAACAGGTTGCGCAGGATGGTGAACAACCACGCCGGCAGGTTGGAGCCGGGCTGGAACGAGTCGATATTGGCGAGGGCGCGCAGCAGCGTTTCCTGCACCAGATCGTCGGCGCGGTCGGCATTGCCGCTGAGCGAGATGGCGAAGGCGCGCAGGCTCGGGACCGCGGCCAGAATGTCGTCACGCAGGGAATCTGTGAGAGGCATTAGTCCCTCCCATTGTTGTGGTCGCCGGCGCTTCCGTCATGTTCCGACTGGGCTGCACCTCCCGGCGCATCGAGTTTCTTGATCAGTTCCGCGAACCGGTCGGGGACCCCCTGCCGCACCACGTCGTCATACATGGCGCGAAGCTGGTGCCCGATCCGGGACTGGATCTCCGGTGTGAGCCCGCCCTTACCGGGGGTCGTGCTTTTGCTGGCTTGAGACTTGAGATCTTTCATGACCTGTTCCACGTTTCCCCGAGTTAAGTGACTGTGAAATCGAGAAGTTTTCTCAACCGGGAGCCGTTCCCTGGACGAAATCAATTCCAGGTCCGACAAAAAGTTCCGCCTCCCATGGAACTTTTCTTGTCCTGATGCGTAAACAGCCCAACCAAGGGGAACCCGGGCGTCCTCCCCTCCTACGGTATCTAAGGGCGGCCCGAAGATTGAATGGAGTGGGGATGTCCCGTTCACAGCTAGTTGCTGAGCACTTGCCGCTGTTGCGCCGGTATGCGCGTGCCCTGACGGGCAGCCAGTCGTCCGGAGATGCCTATGTCGCAGCGATGTTGGAGGCCATGCTGGGCGATCCGTCCGTGCTCGATGAGAGCCACGGACCCCGGGTCGGCCTGTTCCGGCTGTTCACCCAGATCTGGAATTCGGTATCGGTCAATGACGATTCCGAAGTGACGACGCTGCCGATGCCGCCGGAGCGCCGGCTGTCGAACATCACCCCGCTGCCGCGGCAGGCATTCCTGCTGCTCTCGCTCGAGGGGTTCTCGGAAGAGGAGGTCGGCTACATCCTCGGCACCGACGTCGCCGAGACCCGGCGGCTCGCCGATACCGCGGGCCGGGAGATGGCGGCCGAGATCGCCACCGACGTCCTGATCATCGAGGACGAGACCTTCATCGCCATGGACCTCGAGAGCCTGGTGAAGAACCTCGGTCACAACGTGGTCGGCGTCGCACGTACCCATGCCGACGCGGTGGCGCTCGCCAAGAACAAGCGGCCCGGCCTGATCCTCGCCGACATCCAGCTCGCCGACGGCTCGTCGGGACTCGATGCCGTCAACGAGTTGCTGAAGACCTTCGAGGTGCCGGTGGTGTTCATCACCGCCTATCCCGAGCGCTTCCTGACCGGCGAGCGTCCGGAACCGGCGTTCCTGATCTCCAAGCCGTTCCAGCCCGCAATGGTCTCGGCGGTGGCGAGCCAGGCACTGTTCTTCCAGCGCAACTCCCGCAACCGCGCGCCCAAGGCGCCGGCGGCGTAACCAAGGCGCCGGCGGCGTAACCAAGGCGCCGGCGGCGTAACAAGGCGCCGGCAGCGCAAGTAGGCTCTCTCGAATGCAAAGACGGCGCGCTGTGAGGCGCGCCGTTTTTCGTTGGCCGCGACCTGACTTCAGCAACCTCGGCAGATGCTGCGAAGCATGGAATTCAGCTTGGCATCGCTCGGCCCGGGGAATTGCGTGCTCAGCCTGGCCTGATCCTCGACCCAGGATCTGAGAAATTTTTCCTGCTCTGGCGACGGCCCGGGGGGGGCCCGCGTGCCGTCAAACGTCAGGCGGATGGTCAGCCTTAGCTGATCGTCCTTCGCCTCAGCAGGCGGTTTCGGGAACGGCTCGGATCGCTCGACCATGGCCAGCGTCGCAGCATCGAGCAGTGCATTTCCCGTGCTTTCCACCAGCGCACTCGAGATCAATTTTCCGGCACGATCGATGACGAAGACCACGCCACCATCGCCCTTTTGCCCGACTGCCTCCGGCGGAAACACCCTATGACGCCAGACGTGCTCACTGACCGCCCTGGCCCAGATGCTCATCGGAGTCGACGCTGCGGGATCCGGCCTGCTCAGCACGATGCCTATGGATGGCACCTGGAATTGACGATCGGCGAAGTTGATCGGCGCGGTGAAGGTGAAGGAGTCGCCCTTCAGCTCCGAAGGTGGCGCCGGAAATGGTTCAGCGCGAGCGACAATCGCCAGCGCACCGTCGTCGAGCGACTGCGAACCGGTACTCTCTGCCAGAGCACGCGAGATCAATCTGCCGGATCGGTCGATCACGAATATGACCTTGGCATTGCCGGCTTGGCCAAATCCCTCCGCAGGAAAAAATTTGTTGCTGTTGATGTGGGCCGCTAGCCTCGCTTTCCAGGCTTTGACGCTCTCGCTTGGCACATCCGTCTCAGCACGTGCCAAGGTAGTGGACAGCAATCCAAGAAACGCGACCAGCAAAGGCAATTTCATCTGCATCGATCGTCGATACTAATCGCGGTCTGGTTGTTTGCAAGTCCGGCTGCTCGTCCGCGTCGTCGTTGCGGGCTATTCGAACGCGCGTGGGCCGTCGCCGCTTGACGGCAACCTCCTTGCCCCGTTGATAGTGCGCCGCGATGACATCCGTCGCCGCCTCAGATCACCCGGAGATTTGCCATGGACCAGACCCTGCTCGACCGCCTCGCCATCCGCGATCTCGTCGAGAACTGGGCGGTCTGGCGGGATGCCGGTGACTGGGAGCGCTTCGCCACCGTCTGGCACGAAGAGGGCTGGATGTCGGCCACCTGGTTTCAGGGCCCGGCGCGGGACTTCATGCGCGTCAGCCAGGAAGGATTTGCCCGAGGGGTCCGCATCCTGCATTTCCTCGGCGGCACCAGCATCGACCTGGAGGGCGCACGCGCCATCGCCCAGACCAAGATGACGATCTCGCAGCGCGCTCCGGTACACGACGTGCCGTGCGACGTGGTTTGCACCGGACGGTTCTATGATTTCCTGGAGAAGCGGCAGGGCCGCTGGGGCATCGTCCGGCGGCAGCCGATCTACGAGAAGGACCGGATCGATCCGGTCGATCCCGCCGCGGACCTCCGCCTCGACCAGCAGGCGCTGGCAGCGCTGCCCGAAGGCTACCGCCATCTCGCCTACATGCAGGAATTGATCGGCTACAAGGTCAAGCGCGACATGCCCGGCCTCACCGGCCCAGAGGTCGAGAAGCTCTATGGCGAAGGGCGCGACTGGCTGGCCGGGAAGGCCAGCTAAGACCGGAGCCCGGTAGGATCAAAAAAGAATAGGGCGCGACCGGCATCACCACGGTCGCGCCCTACGTCGCCGGCTTATGGGGCAGGGGGGAATAGCCGGCTGCTGAGACGACGCGGAGGCCCCCGGAATCGTTCCCGGCGGCATAGGTTTTTTTCGCAGGACATGCGAAATCCCGCACACGGTTAAGTGATGTTAATGGTTGAGAACTCCCGCTCATTGGCTGGCGTTGTTCCCGCGATCGCCATGTGGCGAGGGATCGACAGCCATGTCACAGCTTCAAAAGGTTTTTCTCGGTGTTCTCGCGCTCGGCGCCACGCTCGGTGCCGCGCAACTGGCCTCCGGCCACGATCTGGCCGACCGCTGGCAGGCGGTCGCCGACAAGCCGAGCGCTCATAACGTCAACCGCTCCGCCAAGGCCGACCGGCTTCCGGAGATGAAACCGGCGGCAGCGCCGACCCGAACCGTCTCGATGCGGCTCAACGATCTGGCCGAGACCTCGGTCTTGTTGCGCGTGCCTGCGACGGTCGAGACCGGTAATGCCAGGCCGCCGCTGACGCTGCCGAAGTCCGGCAGGACCAAGCCGACCATCGCCTGCGAGCCCATGGTGAGTTCGCTGACCGAGGTCGCCAAGCTGCTGCAGCCCGGCCGTTGCGTGACCTGATCCGGCCGGGGCGTTCCCTTGCGGTCCCCGTTCCCCGCGGTCGCCGTTCACGTGCTCTTGATCCCATCTGCCACAGCGCTATATCCCCGGTTCCAACCTCCTTTTTGACCGGGTAAACGCATGACGACGTCCGACACGGTTGCGCATACGCAGCCTTTCCAGGCCGAGGTTTCCGAACTGCTGCACCTGATGGTGCATTCCGTCTATTCGGAAACCGACATCTTCCTGCGCGAGCTCATTTCCAACGCCTCCGACGCCTGCGACAAGCTGCGCTACGAGGCGATCGCCAATCCGGCGCTGCTGGGTGAAGGCGACGCGCTCAAGATCCGCATCATCCCAAACAAGACGACCAACACGCTCACCATTGCCGACAACGGCATCGGCATGGAACGCCAGGAGCTGATCGACCATCTCGGCACCATCGCCCGTTCCGGCACCAAGGCCTTCGTGTCGAAGCTGAGGGAGGCCAAGGACGGCCTCGGGCTGATCGGCCAGTTCGGCGTCGGCTTCTATTCGGCCTTCATGGTGGCCGAGAAGATCGTCGTCATCAGCCGAAGGGCCGGCGAGAGCGACGTCTGGACCTGGACCTCGTCCGGCGGCTCCGGTTTCGAGATCGCGCGGGCGAGCGAGGACGATGCGGCGCGGGTCGCGCGCGGCACCGAGATCGTGCTGCACCTGAAGGACGACGGGAAGAAATATCTCGAAACCTACGAGATCGAGCGCATCGTCGGCGCCTATTCCGACAACATCCTGTTTCCCATCGAGCTCGTGCCGGAAGAGGGCGAGCCGCGCCAGATCAATTCGGCCAGCGCACTGTGGCAGCGTTCGAAGTCCGAGCTCACGGTCGAGGATTACAAGAAAGCCTATCAGCAGATTGCGACGGCTTTCGATGATCCCGCGATGACGCTGCACTACCGCGCGGAAGGCCGCTATTCCTATGCCGTGCTGCTGTTTGCGCCGTCGACCAAGCCATTCGACCTGTTCGAACCGGCGCGCAAGGGACGGGTCAAGCTCTACGTCCGCCGCGTCTTCATCACCGACGATGCCGATCTGTTGCCCGGCTATCTCCGCTTCATCCGCGGCGTCGTCGATAGCGAGGATCTGCCGCTCAACATCTCCCGCGAGATGCTGCAGAACAATCCGCAGCTGGCGCAGATCCGCAAGGCCGTGGCGACCCGCGTCGTGTCCGAACTGGAAAGCCTCGCTGAGAAGGACGCGGACAATTTCAGCAAGATCTGGGATGCTTTCGGTGCCGTCCTGAAGGAAGGCATCTACGAGGATTTCGAGCGCCGCGAGAAGTTGCTGGCGCTGTCCCGGTTCACCACGACCACCGGCGAGAAACGCTCGCTGAAGCAGGTCATCGCCGACTTCAAGCCGAACCAGACCGAGATCTACTATCTGGTCGGCGACAGTATCGAGCGCCTGAAGTCCAATCCGCGGCTGGAGGCAGCGACCGCACGCGGCATCGAGGTTCTGCTGCTGTCAGACCCGGTGGATGCGTTCTGGACGTCGATGCCGACGGAATTCGACGGCAAACCGCTGAAGTCGCTGGGGCAGGGCGATCTCAATCTCGATCTGATCCCGCGCATCGACGACAAGGACGAGAGCAGGAAGGACGAACCGGCCGCGGACGAGGCCGCCACCATTGCGGCGGTCAAGGCTGCCCTCGGCGAGCGAGTCAGCGACGTCAAGGCGTCGACGCGTCTGACCAGCTCCGCCTCCTGCCTCGTCGCCGACGGCCAGGGCCCGAGCCGGGAGCTGGAGCGCATTCTCGCCCAGCAGAACCGCGGCATGCGCACCAAGCCGATCCTCGAGATCAATCTCCGCCATCCCCTGGTGACGGCGATCACGAAGGGCCAGGCCGGCTCGAAGACGGTCGACGATCTCAGCCTTCTGCTGCTCGAACAGGCCCAGATCCTCGACGGCGAGTTGCCGGAAGACCCGGCGGCGTTTGCATCGCGGCTGAACCGGCTGGTGCTGCAGGGGCTCGGCGGCTGAGGTCGCGCCTCACCTTGCCGTCATCGGCGCGCAGGAACGGTCGCCTCCGGCGCGGGGTTGTGCAATAGGAAGGCGTCGGCTGATGGCCGGCGCCATCGATTCGAGGATGACCATGCGTTTGCCGATCCTGACCCTCACCGCGCTCGCCGCCCTGTTCGTGGCGACAGATGCCGGCGCGCAGACCTATGATCCGCGCTATCCGGTCTGCATGCACGTCTATACGCCCGGCGGCTGGGGCGGGGGCGGCGACTATTTCGACTGCTCGTTCACCTCTCTGCCGCAGTGCCGAGCCACTGCATCGGGCCGCTCAGCGAGCTGCGACCTCAATCCCTACTACGCCTTCAACGAACCGCCGCCGCCGCGGCGCCGTCCGAAGCGGGATCACTGATCCCATGGCGCAGCATCACGCTCCGTCCATCGCGTTCCGCGCGGTTGGCCTGATTGCCGTCATGGGCGGCTGGCTCGCGGTCACCCCGTCGCAAGCGCAGACCTTCGATCCCCGCTATCCGGTCTGTCTGCACGTCTATTCGGGCTCGAGCGGCGGTGGTGGCGATTGGTACGACTGTTCGTTCACGTCGCTGCCGCAATGCCGCGCCACGGCGTCGGGCCAGTCGGCGACCTGCGACATCAATCCGTATTATCCGGTCACCGTACCGCCGCGCCCGCGCCCGCGGAGACAAGGCTAGCTGCGGATGCGCGCGGCGCTGTTGTCGCCAGCTAGTCCTTCCGGATTCCCGACAGCTCCACCACCTTGCGCCAGCGGTCGGTCTCGGCCGCGAGCATGCCGCCGAACTCGCCGGCGTTGCCGTGCAGCGGGATCGCGCCGAGTTCGCCGATGCGCGACTTGATCTCGGGATCGGACAGCGCCGCATCGATCTCGCGATTGAGGAGGTCGACGATCTCGCGCGGCGTATCGTGCGGCGCGCCGACGCCGTAGAACGAACTCGTCTCGAAGCCCGGCAGCGTGTCGGCGATCGGCGGCACATCCGGCAGGATCTCGGAGCGCTCGCGCGTGGTAACGCCGAGCGCCCGCAGCTTGCCGGAGCGGACGAGCTCGAACGACGATGTGACGTTGTCGAACATGCCCTGGATCTGGCCGCTCATCACATCGGTCAGGCCCGGCGCAGAGCCGCGATAGGGCACATGCGTGAACTGGACGCCGGCCATGGATTTGAACAATTCGCCGGACAGATGTAGCGAGGTGCCGATGCCGGAGGACGCGATCGACATCCTGCCGGGATTGGCCCTGGCATAGGCGATGAAGTCGGCGATGGTCCTGACCGGCAGGTCGTTGTTGACGACCAGCACCAGCGGGATCCGCGCGACGCCCGCCACCGGTGCGATCCCCTTGGCGAAATCATAGGGCAGCGCCGGATCGAACGAGGCGTTGATCGCATTGGCGGTCGATGTCAGCAACAGCGTGTAACCGTCCGGGGCGGAACTGATCACGGCCTGGGTGCCGATATTGCTGCCGGCGCCGGGCTTGTTCTCGACCACGAAGCTCTGGCCGAGCCGATCGGACAACCGCTGGCACAAGAGCCGCGACAGCACGTCGGTCGCGCCGCCCGGTGCATAAGGCACCACCCATTTGACGCTGCGCGACGGATAGGATGGATTTCCGATCGCAAAGGCGCGCGGTGCAGCGAGCACGGCTGCGGCAGCGGCGGCGCTCTGAAGGACATGGCGTCTGGTGATCATGGCGGCCTCCAGTTCAGTTCGTTCCGCGCGCAGCGCGCGCCCGAATGACTGGAGCTGCTATCGCAAGAATTGCGGCGAGGCGCACGCCGATCCCGTTCGCTTGGTAAAGGATAGCTGGAGTTTATCGCGTACTAACAAGCCTTTACCTTGTCTCTTAACACCTGGGCAGGCCGGGCGGGCTAATCTGCCGCTCCAGCAGACACGTTCCGAAAGAATGAACGGCATGATCCCCGGCGTCATCGAGCAACCGAAGGTCGCGCGTCCGCCTTCGGCTTCCAAGATCTGGTTGAAGGCCATCGAGCTCACCGCGCGGATCGAGACGCTGCCCGGGCGATTGTTCGCCGATGTCGTCGACGATTGGGCGCGGCGCCAGCCCGGTCATCCTGCGCTCGTCATGGACGAGGTCACGGTCGATTATGAAGGGCTGTCGCGGCGCATCGCTCGCTATGCACGCTGGGCTCGCTCCGTCGGACTTGCCAAGGGGGACACCGTCGCCCTGATCATGCCGAACGGGATCGACTATGTCGCCGCCTGGCTCGGCATCAGCCGCGTCGGCGGCGTTGTCGCGCTGATCAATACCAAGCTCGTAGGGCCCTCGCTCGCGCATTGCATCGATGTCGCGAGGCCGTCCCACATCATCGTGGCGCATATGCTCGCGGACGTGCTGGACGGCGCCGCGCCCCACCGGAAGACGGAAGCGAAGGTCTGGACCCACGGCGATGCGCGCAGCGCGCGCGCCATCGACGTCGCGCTGGCCGCGCTCGACGACGTCCCTTTGTCGCCGGACGAGCACGGCGACGTCACGATCGACGATCGCGCCCTGCTGATCTACACCTCGGGCACGACCGGCCTGCCAAAGGCCGCGAGCATCAGCCATCGCCGCATCCTCAACTGGGGCTTCTGGTTCGCCGGCCTCACCGGCGCCAGCCCGCAGGACCGGCTCTACGACTGCCTGCCGCTGTTCCATTCGGTCGGCGGCATCGTCGCGCCGTGCAGCATGCTGGCGGCCGGCGGCTCGGTGGTGATCGCGGAGAAGTTTTCCGCCTCGAATTTCTGGCCGGACATCGTGCGCCATGACTGCACGCTGTTCCAGTACATCGGCGAACTCTGCCGCTACCTGTTGAAGGCGGCGCCGTCGGAATACGAGAACCACCACCGGCTGCGCCTGGTCTGCGGCAACGGCTTGCGCGGCGATATCTGGGAGGATTTCCAGGCGCGTTTTGCCATTCCGCGCATTTTGGAGTTTTACGCCGCGACGGAAGGCAATTTCTCGCTGTTCAACGTCGAGGGCCAGCCGGGCGCGATCGGCCGCATTCCGCCGCTGCTCGCGCACCGATTTCCGGCGAGCCTCGTCAAGCTCGACCCGGACACCGGAGCGCCGCTGCGCACCGACGAGGGGTTCTGCATCCCCTGTGCGCGCGGCGAGGCCGGCGAGGCGATCGGCCGCATCGGCCGCGCGGACGAAGGTGGCGGCCGCTTCGAGGGCTACACCGACGCCGGCGAAACCGAGAAGAAGATTCTACGCAATGTCTTCGCCGCGGGTGATGCCTGGTTCCGCACCGGCGATTTGATGCGGCTCGATGACAAGGGCTTCTTCCACTTCGTCGATCGCATCGGAGATACCTTCCGCTGGAAGGGCGAGAACGTCGCGACCTCCGAGGTCAACGATGCCGTGCGCGATTTCATCGGCGTCGTCGATGCCACCACCTACGGCGTCAGCATTCCCGGCACCGATGGCCGCGCCGGCATGAGCACGATCGTGGTGAATGAAGGGTTCGACATCGCAGGCCTTCCGGCGCATCTGTCGCAGCGTCTGCCGGCCTATGCCCGTCCCGTCTTCATCCGCATCTCGCGGGAGCTCGATGCCACCGAGACCTTCAAGCAGAAGAAGGGCGATCTCGCCCGCGAAGGTTTCGATCCTGTATCGATCTCCGATCGGCTGTTCATGCTGGAGCCGGCATCCAACGCCTATGTCCCGCTCGATGCCGCGCGCCACGCGCAGGTGGTCGACGGCACGATCCGGTTCTGAATCCGCAAAAACGGGCAGATAGGTCGAATTTTATCTGAATTGTCCAAGAGGCCATTTACTTCTCTCCGGTAGACAGACGGCCATGGGGAGGCGGTCATCAAGAGCCGCCGCAACACGACCAGTCGACAACAAGAGCGAGCCAGCCATGTCGGTACGAGCCAAAGTGATTGAAGCGATCCAGCAGATCGCCAAGGAACAGCACGTCACGCTTCCCGCCCTGTCGGACGATTTGTCCCTGCACGAGACGGGCTTCGATTCTCTGGCCTTCGCGATCCTGGTCGCTCGGCTCGAAGACGAGACCGGCATCGACCCCTTCACGATTTCCGAGGACGCCGCGTTCCCCGCCACCGTGGGCGATTTCGTGCGGGCCTACGAAAATGTCCCCGCGTGAGATCTTCGCGCTCCGTGACCATCTCGGCGCGGAGCTGAAGGGCCGCACCATTTCGGACGCGCACCATCTGGTGTCGCTGACGGACATCCTGTCGCAGACGGTCCTCGGCGGCCGCCTGCACGAGCTGTCCGGTCGCGCGGTATTGCTGAAACTGTCCGACCAGTTGCGCTCCGGTCTTGCGATGATCGAGCTCGACGGCGTCGCGCGCCGCATGCTGCTCTGCCCGCCCGATCTCAACCCGGCCTATCTTGCGGCGCTGATCGTGGATGCCGGCATCGATGCCGTCGTCACCGACGAGCCCGAGCGCTGGGCCGGGCAGGGCATCGCCACCATCGTCACCGCACAACTGCCACTCCAATCCACCAAACCCGTGCAGACCGAGCGTGCCACCGAATGGCTGATGCTGACGTCGGGCACCTCTGGCGTTCCGAAGATCGTCGGCCATACCCTGGAAGCCCTGACGGGGGCGATCGTCGCCGAAGGTCCCTCGCGTGGACCCGCGCCGGTCTGGGCGACATTCTACGATATCCGCCGCTATGGCGGTCTCCAGATCTTCCTCCGCGCCATCCTGTCGGGCGGTTCGATGGTCCTGTCTGGCCCGCATGAGGCGTTGGCCGATCACGTCGCGCGATTGAATGCGCGAGGCGTGTCGCATATTTCCGGAACGCCCTCGCATTGGCGCAAGCTTCTGATGAGCGGCTCCGCGGCGCAGTTTGCGCCCCGCTACGTTCGTCTCTCCGGCGAGATCGCCGACCAGGCGGTGCTCGACGGGCTCAAGTCCGCATTCCCCGATGCCTCCGTCGGCCATGCCTATGCCTCGACCGAGGCCGGCGTCGGCTTCGCCGTCAATGACGGGCTCGAAGGATTTCCGGCCGACTATCTCGGCAATCGCAATGGCGTCGAGATGAAGGTGGTGGACGGCTCGCTGCGCATCCGCTCGACGCGGACCGCGCATACCTATATCGGCCGCGATGCCGCACCTCTCACCGATGCCGACGGCTTCGTCGACACCGGCGATATCGTCGAGCTGCGCGGTAACCGCTATCATTTCGTTGGCCGCCGCGGCGGCATCATCAATATCGGCGGGCTGAAGGTCCATCCCGAGGAAATCGAGGCGGTGATCAACCGCCACGCCGACGTGCGGATGTCGCGCGCGAAATCGCGCCGCAGCCCGATCACGGGCGGCATCGTCGTCGCCGACGTGATCCTCGCCGACGGCACGGATCCGGCGCGCGCGAAGGAGATCCGCGACCAGATCCTCGATCTGTGCCGCGCGCAACTCGCTTCCCACAAGGTGCCGGCGGTGATCCGCTTCGTCGAGGCGCTCGACGTCACTCCGGCCGGCAAACTGGCGCGAACCGATGCATAACGTCCTCGTCACCGGCGGCAGCCGCGGAATTGGCCTTGCGATCGCAAGGCGCCTCGCCGGCGCCGGATACAACGTGATCGCCGCGGCCCGGCGCGAGGGTGATGATCTCAAGGCCGCCATCGCGGATTCGGATGGGCGGCTGCACTTCCTGGCCTGCGACCTCGCGGCGATCGAGACGATCCCGGCTTTTGCCAAGCTCGTGCGCGACGATTTCGGTCCGATCTACGGCCTCGTCAACAATGCCGGCCTCGGCACCGAAGGCCTGCTTGCCACCATGCACAATTCGCAGATCGAGGCGCTGGTGCAGCTCAACGTGCTGTCGCCGATCATCCTGACCAAATACGTTGCCCGCCAGATGATGGCCGATGGCGCGGGCCGCATCATCAACATCTCGTCGATCATCGCCACCACCGGCTACAACGGCCTGTCCGTCTACGGCGCGACCAAGGCTGCCGCCACCGGCTTCACCCGATCCCTCGCGCGCGAGGTCGGCAAGCTCGGCATCACCGTGAATGCGATCGCGCCGGGCTTCATCGATACCGAGCTCACGCACAATCTCTCCGACGAGGGGCGCAAGCGTATCGCCGGCCGCAGTGCGTTGCGTCGCCTGCCGGAGACGGACGACGTCGCGCGCATGGTCGAGTATCTGCTCGGCGAAGGCGGTCGCAACGTCACGGGCACCGTGTTCACGATCGATGCGGGCAATACCGCCTGACCGCTGCGTATTGCCGCACTGCGTTGATCCGGCGCAATGACATCGCGCCGGTCCTTGTCCTAGGATGCTCTGTAGTCGATTGGATTATGTCAATCGATCTGCCCTAAAAGACAGGGAGCAGTCCATGACCACCCCGAACATGACGGTTTCAGGCCGGGGCCCGACCAAGCCATCCGGCGCACGCGCGAGCGACGTTCGCTCTCCTCCGATGGCGCATCAGAATTCCGGCGATCACGGCTACGAGATGTACCCGCAGCAATTCGTGCGGCTGGTCGGTTGCCATGACCCGCGTGCATCTGCCTTGCGCGAGCGGCAGGACGCCAAGCTGCACTAGCACGTCACCGCGCTCAGGCGCGGTGTTTCGGAAGATCGATCCGCTCGTGCGAGAATTCGGGCGGTCCTTCGGTGAGGCGGCGAATGCGGCGCTCGCGTTCGTCTTCCGGCAGGGCGGGATCGAGCAGGCCTGCGATCTCATGGACGGCGAGTTCTTCGATCCTCGCGGCGTCGGCTTCGACCGAATGGGTCACGGCATCAGCCAGGACCGGTGCGGCGGGCGCCGTCTTCAGGCCCAGCGCGACAAGATGGCAGATCGCGTCCGAGCGGGACAGCTGATGAGCCAGGGCCCAGGCATCGACGGCGGCCGTCAGCTTCTCCGGCATCTTCACGGCGCTGACGGGCTCGCGACCGCCATGCTGCCGGACCGGAGCGGTGGAGTTCTTGTCGCCGACGCCGGACACCTCGATCATCCCGTCTCCTCCCTGGAGATGGGGCAGCCTAGTCGTTTGCACCGTCCTTCTGTTTGACGCCGATCAATGGCGGGGCTGCGGCATTGCAACGCGGCCCGATCTTGTTGCCGGTAGGTATTTCGTCCAATGATCCGTCTCGGAGGACGTCGGGCGAACCCGGATCGATTCTCTCCCGTATCTCGTTTTGGACGCGCAACACACCCTCCGGCATGACCCGATGACATCAGGCGGCTCGTTTTACGGCGCAATTCCGGTCTTCCGCGGCTTCACCAGCCTGATGGATCCCGCGCTGTATTCGCCGCTGCCGGACGATTGGAGCATCGGCGTCGCCGATATCGTCGATTCCACCAAGGCAATTGCGGCTGAGCGCTACAAGGCAGTCAACATGGCGGGTGCGGCCGTGATCGCGGCGGTGACCAACGCGCTGGAAGGGCGCGAATTTCCCTTCGTGTTCGGCGGCGATGGTGCGAGCTTTGCCGTTGCGCCTGACGATCTTGTCGCCGCCCGCGAGGCGCTGGCGGCGACCGCGACCTGGGTGCGCGAGGATCTCGACCTCCGGATGCGGGTGGCGCTGGTGCCCGTGGGCGCCATTCGCGCCCAGAACCTCGACGTGCGGGTCGCCCGCTTCGGTCCGTCGGCCAACCTGTCCTATGCGATGTTCTCAGGCGGGGGGCTCGGCTGGGCGGAAGCCGCGATGAAGCGCGGCGAGTTCGCGGTGCCGGAGGCGCCTGCCGGCACGCAGCCGGACCTCTCCGGCCTGTCCTGTCGCTTCGAACTCATTCCGGCCTCGCGCGGGCTGATCCTGTCGGTGCTGGTGGTGCCGGCCCGCGGCGCCGATCCTGCCGCCTTTCGCGGCGTGATCGAGGACATCATTCACCTGGTCGAGCGCAGTCCGGATTCGGGGCGGCCCGTGCCACCGCAAGGACCGCCGCTGACATGGCCGCCACAGGGGCTCGACTACGAGGCGAGGGCCCAACGCGGCGGCTCGCTGCTCAAGCGGCGCGTCGGCGTGCTGGCCTACACGCTGTTCGTCTATCTGATCATGCGGTTCGACATCGAGGTCGGCGGCTTCGTACCGAAGCGCTACAAGCAGCAGGTGGTCGAGAATTCCGACTTCCGCAAATATGACGACGGTCTGCGCATGATCCTCGATTGCACGCAGGAGCTCGAGCGCGCGCTCGGCGATCGGCTCGCGGCGGCTGCGCGCGAGGGCATCGTGCGCTACGGCCTGCATCGGCAGGACGCCGCGATGATGACCTGCTTCACGCCCTCCGCGCTGCGCAGCGACCACGTTCACTTCATCGACGGAGCCCGCGGTGGCTATGCGTCGGCCGCGACGGCGCTCAAGGCGATGATGGCTTGAGGTGCGCGGGGCTTACTTGCCCACGCGCGTCCAGGTCTCGCCGCCGCAGAGCGCGCCGACGCAGCCTTCCACGCGCAGCGCATCGGCCGAGGTCACGGTGATGCTGCTCGCATAGGTGCTGCCGTCGTCGGCATTGTAGATCTGGCCCGACCATTTGTTCGGTCCCGCCGGCTGCATGCCGTTGAACAGCGGCAATCCGATCATCGAACGCTTCGCCAGCGCGGGATTGGGGTTCTTGCTGTCGGTCGCCGGCTTGCCGGTTGCGGTATCATAGGGCTCGCGCAGCCAGACGATATGGCCGCAAATGCCGCCGCCGCATTTGCTGATCTTGACGCGGGCGTCGCCGGCCTGGGTCAGCCAGGTCCCGCTCGCCTCCGCGCTTTGCGCCTGCGCGGCCGGCGCGCCGAGCAGCGCGACAAGAAGGGTGGTGACGGCGACGAATCGGTTGAGCATGGAGTCGGCCTCGAATGGGAGGCGACTCCTTAGCCATCATGCCGGGATTGTGCAACGCTGGATGGAATCACATTTCAGCGCTTCCGCACCATCTCATTTGCCCCAGCGCACGAAGGCGACGGAGGCCGCGGTCGACAGCCCGAACACGACCATGGCGCCGCCGACCAGCGCGAACAAGGTCCAGGCCGGCGCCTGTGCCAGCACGAGGCTGGTGCCGCCGATGGCAACGATCAGGAGCCGCGCGGTCGAGGCCAGAACCGGGCCGCCGACCCGCGCCGCGCCCTGCGAGGAGAAGTACAACGACACGCCCATGCCGAAGAACACGAAGGCCGGTCCGGCCCAGTGGAAGTAGCTGTGCGCGGCGGCGGTGACGCCGGGATCCTTCGTGAACAGCGACACCCACAAGGCGGGAGCGAGCGCGACGACGAGCCCGATCAGGCCGACGGTGATGCCGGATGCAGCCGCGGCGGTCCAGGCGACGCGCCTCGCCCGCGCGACCTGGCCCGCACCGATCGCCATCCCCACCATCGGCACCGAGGCGATGCCGAAGGCGAAGGTGATCGGGATCAGCAGGAATTCCAGCCGCGAGCCGATGCCGTAGCCGGCCAGGTACTCGGTGCCGAAAGTCGCGAGGATCTTGGTGAAGATCAGGATGGTGAGCACGGTCTGCAGCGGCGACAGGCACGCCATGGCGCCGACCTTGAGGATGTCCAGGAACATCGCGCGCTCGAAACGGAACGTGCGGAATTGCAGCTTCAGGCGGCTGCGGCCCGACGCGAGATACCAGAGAAAGAAGATCGCGGCGCAGCTGAAGGCGACGAGCTGGCCGGCGGCGACGCCGGGCATGCCGAATTGCGGCACGCCGAACAGGCCGAGCCCGAGCGTGCCGCCGAGCGTGATCTGCAGCGCGCTCGCCCCGATCAACGTGAGTGAGGGCAGTCGCATGTCGCCGGTGCCCCGGATCACCGAGGCCAGCGTGTTGACCAGCCAGATCGCGACCGCGCCGGAGAACAGCACCTGCGAATAGCTGCAGGCTTCCTCGAGCACGCGCTCCCGGCCGCCCAGCAGGCTGAAGAACGAACGGCCGAATACCAGCATCATGACGGTGAAGAAGAGTCCGCCGCAGAGTCCGATCATGGCGGCATGCAGCGCCAATGTCGCGGCACGGTCGCGGTCGCCGGCGCCGATGGCGCGGCTGATCGCCGAGGAGACGCCGCCGCCCATCGCGCCCGCGCTCATCATCTGCGTCAGCATCGCGAAGGGAAACACCAGCGCGATTGCGGCCAGCGGAATGGTGCCGAGCCGGCCGATATAGGAGGTCTCGGCAATCGCGACCAGCGTGCTGCCGACCATCGCGACCATGTTGGGGATCGCGAGCCGCAGCAGCGTGGGCAGGATCGGTGCCGTCAGCAGGCCGGCGATGGCGGAGGCGCCCGGTGCGACGGGCGGCGCGGCATCTGCGGGGGCGTCGATCGTCATGTGTCACCGGACGGAATATGAAATGATGACCGACATACTATAGGGCGCAGCGCGGCGGCGCCAGTCCTCTTGTCACGCAGGGCTCACCAGGGCAGGCCGCACAGATCGATGGTTCCCAGCGTCGGCGCCCGGACGATGTCGAAGACGTATGGCGCCATCGCGGTGAAGCGGATCCGCCCCTCGGGCTGCTCGCAATAGACCTCGCCCTTGAAGGCCTGCCATTTGCGGGCCTCGTAGAACGCGACATTGTGCGGCTCGCAGAACAGCAGCGCGAAGCGGGCCGCCTCGTTGGCGCGGATGGTGTGCAACGCCGCGTCGATCGCCATGGTCGCATAGCCGCGGCCGCGCCGGTCCTCGCGCGTGCAGACGCCGCCGATGCCGCCGGCATGGACCTTCTGGCCGTTCCATTTGATGGTGCGGAAATAGATCCCGACATGGCAGACGAGGCCGTCATCGGGGGATTCGATCAGCACGCGCAGATCGGCATTGGCCCATTTGATGTGAGCCCACGGCTTGTCGGCCACCTTCTCCGGTCCCCAGACGGCCTCGTGCAGCGGCTTGGCGATCGGCCATGAGGCGTCACCGTTCAGAATGTCGATCTCGATGCTCATGACTGTCTCTCTCGCCGCAACTGCGGAGTTCCTTCGTTCTGTCATAACCGCTTCAAACGCAATGACATTTTACCGATCTTGAGCCGGCCAGCCGAACTGTCCTCTGGCTTGGACATTGGGCCATCGGGCCATGCCGCCGCATCGCGCTTTTGCGCAAATTCTGATGTATTTAACGCGCGCGGAACCTTCTATAAGGGGTCACCGTTAGAACTCGTTCCCCACCAGTTGCGGACAAGAAACCCATGACCTTTACTCTGCCCCCCCTCCCTTACGCCTATGACGCCCTCGGCCAGTACATGTCCAAGGAGACGCTGGAATATCACCACGACAAGCATCATCAGGCCTACGTCACCAACGGCAACAACGCGATCAAGGGCACCGAATGGGAAGGCAAGTCCCTTGAGGAGATCGTCAAGGGCTCGTTCGGCAAGAACCCGGCCGTGTTCAACAATGCCGGCCAGCACTACAACCACATCCATTTCTGGAGCTGGATGAAGCCCAATGGCGGCGGCACCAAGCTGCCGGGCAAGCTCGAGAAGAAGATCAACGAGGACCTCGGCGGCTTCGAGAAGTTCAAGGCGGACTTCCAGGCAGCGGGCGTCGGCCAGTTCGGCTCCGGCTGGGCCTGGCTCCAGGTCAAGAACGGCAAGCTGGAAATCTCCAAGACCCCGAACGGCGAGAATCCGCTGGTGCATGGCGCCACCCCGATCCTCGGCGTCGATGTCTGGGAGCACTCCTATTACATCGATTACCGCAACCGCCGTCCCGACTATCTCAAGGCGTTCGTGGAAAACCTCGTGAACTGGGAATACGTGGAGTCCCTGTTCGAGAAGGCGTAACGCCTGATGGATGTCCGGGTTCGGCGCTCACGCGCCGCCCGGAATCACAAAGTGGAAGGCGGTCGCTCGTGCGGCCGCCTTTTTGCTGTGCGGAATTGACGGTTGTTCGCGGCGAGAGCCTTGCACAAGGCGCGCATGGCCTTGTCCGCGTATTGTTTGCATCGCCCCGGCAACGCACCTAATCAGGACGGGTATCCCGCCAGAGCGACGCAGAGCCCGTTGTCAGACTCCATCCCCAAAGACCCGGCGCCTGCCGAGGACGCGGACTCCGAGCCGCGGCCGGGGCGAGCGCGCAAGCCGATCGGATGGTCCACCATCATCATCGCGGCTCTGGTCGCGGTCAGCGCGGGGCTGGTCTGGCGCCGCGACGGCAGCGACGGCGTCCTCGAGATCCTCACCCAGGACCTGTCTCTGTTCGGGGGCATCCTGCCGCGCGTCCTGGCCGGCTGCCTGCTCGGCGCCTTCATCTCGGAAATCCTGCCACACGAGAAGGTCTCGCGCTCGCTCGGACCGAAATCCGGGCTGATGGGCCTCCTGATCGGGACCGCCTTCGGCGCGATCCTGCCGGGTGGCCCCTTCACCGCCTATCCCGTGGCGAGCGCGCTGCTGGCGGTCGGCGCCGACTTCGGCGCCACCATCGCCATGGTCGTGAGCTGGACGCTGATCGGTTACGGCCGGGCGGTGGCCTGGGAGATTCCGATCATGGGCACCGATTTCACGCTGTGGCGGATCCTGATCTCGCTGCCGCTGCCGGTGCTCGCAGGCGCCCTCGGCCGCTTCGTCTATGTCCGGCTCTATCCCAAACCTGCCGCCGGGAAGGACGAGACTTGAGCGCCGCGCTGTTCATCGACATCCTGCTGTGGGGCTCGGTGTTCGGCGTCGGCCTGATCGCCTTCAACCGCGGCGCGCCGGTGTTCAAGGCCTCGCTGCGCGAAGGCGCGATGGACTTCATCAATATCGTGCCGCGCATCGCCCTCGGTGTGATCGGCTCCGGCTACATTGCCGCCATCATCCCGCAGGAGGTGATTACTGGCTGGCTCGGTCCGGACAGCGGCTGGATCGGGGTCGCCACGGCGGTGGTCGCCGGGGCCGCGACGCCCGGCGGGCCGGTGATCGGCTTCTCCATCGGTGCGGTCGCGCTCAAGTCCGGCGGCGGGGTGCCGCAGGTGGTGGCCTATGTCGTCGCCTGGGCGCTGTTTGCGTTCCAGCGGGTGATCCTGTGGGAAATCCCGTTCATGCCGGCCCGCTTCGTCTGGTTCCGCTGTGCGGTCTCGGTGCCGTTCCCCTTCCTGGCCGCCGCCATCGCGATGGTGATCGGCAAGCCCTGACCGGACGTGGACAGGCCGGATGTTATAATATAACGTCTTTCCATGGTTCCCGCAGCTTCCCCGGTCCATCAAGACCATGCGCATGTCCGTCCCGCCGGGAAGGCGCATCCGCATGATCATGGGCATGATCACGCGCATCCGCATACCCATGATCATGTCCATGCCCACGATGTCTCCTCGCCGCATCCGGCCCAGGCCGCGCCCTGGTCGATCCTGCGCATGACGGTGGCCGGGCGGCTGGCGGCGGCCGTGGCCGTCTGTGCCGTGCTCTGGACCATCGTCCTGATGGCGATGAGGTGATCATGGCGGCGCTGCAATTCCGAAACGTCACGCTGGGCTATGACCGGCATCCTGCCGTCCACCATCTCAGTGGCGAGGTGGCCTCCGGCGCGCTGGTCGCGGTGATCGGCCCCAACGGGGCCGGCAAATCGACGCTGCTGCGGGGCATCGTCGGCATCCTCAGGCCGCTCGACGGCAGCATTCATCTCGGCGGGCTCGATTCCCGCGACATCGCCTACCTGCCGCAGAGCGCGGAGATCGACCGCAGCTTTCCGATCTCGGTGTTCGATTTCGTCAGCACCGGTCTGTGGCGCATGGCCGGCCTGTTCGGCGGTATCGGCAGGTCCGCGCGCGACAAGATCATCCGGGCGATCGCCTCGGTCGGTCTCAACGGCTTCGAGAACCGTCCGATCGGCACGTTGTCGGGCGGCCAGATGCAGCGCGTGCTGTTCGCGCGCGTGCTGCTGCAGGATGCGCGCCTGATCGTGCTGGACGAGCCGTTCAATGCCATCGACAGCAAGACCACGGTCGACCTGCTGGCGCTGGTCAAGCACTGGCATGGCGAGGGCCGCACGGTGCTGGCCGCGCTGCACGACATGGAGATGGTCCGCACCCATTTCAGCGAGACCCTGGTGCTGGCGCGCGGCCCGGTCGCCTGGGGGCCGACGTCGGAGGTGCTGACGCCGGAAAACCTGCTCGTCGCGATGCGGATGTGCGAGGCGTTCGACGACGGCGCCGCGGCCTGCGCGGCCGACGACGCGCGCGCGCGGGCGGCGTGAGATCAGATGCTGTTTGACGTCCTGATCGGTCCGTTCACCGAATTCGAATTCATGCGGCGCGCGCTGGCTGCGGTCATTGCGCTGGCGATCGCGGGCGCGCCGATCGGCGTGTTCCTGATGCTGCGGCGGATGAGCCTCGTCGGCGATGCCATGGCGCATGCGATCCTGCCCGGCGCGGCGGTCGGCTTCCTGCTCTCCGGCCTCAATCTGTTCGCGATGACGGCCGGCGGACTGATCGCGGGCTTTGCCGTCGCGATCCTCGCCGGTGTGGTCGCGCGTTCGACCGGGCTCAAGGAGGACGCGTCCCTGGCGACCTTCTATCTGGCGTCGCTGGCGCTCGGCGTCACCATCGTCTCGATCAAGGGTACCAATATCGACCTCCTGCACGTGCTGTTCGGCAACATCCTGGCGATGGACGACCAGACGCTGCTGGTGGTCGCCTTCAACGCCACGGTGACGCTGGTGGTGCTGGCGGTGATCTACCGGCCTCTCGTCATCGAGAGCGTCGATCCGCTGTTCCTGCGCACGGTGAGCCGCGCCGGGGGACCCGCGCATCTGGCCTTTCTCGCGCTCGTCGTCGTCAACCTGGTCAACGGCTTCCAGGCGCTCGGCACGCTGCTCGCCGTCGGCCTGATGATCCTGCCGGCCGGTATCGCGCGGTTCTGGTCGCGCGATCTGACCGCGATGATCTGCATCGCGGTCGTTGCCGCCGCGGTCTCCGGTTACGCGGGCCTCGTATTGTCGTTCCAGACCCGGGTGCCGTCGGGCCCCGCGATCATCCTGGTGGCGACGGTGCTCTACATCGTCTCGGTGCTGTTCGGCCGGGTCGGTGGCGTCGTCAGGCAATTGTTTCCCGGCCGGCACCTGGAAGCATGACGATGATGCGTTTGCTCGTTCTCGTCGTCCTGATGCTGATCGCCTCGCCGCTGCAGGCGGCCGAGCGGCTCAACGTCGTCGCGAGTTTCTCCATCCTCGGCGATTTCGTCCGCGCCGTCGGTGGCGACCGCGTCAACCTGACGACGCTGGTCGGCCCCGACAGCGATGTCCACGTCTATACGCCTGCACCTGGCGATGCGAAGCGCGTCGCGGAGGCCAGGCTCGTCATCGTCAACGGGCTAGGGCTGGAGGGCTGGCTGCCGCGTCTCGTTCAATCGGCGGGCAGCGGGGCCAAGGTCGTGGTCGCCAGCGCCGGCGTTGCGCCGCTCAAGCTCGGATCGGCGGCCGATCCTCACGCCTGGCAGTCCGTGCCGAATGCCCGCATCTACGTCACCGACATCGCCGACGCACTGGCCGCGGCGGCGCCCGATGACGCCGAGTTCTTCCGCGCCCGGGCCAAGGCCTATCTGCAGAAACTCGACACGCTGGATCGCGAGGTCCGCGAGGCCGTGGCCGGCATCCCTCCCGACCGGCGGAAGGTGATCTCCACGCATGATGCCTTCGGCTATTTCGCCGCCGAATACGGCCTCCAGTTCATTGCGCCGCTTGGCGTGTCCACCGAGACCGAGCCCAGTGCACGGGACATCGCCGCCATCATTGGCCAGGTCAGGGCCCGGAAAATCCCGGCGGTTTTTCTGGAGAATATCAGCGACGACCGGCTGATCCGGCGGATCGCGGCCGAGACCGGTGCCAGGGTCGGCGGTACCCTGATTTCGGACGGTTTGACCGGCGAAAAGGGGCTCGCCCCCACTTACATTGACATGGTCAGGCACAATATAAAGGCCCTGACCAGCGCGCTTGACCAATAGGGCAGGGGGCCACCCCGCCTCGCGTCGCGCGACCAAGCCTGACGTCGGAGTTCTCATGTCTGAAGCGACCGCCTCAAAAATTCCCGTGACCGTCCTGACCGGCTATCTCGGGGCCGGCAAGACCACGCTGCTCAACCGCATCCTGTCGGAGAATCACGGCAAGAAGTACGCCGTCATCGTCAACGAATTCGGCGAGATCGGTATCGACAACGACCTCATCATCGGTGCCGATGAGGAAGTGTTCGAGATGAACAATGGCTGCATCTGCTGCACCGTGCGCGGCGACCTCGTGCGCATCATGGACGGCCTGATGAAGCGCAAGGGCAAGTTCGACGCGATCATCGTCGAGACCACCGGCCTTGCCGACCCGGCGCCGGTCGCCCAGACCTTCTTCGTCGACGAGGACGTCCAGAAGAACGCCCGGCTCGACGCGGTGGTGACGGTCGCCGACGCCAAATGGCTGTCCGACCGTCTGAAGGACGCGCCCGAAGCGAAGAACCAGATTGCCTTCGCCGATGTCATCGTGCTGAACAAGACCGATCTCGTCAGCAAGGCAGAACTGGCCGAAGTCGAGGCCCGCATCCGAGCCATCAATCCCTACGCGAAACTGCATCGCACCGAGCGCTGCTCGGTGGCGCTCGCCGACGTGCTCGACCGTGGCGCCTTCGATCTCGACCGCATCCTCGAGATCGAACCGGACTTCCTGGAGGCCGACGACCACGATCATGACCATCATCACGATCATGGCCACGGCCACCATCATGATCATGGTCACGGGCTGAAGCACTATCATGACGAGGAGATGCAGTCGCTCTCGCTCAAGACCGACAAGCCGCTCGATCCCAACGTGTTCATGCCGTGGCTGCAGAACCTGGTGCAGGTCGAAGGCGGCAAGATCCTGCGCTCCAAGGGCATCCTCGCCTTTCACGATGATGACGACCGCTACGTCTTCCAGGGCGTGCACATGATGCTGGAGGGCGACCACCAGCGAAAATGGAAGGACGGCGAGAAGCGCGAGAGCCGACTCGTCTTCATCGGCCGCGAATTGCCGGAAGAGACGATCCGCAAGGGCTTCGAGAACTGCATCGTCTCGTGATGAAAGAGTTTACGCCCCCGCCAGATTCCGCCTCGATCGTCTCCGTCACCGACCGCGTCAAGCCGGTCGCGCTCGGGATGACCGTGACCTCGGCCTTTTTCCTGGGTGACCGCGTCGCCTTCGTCGGCGGCGAGGAGCACGTCGCAATGGTCGATGGCCAGGGCGAGATCAGCAAGGTCGCCGTGCACAGCGGCGGCATTCTCTCGACGGCCAGCGACGGCAAGCGCCTCGTGTTGGGCGGCGACGACGGCAAGGTCGTCTCGCTCGATGCCAAGGGCGAGGTGACGCTGCTGGCCACCGATCCGAAGCGGCGCTGGATCGATGCGGTCGCGCTGCATCCGGATGGTGCCTTCGCCTGGTCGGCCGGCAAGACCGCAACCGTGAAGAGCGGCAAGACCGAGGAGAAATCGCTCGAAGTGCCCTCGACCGTTGGTGGACTCGCCTTTGCGCCCAAGGGGCTGCGGCTCGCCATAGCCCATTACAACGGCGCCACGCTGTGGTTTCCCAACATGGCCGACTCGGCCGAATTCCTGCCCTGGGCCGGCTCGCATCACGCGGTCACCTTCAGTCCGGACAACAAATTCCTGGTCACGGCGATGCACGAGCCGGCGCTGCACGGCTGGCGGCTCGCCGACAACAGGCACATGCGCATGACCGGCTATCCCGGTCGGGTTCGCTCGCTGTCGTGGAGCGCTGGCGGCAAGGCGCTGGCGACCTCCGGTGCCGACACGATCATCCTGTGGCCGTTCGCGAGCAAGGATGGTCCGATGGGCAAGGAGCCCGCGATGCTCGCGCCACTGCAGGCGCGTGTCGCCGTGGTCGCCTGCCACCCGAAGAACGACATCCTCGCAGCCGGCTACAGCGACGGCACGGTGCTGATGGTGCGGCTCGAGGACGGCGCCGAGATCCTGGTCCGCCGCAACGGCACGCCGCCCGTGGCCGCGCTGGCCTGGAATGCCAAGGGCACGCTGCTGGCCTTCGCCGACGAAAACGGGGATGGCGGCCTGCTCGCGCTTTAAACTGTCATCTTTCCGGGCGTATAGGGAACCATGCGTTTCCTGACGACCTTCCAGCTTGCCGATTTCGCGGACACCCTGGTCAGCCTGGTCACGGCCTTCGTGCTGGGCACGCTGATCGGCGCCGAGCGGCAGTACCGCCAGCGCACCGCCGGCCTGCGCACCAACGTGCTGGTCGCCGTCGGCGCCGCGGCCTTCGTCGATCTCGCGATGCATCTGGCCGGTGCGGACGGTGCGGTGCGGGTGATCGCCTATGTCGTCTCCGGCATCGGCTTCCTCGGGGCCGGCGTCATCATGAAGCAGGGCATGGACGTCCGCGGGCTCAACACGGCTGCGACGTTGTGGGCTTCGGCCGCCGTCGGCTGCTGTGCCGGCGCCGACATGGTGGCGCAGGCGGCGGCGCTGACCGTGTTCGTGATCGCCGGCAACACGCTGTTGCGGCCGCTGGTGAACGCCATCAACCGCATCCCGCTCGACGAGAAGTCGATGGAAGCCACCTACAGCTTCAAGCTGGCGGTGGCGGCCGATGCGTTGCCGGACATGCGCGATCGCCTCGTCGAGAAGCTGGAAAAGGCCAATTATCCGGTGGCGGACCTCGACGTGGTCGAGATCGGCGAAGACATGCTGGAGATCGTCGCCCAATTGGTCGCGACCGCCGTCGACCCCAATGAGTTGAACGCGGTGGCCACCGATCTGCAGCATCTGCCGGGCGTGCGCCACGCCACCTGGGAAGTCAGTACGACCGAATAGGACGCGGCGTTTTGGCGCGTGCGGCCGGTTCCGAGGCTATCGTCCGGGAACTGCGGCCGGCGCTTCTCGTTGATCCCCGAGAACGAAAGCGGTGATCGACATGGCCGGCCCAACCCACAAACCCCGATTCAAATTCGACCTTGCGGTCGCCTGTGCGCTGTTCGGGGCGGGGGCCGTCGTGTCCGGCTGGTCGCTGGCCCAGATTCGTGCCGAAAGCCGGACGCATGTGGCGCAGGCGACGCCGCCGCTCCAGGGCACGCCGTCCAGCGACGACGCCAAGACGCCTGCGGAGTCCAAGCCTGGCGGCGATCGGCCGACCACGCCGGCGCCCGAACCGGCGCGGCCCGATCCACAGACGCAAGGTGCGGCGAAGCCGGCATTGCCGCCCGCGCCGGCGGAGAAGATCGCGCCGCCGCTCAAGGAAAAGTAAGGCCGCCGCCGCGCAGACCGTGTCACCCCCCCGCGAAGGCGGGGGATCCAGCATTCCAGAGACAGAGCGAGGCGCTACGGATGAGCCGCAGCGTACTGGCTGCCCGCCTTCGCGGGGCATGACAGTGGAGGGCGGAGCGGCACGCCGGAAATGGCGTGGGGCGCTCCCTCACCGCACCAGGATATTCCTGAACTGCCAGGGATCGCTGGTGTCGATGTCCTCCGGAAACAATCCGGGACGGTCCGTCAGCGGCGTCCAGTCGGTGTAGAATCCCTTCACCGGGCCGAGATAGGGCAGTTGGATTTCCAGGAGACGCTCGAAATCCATCTCGTCGGCCTCGACGATGCCTTCGTTCGGGTTTTCCAGCGCCCACACCATGCCGCCGAGCACGGCCGAGGTCACCTGCAGCGCGGTGGCGTTCTGGTAGGGCGCGAGCTCGCGGGTCTCCTCGATCGAGAGCTGCGAACCGTACCAATAGGCATTCTTGTCGTGGCCGAACAGCAGCACGCCGAGCTCGTCGATACCATCGACGATTTCGTCCTCTTCGAGGATGTGGTGCTTCTCCTGCATCTTCCCGGCGCGGCCGAACAATTCGTGCAGCGACAGCACGGCGTCGTCGGCCGGATGGTAGGCGTAGTGGCAGGTCGGCCGGTAGACGGCGTTGCCCGAGCCGTCGCGCACCGTGAAGTAATCGGAGATCGAGATCGACTCGTTGTGGGTGACGAGGAAGCCGTATTGCGGACCGCGGGTCGGGCACCAGGTGCGCACGCGCGTATTGGCGCCGGGCTGCATCAGATAGATGGCCGCGCCGCAGCCGGACTCGTGGGTCCGGGCGTTTTCGGGCAGCCACGTCTCATGGGTGCCCCAGCCGAGTTCGGAGGGCTGCATGCCCTCGGACAGGAAGCCCTCGACCGACCAGGTGTTGACGAACACATCCGGCTCCTTCGGCTTCCTGGAGCGCTGGGTGTCGCGTTCGGCGATGTGGATGCCCTTGATGCCGGCCTGCCGCATCAAATCAGCCCATTCGGCCCTCGTCTTCGGCTTTGGGGCATTGAGCTTCAGGTCGGCCGCGACGTTGAGCAGCGCCTGCTTGACGAAGAAGGAGACCATGCCGGGATTGGCGCCGCAGCAGGAGACCGCCGTGGTCGAACCCGGCGGGCGTGCGCGCTTGGCGGCCAGCGTCGCTTCGCGCAGCGCGTAGTTGGAGCGCGCTTCCGGCCCCTTGGACGGATCGAAATAGAAACCGAGCCAGGGCTCGTTGACGGTGTCGATATAGAGCGCGCCGACCTCGTTGCAGAGCTCCATGATGTCGGTCGAGCCGGTGTCGACCGACAGATTGACGCAGAACCCCTGGCCGCCGCCTTCGGTGAGCAGCGGGGTCAGGAGTTCGCGGTAATTGTCCTTCGTCACGGCCTTCTGGATGAAGCGGACATTGTGCTGCTCGCAATGCGCCCTGCGACCCTCGTCCTTGGGATCGATCACCGTCACGCGCGACTTGTCGTAGTCGAGATGCCGCTCGATCAGGGGCAGCGTGCCCTTGCCGATGGAGCCGAAGCCGACCATGACGATGGGGCCGGTGATCTTCGCGTAGATCTGCGAGGGAGGGCTCATGGGATGGTTTCTCCGGAACGTGCTGGCAGACGGATGGTGAGGAGGATGAGGCGCTTGTCAGATGCTGCGGCGCTTGGCGGTGACTTCGATCTCGACCTTCATCTCGGGCTTGAGCAGCGCCGAGACGATGAGAAGCGTTGCGGCCGGGCGGATCTCGCCGAGGAATTCGCCGCAGACCGCGAAATGGGCGTCGGCATCCCCGGCATCGGTGAGGTAGTAGGTCGCGCGCACGATATCGGCCATCTCGAAGCCGCCCTCCTTCAGGGCGGCCGCGATGGTCTTGAAGCAGTTGCGTGACTGGCTCGTGACGTCCGCCGGCATGGTCATCGTGGTGTAGTCATAGCCGGTGGTGCCCGCGACGAAGGCGAATTCGCCGTCGATCACGGCGCGGCTGTAGCCGGCGGTCTTCTCGAACGGAGAGCCAGTGGAGATCAGGCGACGGGACATCGATGAGGCCTCGGCAGATGGGAATATTCTGCGGCGTTAAAGGGGGTTTCCGGCGCCTGCGCAACCCCCAAGCGGAGGCTTCGGCGCGGGCGCAGCAGGTGAGCCCGCTCAACGCGGCGATGGTCGTCGGCGGGGCGGTCGGCTCTCAGGCGGCGCGGGACTGGACGGGGCGAACCGCCCTCCGTTTGTGCAGCGACGCGCCGGTGGGGACGATCATCCCCTCGACGCCGTCCAGCGCGCCCGCGCTGAATTCGATCGCGAGCAGACGGTCGCGCTCGAACGGGCCGGGCAGCGACAGCTCGCCGGTCTTCTCCGCCGAGAAGCCGAAGCGGGCATAGTAGGGCGCGTCGCCGAGCAGGATCACGGCGGCATGGCCGCGCGCCCGGGCGGCTGCCAGCGCCTGATTCATCAGCGCGGCGCCGATCCCGAGCTCGCGGCAGGCAGGGTCGACCGCCAGCGGTCCGAGGACCAGAGCGGGCCTGCCTCCGGCGCTGACGTGCCACAGCCGCACGGTTCCCACGAGCTGGCCCTCGCGCACGGCGGACAGGGCGAGGCCTGCAGCCGGTGCACGTCCGTCGCGCAGGCGCTGGCAGGTGCGGCCGTGGCGGGTCTCGCCGAAGCAGGCATCCAGCAGCGCTTCACGGGCGGCGACGTCGGCAGCGCGCTCCGCGCGGATCACGAACGGAGCGGCTGTCGAGGTGAGGGCGATCTGTGGCGTCCGAAGAGCGGTCATGGCGCATCAGTCCCCGCTTGAACGGACACGCCCGAAGGCGCGCCTGTTCAAGACGTCGTCAAAATCGAGATGTCAGGGAGGGAGCCGGCGGACCGGCTCCCGGGTTCGTCAGGCCTCGGAGGAGAGGCGGATCAGATGTGGTAGGTCTTCAGCGGCGGGATGCCGTTGAACGCCACCGACGAGTAGGTCGACGTATAGGCCCCGGTGCCTTCGATCAGCACCTTGTCGCCGATCTCGAGCGTGACCGGGAGCGGATACGGGTTCTTCTCGTACAGCACGTCGGCGCTGTCGCAGGTCGGGCCCGCGAGCACGCACGGCGTCATGTCCGCGCCGTCGTGACGGGTGCGGATGGCGTAGCGGATCGACTCGTCCATGGTCTCGGCGAGACCACCGAACTTGCCGATGTCCAGATAGACCCAGCGCACCTCGTCCTCGTCGCTCTTCTTCGAGATGAGCACCACTTCGGATTCGATGATGCCGGCGTTGCCCACCATGCCGCGACCCGGCTCGATGATGGTCTCCGGAATCTGGTTGCCGAAGTGCTTGCGCAGCGCACGGAAGATCGACCGGCCGTAGGTCACAACCGGCGGCACGTCCTTCAGGTACTTGGTCGGGAACCCGCCGCCCATATTCACCATGGACAGGTTGATGCCGCGCTCGGCACAGTCGCGGAACACCTGCGAGGCCATCGCCAGCGCACGGTCCCACGCCTTCACCTTGCGCTGCTGCGAGCCGACATGGAAGGAGATGCCGCACGGCTCCAGCCCCAGGCGCTTGGCGACGTCGAGCACCTCGACGGCCATCTCCGGGTCGCAGCCGAACTTGCGCGACAGCGGCCACTCGGCGCCGGCGCAGTCATAGAGGATGCGGCAGAACACCTTCGCTCCGGGGGCGGCACGGGCGATCTTCTCTACTTCGGGGACGCAGTCGACCGCGAACAGCCGGATGCCGAGCGTGAAGGCGCGCGCGATGTCGCGCTCCTTCTTGATCGTGTTGCCGAAGGAGATGCGGTCGGGCGTCGCGCCGGCGGCCAGCGCCATCTCGATCTCGGCGACCGTCGCGGTGTCGAAGCACGAGCCCATCGAGGCCAGCAGCGACAGCACCTCCGGCGCCGGGTTTGCCTTGACGGCATAGAACACGCGGCTGTCGGGCAGCGCCTTGGCGAAGGTCTGATAATTGTCGCGCACGACCTCGAGGTCGACCACGAGGCAGGGCTCGGTGTCGAGGCCATCCTGGCGGCGGTTGCGCAGGAATTCCTGGATGCGTTCGGTCATGGCACTCTCCCAAACGGCCCAGCGACGGGCCCGTTCAAAACATGACGTCGGATAAGAGTTCCCTGGCCGGATCGCGCGATGGAGGCGCGACGAAGCCACGAGACTCAAACCAGACTGTGCTGCCGTGGATTGGTTGGGAGTGTTCCCGCCCGCACACCTGGCAATGAAGGACAAGCCTTTTCAGTAGCCCGCGCCGGCGGTGGAATGCCGGTAGAGACCAAAAAAGCCCGATCCGTCGTTGCTTTAAGTCGCGTCCCCCGTTGAGAGCGGGGTGCGCCGGTTCGCCTCCGGCTGCCAGTCACGGTTGCAAGAAGTGAAGTCACCTTCGACATGGCATCTCTTGAGAGAGATGCTGGACGCTCCGGGTTTGTCTCGTCTCCAGACCTTGCGATCTCTCGACTTCGACACTTCCGAAGAGCCCCTCGGCTTCTTCACCCCTTGGCGGCTGTCCGGCCTCTTGTCCGGATACCTACCGACTGACACACGACCACAGGCACGTGCGAAATTGGGCAAGAGCGCACATAAGGGTTTTGAATCGGCTTCGCAAGAATTTTTTTAGGCTGACAACCGAATTGCCTAACATCTGCTTGCGCAGTGTTGCGCGAGCGACGCGGAAGATGAACAGGCGTTAAGTTTCAGTTGATGCGCGAGGTGCGCGCGCGTCAGCCGCGCTTCGTGAACGGCTCGATGCGCTGTGCGGCGCGAACGAACGCCGTCATCACGAGCACGCCGAGCACGAACAGCACGGCCTGCAGGATGTGCGCGCCCTGATCGCCGAGACCGAACAGGATCGCGAGCGCCCAGCCGCCGGCGAACGCCGCGCCGAACACTTCGGCGCCGATCAGGATGGCCGCGCTGATCACGGTGATGACGCTCGGCCAGACGATCTGACGGGAAGACGGGGAAGAGGCGTTCATGAGCTCGGGGGTCCCTGGGCTTGGAAGGGCCGCAATCTCCCCGAAAAGGCGGGCGGGAGCAAGGCCAAAAGGCGCAAAAAAGCCCCATCGCGTGGTATAGCTGCCGCAGCAAATCGCCCCGAAAAACCGGACTTGTGATGTCAGATTCCCGCCAGACCACGGACACCGAGACCAACCCGCTGCTCAAGGCCTGGGTGACGCCGTTCGCGACCCCGCCTTTCGACGAGATCCGGCCGGAGCACTTCCTGCCGGCCTTCGAGCAGGCCTTCGCCGACCATGCCGCCGAGATCGCGGCCATCACCTCCGATCCGGCGGCGCCCGACTTCGCCAACACCATCACGGCGCTCGAACGCTCCGGCAAGCTCCTGAACAAGGTCGCCGCTGTCTTCTACGATCTCGTATCGGCGCACTCCAACCCGGCGATCCTCGAGATCGACAAGGAGGTTTCGCTGCGGATGGCGCGGCACTGGAGCCCGATCATGATGAACGCCGTGCTGTTCGGTCGTATCGCCCGGCTGCACGAGACCCGCGCCAATCTGTCGCTCACGCCCGAGCAGCTCCGCCTGCTGGAACGCACCTACACCCGCTTCCACCGTTCCGGCGCCGGCCTCTCCGACGAGGCCAAGCGGCGGATGGCGGAGATCAACGAGCGGCTGGCCCAGCTCGGCACCGGCTTCAGCCACCATCTGCTCGGCGACGAGCAGGGATGGTTCATGGAACTGGGCGAGGACGATTGCCAGGGCCTGCCCGAGAGCTTCGTCGCCGCCGCCAAGGCTGCGGCGGAAGAGCGCGGCATGGCCGGCAAGGCTATCGTCACGCTGTCGCGGTCCTCGGTCGAACAATTCCTGAAGAGCTCCGCGCGGCGCGACCTCCGCGAGAAGGTCTACAAGGCCTTCATCGCCCGGGGCGACAACGGCAATGACAACGACAACAATGCCACCATCGTCGAGATCCTGAGGCTGCGCGAGGAGAGCGCCAAGCTGCTCGGCTATCCGACCTATGCCGCCTACCGCCTCGAGGATTCCATGGCCAAGACGCCGGAGGCGGTGCGCAGCCTCCTCGAGCGGGTCTGGAAGCCGGCGCGGGCGCGGGCGCTCGCCGACCGCGACGACATGCAGGCGCTGATCACCGCCGAAGGCGGCAATTTCAGGCTGGCGCCCTGGGACTGGCGCTTCTACGCCGAGAAGCTGCGGCTGCAGCGCGCCAATTTCGACGACGCCGCGATCAAGCCCTATCTGTCGCTCGACAACATGATCGCCGCCGCCTTCGACTGCGCCACCCGCCTGTTCGGCGTCACCTTCACCGAGCGCAGGGACGTTCCGGTCTGGCATCCCGACGTCCGCGTCTGGGAGATGACGGGCTCCGACGGCCGCCACAAGGCGCTGTTCTACGGCGACTACTTCGCCCGGCCCTCGAAGCGCTCCGGCGCCTGGATGACCTCGCTGCGCGACCAGCAGAAGCTCGACGGCGAGGTCGCCCCGCTGATCCTCAACATCTGCAATTTCGCCAAGGGCGCCGACGGCCAGCCCTCGCTGCTGTCGCCCGACGATGCCCGAACCCTGTTCCACGAATTCGGTCACGGCCTGCACGGCATGCTCTCTAACGTGACCTACCCGTCGCTGTCGGGCACCTCCGTGTTCACCGACTTCGTCGAGCTTCCGTCGCAGCTCTACGAGCACTGGCAGGAGCGCCCCGAGGTCCTGCAGAAATTCGCCCGTCATTACCAGACCGGCGAGCCGCTGCCGGCGGATCTGCTGCAGCGCTTCCTCGCCGCGCGCAAGTTCAACCAGGGCTTTGCCACCGTCGAGTTCGTGTCCTCGGCTTTGATCGACCTCGAATTCCACACCCAGCCGGCCGCGGCGGCGAGCGACGTGCGGGCCTTCGAGAAGAAGGAATTGGAGAAGATCGGCATGCCCGAGGAGATCGCGCTGCGGCACCGGCCGACGCAGTTCGGTCACATCTTCACCGGCGACCATTACGCGGCCGGCTATTACAGCTACATGTGGTCCGAAGTGATGGACGCCGACGCCTTCGGCGCCTTCGAGGAGGCCGGCGACATCTTCGATCCCGCCGTCGCCAAGCGCCTGCATGACGACATCTATTCGTCCGGCGGATCGCTCGATCCGGAAGCGGCCTATGAGGCCTTCCGCGGCCGCCCGCCCGAGCCCGACGCGCTGCTTCGCCGACGCGGACTGCTCGACGCCCCCAAGGCGGCCTGACCGGCATGCGCGCCCTGTTCGCCATCGTGCTCGCGGCCGGCCTGTCGCTGGCGGCGGGCGCAGCACGCGCCCATCCGCATGTCTGGATCACCGCGACCAGCGAACTGCTCTACGCGGCCGACGGCAGCATCACCGGCGTCCGCCATGCCTGGACCTTCGACGACATGTTCTCGGCCTATGCGGTGCAGGGGCTCGAGGCCAAGACCAAGGGCGCCTATACCCGCGAGGAACTCGGGCCGCTGGCGCAGACCAATGTCGAGTCGCTGAAGGAATATGCCTACTTCACCTTTGCGCGAGCCGACGGCAAGAAGGAGCGATTCCAGGAGCCGGTCGACTATTATCTCGATTACAAGGACGCGGTGCTGACCTTGCACTTCACGCTGCCGCTGAAGAGCCCGGTCAGGTCCAGGCAATTGGTGCTCGAAGTGTTCGACCGTTCCTTCTTCATCGACTTCCAGATGGCCAAGGACAATCCGGTCAGGCTGGTCGGCGCGCCCGCCGGCTGCCAGATGAAGCTCGACCGGCCGAGCGACGGCTCCGCCACCGCCCAGAAGCTCAACGAACAGACCTTCCTGAACGGCGAGAACAGCAATTTCGGCATGATGTTCGCCAACAAGATCACGGTGGATTGCCCTTGACCGATCCTCTTCAGTCCCCGCTCGCCCGCGGGCTGCTCGCCTGTGCTGCCGTCGTCGCCGTGCTGGTCGTGGCCGATGCCGCGCTCCACGATCTCTTCGCTCAGAACCCGTTCGGCGCGCCGCGCCCGGCGCCTTCGGCCGAGCCCGAAGCGGGCGGGGTGATCGGCTGGCTGCTGGCGAAACAGTCGGAGTTCTACCGGCAGATGTCCTCGACCATCCGCGCGGCGAAGTCCGACGGCTCGGCGGTGTGGACCTTGCTGGCGATCTCCTTTGCCTACGGCATCTTCCACGCCGCGGGCCCCGGCCACGGCAAGGCGGTGATCGCCTCCTATCTCGTGGCCAACCGCGAAACCGCACGCCGCGGCATCGCGCTCTCCTTTGCGTCGGCCCTGATGCAGTCCTTGGTGGCGATCCTGATCGTCGGCGTCTCGGCCTGGCTGCTGAACGCCACCGCGAAGACGATGTGCAAGGCGGAGGGCGCCATCGAGATCGCCAGCTACGCCCTGATCGCGCTGTTCGGGCTGCGGCTGGTCTGGGTCAAGGGCGGCAGTTTCATCCGGGCGCTGCAGGCCGTGCAGCCGGTCCCGGCGCTCGCCGGCGTGCCGCATCACCATCATGACCATGACCAGCACGATCACGCCCATCACCATCACGAGGCGCACGACCATCATGGTCACGACCATGGCCATCACGACCACGGCCATGGTCACGGCCACGCCCATCATCACCATGGGCACGACCACGTGCATGACGAACATTGCGGCCATTCGCACGGCCCCGCGCCCAGCGAACTGGCCGGGCCCGGCGGCTGGCGGCGCGGTCTTGCCGCGATCCTGACCGTCGGCATCCGGCCCTGTTCCGGCGCCATCCTGGTGCTGGTGTTCGCGCTGGCGCAAGGATTGTTCTGGGCGGGCATCGCCGCCACCTTCCTGATGGGCCTCGGCACCGCGATCACGGTCGCGGCCATCGCCATCATCGCGGTTTCCGCGCGCGACGTCGCCCGTCGCCTCAGCGCAGGGCGCGACGGTGGCGGCGCATTGTTCATGCGCGGCATCGAATTCGGCGCCGCCGGCCTCGTGCTGCTGTTCGGGACGGGCCTGTTGCTCGGCTACATCGCGGCCGAACGGACGACGTGTTTCTAGGTTGACGTCACGAGTCTCTGACGCGGCACGCGCGGGACGCGTCAGGTCAAACGGGCAGGAACCGCTTCAGCACCGGCATGAAGAAGATCCCGAGATTGATCAGAAGGCCGATGCTGAACAGGATGGACCGCAGGGTCGGGCGGTTGCCGAGATAGGTCAGCACATAGGCGATTCGGACGATCACGAAGAGCACGGCGAGTTCGTCGACCAGGCGCTGCGGCGCGTCCCGGAATTCGGCAAGCAGCACGGCGAAGGCGAAGAACGGGAAGGTCTCGATGCCGTTTTGATGAGCACCGAGGGCGCGCTGCGCGAGCGCATCGTCATAGAAGGCGGGATCCCGCGGCCTGGAATTGTCGAAGCGGCGAAACCTGATCCATTTGAGCCCGGCAATCGTTGAGAGATAGAGCAGCAGCGCCGCAAGGACGCAGCATTCTGCGAGTGTCATCGGTCCTCCCCAGCCTGGGTGCGACCCTATCGAAACGGGGCTCATCTTGACAAGTTCGGTGCAACGCGCGACGCAACGGGCCATGACGACGGTCGTTCCCATCGAGGCGATGAAACCGGTCGCGCAGCCCAGCCTGCCGCGCGTCGGCGTGCTGCTGGTCAATCTCGGCACGCCCGATACGGCCGATGGGCCGGGGGTGCGGGTCTATCTGAAGGAATTCCTCTCCGACGCCCGGGTGATCGAGGATCAGGGCCTGATCTGGAAGCTGGTGCTCAACGGCATCATCCTGAACACCCGTCCCCGGGCCAAGGCACGCGACTATCAGAAGATCTGGAACACCGAGAAGAACGAGTCCCCGCTCAAGACCATCACGCGCTCGCAGAGCGACAAGCTCGCCGCGGCGCTGTCGAGCCATGCCCATGTCGTGGTCGATTGGGCGATGCGCTACGGCAATCCCTCGATCAAGTCCGGGATCGACGGGCTGATCTCCAAGGGCTGCGATCGCATCCTCACCGTGCCGCTCTATCCGCAATATTCGGCTTCGACCTCCGCGACGGTGTGCGACGAGGTGTTCCGCGTCCTCTCGCAGATGCGGTCCCAGCCCACGCTGCGCGTGACGCCGCCCTATTACGAGGACGAGGCCTATATCGACGCGCTCGCGACCTCGATCGAGACGCACATTTCGACGCTCTCCTTCGAGCCGGAACTGATCGTCGCCTCCTTCCACGGCATGCCGAAATCCTATGTAGACAAGGGCGATCCCTATCAGAGCCATTGCGTGGCGACGACGGAGGCGCTGCGCCGGCGGATGAAGCTGGACGACACCAAGCTGCTGCTGACGTTCCAGTCGCGCTTCGGCTTCGACGAGTGGCTTCAGCCCTACACCGACAAGACCATGGAGCGGCTCGCCAAGGAAGGCGTGCGCCGGATCGCAGTGGTGACCCCCGGTTTCTCCGCCGATTGCCTCGAAACGCTGGAGGAAATCGCGCAGGAGAATGCTGAAATCTTCGAGCACAATGGCGGCGAGCACTTCGCCGCGATCCCCTGCCTGAACGACAGCGATCCCGGCATGGACGTGATCCGCAAGCTGGTGCTGCGCGAGCTTCAGGGCTGGATCTGACAGGGCCGCCACGTCGGCGGTGGTTTCTCCTGGAATGATCACCGCGCTGCAACAGCCACCAATTCCATGGTTGAACAGTATCTTTGATGCCGCTCTCCTTCTGGAGGAGATCGAAGTAATCTGAGATAGTGCGGGGGTGAGGGAGCCTGCCGTCATTGGCTGATCGCGACGAGCAGGCACTAAGGCTGCAGGTTTCAGTCAATGCGTGGATGGATGATCGTCGCTGCTGCGGCCTGGGCGCTCGCCGGTTGCAACACCACCGGGGATGTCGCGTCCACAATGTATCCGGACGCAGTGCGCGTGGGCAGCGCCGTCAAGGGCGATGCGGCAATTCTACTGGTCGGAAACGGCGGCAGCGAAACGATCAACTACCTTCAGTTTGTTCATAGCGGATTTCCAGCGATCAATGCGCGTGGGATCAGCCTCGCACCGGACAGCTTTGTCGCCATTCCGGTCGCCGTCGGAACGACCGGCCTCGAGTTGCAGAACTACACGACGACGAGTCGCCCGGGCACCTATCTGCCGAATGGTGCATCGATGGGATTCGTGCCGGTACGTACGCCCAAGATCGATATCCCCTCGCCTGGGCTGTACTATGTGGCGACTGTCTTTCCGGGGCAGCAACGCGCTTTCGAAACGAGGCCGACGGCCGCGCAACTGACCAAGCTGCGAAAGGAGCGGCCCGAACTCGCCGGGCTGAAACCTGTGAATTTCGGCTGGTCCAACTAGAGTGCTCGCCCTGGGTCGGGTCCGCGCCTTTTCAATGGCTCGGCCCTGGTCGGGCCAAATAAATTGATCCGCTGTTCTCCTTGCGGAATTATCATGGCAAACCGACGTGAATTGCGCCGGCTGAACCGGCAGGGTCGCGATTCCGACCAATGACGACCGGGAATGCTGTGTTTCCCGCCTTGGAGGACCTATGAGCGGTTTCGACATTTTCGCCATCGTCCTGGTGCTGCTCGTCATCGTCACGCTGGTCGCCGGCGTCAAGACGGTGCCGCAGGGCTATGACTGGACCATCGAGCGGTTCGGCAAATACACCCAGACCCTGAGCCCCGGGCTCAACCTGATCGTGCCCTATTTCGATCGCGTCGGGCGCAAGGTGAACATGATGGAGCAGGTGATCGACATTCCCGAGCAGGAGGTCATCACCAAGGACAATGCCACCGTGACGGTGGACGGCGTCGCCTTCTTCCAGGTGTTCGATGCGGCCAAGGCGAGCTACGAGGTCTCCAACCTCAACCAGGCGATCACCGTCCTCACCATGACCAACATCCGCTCGGTGATGGGCGCGATGGACCTCGACCAGGTGCTGTCGCATCGCGACGAGATCAACGAACGTCTCCTGCGCGTGGTCGATGCCGCGGTCTCTCCCTGGGGCCTCAAGGTCAACCGCATCGAGATCAAGGATATCGTTCCGCCCGCCGATCTCGTCGAGGCGATGGGCCGGCAGATGAAGGCCGAGCGCGTCAAGCGCGCCGACATTCTCGCCGCCGAAGGCCAGCGCCAGTCGGAGATCCTGCGCGCCGAGGGCGCCAAGCAGGGCCAGATCCTGCAGGCCGAAGGCCGCAAGGAAGCTGCCTTCCGTGATGCCGAGGCCCGCGAACGCTCCGCCGAGGCGGAAGCCCGCGCGACGCAGATGGTCAGCGAAGCCATCGCCAAGGGCGACGTGGCCGCGCTGAACTACTTCATCGCCGACAAATACATCAAGGCGTTCGGGCAGTTGGCCGATTCGCCGAACCAGAAGGTAATCATGCTGCCGGTCGAGGCGATGAGCATGCTGGGCTCGCTCGCCGGCATCGGCGAGATCGCCAAGGCGACGTTCGGCGAGAGCGCGGCCTCCGCCGTGGCCGCGGCGCGCCGCACCGGCTCGGTGCCGCCGGTCGGCGGAACGCCGCCGTCAGTGCCGCCGCGCTAGGATGATCGAGGGAGGTCGCGTCATGACCGACATGTTCGTTTCGCTCGGTACCTGGAACTGGCTCATCTTCGGCTTCGTGCTGATGGCGCTGGAGGTGCTGGCGCCCGGCGTGTTCCTGTTCTGGCTCGGCCTCGCCGCGCTGCTGGTCGGCCTGATTTCCTTTGCGGTGCAGCTGTCCTGGCAATTCCAGCTCGTGCTGTTCGCCGTGTTCGCCGCCGCCGCCGTGCCGGTGTGGCGGCGGCTGGCGCGGCCGAAGCCGGATGGCAATGCCAGCCCGTTCCTCAACCGCCGCAGCGAAGCGCTGCTCGGTCGCGAGTTCACGCTGGAGAAGCCGATCATCGACGGCAGCGGCACCATGCGCATCGGCGATACCGTCTGGCGCGTCGCCGGCCCCGATACGCCGGCCGGCACCCGCGTGAAGGTGGTGCAGGTGGACGGCGCGAACCTGACGGTCGCGGCGGCGTAGCTTCTTAACCTTCCCCGGATGGCCTTGAAGGGGCGGGTAGGAGCCTCCTACCTCCGCCATTTCTCCGCGAACCGGTGCAGCGGCATGAAGGTCGCGCAGAGTTCGCGCCCGAGCGGCGTCAGGCCGTAGCCGGCCTCGCCGAGCTCCACGAAGCCGGCCTCGCGCAGCTCGTCGAGCCGCGTTTGCAGCACCGTCGGCGAAACCTCGTCGCAGGCCGCGCGCAGGGCGCGCGAGGTGAGGGGATCGCCGCGCAGTTCCCAGAGAATCCGCAGGCACCAGCGCCGCCCGAGCAGGTCGAGCAGCGCCATGATCGGACGCCCCGTCCGCGCCCCTCGGATCGTGCCTGGGCTGGAGCCGGCCTGTCGTGCCATCGATGCCTCTTGCGGAATGCTATTAAAAGTGTAGCGTAATGCTACTGTAATTGTAGCAATGGAGACGGCTCATGTCCCACCCGATGCCGCGCATCGCCCCGCTCGCGCCGCCTTATCCCCCGGAGATCCAGGCTCACTTCGACCGCATCATGCGCGGCGCGCCGCCGCTGATGCTGTTCCGCGTCATGGCAGGGCACGGCCGCGCCTGGGACAAGTTCCGCGGCGCCAGCCTGCTCGATCCCGGCCCCCTGTCATTGCGGGCTCGCGAGATCGTCATCGACCGCACCTGTGCGCTGAACGGATGCGAGTATGAATGGGGCGTGCATGTCGCGATCTTCGCGACCCCCGCGCGGCTCACCGAGGAGAACATTCGCGCGACCGTGCATGGCGATGCGACCTCGCTGTGCTGGTCGCCGGCCGAGCAGGCGCTGATCGCGGCCGTGGACGCGCTGCATCACCGTGCGACCCTGACCGATGCGGAGTTCGCCGCGCTTTCGGCGCACTACGATCAGCCGCAGATTCTGGAGATCATGCTGTTGTGCGGCTTCTACCGCACGGTGTCGTATCTGGCGAACGGGCTGCGGCTGCCGCTGGAAGCGAATGCGGCGCGGTTTCCGCAGGCCTGACTGGCCGAGGCGAGAGCGTCCTACGCCACACCCGCGCGCAACAGGTCGTGCAGGTGCACCATGCCAACCACCTTGCCCGCGTCGGTCACGACCAGCGTGGTGATCTTGCGGGTGTTCAGCACCTCGATCATTTCGGTGGCGAGCATCGAGGGCGGCACGGTCTTCGGCTGTTTCGTCATGATGTCGTCGACCGCGGCGGTCAGCAGATCGGGCCGCATGTGGCGGCGCAGATCGCCGTCGGTGATGATGCCGACGGCCTCGCCGGCGCCATTGACGATGCAGACGCAGCCGAGGCCCTTCGCGGACATCTCGACCACGGCCTCCGACATCTTGGTGCCGAGCGGCTTCACCGGAATCTCGGCGCCGGTGCGCATGTAGTCGCGGACGAATTTGAGCATCGCGCCCAGCTTGCCGCCGGGATGGAAATGGGCGAACTCGAGCGCGGTGAAGCCGCGGCTTTCCAGGAGCGCGATCGCCAGCGCATCGCCGATGGCGGCCTGCATCAGGGTCGATGTGGTCGGTGCCAGATTGTGCGGGCAGGCCTCGCGCGCCTTCGGCAGCTCGATCACGATGTCCGCGGCCTGTCCCAGCGAGGAGCCCGCGTTCGAGGTGACCGCGATCATCGGGATCGCGAAGCGCGCCGAATAGTTCACGAGGTTCTTCATCTCCGGCTGCTCGCCGGACCAGGACAGCGCCAGGATGACGTCGTCGGTCGTGATCATGCCGAGGTCGCCATGGCCGGCTTCGGCGGCGTGGACGAAGAAGGCGGGCGTGCCGGTGGAAGCCAGCGTCGCCGCGATCTTGCGCCCCATATGTCCCGACTTGCCGAGGCCGGTGACGATGACGCGGCCCTTGGCCTCGCGGATCACGGCGACGGCGCGGGCAAAGGTGTCGCCGAGCGGGCCGCGCAATGCGGCGGCGAGCGCGTTGATGCCTCCGCTCTCCGTCTCCAGCGTGCGCAGCGCGGACTCGACGCTTGTGGGGATGGAGCCGGATGATGCGGTCATCAGGGGTTTCGAACTCGGCATGCTCTGTTCCAGGAGGCGTGGGCGCTGGCCCGTCCGCCTGTCCTTAGCACGGCCGGACCGGCGAGGCGACGCGCCGGCCGGAGCCCTCAACCGGTCATTAACCATAATTGTTTTAACTCCATTAACGGTGACCCGCGCGATCGCGCCGGCGTCGCTCGTGAAGTGTCTGATTTTGTTGGAGTTATTTCATCGTGGGGTCGCCTCGGGGCAGGGGCCGGAGCATGGGCGCGCTTCTCTTTCGCGCCGCTTTGCCATGCCTGCTCCTGACCGGCCTGCAAGGCGCTCCGACGGCCGCCCAGAGCCTCACGCCCGACCTGTTCAATCCCACCCGCGGCGGCTTTGCCTCGCCTGAGACGCTGCCCACGCGGCGCACGGCGGGCGTGCCGCAAGCGCCTTCGGACGCGGTGCCGGCACCGCCCGATCCGAGCGCCGATCCCCGGAAGAGCCGCGAGACCATGGCCCCCTCGCGCGTCGGCCAGGTCCCGACCTACGGCCTGCCGGCCGCAACCGGCGCCGGCAGTTCCGGCTACGACTCGCTCAACAGCAAGCGCAAGCAGCCCAAGCTCTATCCCGGCCAGCCGAAGCCCAAGCGCGCGGCCGGCCCCGGCTCGCCGCCTCCGCCCGCGACGCCGGCCGTCTCTCCGCTCGGCCCGCCGCGCATCGCGCCGCCGCCGTCGAGCACCGCGAACCGGACGCCGGTGCCGCCGGCGATGGCCGGCACCGTGCCCGGCCAGCCGCTGCGCCGCCGCCTCAAGGCCGACGACGATGCCTTCGGCGCCGTCGGCGACTATGCCGGCAGTTTCCTGATCAAGGGCGGCCTCGAACTCTCCGCCGGCTACGCCAACAATCCGGCGCGGCTCAACAATCCGATCGGCTCGCCGGCCTATGTCGTCGCGCCCGATCTCGTGGTGATGTCCGACTGGGAGCGCCACGCGCTGGTGGCGGATTTGCGTGGCTCGTTCAACGGCTACACCAACACGCTGCCCGCCACGATCAACGGCTTCGCCTCGCCAGCGCCGGTCGAGATCAACCGCCCCGATTTCACCGGCCATGTCGACGGCCGCCTCGATGTCGATCGCGACCTCAAGCTCACCTCGCAGTTGCGGCTGCGGCTCGCCACCGACAATCCCGGCAGCCCGAACGTGCAGGCCGGCCTGCAGAAATATCCGGTCTACGCGACCTACGGCACCACGGTCGGCTTCGACAAGACCTTCAACCGTTTCCAGATCGCCGCCGGCGCCACCGTCGATCGCACCGCCTATACCGATTCCAAGCTCACGGACGGCTCGGTGTTCGGCAACACCGATCGCGACTACAACCAGTATGGCGGCGTCGGCCGCTTCTCCTACGATCTGAAGCCGGGGCTCAAACCCTTCGTCGAGGTCCAGGGCGACAGCCGCGTCCACGACCAGGCCGCCGACCGCAACGGCTATTTCCGCGATTCATCCGGCGGCTATGCCAAGGTCGGCACGTCCTTCGAATTCACGCGCATCCTCACCGGCGAAGTGTCGGTCGGCTATTCCGCGCGCAACTATGTCGACCCGCGCCTCAGCCAGCTCTCCGGCTTCCTCACCTCGGGCTCGCTGGTCTGGAACGCGAGCGGTCTCACCACGGTGAAATTCAACACCGACACGCAGATCGCGGAGACGACGATCCCCGGTTCCTCCGGCGTGCTGGTGCGCACCTACGCCGCCGAGGTCGACCACGACTTCCGCCGCTGGCTCACCGCGATCGGCAAGTTCACCTACGGCACCTACGATTACCAGGGGCAGAATCGCAACGACAAGGCCTACTCGCTCGAAGGCAATCTGGTCTACAAGCTCAACCGCAACGTCTGGATCAAGGGCACGCTGCGCTACGATCTCCTGGATTCGAACCAGGCGGGCTCGAGCTCGCAGGGGACTGTGGCGATGGTGGGCGTGAGGCTGCAGAATTAGAGAGTCGCCGTGAGCGTGATTGGGTCGACGCGCCCTCTTGCCGTCCATTCCCCGTCATGCCCCGGCTTGACCGGGGCATCCAGTACGCCGCAGCCTATCCGTATAAGTTTGGAGTCTCTGCAATACTGGATCGCTCGGTCAAGCCGGGCGATGACACCGTTTACTGATCTGACAGCGCAGCTCGCCTAGGCCTACCGCGGCAGGTCCGTCTTCCCCATCAGGAACGTGTCGATCGAGCGGGCGCACAGCCGGCCCTCGCGGATCGCCCAGACCACCAGCGACTGGCCGCGGCGCATGTCGCCGGCGGAGAACACGTTGGGGCGCGAGGTCTGGTAGTCCAGCGTGTTGGCCTTGACGTTGCCGCGCGGGTCGAGCTCGACCGAGAGCTGCTTCAGCAGGCCCTCATGCACGGGATGGACGAAGCCCATCGCGAGCAGGACGAGGTCGGCGTCGAGGTCGAATTCGGTGCCGGAGATCGGCTTGAACTTGTCGTCGACGCGCACGCAGTGCAGCTTCTTCACCGCGCCGTTCTCGCCGGAGAACTTCTGGGTCAGCACCGCGAATTCGCGCGCGGCGCCTTCGGCCTGGCTGGAGGAGGTGCGCATCTTGAGCGGCCAGTAGGGCCAGGTCAGCGCCTTGTTCTCGTGCTCGGGCGGCGCCGGCATGATCTCGAGCTGGGTCACCGACAGCGCGCCCTGGCGCAGCGAGGTGCCGATGCAATCGCTGCCGGTATCGCCGCCGCCGATCACGACGACATGCTTGCCGGCGGCCAGGATCTCGTTGACCTTGCCCAACGGCTCCGCGGAGACGCGGCGGTTCTGCTGCGGCAGGAAGTCCATGGCGTAGTGGATCCCGGAGAGCTCGCGGCCGGGGATCGGCAGGCCGCGCGGCGCCTCGGCGCCGCCGGTCAGCGCCACCGCGTCGTAGCTGTTGAGCAGTTCGCGCGGATCGACATTGCCGGCCGCGCCGACATGGCTGTTGTAGTGGAAGGTGACGCCTTCGCCCTCCATCTGCGTGACGCGGCGGTCGATGATGCCCTTCTCCATCTTGAAGTCGGGAATGCCGTAGCGGAGCAGGCCGCCGGCCTTGGCGTATTTTTCATAGACGTGCACGTCGTGGCCGGCGCGCGCCAGCTGCTGCGCGCAGGCCATGCCGGCCGGGCCCGAGCCGATCACCGCGACCTTCTTGCCGCTCTTGTGGGCGGCGACCTCCGGCTTCAGCCAGCCGTTCTCCCAGGCGCGGTCGACGATGGCGCATTCGATCGTCTTGATGGTGACCGGGTTGTCGTCGATGTTGAGCGTGCAGGACGCCTCGCACGGCGCCGGGCAGATGCGGCCGGTGAATTCGGGGAAATTGTTGGTCGAGTGCAGATTGCGCGCGGCCTCTTCCCAATTGCCCTGATAGACGAGGTCGTTGAAGTCGGGGATCTGGTTGTTGACCGGGCAGCCGGGCGTGCCGGGCGCGACCGCGCCGGTGCCGTGGCAATAGGGAATGCCGCAATTCATGCAGCGCGCAGCCTGGTCGCGTGTTTCCTTCTCGCTCAGGGGAACGACGAATTCCTTGAAGTGCTTCAGCCGCTCGGCGACCGGAACGTACTTGCGGTCGTGCCGCTCGATTTCGAGAAAACCCGTGATCTTGCCCATGAAAACCCGAAGTCCCTGCCGCTTGAAGTCGTTTGTGTCTTCCTGTCGTCATTGCGAGGAGCGTGAGCTCCGAAGCAATCCAGTCTGCATCAGGAAAGAAGGTCTGGATTGCTTCGCTTCGCTCGCAATGACGGGGTGTGATGCCTTACGCCCCGATCGCGATTTTCGGCTCGTCGTCCGCCTTGGCGGCCATTTCGCGCAGCGCGCGCCGGTACTCGACCGGCATCACCTTGCGGAATTTGGGCAGCCAGTCCTTCCAGTTGGCGAGGATGTCAGCCGCCCGCTTGGAGCCCGTCGCCTTGGCGTGGCGCGAGATCAGGACGTGCAGCCGCTCGACGTCGGAGGCGAGCAGGTTCTTGAACACGTCGACCCGGCCATGCGCCTCGAGGTCGCCCGAGGCGTGATAGGTGCCGGCGTTGATCATCTCCTCCGACAGCACCGGCTCGAGCTCGACCATCGCCATGTTGCACAGCTTCTCGAAGGAGCCATCCTCGTCGAGCACATAGGCGACGCCGCCGGACATGCCGGCCGCGAAGTTGCGCCCGGTCTTGCCGAGCACGACCACGATGCCGCCGGTCATGTATTCGCAGCAATGATCGCCCGCGCCCTCGACCACGGCGACCGCGCCGGAGTTGCGCACGGCGAAGCGTTCGCCGGCGACGCCGCGGAAGTAGCATTCGCCCTCAATGGCGCCGTACATCACGGTGTTGCCGACGATGATGCTCTCTTCCGGCACGATGGCGCTGTTCTTCGGCGGCTTGACGATGATCTTGCCGCCGGACAGGCCCTTGCCGACATAGTCGTTGCCTTCACCCTCGAGCTCGAAGGTGACGCCATGCGCGAGCCAGGCGCCGAAGGCCTGGCCGGCGGTGCCCTTCAGGCT
Source organism: uncultured Bradyrhizobium sp. (assembly GCA_964423245.1). Classification (GTDB taxonomy): domain Bacteria; phylum Pseudomonadota; class Alphaproteobacteria; order Rhizobiales; family Xanthobacteraceae; genus Bradyrhizobium. Next base: position 63,342 of record CAYREH010000019.1, on the reverse strand, counting down.
GACATGGATGGTGTCGTGCGGCAGGCCGGCATGGCCGTAGATCTTGGCGACCGCGCCCGACAGCATCGCGCCGGCCGAGCGGTTGGTGCTGTTGATGCTGGCCTCGATCTTCACCGGCGCGCCGCGGTCCAGCGCGGGCTGCGCCTTCTCGATCAGCGAGCGGTCGAGCACCGCCTCCAGATGATGGTTCTGGCGCTCGGAGTGATGGATCTTCTGGCCCTTCTCCTCCTTCTGCTTGACGAACAGCTTGGAGAAGTCGAGGCCCTTGGCCTTCCAGTGCGCCACCAGCTTGGTCTGGTCGAGCAACTGCACCTGTCCGACCATCTCGTTGAAGGTCCGGAAGCCGAGCGAGGCCATGATCTCGCGGACTTCCTCGGCGACGAAGAAGAAGTAGTTGATGACGTGCTCGGGCTGGCCGGTGAAGCGCTTGCGCAGCACCGGATCCTGCGTCGCGACGCCGACCGGGCAGGTGTTGAGATGGCACTTGCGCATCATGATGCAGCCCGCCGCGATCAGCGGCGCGGTGGCGAAGCCGAACTCGTCGGCGCCGAGCAGCGCGCCGATCACGACGTCGCGGCCGGTGCGGAAGCCGCCGTCGACCTGGACCACGATGCGGCTGCGCAGCCGCTCGCGCACCAGGGTCTGGTGCGTCTCGGCGAGGCCGATCTCCCAGGGGCTGCCGGCGTGCTTGATCGAGGTCAGCGGCGAAGCGCCGGTGCCGCCCTCGAAGCCCGCGATGGTGACGTGGTCGGCGCGCGCCTTGGCGACGCCCGCCGCGACCGTGCCGACGCCGATCTCGGACACCAGCTTGACCGAGACGTCGCCGTCCGGATTGACGTTCTTGAGGTCGTAGATGAGCTGCGCCAGATCCTCGATCGAATAGATGTCGTGGTGCGGCGGCGGCGAGATCAGGCCGACGCCGGGCGTCGAGTGCCGGACCCGGGCGATGGTGGCGTCGACCTTGTGGCCGGGCAGCTGGCCGCCTTCGCCGGGCTTGGCGCCCTGCGCCATCTTGATCTGCATCATGTCGGAGTTGACGAGATACTCCGTGGTGACGCCGAAGCGGCCGGAGGCGACCTGCTTGATCGCAGAGCGCATGGAATCGCCGTTCGGCAGCGGCTTGAAGCGGTCGGCTTCCTCGCCACCCTCGCCGGTGTTCGACTTGCCGCCGATCCGGTTCATGGCGATCGCCAGCGTGGTGTGCGCCTCGCGCGAGATCGAGCCGAAGCTCATCGCGCCCGTCGCGAAACGCTTGACGATGTCCTTGGCGGGCTCGACTTGGTCGATCGGCACCGGCTTGCGCTTCTCCTCCTCGGCGCCCTTGATCCGGAACAGGCCGCGCAGCGTCAGCAGCCGCTCCGACTGCTCGTTGAGGATCTTGGCGAAGGCGCGGTAGCGCTCCAGCGAATTGCCGCGCGCGGCGTGCTGCAGCAGCGACACCGATTCCGCGGTCCATGCATGGTCCTCGCCGCGGGTGCGGTAGGCATATTCGCCGCCGACATCGAGCGCGCTCTTGTAGACCTGCGCATCGCCGAATGCGTCGGCATGGCGGCGCACCGCCTCCTCGGCGATTTCGGCGAGGCCGACGCCCTCGACGCGGGTGTGCGTGCCGGCGAAGAACTTGGCGACGAAGTCGGCCTTGAGGCCGACCGCGTCGAAGATCTGCGCGCCGCAATAGGACTGGTAGGTCGAGATGCCCATCTTGGACATCACCTTAAGGAGGCCCTTGCCGATCGACTTGATGTAGCGCTTGACGATCTCGTAGTCGTCGAGCGAGCCGGGCAGGCGGTCCTTCAGCGCGATGATGGTCTCGAAGGCGAGATAGGGGTTGATCGCCTCGGCGCCGTAGCCGGCCAGGCACGCGAAGTGATGGACCTCGCGCGGCTCGCCGGATTCGACCACCAGGCCGACCGAGGTGCGCAGGCCGGTGCGGATCAGGTGATGGTGCACGGAGGCGCAGGCCAGCAGCGAGGGGATCGGCACGCGATCGGTGCCGACCATGCGGTCGGACAGGATGATGATGTTGACGCCCTCGCGCACCGCGCTTTCGGCGCGCGCGCACAGCTCGTCCAGCACCTGGTCCATGCCGGCCGCGCCGAGCCCGGCGTGGAAGGTGGTGTCCAGCGTGCGCGACTTGAAGTGCGACTCGGCCACCTCCGAGATCGAGCGGATCTTTTCCAGGTCCGCGTCGGTCAGGATCGGCTGGCGCACCTCGAGACGCTTGGTAGTGGCGAGGCCCTGCAGGTCGAACAGGTTCGGCCGCGGCCCGATGATCGAGACGAGGCTCATCACCAGCTCCTCGCGGATCGGATCGATCGGCGGGTTGGTGACCTGCGCGAAGTTCTGCTTGAAATAGGTGAAGAGCGGCTTGGCCTTGTCCGACAGCGCCGAGATCGGCGTGTCGTTGCCCATCGAGCCCGCGGCTTCCTCGCCGGTGGCCGCCATCGGCGTCATCAGGATGGTGATGTCTTCCTGGCTGTAGCCGAACGCCTGCTGCCGGTCGAGCAGCGACAGGTTCGAGCGCACGCCCGTCGTCGGCACCTTCGGCAGGTCCTCGAGCACGATCTGGGTCCGCTCCAGCCACTCCTTGTAGGGATGGCTGGCGGCGAGCTGCGCCTTGATCTCGTCGTCGGGGATCAGGCGGCCCTGCTCGAGGTCGACCAGCAGCATCTTGCCGGGCTGCAGGCGCCACTTGGTGATGATCTGGTCCTCGGGGATGGTCAGCACGCCCATCTCGGACGCCATCACGATGCGGTCGTCCTTGGTGACGAGATAGCGTGCGGGCCGCAGGCCGTTGCGATCCAGCGTGGCGCCGATCTGCCGGCCGTCGGTGAAGGCGATCGCGGCGGGGCCGTCCCACGGCTCCATCAGCGCGGCGTGATATTCGTAGAAGGCGCGACGCCTCTCGTCCATCAGCGGATTGCCGGCCCAGGCCTCCGGGATCATCATCATCACCGCATGCGGCAGCGAGTAGCCGCCCTGCACCAGGAATTCGAGCGCGTTGTCGAAACAGGCGGTGTCGGACTGGCCTTCATAGGAAATCGGCCAGAGCCGGTTGATGTCCTTGCCGTAAAGCTCGGAGCTCACCGAGGCCTGGCGCGCCGCCATCCAGTTGGTGTTGCCGCGCAGCGTGTTGATCTCGCCGTTATGGGCGATCATGCGATAGGGATGCGCCAGCGACCAGGCCGGGAAGGTGTTGGTCGAGAAGCGCTGATGCACCAGCGCCAGCGCGCTCTCGAAGTCGGCCTCGTGCAGGTCGGGATAGTACTTGCCGAGCTGGTCGGCGAGGAACATGCCCTTGTAGATCACGGTCCGGCAGGACATCGAGCAGGGATAATAGCCGGCGAGCCCGCGGTCGCGGCGCTGGTAGATCGCCTGCGAGATCGACTTGCGCAGGATGTAGAGCCGGCGCTCGAACTCGTCCTCGGTCTTGGCGGTGCCATTGCGGCCGATGAACACCTGCATGCAGGCCGGCTCGGTCGGCTTCACGGTGACGCCGAGCGAGGAATTGTCGGTCGGCACGTCGCGCCAGCCGAGCAGGGTCAGGCCTTCCGCCTTGATCTGGTCGGCGATGATGCTCTTGATGACGTTGCGCCAGGCGGTGTCGCGCGGCATGAACAGCGCGCCGATGGCGTATTCGCCGGGATTGGGCAGCGCGAAGCCGAGCTCCTTCGCCTTGCGGCTGAAGAAGGCGTGGGGGATCTGCACCAGGATTCCGGCGCCGTCGCCGGCACGCGGATCGGCGCCGACCGCGCCGCGGTGCTCGAGATTGCAGAGGATGTTGAGCGCGTCCGAGACGATTTCGTGCGACTTCTTGCCCTTGATGTTGGCGATGAAGCCGACGCCGCAGCTATCCTTCTCCAGGCTCGGATCGTAGAGGCCTTCGGCCGGCGGGCGGCAATTGTGTTCCTGGATCGGGTCGGTCGTTTTCGAAGCGACGGTCGCCGACAGCTCTTCTGCCACGATGTTTGCGCGCTCGAATTGCGACCCGTTCATTGTCCTGTCCTCTCCATGCGGCAAGCTGCCTCACCGCCATCTTCGGCGCACCTTTGGCGTCCCGCGGCACCCGCTTCTGGGCCACCGCTCGTCCTCTGCGAGCCGCATTTTCTTTAAGTCAGGCCAAGGCGTTCTACGTCCCCGAGAACGGCTTTGCCTGTTGCCTTCCTGGCGCTCGAAAGCACCAACTTTCGTTGCAATCCCTATGCCGGGATCGCAAGCAAAATTGAGACAGTCTTCCTGTCCTAACCATCACCTTGCCAAATTTTTGTCTAGCACACAAGCGCGCGCAAGTCCCGATTCCCAAGGAGTCAATCCGGGCTTCGATGGCGGTGTGGCCCCTGTTTTGAAGCAAACGCGCCCTGATGCGGCCCCGCGGGTGCCGGAATCCGGCACGAAGCTTCGGTTCTGACCTTCGGAAGGCGCGCCACGCCACGAGAAGCGAAACAGCGCGCGCCGTTCCGGGGCTTCAACAGGAGCGTTGGACCATGAGGTTTTTCACAGGATGTGTGGCGGCTGCGCTGGCGCTGGTGGCAACAGCCGCCGAGGCGCAGGTGCCGGCGAACGGCGCGGCGCGCGCGAGCGTGATCGCCGTGTCCGATTTCGACGGGCCCTACGCCCCGCCGCCGCGCTACGGCTACGGCACGGATGAGCCGGGCCCCGGCCCGATGTTGCTGCCGGCCACCGAGGTCTATGCGGTGCTACGCGAGAACGGCTTTTCGCCGCTCGGAATTCCCCGCCTGCGCGGCGGCGTCTACACCATCGCGGCGATCGATCACCATGGCGACGATGGCCGGCTGGTGATCGACGCGAGGGACGGCCGCATCCTGCGCTTCATGCGCGCCGTCGATGCCTACGGCATGGCGCCGGCCTATGACGAGGGCGCCGTCATGCCCGACGGACCGCGCAGCGCCTTGCCGCCGCCAACCGTGGTCCGCGGCGGTCCGCCCCGCCCGCCGGCTCCGATCCCCCATGTCGCCAGAAGCAGCGTACCTCTGCCAAAGGCTGCTCCACCGCGCGCCGAAGCGTCGGCGCCCCAGGCGCAGCCCCCGCAGCAGACCGCTGCCGTACAGGGGAGGCCAGCCGAGGCGGCGCCGCAGGCCACATCTTCCACGGTCGGCCAGGCCAAGCCGGCCCCAACCATCCTGCCGACGCAGGAGATGCCGGCGGTGCAGGGGCTGGACTGATTTGCGTCGCTTGGTGAGGCGCGGGTTGGTGCAACAGCCTCGGTGTCGTTCTGGCGAAAGCCAGGACTCCTATCGCGATGTCCGTCGGCTGCGGCAGATCCGATTACCGAATTCGAAGTCGTCGCCAATCTTCTTCCTGAGTTGATGGATCCCGGCCTGCGCCGGGACGACATCGGAGAGATGTGAGGCCAGAAAAAAACGCCCCGGGGCACCGGGGCGTTTTCGCAACCTGGAAGTCGTTTGGCTCAGGCGGCCTGCGCGGCTGCGTTCTCGATCACTTGCGCGGAGGTCGCGCCGGTGTTGATCGCGATCTGGCGCGGCTTCTTGGCCTCGGGAATCTCGCGCACGAGGTCGACATGGAGCAGCCCGTTCTCGAGCGAGGCGTCCTTCACCTGCACGAAATCGGCAAGCTGGAAGGCGCGCTCGAAGGCGCGGGCGGCGATGCCGCGATAGAGCACTTCGGACGTCGAGTTCTCGTTGGCGACTTTCTCGCCCTTGATCGTCAGCGTGTTTTCCTTCGCGACGATGGAGAGCTCGTCCTTGGAGAAGCCGGAGACCGCAACGGTGATGCGGTAGGCGTTCTCGCCGGTGCGCTCGATATTGTAGGGGGGATAACCGGGGCTACCGTCCGAACCGGCCTGGTCGAGCAGGTTGAAGAGACGGTCGAAGCCGACGGTGGAACGATAGAAGGGGGTCAGATCGTAGGTACGCATGGTCAAGTCCTCCATTGAGCGACTGTTGGCAACCCGCCCGCCAATCGGGCCGGGCTTGTCTGTGTGCAGCCTGATGTTCCGGTTCCGAAACACTGGTAGCGGCCTGCACGAAAATGATATGGGTGAGCCGAGACGGCGTTCAAGAGGGCGGCAATGGCGCCTTTTCGGCGCTCCCGCCCCTTGATTTCCCGTACATTTTGCCAATGACGCTGGTCTCGATCCCGTCCAATCCCGTCCCTGAAAACGTCGTCAGCGGCACCATCAAGACGCCCGACGGAGCCGAACTGCGCTTCGCGCGCTGGGCACCACCGGCGGGCCGCAAGGGAACGGTCTGCGTCTTCACCGGGCGCAGCGAACAGATCGAGAAATATTTCGAGACCGTGCGGGACTTGCGCGACCGCGGCTTCGCCGTGGCGATGATCGACTGGCGCGGGCAGGGCCATTCCTCGCGGCGCCTGCGCGATCCGCGCAAGGGCTATGTGCGGGACTTTTCCGATTTCGAGATCGATGTCGAGACCTTCGTGCAGCAGGTGGTGCTGCCCGATTGCCCGCCACCCTTCTTCGCGCTCGCCCATTCCATGGGCGGCGCGGTGATGCTGCGGGTGGCGCATGCGGGCAAGCGCTGGTTCGATCGCATGGTGCTGACGGCGCCGATGATCGACCTGCCCGGCCGCGCCACCTCGTTTCCGGTGCGGGCGCTGCTCCGGACGATGCGGCTTCTGGGGCAGGGCGGCCGTTACGTCCCGGGCGGCAGCGACCGCATCACCGGGCTCGATCCCTTCATCAACAATCCCCTCACCAGCGATCCCGTGCGCTACGCGCGCAACGCCGCGATCCTCGAGGAGGACCCGACGCTGGGACTGGCCTCGCCGACCGTGGCCTGGGCCGATACCGCCTTCCGCGCGATGCACACCTTCAGGGGCATGAGCTACCCTTCGGAGATCCGCCAGCCGATCCTGATGCTGGCGGCTTCCAACGACACGGTAGTCTCGACCGCGGCGATCGAGGAGTTCGCCTATCATTTGCGCGCCGGCTCGCACCTCGTGATCGCCGGCGCCAAGCACGAAATCCTGCAGGAGCAGGATCGCTACCGCACCCAGTTCTGGGCCGCCTTCGATGCCTTCGTGCCGGGCACGCCGCTGTTCGGGTGAGGCACGCGGGCGAGCATAGCTTCGCTCTTCCGTGCGGGAGGCGCCGATCGCTCGACGATCTCCCGTCACGGCCGGGACAAGCCCGGCCATGACGACGAGGCCCTGACTACAGCGTCTTCAGATACTCGATCAGATCGTAGCGCTCCGCATCGTCCCTGAACGCGCGGCCGATGACGCCCGGGCGCTTCGGATCGCCGTCCTTTCGCTCGAAGGAATGGCCGAGCACGCTGTTGCCCTGCACCGGCTTGCCGTCAGGTCCGGTGGCGGAAAATTGCGTCTCGCCGGTCTTGCAGGTCTCGCCCGGCACGACCGCAAAGCCGACGGTGGCGGGATCATAGTCGCGCCGCCCCATGCAGAACGAAGTGGGGCGTTCAGCCGCGGGCTTCAGGAGCCAGTACAGCGACGGCACCGACCCGTTGTGCAGATAGGGCGCCGTGGCCCAGATGCCGTTGAGCGGCCGGGCGCGGTAGCGCGGTCCGGGCGCCGGATTGAGACAGTTCTTGCGCGCCAGATTCCACAATTTGGCCCGCTCCTCCTCCGGCGTCTTGTCGTCGTCCATCCATTTGCGCGCGACGAGATCGACCACGGTCATCAGGCCGAGCGCATAGACCATCTGGGTCTGCGAGCTCGCGGTCGGCGCATCGCAGTCCCACCAGGTCTTCAGGTCCGCCGTGTTGATCTTCAGATAGCCCGGCACGTCGACGATCCTGTTGCCGAGGATCAGCGATTGTTCGGGATCGGTCCTGATCTCGTCGGTGGGGATCGTCACCGCGTTCAGCACCTTGCTGTCGCCGCTCGGCTCCCAATGTCGGGACGACCAGAAGGCCGGCGTGTCCACGGCCGGCAAATGGCAGCCGGAGCACATCTCGGCATAGATGGCGCGGCCGCGTTCGACGCGATCGGGCTTCAGCTTCCAGGCATCGTCGAGCACCTGCGAGGGCCATTTCGGCGCGAGCAGCCCGCCGAATTTCGGCTGGGCGGCGGCATCGGCGAGCTTGAACGGATCGGGGCCCCTCAACATCTCCTCGATCCAGCCCAGGGTCCGGATGTGTACCGAGGAGCGCCAGATCCGGTCCTGCGGATAGGCATCGGACAGATTGAGCAGCGCCGTCACGCCGAGCGCCTCGCCGGCATTGCGAATCAGCGGCTGCTCGATCGAGGCGTCGTACTGGGCGTATTTGAACCACGGCACGGTCCAGATCGCGGGATAGCTGACCGGCGCGTCCTGGGCGTGCAGATTCTTCTCGAAGCCCTTGACGCCGCTGATCGCGAAATCCTGTGAGAACACCTGGTTGCCGATCCGGTTGAGTGCGTCGAGACGGCCGAAGCCTTCCTCGGTGTCCTGCTGCTGCCGGCCGTCCCAGGTGGTCTTGCCCTCGATCGTCTTGTCGTAGGTCTTGACCCAATCGACCAGGAAGCTGCCGACGGCGCCAAGCTTCTGTCTGAGCGCGCTGAGCTCCGTCGGGCTCGCATCGGGACCGAGCACGCGATCGGCAAAGCGCTGGAAGCGGAACGGGACGTAGAGCGTGTAGGCGATCGACAGGCCGGTCGCCAGTTCGAGCTTCTTCAGGTCGGTCATCGCGGGGCCGCCGTCGAATCGCACGGCGACGCCCTTGTAGTGGATCTGCCCGGTGTGGCAGGCCGCGCAGGTCAGTCCGATCCTGTCCTCCTCGCGGCGGCCGGTCGCGGGATCGACGACGCCGGTCATCCGCGCGAAGCCGACCGGCAGCCCGTCGACATTGTCCGCTGCCGTCCACCGGGTCGACCAGTCCGGCACCTGCGTGGTCTCGTAGACATTGGCGTAGCCGAACCGGCGCAGCGTCACCGGATCGGTCTGGATCGTTTGCGGGCTCGGGATGAAGCCGAAGCGCTCGAGATAGGCGCTGTCCTTCATCAGGCCCGGCTTCGAGACCAGATGCAGGCGCGGCTGCTCCAGCGCCACGAACCAGTTGTAGGGCACCGGGAAGGTCGCGGTGCCCTGGCTGGCATGGTGAAACCAGTGGCGATCCTTCAGCGACCAGTTCTGCTCCAGCCAATAGGCGCTTGTCGTCTCCGGCAGCGTCGGCAGAGGTGGCGGCAGCAATTGGGCCAGCAGTCCCTTGGGCGGCAGCGCGGCCCGGACCTGATCCGGGAATTCGGCGATGGCGACCAGCGCCGCAAGGCCGAGGGCGACGACGAGGCCGGTCAGTGCGAACGCCCAGCGAAAGCGGAGCTGGCACGCCGACAACATGGGTTGCGAGAGGATTCGGCGATTGATGCGGTCCGGGAATTGGCGCTCGTCGAACAGCGTGCGCACTTCGGCAACGCTGAGATAGCGATCCTCGCCGGTCCCCTTGCCCATGATCTTGAGCAGCACCGGCCATTCGAACTTCATCAGCAGCGGATAATACCAGCGCGAGGCGTCGCCGGCGCGCTTGCGATTCTCGCGCATGAAGGCGTCGATCTCCGCGGCGTTGAGGCCGGGTTCGACGCCGCCTCCGTCGGGATCGGCGTAGGCGCGTCCGAATCTTGCCAGCCGGTCGATCTCGCTCTCGTCGACCTTGCCGTCGACCCCGAGGATGCGGGAGCCGGCGCCGTGCTTGTCGAGCGGGCCGCCGCGCAGCGCATCGAGCTGCGCGCCCGAGCGGAGGCTCTTCAGCATATGCCCGAAGCCGTTGGCGATCATTGCGACTCCGCGCACCTGGATGCGGGCCGACACCTTCTTCAGCCCCGTCTCTCCGGTCGCGTTCGCGATGCGCTGCGACAGCGTCAGCAGCGGGACGGTGCCGCCGTCCACGAAACCTTCGCCGACGAGCCCGCGCAGGAACGGGCAGGGGTTGTCCGCTGAGACCGGAAGCGAGGGATCGAAGGGCGGCTTCGAGGCGGGGTCATGCATGGGCCCGGTCTCCTGAAATGAGTTGATCGTGAAAACGGTCGCGCCGGTCGGGGCGGGGGAGTGCCGGCTATCCGACGCCGCAGCATACTACTTCCGCGTGTGGCAAAGTGTGGCCAAGTTCACTGTCCCGTCCACAGACGGAATGGCCTCGGTGCGCGCCGGTGCCCCGTCAGGACTCCGCCGCGCGCCTGACGTCGCTCTGGATCAGCACGAGCTTGCGCGGCGGCACGCCGGCCTTGATCAGGCCATCGCGGTAATGGGCGAGGTCCTCGGGCCGCTTCCAGTGGAAATTGCGCAGGTGGCGCTCGACGTTGAGGGTCGGATGGTGGTCCATCAGCATGCTGGCGGCGGTCTTCGCCTCCTCGGTGCGGTCGAGCTGTGCCAGCGCCGCGGCGCGGATTGCCAGGGCCTGCATGTGGTTCGGGTTGACGTAGAGCTGCTCGCGGGCCCAGGACAGCGTGGCATCGTAGTGCCCCAGCAGGTAATGGCTGAAGGCGTTCAGCGTCGCCCATTGGTAGCGCGGATCGCTGTTGCCGCGCTGTGCGGCCATCGAGAACAATTCGATCGCTTCGTGGTGTTCGCCGGTGATGAAATGGCAGATGCCGAGCACGCCGCGGGCGCCCATGTCATAGGGGTTGAGGGCGACCGCGCGCCGGGCGGCGTCCATGGCCGTGTCGTAGTGTCCCTCCATGCCGTGGACCCATGACAGGATCGAGAAGGCAAAGGACGAGCGCGGGTCGAGCCGGACGCTGGTTTCGGCCGAGTCCATCGCCTCCGCCCACATCTGCTGCGTTCCCTTGACCCAGCCGAACTGGATGCTCTGGATCTGCGTCGTGGCCAGATAGGCATGCGCGATCGAGAGGTTGGGATCGACGCCGATGGCTTCGCGGAACAGCGCGATCGCCGCCTCCATATCCTCCCGCGTCTGCCGGTAGTAATGCGACAGGCCCTTGAGGAAGCGGTCCCAGGCCGTCACGTCGGTCGCGAGCCGCGCCGGTGCCGAGGCCTCCGCCCGGACGATCTCGGTGGCGATCGCCGCCGACAGATGCGTGGTGATCTCGTCCTGCATCGCGAACAGATCGCCGATGTCGCGATCGTAGCGGCCGGTCCAGAGCTGCTCGCCCGTTTCCGGCGCGATCAGCTCGGCCGTGACGCGGACCTTGGCGCCGGCGCGCCGCACCGAGCCCTGGATCAGATAGGTGGCGTCGATCTCGCGCGCGATCACGCGGGAGCCGACGCCGCGGTCCTTGTAGGCGAAGGTCGCGTTGCGGCTGAGCACCCGATAGAAGGATTGCAGCGACAGCGCGTGGATCAGATCCTCGGTGAGGCCGTCGGAGAAATATTCGTCCTGGGCGTCGCTGAGATTGGCAAAGGGCAGCACGCCGACGATGGCGGTGCGGTACTGCTGCGAGAGCGCGGCTCCCTCCTTCTGCGCGGGCACGGCGGCGGCGGCACCTTCCGGCATCCAGGCCCAGACCCGGATCGGGTCCCTGATGTTCTTGAAAGCGTGGCTGCCGGCATCGGCCAGCGTCACGTCGAGATGCTTCTTGGCCTCCTCGAACGCCTTGGCCGACATCGCGAAGCCGCCGGGGCCCGACACCGATTCGAGGCGGACCGCGATATTGACGTCGTCGCCAAACACCTCGTCCTCATCGGCGATGACGTCGCCCATGTGGATGCCGATGCGGAACTGCATGGCGCGGTCGGCCGGCAGATGCCGGTTGCGCTCCGCCATCAGCGTCTGCATCGCGATCGCGGCCTGGGCCGCGCCGACGATCGAGGGGAACTCGAGCAGGAAGCCGTCGCCGGTGTTCTTCACGACGCGACCGCCATGATTGAGGATGATCGGATACACCGCGCTGCGATGGGCCTTGAAGGCCGCATGGGTGCCGGCCTCGTCGCGGCCCATCATCCGCGAATAGCCGGCGACATCGGCGCAGACGATGGCAGCCAGACGTCTTTCCATGTTCCGACTCCAGGGACCGGACCGGCCACCGCGTGGCGCTCGCCTCGAATCCCGCACCCACAACCCCAGACTTATAGAGCAGATGGGCGCGCGCGAAAGGATCATCCGCATTGCAAATTCGTCGCAAACCCGATGCGGTTCCCGTGGTGGACGCCGGCGGACCGATTGATTATGCCCGGCGGTGCGAGCCGCCCGGTCCGGCGGCAGGGGGCGCCGGCATGCTGGGCATTCACGAAATCTGGCTGTTCGTCCTGTCGGGCGTGCTGCTGAACGTCACGCCGGGGCCGGACTCGGTCTATGTGATCGGCCGGAGCATGCAGATGGGGTGGCGTGGCGGTGCCGCGGCCGCCCTCGGCATCGGTTGCGGCTGCTTCTTCCACGTCGCTTGCGCGGCGATCGGCCTGTCGGCGCTGCTGATGGCCTCCTCGACCGCCTTCTCGCTGCTCAAGCTGGCCGGTGCGGCCTATCTCGTCGTCAGCGGCGTTTCGATGCTGTGGTCGAAGCCGCCACTGATGGCGGCGATCGGCGAGCCGGCCCGCGTCGCCTCGCTGCGGCGGGTCTTTCTCCAGGGCGTCTTCACCAACGCGCTCAATCCCAAGGTCGCGCTGTTCTTCCTGGCCTTCCTGCCTCAATTCGTCGCAGCCGACTCCGCCCACAAGCCGCTCGCCTTCCTCGCGCTCGGCCTGATCTTCATCTGCACGGGAACGCTGTGGTGCCTGGTGCTGGCGGCGTTCGCGGCCAGGGCGGCCGACCGGCTGCGGACCTCGGGCGACGCGATCGCCTGGATCAACCGCGCGCTCGGCGGCGTCTTCATCTATCTCGGCATCCGCGTCGCCATGCTGGAGGCGCGGTAGGCTCAGCCGAACTCCTCCGCCAGCGCGCTGCCGGTGAGATAGAGGCCGAGCAGGACCATCGCGATCAGGAACCAGCGGCGGAACGCCTCCGCCGGCATCCGGGCCCGCACCGACTGGCCGATGAACATGCCGACGAAGGCCATGGCGAGGCCGACCGCGCCGGGCACGGCATTGGCCGGTGTCAGCAAGCCGCCCGAAGTCAGGCTGAAGGCGAGCGCCAGCGTCGCGGTGGTGAAGAACACGCCGAGCGCCTGCACCATCTCGTCCTTCTCCATGCCGATTGCCTGTATGAACGGCATCGAGGGAATCACCTGCACGCCTGTGGAGGCCGAGATCACGCCGGTAATCACCCCGACCACGCCGCCGACCCATTTCTCGTTCTGCGGCGCGACGCGGAACTGGAACTTGTTCAGGCCGATCACGGCATAGACGATCAGTAGCACGCCGAGCACGATGGTGCCGTAGCGCGCATGCGGACCCGTCAGGGCGCCGGCATTGAGCCAGCAGCCGATCACGGTGCCGATCATCAGCGGCCACAGTCGCCGGATGATGTCGCGCAGATAGGGGCCGACGAAGGTCTGCCAGATGTTGGTGACGATGGCCGGCACGATCACGATGGCGATGGCGCGGCTCGGCGCCATGCTGACGGCCAGCAGGCCCATCGAGACCGTCGGCAGGCCGAGCCCGACCACGCCCTTGACGAATCCGGCGAGCAGGAACACCGCGGCGATGAGGATGAGGAGTGGATCGATCATGCCGGCCACATTGACCCAAGCCGCGTCCCGGCACAATCTGGAGGTTCCGGAGCAAGCCTTCGTTGGAAACGAAGGCTGGGGAGCCTGCGATGCGGTTCGATCTCGTTGACCTCCAGCTGTTCGTCGCGGTGGCCGACCAGCGCAGCATCACCCGCGGCGCGGCGCGGTCGAACCTGGCGCTGGCCTCGGCCAGCGCGCGCATCAAGGGGCTCGAGGATGCGCTCGGTGTCGCCCTGCTCAAGCGCGGCCGCCGCGGCGTCGAACTGACCGCGGCCGGCGAGAGCCTGCTCGACCATGCCCGGCTCGTGATCCACCAGATCGAGGCCATGCGCGGCGATCTCGCCGGTTTTGCCAGCGGCGTCCGCGCCGGCGTGCATCTGCTCGCCAACACGTCGGGCCTGTCGGAGCATCTGCCGCGGGCGCTCGCCGGCTTCCTGCGCGAGCATCGCGACCTCGCCGTCGACATCGAGGAGCGCGAGAGTACCGACATCGCCGCGGCCATCACCGCCGGCGCCGCCGATCTCGGCTTCGCCGCCGAGCATGCGCTACCCGATCACATCGAGCGCTTCCTGTTCGGCGAGGATCGCCTGACGCTGGTGACGTCGCGCCGCGGCCCGTTCGCCGGGCGCCGCCAGATCGATTTCAAGGAGGCCGGGACCTGCGACTTCGTCGGGCTGACCAGCGCGACCGCGCTCCAGGTCCATATCGCGCGGCACGCCGCGCGGCTCGGCATGCGTCCGCATGTCCGGGCGCGCCTGCGCGATTTCGACGCGATCTGCCAGATGGTCGCCGCCGATGTCGGCGTCGCGCTGGTGCCCGAAGCCGCCGCGCGCCGCTGCGCGAGGCTGATGCCGCTCGCGGTGGTTCGCCTGCGCGATGCCTGGGCCAATCGCAGGCTCGTGATCTGCGCCCGCAGCTTCAAGGCGCTGCCGCGGCCGGCCAAGATGCTGGTGGAGCATCTTCGCGCGGCGGCCGTGTGAGGGGACGCGCGACTTCGCCGTCTCCACGCCGGAGTCCACCTTCGCCCACTTCGCCGTTTCGTCCGCGATGAAGGCGCGGAAATGCTCGGGCGTGTCGCCGACCAGCGTCGCGCCCTGCTGGCTCAGCTTCAGGCCTTGAGCAGTTTCAGCGCCTCTTCATGGACCCTGGCATCGCCGGCGGCGACGATGCGGCCGCCGCCCTGGGCCGGCTCGCCTTCCCAGGTGGTCACGATGCCGCCGGCTCCGGTCACGATCGGGATCAGGGCGGCGATGTCGTAGGGCTTCAGTTCGGTCTCGACCACGAGATCGACATGGCCGGCGGCCAGCATGCAATAGGAGTAGCAGTCGCCGCCATAGCGCGACAGCCGCGCGCCCTTCTCGATCCGGCCGAAGATGGCGCGGTCGTTGTCGTTCATCAGCAGCGGGCTGGTGGTGTAGGTCGTCGCCTCCGAGAGCGAGGCGCAGCGGCGCACCTGCAGCCGGCGCTCGCCGGAGGGGCCTTTGTAACTGGCCGAACCGTTGTCGCCCGAAAAGCGCTCGCCGATGAAGGGCTGGTGCATCATGCCGAACACCGGCGTGCCCTTGTGCAGCAGCGCGATCAGCGTCCCCCAGATCGGAAACCCGCCGATGAAGGACTTGGTGCCGTCGATGGGGTCGAGCACCCAGACATAGTCGGCGTCCTCGCGCTCATTGCCGAATTCCTCGCCGACGATGCCGTGCTGGGGGAAGTTGGCCTTGATCAGGCGCCGCATCACCGCCTCGGCGGCGCGATCGGCCTCGGTGACCGGATCGAAATCCTTGGTCTTGCTCTTGTCGTCGATCGACAGCGAGGTGCGGAAGAACGGCAGGATGGTTTCGCCGGACGCCGTCGCCAGCCGTTCGATGAAGGCGGAAAAGTCGATCACCGTCACGGCGAACCCCTCGAAGTGAAAGTGGAATGAACGTTCGTTCTGCCTAGCTCAAATCGCTTCCGGGGTGCAGCGCTGACTTGATTTGCTCCCTGGTATTTTGGATACCTCGGGGCGTGCCGACATCGCAGCCATCTGACGACCAAATATCGATCATTGCGTTGAAAACTTAGTTCCGAACATGCTTCGTTCGTGTGCAAACAATTATCAACCCATTGAATTTCCTTATCAAAACAACTGAATCTAGGTTTCTCTTTGAGCATTCGAGCTCTGTGTTTTTTGCATGGGAAACGGCGTAAAAGCCCTTGCACTTTGTGCGGCGCGGCCGCATATTGTTGCGGTGCGGTAGCGCTCTGCGTTACCGCTGCCCTCCTTGGGCGTTTCCTCCCTAGACTTGGGCCGCTTGTTCATTCAAGCGGCCCTTTTTTCTTTTGGCCTCGATTTTCTTTTTCTTTTGGTCGCGATCTTCGCTTTCACGCGCGCATGTCCCGCAAGCGAAAATGCGTTCGCGCGGATCGGCGACCGTCAGGTCTTACCTCTTTGGAAAAAGATCGCGCGTCTATTCCGCGGCCGCCTGGAAGGGCCCGAGATCGCCGAACGGGATCGTCGTCGCCAGCACGTCGGCCAGCACCGAGAAATCGGCGGCGACCTGCTCGAAGCGCGGACCGCGCTCGCGCCTCCGTTCGTCCATGTAGATCGCCCGGTTCAGTTCCAGCTGGACCGTGTGCAGGCCGCTCGCCGGGTTGCCGTAATGCTCGGTGATGAAGCCGCCGGCATAGGGCTTGTTGCGTCCGATCGAATAGCCGAGTCCGGCCATGGTCTCCTCGACCCGGTCGGTCAGCAGCGGGCTGCAGCTCGTGCCGTAGCGATCGCCGATCACGACGTCCGGCCGGCGCGGCTCGTCGCGCGAGACGCCGACCGAAGGCATCGAATGGCAGTCGACCAGCACCACGGTGCCGAACATCTGATGCACCTTGTTGATCAGCCGGCGCAGCGCCCGGTGGTAGGGCTTGTAGAGCGTCTCGATCCGCGCCAGCGCCTCGTCGACCGAGATGCGCTCGCGATAGATCTCCTGGCCGTCGCCGACCACCCGCGGGATGGTGCCGAGGCCGCCGGCGACCCGCATCGACCGGGTGTTGGCGAAGCTCGGCAGGCGGCCGGTGAACATGCGGGGATCGAGCTCATAGGGCTCGCGGTTGACGTCGACATAGGAGCGGGGAAAGTGCACCCGCACCGTCGGAAAGCCGCGCTCGGCGAGATGACCGGTCAGCTCGTCCATGAAGGAATCTTCGGAGCGCCGCAGCGTCGGCAGGTCGATGCGCGAGGCGGCCACGAAATCGTCCGGATAGGTCGAGCCGGAATGGGGCGAGTTGAAGATGATGGGCGCGCACCATTCGGCGGGCTCCACGATCTCGAAGGCTGGCGACACCTCGCCGTCAAACCGGGTCATCTTCTCAGGCTTCTTCCCTGCTTCTCAGGCTTCGCCCCGTCAGGCCTGAAGATCCGGCACCTCGGCAAGCCCCGGCCACGGCCCGCATGCGTCGATTCGGCCAATCGCGCAGGTCTTATGTGTCGTCATTGTCCGGAATCGCAACGGCTCTGCCAAGCGAAAAAGTGCCATCGTCGCTGGAACTTCTCTTAACCGTGCGGGCATCGGGCCGGGCGCCGGCCGCCTCGCATCGATTGATTCCGGCCACGTTCGGGTCCACAAGGTCGGCCAGCGCGGCGGGCCCGGGTCAAGATTTTCACCCCAAATTTACCCACTGTCGGGCTTAGTGACACAGCTGATGTCCTCTCAAGGATCGACGTTTCCCACCATGCCCAAAATCCTGCTCGCCGAAGACGACAACGACATGCGCCGATTCCTGGTCAAGGCGCTGGAAAACGCCGGTTTTCAGGTGTCGTCCCACGACAACGGCATGGCCGCCTATCAGCGGCTCCGGGAAGAGCCGTTCGAGATGCTTCTGACCGACATCGTGATGCCGGAAATGGACGGAATCGAGCTCGCCCGCCGGGCCTCGGAACTCGATCCCGACATCAAGATCATGTTCATCACCGGCTTCGCCGCGGTCGCCCTGAATTCGGATTCGGACGCCCCCAAGAACGCCAAGGTGCTGTCCAAGCCGGTGCATCTGCGCGAATTGGTCAGCGAAGTGAACAAGATGCTGGCGGCCTAAATCGGCCACCATCCGTCCTTGCGCGCGCTCCGATGAGCCGTTATAGGGACCCCCACCCGACGTAAGTGGACTTTAGGGCACGTAGCTCAGCGGGAGAGCACTACCTTGACATGGTAGGGGTCACAGGTTCGATCCCTGTCGTGCCCACCACGCTTCGCCAACCGGCTACGCGTGGCGCAGCCACACCCAAAAATGGCGAAGCGTGTCCGGCGGAGCTCGAAGAGCGAAGACGGACCGGCCGCCGCGCCCCGGGATAAACCAGGGACTCGGCTCAGCCGGGCGTCCTCCTCCCAGCCAGCAGCAGGCCCTTCAGTCCCGTCGGAAAGAGATCAGGCCCGCCCCCGCCGTCGAGTTCGGCCAGGTCGAACCAGCGGGCGATCATCGGCTCGCCGTCGTCCTCGCGAAAATCGATGCGATCCTGCCCGCTGAAGGCGCGGTCCGGAAACGCCACCTCCGCGATGAACATCACCTCATGCCCGGTGGCCCCCTCGTGCACGAAGATGTTCTCCATCAGCAGCGGTTCGCCCGTGACGGTCACCTCGATCCCGAGCTCCTCGCTGAACTCGCGCAGCAGCGCGGTCTGCCAGCTTTCGCCGAACTCGATCTCGCCGCCGAGCGGCCGCACGCCCTTGAGCCGTCCCGCATCGTCGCGCACCTCCGCCGCGAGCAGCCGGCCCTCGCGCCAGTGCAGGCCGAGCGCAACGACGCGGATGCGGGAGTGCGGGCGCCAGGACGTCATGACACACCGATATCGCGTGCCTTGCGGTCGGGCAATGCAGGGCCGTCGATCTGTTGCCGGGCCGATCGAGCTGCGCAGACTTGATCGCCGGCGGGCCGCCTGCAATGGTCGAGGCTCAAACGGCGCGACGACCTCGATGCGTTTCCGTGGCGCATCCGCCGCTGCGAGGGACAGAACAACAGGCGGATCATCGACATGAGCAGCGTCAACAAGCCCGGCGGCAACTATCTGCCTGTCATCATCCATGGCGGCCTTGCCTATGTCAGCGGCCAGCTGCCGCGCCGCGGCGAAGACCTGCTCTATGCGGGCAAGGTCGGGGCCGATGTCCCGATCGCGGCCGCACAGGAGGCCGCGGCCCTCTGCGCCGATCTCTGCCTCGCGGCCGTCAACCACGCCACCGGCGGCGAGGACAGGATCGTCCAGGTCCTGCAGATCGTCGGCTACGTCGCCTCGGCGCCCGGGTTCACCCAGCAGTCGCAGGTCATGAACGGCGCCTCCGACCGCCTGATCGCGCGCCTCGGCGAGCGCGGCCGTCACGCTCGGACTTCCGTCGGCGTCGCCGAACTGCCGCGGGGCGCTCCCGTCGAGTTGAACATGATCGCCGCAGTGCGGGTCTAGCAGCGCGCGCAAATAGATGTCGGCTCACCAACGTAAGGCGGAAGTCACTAGCCGTGAGCGTGATCTGCGGCTTGTGCCCCGGAGCAGACATTCGAAGCCCACAATTTACAATTGTGAGCGGGAAAACTGGCATCCGCGCACCAACGCAGACCGGATCATATTATGCGGTATTTCTTGCTGGCGCTGCTGGTCTTTTCAACGACCTCCGCCTTCGCTCAGAACAAAGACCCTTCGACGGGGGCGCCGATATACACGGAGTGGCAGCTAGCCGAATACGCCGCCCATACCAAAAAGTGCTTCCTGAGCCAGCCGGGCAAATTGCAAAATGAGCTTGCACTAAATGTAACGATTGGATCTGACGGCATGGTCGTTGGGGAACCTGAAGTCTTGTCTCCAATCGACAGTGGCGATTTCCGAGCTGACGTCGAAATTGCGCTCAACAAGCTGCGCCAATGTCAGCCGTATATTGTCGATCCCTTTAAACGAGTGCGGCGTGGTTTTACTCAAGTCTTCAAATTCGAGCGTGAAGAGCCGCACCAGAGCATGTCAGCAGCAATCAAAGCAACTTTTGAGAAGTGCTGGAAGCGCCCGCGGATAGGGCCGACAATTTGGGTAAGCCTTCTCTACAAACCCGACGGGACGATGAAGTCCCCGCCATCCCTCGTAAATCCTGAAAAAACCGAAGAATATTTGCGCGCTGCCTCTGACCTGCTGCGACAGATAGAAAAATGTCCGCCCGTGCAATTTCCAAAGGAGATCAACGTCGATCTACATCGAAGCATCAATTGGTCTTTTCAAAGTTACGAGGGCGTAAACCGGTCTAAATCGAAACTGTGAGCGGGTCCGTTTCTGGCCCATCTGCGACCTCGGATGCGATAACCACTCCGTCCGATGCTGGCAGGAGACCGGACGCCCGTCTCATCCAACGAAATATCTCGCGACCGCATCCTCGTCCCACGCAATCCCGTTGCCCGGCGCCTCGCTCGGCAGCGCGTAGCCGTCCTTGATCGCGAGCCGGCTCGCCAGCACGGCGTCGGCCCAGTCGACATATTCCAGCCAGTGCGCGGTCGGCGTCACGCAGAGCAGATGCGCGCTGACTTCCGAGAACAGATGCGTCGACATCTCGATTCCGGCGGCGTGGGCGAGCGCGGCGGCGCGCAGCCAGCCGGTGACGCCGCCGATGCGCTGCACGTCGGGCATCACGAAGTCGCAGGCCTCCGCGGAGAGCGCGGTCTGCATCGAGAAGGCGCTGTCGAAGTTTTCGCCGATCTGGACCGGCGTGTGGAGCGCATCGGCGATTCTGGCGCAGCCGGCGTAATCGTCGTGGCGGATCGGCTCCTCGATCCAGTCGAGGCCCTCGTCGTCGAGCATCTCGCCGCGGCGGATCGCCTCGCTCACGGTCAGGGCCTGGTTGTAGTCGCACATCAGCGTCACGTCGTCGCCGACCGCCTTGCGCACCGCGCGCACCACCGCGAGGTCTTCCCTGGCATCGGGTCGGCCGACGCGGATCTTGGCGGCGTGAAACCCCTCGGCCAGCAGCCGGTGCGCCTCGTCGACGGCCGCCGCCGCCGGCATGATTCCGAGCCCCTTGGAATTGTAGGCCTTCACCGGCTTCGGCGCGCCGCCGAGCAGCCGCGCCAGTGGCAGGCCGCGGGCGCGGGCCAGCGCATCCCAGGCCGCCATGTCGATGCCGGATTGCGCCAGCCGCTGCAGGCCTGCCAGCCCGAGCAGCGTGAAGCGCTGGGTCAGCTTGCGCTCGATCTCGAAGGGCAGCAGGTCGTCGCCGGCGAGCAGTTGTGACATTTCCGTGACCATTGCGGTCAGCGGCTTCAGCGCCATTGGCGTGATCGCGAACAGATAGGCGTGCCCGCGCACGCCCTGGTCGGTCTCGCAATCGATCAACACCAGCGGCGCCTTGGCGACGGCACCGGTCGAGGTCTGCAGCGGCAGGTTCATCGGCACGATCACGGGCCGTGCGTGGAATCGCGTGATGCGGAGGGTCTCGGTCATTGCAGGAATCTCCCGGCGGGGCGGAGGCAGATGCCGCAATCTTAAACATTCGTGATCAAACGAAAAGCCGCACGCTGGGACCCCCTGATAAGGGGGTTGCGCACGCCATTTTTTGTTGGCTCTGTGCGGCCGCTTGCGGTGCCGCAAATGACGTTGATTTGCGACAATATCGCCCATCACGGAGCCACAGATTGAAACAAGAGATCTCCGACCAACAGCGCAGGAGCGGTCTCTGGACCGGTGCTGCGATCACCTTTCTTCTCGCGGCGTTGCCGCTGGCGGTCTGGCTCGACCTGACGGAACTGAGCAAGACGGCGCTGCGCCGCCAGGCCATCGATCTCAACTCGGTGATCACGAGCGTGCGCAGCTATTACGCCTCCAACGTGGTCGGGCGCGTGCTCACCAATCCGAACGGAACCACGAAGGTCGTTCACAATTACGAATCCGTTCCCGGCGCGATTCCGATTCCCGCGACGCTGTCGCTCGAGCTCGGCCGGGTGATCGGCGCGCAGCAGGAGAACATCACCTACCGTTTCGTCTCGGACTTCCCGTTTGCCAACCGGGCGCCGCATCAGCTCGACAAGTTCGAGAAGGACGCGATCGAGGCGCTGCGCAGGGATCCCGACCAGAAGATCGTCGACACCGAGACCTCGCTGTTCAACGACAGGGTCCGCCTCGTCGCGCCCGTCACGATGGGGCCGGCCTGCGTCAGCTGCCACAACAGCCATCCTGAGAGCCCGAAGAAGGACTGGAAGGTCGGCGATGTCCGCGGCATCCAGGAGGTGATCATCGCCCAGCCGATCGCCGCCAACATCTTCTCGTTCAAGTTCCTGCTGGCCTATTTCCTGATCGCCGCCGGCAGCGGCCTGTCCTTCCTCTCGATGCAGCGCCGCCAGGCGGGCCGCATCAAGGCGATGAACAAGGAGCTCGAATCCGCCAATGACTTCCTCGCCTCGCTGTCGATGAAGATCTCGCGCTACATCCCGCCGCAGATCTACAAGAGCATCTTCTCCGGCCAGAAGGACGTGACCATCCACACCGAGCGCAAGAAGCTCACGATCTTCTTCTCGGACATCCAGAACTTCACCGCGACCGCCGAGCGGCTGCAGCCCGAATTGCTGACCCAGCTGCTCAACGAATACTTCACGGAGATGTCGGCGATCGCGCACGAATATGGCGGCACGATCGACAAGTTCATCGGCGATGCCATGCTGATCTTCTTCGGCGATCCCGAGACCAGGGGCGATCGCGCCGATGCACAGGCCTGCCTGCGCATGGCCTGGCGGATGCAGCACCGCCTCACCGAGCTCAACGCGAAATGGCGGGCGTCCGGCATCGAGCAGCCGTTCCGCTCCCGCATGGGCATCAATTCCGGCTATTGCAATGTCGGCAATTTCGGCAGCAGCGACCGCATGGACTACACCATCATCGGCGCCGAGGCGAACCTCGCCGCGCGCCTGCAGTCGATCGCCGAGCCCGGCGGCATCGTGCTGAGCTACGAGACCTTCGCGCTGGTCAGCGACATCGTCCGCGCCCACGCGCTGCCAGCGATCACCATGAAGGGCATCAGCCGCGAGGTCATTCCCTATGCCGTCGATGCGCTGGGTGAGACCGCCGCGGAATCGAGCGGTGTCATCACCGAACGTGCGCCGGGACTGGAACTCTATCTCGATCCCGCGGTGGTGAAATCAGGCGATGCGGCCCGCGTGCGCTCCCTGCTCGAAAGCGCGCTGGCCTCGCTGAAGCCGGCGTAAGGCGCGCGCCGTCATGCCCGGGGCAAGCCCGGGCAGTGCGAACAACGCGGCACGGGGGCGGGCAACACCCAACATCACGGCAGCCCGCGCGCCTCCAGCTGTTTCACCAGCAGCATCATCGGCTCGGCGAGGCTGTCGGCGGAACCGTCGAGCCCGAACGCCGCGGCGATGCCGTCGCGGCTGCGGAGCAGGGTGCTGCGCGGGCAATGGCCGGCGCCGCACAGCGTCTTCTTCAGCGTCTCGCCCTGCGTCACCAGGCCCGCGGGATCGTTCGTGGCCCAGGCCAGCAGGATCGGCGCATCGACATTGAGGATGCCGGGAAACACCGAGCGCTTGTCGTACTGGCTGGCATCGGGTCCGAAATAGGCCTTCTCGCTGTCGCTGGCGTCCTTGCCGACACGATAGATGCCGGACACCAGCACCACGGCGGCGACCTCGTTGCGCTCGGTCTGGAGTTCGGGATGCGCCAGCAGGCTGGCGATATGGAACGCGCCGGCGCCATAGCCGATCGCGACGATTTCGCGCTTGTCGCCGTTGAACAGATCGATGTTGCCGTGGACCCAGGACAGCGCCGCCGCGACGTCGGTCGCGCCCGCCGGCCAGGTCACCGCCGGCGCCAGGCGGTAGTTGACGCGAATGCCCACCATGCCGTTGCGCGCGGCAAAGCACATCGCCTGGTCCTGCATCTCCCGGGAGAGGTCGGGGGCCGCGATATCGCCCGTGAAGGTGTCGCCGGTCACGAACAGCAGCACCGGGCGCGGCGTGTCCTCCCTTGTTTCCTTGCTGGTCGCGATGTCCAGCACATTGGCCTCGCTCTCGCCGTAGCGCAGGCCCCGCGCGAACGTGACCTGTTCGCAGAGCCGGGCGGTGCCGCCCGCGATGGTGTCGCTGTCGGTCAGGCCGGCCTGGACGGCGGTGGGGGCTGCGACCGTCACCGCCATCGCGAGGACCAGCGCGGCAAACGTCTGCAAGTCGGGCCGTCCCGGACGTGTCATGATCGCGGAGTCCCTTCATCCCGATGATCGGTTCCCGTCAAGGCGATGTCGCGGCGCCTTGCCTCGGGCCATCTCTCGCATAGCGTCAGATCACGAGCGGCTCAATGCAGCTGTCACAATTCGGCCAGCGTGTCGCAGATCGGTCAAACCCAGCGATAACCAGCTTGGGCTATCAGCGGTCCTGCCGGTCAAGGCTTCCCCCGGGGAGGAGACAAGTCATGTCCAACGTCGTCCATCTCACCACGAACAGGCTCGCCGCGAAGGACGAGGTCGCGCCTGACATGCCCGCGGCCTCGCCCGCGCTGGATCGGGCGGAGGAATTGTGCACCACCGCCCGGGACGCACTCACGCAGCTCGCCGAGCATTTCGAGCTTGCGATCCACCGCGCGCGCATCATCGAAACGCAGATTGCCGATCCCGACAGGCGCTTGCAATTCGCGCATCAGATCGCCTGCACCGAACGTCTGCTCGGGGCCGCCCAGCGCAGGATCATGCAGCTCTGACGGGGGAACCGCCCGGATGACGTCGCGCGTCAGCGCGCGGCGAGGGTCCGCCGCAACGTCTCGGACGGCAATTCGCCGTGCAGCCGGGCATATTCCGCCGCGAAGCGCCCGATATTATGGAAACCGCAGCGCAGCGCGACCGCCGTCACCGTTGTGCCCTCGGTCGGCGAGCGCAGGAACTCGGCCGCCCGCTGCAGCCTAACCCGCCGCGCGAACTGGGCGGGCGAGCCCTTGCCGGCCCGTGCGAACTCCCGAAAGACGGTGCGCGCGCTGACATTGGCGACTGCCGCGATGTCCTCGATGTCGAGCGGCTGGTGCCAATTGGCTTCGATGAACGCCTCGATCCTGGCGACGACGTTGCGTCCGGCGCTGTGCGGCTCGCGCCGGAGCAGATCGGAAAAATTGTGCTCATGTCCCAGCAGGAAGCGAACGATGAGGTTGCGCTCGAGTTCGGCCATGGCCAGTGGCGAATATTGGTCGGCGAACGTCTCGAGCTCCTCGGCGAACTGGAACACCTGCCGGCGCAGGAACGACATGGTCGACGGATCGGGCTCGCCGTCCGCGAAGACCAGCGGCCTGTCGCTGGCATCGCCGGCGAGGGCCTTCATGGTGCGCTCCAAAGCGACGTTGTCGATGCGAAGGACGAGTTGCCGGTAGTGCTCGCCGAAGTTGAGGCGGAGCGGGGCCTCGCCGGGTACGACCGCGGTCCAGGCGCCCATGGACCCGCTGATCCGCGACGTCGTGAAGCTGGCCTGTCCCTCGATCGAGAAGAACTGCCGGACGAAACCGGCTTCGGGATAGCTCACAGCGACCGGCGCGTCATAGGCACAGAAGCCCAGTCCGAGGCTCGGCAGTCTGGCGTAATTGGCCCGGATTCCGAAACGGCCGCCCCGCGTCTCGAAGCCGTCCGCACCGTACACGCTGAAGAGGCGCTCGCGCGCGAGTTCGCTGTCGCGCGTGTGCACGGCCTTGTATTTGTCCAGATAGGTGGTGTCGATCGAACCCGGCAAGCGAAGCACCTGAAAAGAAAACGCAAACTTACGCACGTTGGCGTGCATTGCTACCAATCTCGAATTGCAACTGTCACACGCCGGCCGTGCGATTTGACGCATGGCGAATTCTGGCAAGATGGCAGGAATGGGATAGCGGCCGGCGGATCCGGACAGTGCGGCCCGTGTCTTGGACTCAATTGGCCGGCTGGAAGGTACAATCGGCTCCGCTGCCATCCTTGCGCCGGATCGCATTGGGGTCGATCGTGCAGCTCAGCCGGCTCAGGCTCTCGAAGGTCGATCCGGCGGCGCCGTCCGGGGGAATGCCTGCAAGCGCAATGGTCGCGAAAATCTCGTTGGCCGTCGAGCCGTTCACCGTCCTCACCTTCCTGCCGAAGCTGATTTCGCAGCTGCGGAGGGTGATGTCGACATTGCCGGCGCGGCAGACGATCCGGTCCGCCGTCACCAGGATCGCCTTCTTCGCGGAGATATCGCTGCTCCCGGCGAAAAGCGTCGCCACCGCCCTCTTCTCGGCCCCGGACAGAGTGGGCGACAATGGCGCGATCACACCGGCCAGCGCCAGCGCGGGCGATCCGGAAGCCTTCGTGGGCGCGGGGTCGGCGGCGCCTGCGCCGGCGGCGCAGGCAACGACGAAGATGGAGGCAAGCAGCGATCGAGCAGGCGTCATTCTGTTTCCCGACGGTTCAGGCGGCCTTTCGCGTCTTGGCGGCCGTCTTCCTTGCGGTCTTCTTCGCAGCCTTCTTGCCGGCCTTCTTTTTCTTCGCGGCCTTTTGCGCCGCGAGATAGGCCTCGACCTTGCGGGCGGAATGCCCGGCCGCGGCGACGGCGGACTTCAGCTTGGCCGGAGTGATCTTGAATTTCTTCGACCAGTAACGGACCTCATAGGCCTCGCCGAGCGAGATCCGGCTCTTGTCGGCTGCGCGGTGCTTCTGCAGCTTGATATAGGCTTCGACCTTCTTGGCGGAATGGCCGACCTTCTTGACCGCGTATTTCAGCTTGGCCGGCGTCACCTTGAACTTCTTGGACCAGTAGGCAACCTCGTATTTCTCCGAGAGCGCGATCAGCGCGCGATCGGACCCGCTTCGCTTGGTCTTGTCGTCGGCCATGATGGTCTCCTGCCCGGGAATTGTCCGGTCGCCATCTAGCAGGCCAACCCATTCGAAAGGCAAGACGCCTTCGCGCATAAATTGCGCGATGTCGCGGTTTTCCCGCGCCGTGTCAGGCGCTTGCGTCCGACGGGCGGGCCGCAGGAGGCGGAGGTATTTTTACTTTGCATGGGGTTGTTTTTTGCCTTCGCCGCGCTCGCGCGTCCGTGATGAACCTGCGACCGCTCCATGCGACTTATCTTCGACACGGACAAACTTGTGCGAGGCTGTCATGGCAGACAAGCATACCGCAGATCCGGCCGAGATCATGCGCGCGACCGGTCACCCCGAACTCGAATACGCCGCCGGCTGGACCATCGCCGGCCTCGTCACCCTCGGCGCCATCCTCGCCGCCTGGGTGTTCGCGATCTAGGTGGTGGCGAGCTGGCCGCTGCGTGTCAGCCTTTCGCGAACTGGCGGTAATCCGGCTCGCGATGAAACCAGAACTGGTAGCCGCTGACGCCCTTCTGCATGGCCACGTCGTGGATTGGCTGGTTGAGCGGAACGACGGGGACGTCGCGCATGCACAGCGTGATGAAGTCCTTCACGGCCTTGTCGTATTCGGCCGCGTCCGTCGTGAACCGTGCCTTGTCGATCAGCGCATCCATCTCCCTGTTCCGGTAGGAGGAGATGTTGAAGATCGAATTGTTGCCGTGGAAGTTCCAGTAGAAATAATATTCGGGGTAGTCCAGCCAGCCGCTGAAGCGGTTGAGCGCGAGCGGCAGTTCCTTCTTGTTCAGCGTGGTGCGCCAGTTCGCGCCCGGGATCTTCTCGATCGCAGCCTTGATGCCGATCCTGGCGAGGTTTTCCTGGATCAGGATCGCGGTCGGTTCGCCGACCGTGGCGGTGCCGGTATCGAGCGACAGCGTCGTCTCCAGCCCCGCTTCGAAGCCGGCCTCCTTCATCAGGGCCTTGGCCCTGTCGAGATCGGTGACATAGGGAAACGGCTGCGGCCAGACCGGCCTGGTGACCTCGGTCGCTCCCCCGAACATCGGGACGGCGCGCCCGAAGAACGCGCTGCTCTGGATCTGCTCGTAGGGCATCGCCCAGGCCAGCGCCTGGCGCAGCTTGACATTGTCGAACGGCGGCTTCGCCGTGTTCAGCGCGACGTACCAGAGCGCATTCGGAATCGGAACGCCTGAGACCTTGACCTTGCCCTCCTTGATGATCTGCTCGAAATCGCGCGGCGCAAAGCCGCTCGAGATGTCCGCATCGCCGCGCTCGAGCATGGCGCGGCGGGTGCCCGCCGAGGGAACGTCGCGGGCGATCACGCGCTTCACCTTCGGCAGCGGCCCGCTCTTCCAGTCGTCGAACCGCGCCAGCACGGTCTCGCTGCCGGGCTTCCAGCTCTCGATCCTGTAGGCACCGCCGCCCGCCTCGTTGTTGCGGAGCCAGGTCAGGGCCCACGGATCCTCCGCCGTGGCGTTCTTCTTCGCGAGCTCGGAATTGATGATGAAGGGCACCACGACGGCGACGTTGAACAGCAGCATCTTGTCCTTGCGCACATAGTCGATGCGGAAGGTGTGATCGTCGACCACCACGAACTGCTCGGGTTTCTCCAGCGATCCCGCCGACATCTGGAAGGTCGGGAAGCCGCCGACCTTGACGGCGCGGTCGAACGACCATTTGACGTCCTTCGCGGTGACCGGCGTGCCGTCGTGGAATTTGGCATCCTTGCGCAGACGGAAGGTGCAGGACATGCCGTCGGCGGCAACCTCCCAGCTCTCGGCGAGTTCGGGCGCGAGCGTCTCGCGGTCGTAGGACAGCGTGCCGTCGGGCAGCGTCTTCGAGGCATAGGTCAGGAGGCGATCGTAGCAGTTCCATGACAGGCCGTTGACGGTCTGGTTGGAGCCCACGCCCTGCATGTCGAGCGAGTTCGGTCCGAGCTCCTGCACGACCAGCAACGTCTCGCTGCGGCCCTGCGCCCATAGGATGCGCGGCAGGGCCGCGGTGCCGGCGATGCCGAGGCCCCCAAGCACTATTCCGCGGCGGGTGATGTCGAAGGATGATGCGCTCAAGGGTGCCTCCCGGTCGGATTTGTTGTCTTGAGGAGGCAAGGTGCATGCCACCTTGCCTCGATGAGGCGGCTTGCTCCGTGCCGTTTGGCGGATCGAGGCGTGATGTCTTTCGATTGTGATTTGCGGCGAGGTGGGATATGGCTCTCGCGCTTTCCTGATGCGGAGATGAGCCTTGTCGAAACAGTCCCTGCGCGAGGAGGCCGAGCGCCTGATCCGCGAATCGATGGAAAAGAAGACCATCGTCGTCAAGCAGGGCGATACCCGCATCGAGGCTGTCTGCGGCAAGTGCGGCGCGCCCAACAGGGTCAGCGCCCCCAAGGGGCAGACGCGGGTAAAGTTTGCTTGCAAGCAGTGCGGCCACAAGCAGGAAACGCTGTAGCCGCGTCCGTCGGCTAATCGCCTTTCACGAACCTCGCGAAGGCGTCCGCGTAATCCTTATGCCAACGCGACAGCGGGGGCCGATTCTCGACGATGTCGCCCGCGGCCCACAGCATGCGCTTTTCGTCGAGCGCGCGCGGCACGTCGTTGTCCGGGCACAGGATGTAGAAATCGCCGGCCTCGAGCCGCGACAGCATGAAGTCGACGGTCTGCTCCGGCGTCCAGGCCCCGGCCGGCTTCTCGGTGCGGCCCTTCGCGGTGAGGGCCGTGAAGACGAAGCCGGGGATCAGCAGATGCGCGGTGATCCTGCAGTCCTTCGTGCTGCGCAGTTCGTGCTGGAGCGCTTCCGTGAAGGCCTTCACGCCGGCCTTGGACACATTGTAGGCGGGATCGCCCGGCGGCGTGGTGATGCCCTGCTTCGAACCGGTGTTGATGATCAGGCCGGCCTTGCCGCGCGCGATCATGCCAGGCGCGAAGGTCCGCGATCCGTTGATGATGCCCCACAGGTTGACGCCGATGATCCGCTGCCAGTGATCGGGTTCGCCGAACAGCGTACTGCCCGGCTGGATGCCGGCATTGTTCATCAGAACGTCGGTGCCGCCGAAGCGCTGGCGTACCGCGCGCTCCAGTTCCGCGATGCTGTCCGCGTTGCTGACGTCGACAGCCATTGTCATCAGCCGGTCAGATGGCGCGACGGATGACAATTCCGTTGCCGCCGGCGCGAGCCGTGTTTCGTCCACATCGGCGATGCAAACCTTCATGCTGGCCCGCGCAAAGGCCCTGGCCGCGGCAAGTCCGATGCCAGACGCTCCGCCCGTGATCACGGCAACATTGTCTGCGGCGATGGCGGGGTGTGGCATGGGCTGCTCCGGAGAAGGCGGTCACGATCGGGCTATCACATGGCTCTCAACCGACCCTGCACAAGTCGGCATGGGAGGTCTTCGTTCCCCGATGTCTTTACCCTCTGATGGCGCCGCTGTACTCTTTCGCCCAACGATCCCGCCCAGATCGAGCCAATCAATCACCTGACAGGGAGTGCAGCCATGGCTGTGTCACAGGCTATTCCGATCACGCGCCATCCGTTCGCCAATGGCTCCTACAAGCAGATGCTGATCGACGGCAAATGGGTGGACGCGGCCTCCGGCAAGCGCTTCGAGACCCACAATCCCGCCACCGGCGAATTGCTTGCGACCGTCGCCGAGGGCGACAAGGAGGACATCGACCGCGCGGTCGCCGCCGCCCGCCGCGCCTTCGAGGGGACCTGGAGCAAGGTCAAGCCGTTCGAGCGGCAGAACCTGTTGCTCAAGCTCGCCGATCTCGTCGAGAAGAATTTCGACGAATTGTCGCAACTCGATACGCTCGACATGGGCGCGCCGCTCAGTCGCACCCGCGCCTACCGGCTGCGCGCCGTCGGTATGCTGCGCTACTATGCCGGCCAGACTACCGCGATCCACGGTGAGACCATCGAGAATTCGCTGCCCGGCGAGATTTTCTCCTATACGCTGAAGGAGCCGATCGGCGTCGTCGGCGCCATCATTCCCTGGAATGGGCCGCTCACGGCGACGATCTGGAAGATCGGCCCGGCGATTGCGACCGGCTGTACCGTCGTGCTCAAGCCGGCCGAAGAGGCGCCGCTGACATCGCTGCGGATCGCGCAGCTGGCGATGGAAGCCGGCATTCCACCCGGCGTCATCAACGTCGTGCCCGGTTATGGCGAGACCGCCGGCGCCGCGCTGGCCTCTCATCCCGATGTCGACAAGGTCGCGTTCACCGGCTCGCATGTCACGGGGCAGTCGATCATCCGCGCCTCCGCCGGCAATCTCAAGCGTGTCAGTCTCGAACTCGGCGGCAAGTCGCCGGACATCGTTTTTGCCGACGCCGATCTCGATGCCGCGGTGCCCGGTGCCGCGATGGCGGTGTTCGCCAATTCCGGTCAGATCTGCAGCGCCGGCACGCGCCTGTTCGTCGAGCAGTCGATCTATGAGGAATTCGTCGGCCGCGTCGCCGAGTTCGGCAAGACGCTGCAGGTCGGCAACGGGCTCGATCCCAATGTCCAGATCGGTCCGCTGGTCTCCGAGCAGCAGCTCGAGCGCGTCACCGGCTATCTCGAGATCGGCCAGAAGGAAGGCGCGCGCGCGCTGGCCGGCGGCGGCCGCGTCACCGAGGGCGCGCTGGCCAAGGGCTTCTTCGTGTCGCCGACGGTGTTCGCCGGCGTGCAGGACAACATGCGAATCGCGCAGGAGGAGATCTTCGGTCCCGTGATCTCGGCGATCGCGTTCAAGGACATGGATGAGCTGGTCAAGCGCGCCAACAACACGACATTCGGTCTCGGCTCGGGCCTGTGGACGCGCGATGTCAGCAAGGCGCATGCGGTGGCCAAGCGGCTGCGCGCCGGCTCGGTCTGGGTGAATTGCTACCAGGCGATGGACCCGGCTGTTCCCTTCGGCGGCTACAAGATGAGCGGCTATGGCCGCGAATCCGGCAAGCAGCATGTCGAGGAATATCTCAACGTGAAGGCGGTCTGGATCAAGACGGCCTGACCGCAACGACTTCGTCGAGGCGGCGCCGAAGGCCGGCGTCGCCTTTTCCATGATCCGCTTTCATCCAGACCATTCGGGGCTCCCATGACATTTTCGTCCTTGTTCAAGCCGCTTCAGCTCGGCCCGTACCAGCTCGCGCATCGCGTCGCGATGGCGCCGCTGACGCGCATGCGTGCCGAGCGCGACAGTTTCGCGCCGCGCGCGCTCAACGCCGAATATTACGGCCAGCGCGCCTCGAAGGGCGGGCTCATCATCGCGGAGGCGTCCCCGGTCGTCTCGCAGGGCCGCGGCAATCCGGCGACGCCCGGAATCTATTCCGAGGCCCAGATCGCCGGCTGGCGCAAGGTGGTCGATGCCGTGCATGCCAAGGGCGGCATCATCTTCCTCCAGCTCTGGCATGTCGGCCGCGTCTCGCACTCCTCCTACCATGGCGGGGAACTGCCGGTGTCGGCCTCGGCGATCCCGATCAGGGCTGAGGGGATGAAGGCAATGACGGCCGACGGCAAGATCGCCGATTACGAGACGCCGCGCGCGCTGGAGACCGAGGAGGTCAAGGGCATCGTCGAGGCTTTCCGCCAGGGCGCGAAGAACGCACTCGCCGCCGGCTTCGACGGCGTCGAGATCCACGGCGCCAATGGCTATCTTCTGGAGCAGTTCCTGCAGTCCCGCAGCAACCAGCGCACCGACCAATATGGCGGCTCGATCGAGAACCGCGCGCGTCTCCTCCTCGAAGTCACGCAGGCGGCGATCGACGTCTGGGGCGCGAACCGGGTCGGGGTGCGGTTGTCGCCCTACGGCATCGCCAATGATTCCGGCGAGCCCGATCCGATGCCGCTCTACAGCCACGTGGTAAAGTCATTGGACAAGCTCGGTCTCGCCTATCTACACTTCATCGAGCCGCGCTCCAGTGGTTCGGGGCGCGCCGAGGTCAACTGGCAGAACGTGCCGTCGGCGATGGTGCTGTTCCGCCCGCTCTACAGCGGCGTGCTGATGACCGCCGGCGGCTTCACCGGGGAGAGCGCAAACGCCGCGATTGCGGAGGGCCATGCTGACATCATCGCCTTCGGTCGCATCTTCATCTCCAACCCCGATCTGCCGCACCGCCTCGAGCACGACTACCCGATCACGCCCTACAACCGCGCGACGTTCTATGGCGGCGAGGAGAAGGGTTACACGGATTATCCGGTGTACGCGCCGGCTTAGGCGTTCTCCCGTGCCGCGGCAGCAACGCTGCACGTTGCGCCGCGTCTGGGACACGAGAGGAATGGGGCTCTCGCGCAACGCAGCCATGAGCGTGTTTCCTTGCGCGATAGCCGGCAGTTCGGTCATCATGCCTCGCGTCTTGCGGCAACGTCCGCGCCTGGAGGAAACATGAAGAACAACATCACCGGCCGTTCCGCCTTTCTCGCGCTGCTCAAGGACGAGGGCATCACGCACCTGTTCGGCAATCCCGGCACGACCGAACTGCCGATCATGCACGCGCTGAAGGATCATCCCGATCTCACTTATGTGATGGCGATGCAGGAGAGTCTGGTGGTCGCGATCGCCGACGGTTACAGCCGCGCCTCCGGCAAACTGGTCGCCTGCAACGTTCATGTCGCGCCCGGCCTCGGCAATGCGATGGGCTCGCTGTACAACGCCCAGTTCACGGGCACGCCGATGATCCTCACCGCCGGCCAGCAGGAGCAGGGCCACGGCCTGATGGAGCCGGTGCTCTATGGCCCGCTGGTGCGCATGGCCGAGCCGCTGGTGAAATGGGCGGTCGAGGTGACGCGGCTGGAGGACCTGCCGCGCATCGTCCGCCGCGCCGCCAAGCTCGCGACGACGCCGCCGACCGGGCCTGTGTTCATCTCGTTGCCGGGCGACATCCTCAACAGCGAGGCCGGCATCGATCTCGGCCGCTCCACCCGCATCGATGCGCGCGCCAGGCCATCGGACGAGGCTTTAAAGGTCTTCGCCGCACGCCTGCTCAAGGCCGAGCGGCCCGTCATCGTCACCATGGACGAGGTGGTGAAGAGCGACGCGCTGAAGGAGGCCGCCGAACTCGCCGAACTGCTCGGCGCGGCTGCCTACCAGTCCTCGACACCTTATGGCGCGCATTTCCTCTCCGAGAGCCCGGCCTTCGTCGGCACGCTGGCACGCTTGCAGAAGGTCGCGCGGGATACGCTGGCGCCTTACGATCTCCTCATCGCGCTCGGCGGCGATCCCCTGCGCATGTCCGTCTATAGCGAGGTCGACGCGCTGCCCGACGGGCTCGGCATCGTGCAGGTCGGTCTGGTCGACTGGGAGATCGCCAAGAACTACGGCGCCGAGATCGCGCTGAAGGCAGACATAAAGGAGACGCTGCGCGCGCTGATCCCGATCCTGAAGGAGATGGGCGGCGCGGCGCTGACGAGCCGGGCGAAGCAGCGCCTCGCCGAGATCGCGCCGCAAAACTGGACCGCGCGCCGCGCTGCGCTGGTCGCGCAGATCGGCAAGAGCGCCGGCCGGGCGCCGATCGATCCCGACTTCCTGGTGCTGCAGATGGTCGAGGCGATGCCCGATCATGCCATCCTGGTCGATGAGGGCCTGACCTCCAGCCGCCAGATCACCGCGCTGCGCCCGCATCGCGACCGCTACGGCTATCATGGCCTTGCGTCCGGCGGCATCGGCTGGGGCCTGCCAGCGTCGGTCGGCGCCAGCATCGCCAATCCGGACCGTCCCGTCGTCTGCTTCTCCGGGGACGGCAGCGCGATGTATTCGATCCAGGCGCTGTGGACGGCGGCGCATCACAAGCTGCCGCTCAACGTCGTCATCGCCAACAATGGCGGCTACCGCATCATCAAGCAGCGGCTTCTCGCGTTTCATGGCGACGACAATTATGTCGGCATGGATTTCATCGATCCGCCGGTGGATTTCGCAGGTGTCGCGAAGGCGCTCGGCTGCGAGGCGATCAGGATCAGCGACCCAAGCGAACTGAAAGCGACGCTGGCGTCGGCGTTTGGCCGGCCGGGGACGAAGCTGATCGAGGTGATGGTGGACGGGACGGTCTAGGGCACACTCTCGCCACCGTCATTGCGAGGAGCCAAGCGACGAAGCAATCCAGACTGCGTCAACGGAGACAGTCTGGATTGCTTCGCTGCGCTCGCAATGACGAGCAAGAGGCAGCCTATCCCGTCTTCCCCACCCGATACCCCGCTGCCGGATGCGGCGCGCCGAGCCGGGCGCGGCCGTCGCCGAACAGCTTCTCCCGCAGCGTGCCTTTCGCATAGTCGCTCTTGTAGCGCCCACGCTTCGTCAGTTCCGGCACCAGCATGTCGGCAATGTCCTCGAAATCGCCGGGCGAGATGGCAAAGGCGACGTTGAGGCCATCGACATCGGTCGCCTCGAACCATTGCTCGATCTTGTCCGCGACCATCTCGGGCGTGCCGACCACGACCGGACCGGCGCCGCCGATGCCGACATGTTCGATGACGTCGCGCACGGTCCAGACGCGGTCGGGATCGGCGCGGGTGACGTTGTCCATCGCGCTGCGCCCGGCATCGTTCTGGACATGGCGGACCTGCTGGTCGAGGTCGTAGCCGGAGAAGTCGACGCCAGTCCAGCCCGACATCAGCGCCAGCGCGCCTTCGGGGCTGATGTGCCGGCGGTAGTCGGCATATTTCTCATTCGCTTCGGCCTCGGTCCGTCCGAGGATGATCGTCATCATCGAGAACATCAGGATCTCGGCCGGGTTGCGGCCGAGCGCGGCGGCCTCCTGGCGGATCGCGGAGACGCGCGGCGCGATCACCTTGGCCGACGGTCCCGACATGAACACGCATTCGGCGTGGCGTGCCGCGAACTGCCGGCCGCGCGGCGAGGTGCCGGCCTGGTACAGCACCGGCGTGCGCTGCGGCGACGGCTCGCTGAGATGGATGGTGTTGTTGATGCGGAAATTCGTGCCCTCGTGATTGACGCGGTGCACCTTGGCGGGATCGGTGAAGATGCCGCGCGCGCGGTCGCGCAGCACGGCGTCGTCCTCCCAGCTCCCTTCCCACAGCTTGTAGACGACTTCCATATATTCGTCGGCGATGTCGTAGCGGTCGTCGTGGCCGGTTTGCTTGTCCTTGCCGGCGCCGCGCGCGGCGCTGTCGAGATAGCCGGTGACGACGTTCCAGCCGACCCGTCCCTCGGTGAGATGGTCGAGCGTCGACATGCGGCGTGCGAACGGATAGGGCGGCTCGAAGGAGAGATTGCTGGTGACGCCGAAGCCGAGATTCTGGGTCACGGCCGCCATCGCCGACAGCAGCAGCAACGGATCGTTCGACGGCGACTGCGCTGCATTGCGCAAGGCTGCGTCGGGGCTGTTGCCATAGACGTCGTAGACGCCGAGCACGTCGGCCAGGAACAATCCATCGAAGCGGCCGCGTTCGAGTGTCCTGGCGAGATTGATCCAGTAGGGCAGGCGATTGTATTCGGCGGTGCGGTCGCGCGGATGGGTCCACAGGCCGGGTGACTGGTGGGCGACGCAATTCATCGCGAAGGCGTTGAGCCTGATC
The DNA here is from genome assembly GCA_964423245.1 of uncultured Bradyrhizobium sp. GTDB lineage: Bacteria > Pseudomonadota > Alphaproteobacteria > Rhizobiales > Xanthobacteraceae > Bradyrhizobium. The sequence goes on along the minus strand of CAYREH010000019.1, from coordinate 27,553 downwards.
TGTTTGGTCATGATAGTCCCCCGGCGCTCTGTACCGAGCGCTCTTCGAATGTTAGACGTGCGCCCCAATCTGGCGAAGTTCTTGCATATGTTCGGATATTGGCAAGGCCTAAATCGGCGGATCTGCCGCCTCCGGGCCAGCCATTCTCGAACAAGCAAGAACGACATCCCGCCAGCCAAGTCCACCTTCGAGGATCTGCCCGTTCCGGGCCGGGTTCCTCGTTCAAACGTCCCGAAAAGCCGATCATGACCAGAGCCGACGCCATCGCCCGTGCCCGTGAGGATTTCACATCCGGCGCGTTCCTCGCCGAACTCGACCGCCGCGTCGCCTACCGGACCGAGAGCCAGAACCCGACGCGCGGCGCGGAACTGCGCGGCTATCTCGAAAAGGAGATGCAGCCGGCTTTCGCAGCGCTCGATTTCGAGAGCCGGATCGTGGAATCGCCGAGTGGCAAGGCGCCGTTCCTGTTCGCCGAACATCACGAGAGTGCGTCGGCGCCGACCGTGCTGATCTACGGCCACGGCGACGTCGTCGACGGCATGGAGGGCGAGTGGCGCGAGGGGCGCGATCCCTGGCGCACCACGCTTGCCGGCACACGCCTCTATGGCCGCGGCACCGCCGACAACAAGGGCCAGCACAGCATCAACATGGCGGCGCTGCGCGCGGTGCGCGCGGCGCGCGGCGGCAGGCTCGGCTTCAATGCCAAGTTCATCATCGAGATGGGGGAGGAAATCGGCTCACCCGATCTCGGCAAGGTCTGTGACCTCAACCGTGATGCGCTGAAGGCCGATTTGTTCATGGCCTCCGACGGGCCGCGTCTGTCCTCCGATCGGCCGACCCTGTTCCTCGGCTGTCGCGGCGGCGTGCGCATCCATCTCGATGTCAATTTGCGTGACGGTGGTCACCATTCCGGCAATTGGGGCGGCGTGCTCGCCAATCCCGCGACCATCCTGGTGAACGCGATCTCCACGCTGGTCGATGGTCACGGCCGCCTCCTGCTCGACGCGCTGAAGCCGCCGCGGCTCACCAACCAGATCCGCAGCTATCTCGCCGACGTCGAGGTGGTGCCGACCGCGGACGAGCCGTCGCTCGCCGAAAACTGGGGCGAGGAAGGCCTGTCGGCGGCCGAACGTCTTTATGCGTGGAACACGCTCGAAGTGCTGGCGATGTCGTCCGGCAACATCGAGAAGCCCGCCAACGCCATTCCCGGCCATGCCAATGCCGTGCTGCAGTTGCGTTTCGTGGTCGGCACCAGGATCGACGGTCTGATCGATGCGATCCGCGCGCATCTGGCCGCGAAGGGCTTTCCAATGGTCGAGGTGCGGGCGGCCCAGAGCTTTGCCGCATCGCGCACCGATTTCGACAGCCCCTGGATCATTTGGGCGGCGAATTCGGTCCGCGAGACGACCGGCAAGCCGCCGGCGGTGCTGCCCAATTTCGGCGGCTCGCTGCCGAATGACGTCTTTTCGGAGATCCTGGGTCTGCCGACGATATGGGTGCCGCACTCCTATCCGGGCTGCTCCCAGCATGCGCCCAATGAGCACATCCTTCTCCCCCTGACGGAGGAAGCCTTGACGGTGATGGCCGGGCTATTCTGGGATCTTGGCGAACTGCCGGGCCCATTAACCTGACCCGTCATCTCGCCAAAAGTCACATTCTATTCCGGCCCGATTTGTGCTTGCATCCTTCGTACCGTTCTAACAGGGGACTATAAACGTGAAACATTTCCGTAGCATCGGTCTCGCGCTCGTCGCGACCTTCGCCGTCAGTCAGGCCGGAGCCCAGGAGCTGACCGGCACGCTGAAGAACATCAAGGACACGGGCGCCATTACCTTGGGCTTCCGCGACTCCTCGATCCCGTTCTCCTATCTCGATGACAACCAGAAGCCCGTCGGGTTCGCGATGGACATCTGCTACAAGATCGTCGAGGCCGTGAAGAAGGAGCTCAAGCTCGACAAGCTCGAGGTCAAGCTCAACCCCGTGACGTCGGCCACGCGCATTCCGCTGATGGCCAACGGCACCATCGACCTTGAATGCGGCTCCACTACCAACAACGCCGAGCGCCAGAAGCAGGTCGCCTTCACCAACACCCACTATCTGACCGCGAGCCGCTACGTGTTCAAGAAGTCGAGCGGCCTGAAGTCGATCGACGACCTCAAGGGCAAGACGGTGGTCTCGACTGCCGGCACCACCAACATCAAGCAGCTCACCGAAGCCAACGTCGCCAAGAGCCTCGGCGCCAACATCATCCCGGCCAAGGACCATGCCGAGGCCTTCCTGATGGTCGAGACCGATCGTGCGGTCGCCTTCGTCATGGACGACATCCTGCTCGCCAGCCTCGTCGCCGGCTCGAAGTCGCCCGCCGACTACGAGATTTCGAAGGACGCGTTCTCGAAGCCCGAGCCCTACGGCATCATGCTGCGCAAGGACGACGCCCCGTTCAAGAAGGTCGTCGATGCGGCGACGGCTGCGCTGTACACGTCCGGCGAGGGTGAGAAGATCTACGCCAAGTGGTTCACCCAGAAAATTCCGCCGAAGGGCCTGAACCTCAACACGCCGATCTCGGCCGAGCTGAAGAACGAATTCGCCAAGCCCACGGATTCGCCGAACCCGGACGACTACAAGTAAGGCAGACCCCGATCTTTCGATCGGACTGATGTCCGGCCACTCTTGACACCAGAGTGGCCGGACATTTGCATAGGCTCCCAAGGCCTCTTTCGGGGCATCTGTGACGGGCGCGTTCGCGCGGGGGACACGTGAACTATCACTGGAACTGGGGAATTTTCTTCGAGCCGAACCCGATGGGGACCGGCACCTATCTCGACATGCTGCTGTCGGGACTGGTGCTGACCCTCAAGACGGCCGCGCTGGCCTGGGTCATTGCGCTGATCTTCGGCTCGCTCGTCGGCGTGATGCGAACCCTGCCCTCGAAGGGGGCGTATTGGTTCGGCTTCGCCTATGTCGAGTTCTTCCGCAACATGCCGCTGCTGGTGCAGCTGTTCCTGTGGTTCTTCGTGCTGCCGGAACTGCTGCCGAAGTCCGCCGGCCTGTTTCTGAAGCAGCTGCCGAACGCGCCGTTCTGGACCGCCGCGATCGGCATCGGCCTGTTCATGTCGGCGCGCGTCGCGGTGCAGTTGCAGGCCGGTATCGCATCGCTGCCGCGCGGACAGAAGATGGCGGCGACCGCGCTCGGTCTCACCACGGCGCAGGGCTATCGCTACGTCCTGCTGCCGATTGCCTTCCGCCTGATCCTGCCGCCGCTGACCTCCGAGTTTCTCAACACCATCAAGAACACGGCAGTCGCCATCACCATCGGGTTGATCGAGCTCACCGGACAGGCGCGCTCGATGCAGGAATTCTCGTTCCAGGTGTTCGAGGCCTTCACGGCCGCCACCGTCCTCTATCTCCTCGTCAACGCCGTCGTCGTGACCGCCATGCGCTTCCTCGAGCGCTATGTCGCGATCCCCGGCTACATCACGGGGAAATGAGCGCCATGTTCTCCAATCTCGATTTCGACGTCATCCGCCGCGCGCTGCCCTATCTGTTCTACGAGGGCATGACGTTCACCCTGACCCTGACGGCGCTCGCCGGACTCGGCGGGCTGATCTTCGGCACGGCGATCGCCCTGATGCGGCTGTCCGGCTACAAGGTCCTCGGGCGCATCGCCGGCGTCTATGTCGACTTCATGCGTTCGCTGCCGCTGGTGCTGGTGATCTTCTGGTTCTACTTCCTGGTGCCCTATATCGGGCAGTGGGTGACCGGCGCCTCACGGCCGATCAGCGTCGGCGCCTTCGCGTCCTCGCTCATCACCTTCATCATGTTCGAGGCGGCGTATTTCTCCGAGATCATGCGCGCCGGCATCCAGTCGATCTCGCGCGGGCAGCCTGCCGCCGCCAGTGCGCTCGGCCTGACCTACGCGCAGACCATGCGCTACGTCGTGCTGCCGCAGGCGTTCCGCAACATGCTGCCGATCCTGCTGACGCAGACCATCGTGTTGTTCCAGGACACCTCGCTGGTCTACGTGCTGTCGATCCCGGACTTCCTGGGCGCGGCGAGCAAGGTCGCGCAGCGCGACGGCCGCCTGGTCGAGATGTATCTGTTCGCCGCAATCGTCTACTTCACCATTTCCTGTGCCGCGTCCTTCGGCGTCCGCCGCCTCCAGGCGCGCATCGCCATCATTCGATAGAGCGTGTCGGTCATGATCGAAATCAGCCACGTCAACAAATGGTACAGCCCGACTTTCCAGGTGCTGACCGACTGCACCACCAGCGTCACCAAGGGTGAGGTCGTGGTGGTCTGCGGTCCCTCCGGGTCGGGCAAGTCGACGCTGATCAAATGCGTCAATGCGCTCGAACCCTTCCAGGAGGGCGAGATCAGCGTCGACGGGACCAAGGTCAACGATCCCAGGACCGATCTGCCGAAGCTGCGGTCGCGCGTCGGCATGGTGTTCCAGCACTTCGAGCTGTTTCCGCATCTGAAGATCATCGACAATCTCTGCCTCGCGCAGGAGAAGGTGCTGGGCCGGCCGCACGACAAGGCGGTTGCCAAGGGCCTGCAGCTGCTGGAGCGCGTCGGCCTGAAGGAGCAGGCGGAGAAGTTTCCGGCGCAGCTCTCCGGAGGCCAGCAGCAGCGCGTCGCCATTGCGCGCGCGCTCGCGATGGATCCGATCGTGATGCTGTTCGACGAACCGACTTCGGCGCTCGACCCTGAAATGGTGAGCGAGGTGCTCGACGTCATGGTCGATCTCGCCCGCGAAGGCATGACCATGATGGTGGTGACCCACGAAATGGGCTTCGCCCGCAAGGTCGCCAACCGCGTCATCTTCATGGACCGCGGCGAAATCGTCGAGGATGCGGCGAAGGAGGATTTCTTCGGCAAGCCGCGCAGCGACCGCGCGCAGAAGTTCTTGTCCAAGATCCTGTCGCATTAGAATTCCGTCATCCCGGGGCGCGCATGGCGCGAACCCGGGATTCATGCGCCCGATGGTGGTTGTGGATTCCGGGCCCGTCGCTGCGCGACGCCCCGCAATCACGAATAGAGGGGTGATCGCCACGCCTGATCGGCGTATAAGCCCTCGAAATCCCCATTCCTTCCAGGAGACCTGCCTTGGACCCGATCGCCTATGTCAACGGTTCATTCGTCCCGCTTTCGGAGGCCAAGGTCTCCGTGCTCGATCGCGGCTTCCTGTTCGCCGACGGCATCTACGAGGTCTCCGCCGTGCTCGACGGCAAGCTGGTCGACAATGAATCGCATCTGGCGCGGCTGGAGCGCTCGGTCGGCGAGATCAAGCTGAAGCTGCCCGAGACGCTCGCGCGCATCACCGAGATTCAGAAGGAATTGATCGCGCGCAACAATGTCGTGAGCGGCCTCGTCTATCTCCAGGTCACGCGCGGCGCCGACAAGGGCCGCGACTTTCCGTTCCCGAAGGGCGACGTCAAGCCGAGCCTCGTGATGTTCACCTCCGAGAAGGACATCATCAACGCCGCGGTGGCAAAGACCGGCATCAACGTGATCACCGTGCCCGACATCCGCTGGGAGCGCCGCGACATCAAGAGCGTCGCGCTGCTGGCGCAGGTGCTGGCCAAGCAGGCGGCGGCCGAGGCCGGCGCCGGCGAAGCCTGGATGCTGCAGGATGGCTACGTCACCGAAGGCGGCTCGTCCTCCGCGTTCATCCTGACCAAGGACGACGTCATCGTCACCCGCAAGAACTCCAACGCGATCCTGCCGGGCTGCACCCGCAAGGCGGTCATCGCGCTCGCCGAAGAACGCCAGCTGCGCGTCGAGGAGCGGTCCTTCACGGTTGCGGAGGCGCTCGCGGCCAAGGAGGCCTTCATCACCTCGGCCTCCTCTTTCGTGCAACCGGTCGTCGCGATCGACGGCAAGACCATCGGTGACGGCAAGCCCGGCCCGGTGGCCACGCGCCTCCGCGAGATCTATGTGGAGTTCGCCAAGGCGACATCGGTGTAATGAAGCTAACGCCCGGTGGGCAAAGGCGCTCTTGCGCCGTGCCCACCATCTCCGGGAAAATGCGCCAGGCAGCGGTAGGCGCGCTCCGCTTTGCCCACCCTACGATCCCTGCGGTTGCTTCAACGCGGCGGCGGTAATCGTCCGAACACGGCGTCAAGCGCCATGCCGATCGCGAGCAACCGGCGATCACTTCCAGCCGGGCCGTCCAGTTCCAGACCAATCGGCAATTTGCTGGTGGCCCCGAGCGCGACCGGAATTTGCACACCGGGAATGCCGGCATTGCTGCCGGGATCGGTGTTCTGGATGAACATCCCGAAATTCTCGGGACTGCTGGACTCCGGGTTGGAGGCAATCGCGACGCGCGGCGTGGTCGGGAAGGCGATGGCGTCGAGCCGATGATCGGCAAAGGTCTTGCTGTAGAGCGTCTGGAGCGCAGGGCGCGCGACCTTGATCGCGGTGTCGTAGATCGGCCTTGCGTCAACCAGCGTGCCATCGGGTGCGGGGAGTTTGCGAGGAAGCACCAGGCCGTCATAGGTGCCCTTGACGTCGGCGCTGGAAATTTCCTGTGCCACCGCCTCCACGCTGAGGCCCGTGCCGGTATGCGCGAGCCAGGCAACCAGATCGTCATAGGCCTCGTAGAGCGCAACCGGGAAGCTGATCTGGCCGTTGAGTTCCGCGAGCTGCGGCATCTCGATCTCGACGATCGTGACGCCCTGCGCCTTCACTTTTGCGATGGCCGCTTGGAAGGCGGCCTCGGTGTCGGCATCGAGATTGACCAGCATCGCCTTGGCAATACCGATCCGGATTCCAGCAAGATCGGCCGGTTTAACCGCATCGCCGCCGGCGATGATGCGGTCGAGCAAAGCGACATCAGCCATCGTCGCGGCCATCGGGCCCGCGGTATCGCGGGTGTGCGAGATCGGTACGATACCCTCTTGCGGATAGCGGCCCATGGTCGGACGCAGCGAGGCGCAGCCGTTGAGCGCGGCCGGCACCCGGACCGATCCGCCAGTGTCGGTGCCGAGCCCGCCGGCAACGATCCGGGCGCCGATCGCCGCGCCGGTGCCGGAGGACGACCCGCCCGCGATCAGGGTATGGTCATAAGCGTTGCGCACGCCGAACTCCGCACCGGTCTTGAAGGCAGTATTGTAGCCGGAGATGCCGAAGGCGAGCTCGTGCATGCTCGTCTTGCCGATGATGATCGCGCCCGCTTCCCGCAGCTTCGCGACCACCGGGGCGTCGGCCTTGGGCACGTAGTCCTTGAGCGCTGGCGTGCCGGCGGTGCATGGCAATCCGGCGACCTCGATATTGTCCTTGATCACGACCGGGACGCCGCCGAGCGGCCTGTCCTTGTCGCCGGCCGCATCGAACGCGGCCGCGGCCTTGAGGGCGCCGGCCTCGTCCAGGGTAACGAAGGCGTTGAGATCGGCATTGGCTTTGGCGCGGGCGAGCGCTGCGCCGGTGAGGGCCGTGCTCGTCAGGGTCCCGGCGCGAAGCCCGGCCACGGCCTCTGTCAGGGTCAACATCTCGTCGTTCATCTTTCGCCACCCGAAATTGCGATGGCTCCATGCAGGAGCCGTGCCGGTAGCTAAGCTGAAGCCTCTGCGGGGCCGCGTCAACCTGTGGCGCGCTGTTTCGCCGGCTCGCACGATGCCAGCTCCGCGAGCAGCTTTTCGGCGTGCGGTTGCACCCTCGCGATCGCTTCGTCCTTCACCGGTCCGTAGCCGCGGATTTCCATCGGCGCTTGCGCGATCGCGACGAGATCGGGCAGGCGCTCTGCATCGAGCAGGTCCAGCAACCGCGCGATCACGCCCTCGTACCAGACGATGAGCGCCCGTTCCGCGCGCCGTTCGGCGTTGTAGCCGAACGGATCGAACGGTGTTCCGCGCAACGGCTTCAGCCGCGCCAGCACCGCCAGCGGCATCTGGATCCACGAGCCGAAAGCCCGCTTGCGCGGGCGGCCGCGCGCGTCACGGCGGGATGGGAGGAACGGCGGGGCCAGATGGTAGTGGACGCTGAAGCCGTCCTCGAATTCACGCTTCAGTTCGTCGAGGAAGCCGCTTCTCATGTGCAGCCGCGCCACCTCGTACTCGTCCTTGTAGGCCATCAGCTTGAACAGCGTGCGGGCCACGGCCTCGGTCAGGGCCTCGCTGTTCAGGCTGGCTTCGGCCCGGCGAACCCTGGCAATTGTTGCGCGGTAGCGCGCCGCATAGGCTTCATTTTGATAGGCGGTGAGGAATTCGACGCGACGGGCGATGACCTGGTCGAGCGTCTCCGGTGCGGGGGCATCGTCCGCCCCCGGCAGCAAGGCCGGATCAGCCGCCGCGATCCGTCCCCAGGCAAAGGCCTGCTTGTTGCGGGCCACCGCCACGCCGTTGAGCTCGATCGCGCGCAGCAACGCGCCGAGCGAGACCGGCACCAGACCGCGCTGCCAGGCAAAGCCGAGCATGATGATGTTGGCGTAGACGGCATCGCCGAGCAGACGTTCGGCCAGCGCATTGGCGTTGATCGTGGCGAGATTGTCGTCGCCGATCACGCGGCCGATCGCATGCAGCCGTGCAGGGGAGGCGAGATCCGCGTCGCGAAAGCGGACGACGTCGCCGGTCGGCATCTCCGCTGTATTGACCGCGGCGCGCGTGCCGCGTCGATAGGTGCCGGACGCCTTGGGTGATGAGCTGACCACGAGGTCACAGCCGATCAGGGCGTCGGCGGCGCCCTGGTCGATCCGCACCTGATGCAGCGCCTCGGGCGCGGCCGCGAGACGGATGAAGCTCAGCACGGGTCCGAATTTTTGCGCAAAGCCGGTGAAGTCGAGCACCGACACGCCGCGTCGTTCGAGATGCGCGCCCATGCCGATCAGCGCGCCGACCGTGATCACGCCGGTGCCGCCGACGCCGGTCACCAGCAGGTCGTAGGGGCGATCGAGCGACGGCATGGCCGGCAGCGGAAGCTCGGCAGCACGCGCGACCGCATCGATCTCGCTGGGGCGCCTGGTTCGCCGCGTGGCGCCTTCGACGGTGACAAAGCTCGGGCAGAAGCCGTTGAGGCAGGAGAAATCCTTGTTGCAGGCCGACAAGTTGATCTGCCGCTTGCGGCCGAACGGGGTTTCCTTCGGCTCGATGCTGAGGCAATTGGATTCGACCGAGCAGTCGCCGCAGCCCTCGCAGACGAGGTCATTGATATAGGCGAAGCGCTTCGGATCCTCCATCGTACCGCGCTTGCGCCTTCGTCGTTTCTCGGTGGCACAGGTCTGCTGATAGATCAGCACCGAGACACCGGGGACCTCGCGCAGCTCGCGCTGCACGGCGTCCAGTTCCTCGCGCGGATGGAGGGTGACGCCGGCGGGCAGGTCCGCGGGCGAAAACTGCGTGGGCGCGTCAGACACCAGCGCGATGCGCGAAACGCCCTCGGCACGAACGCTGTGGGCGATGGCATGCACGCTGACCGGGCCGTCGACCGGCTGGCCGCCGGTCATCGCCACGGCGTCGTTGAAGAGGATCTTGTAGGTGATGTTGGCCTTGGCCGCGATCGCCTGCCGGATCGCCATCGAGCCGGAATGATAATAGGTGCCTTCGCCGAGATTCTGGAACACGTGCCGGTGCCCGGTGAAGCGCGACGACGCCGCCCAGTTGACGCCCTCGCCGCCCATCTGGATCAGCGAGGAGGTGTCGCGGTCCATCCAGCTCGCCATGAAATGGCAGCCGATGCCGGCGAGCGCCTTCGACCCGGCCGGCACCTTGGTCGATGTATTGTGCGGGCAGCCCGAGCAGAAATAGGGTGTGCGCGTCGCGCCTGCGACATTGATCGTGCGTTCGGCTGCCGGCGTCAGCGCGGCCGCACGCGCGGCAAGATCGAGGCCGGGAAACAGCGGATCGAGCCGCCGCGCCAGCACGCCGGCCAGTGCCCGCGGCGACAACTCGCCGATCCACGAGATCAGCCGCGCGCCGGTTTCGTCGTGCTTGCCGACCATGCGATCGGGCTTGGCGCCTGGATAGTCGTAGAAATATTCCTTGAACTGGCTCTCGATGATGCCGCGCTTCTCCTCGACCACCAGGATCTCGCGCTTGCCGGTCACGAATTCCATCGCATCGTGCAGCGCCAGCGGCCAGACCATGCCGACCTTGTAGATGTCGATGCCGATGCGGCGGCAGGCCGCTTCGTCCAGCCCGATCAGCCGTAGCGCCTCCATCAGGTCGAGATGCGCCTTGCCGGTCGTGACGATGCCGTAGGTCGCATGGCGGATGTCGTAGATGCGCCGGTCGATCGGATTGGCCTTGGCGAATGCGTAGACCGCGTGCTTCTTCGCCTCCAGCCGCTCCTCGATCTGCGGGCCCGGCAAATCCGGCCAGCGATAGTGCAGCCCGCCCGGCGGCGGGATGAAATCGGGCGTACGGAAGCGGCGCGGCGCAGGCAGCGCGACCGAGACGCCGGATTCCACGATCTCGGAGATCGCCTTGAATCCCACCCACATCCCGGAAAAACGGCTCAGCGCGTAGCCATATGCGCCGAAGGCGAGATATTCGCCGACGCTGGCCGGATGCAGCGTCGGCATGAACCAGCTCATGAAGGCGACGTCGGACTGGTGCGGCATCGAGGAGGAGACGCAGCCATGATCGTCGCCGGCCACGACCAGTACGCCGCCATGCGGCGAGGAGCCGTAGGCGTTGCCGTGCTTCAGCGCATCGCCGGAGCGGTCGACGCCGGGGCCCTTGCCGTACCAGAGTCCGAACACGCCATCGACCTCGCGATCGGCCTGCGTCTCGACCTGCTGCGAGCCGAGCACCGCGGTCGCGGCGAGATCCTCGTTCACGGCGGGCAGGAATTCGATGTGGTCCCGCTTCAGCCGCTCCTGGATGCGCCAGAGTTCGAGGTCGATGCCGCCGAGCGGCGAGCCGCGATAGCCGGAGATGAAGCCGGCGGTGTTCAGCCCCGCGGCACGGTCCCGCCTGATCTGGTCGAGCGCGATGCGGACGATCGCCTGAGTGCCTGTGAGGAAGACGCGGCCTTCCTCGCGGTCATAGCGGTCGGAGAGCTCATAGGCGTCGAGCGACGGATTGGCGTCCATGCGGCCTCCTGCTGCTGTCCGGCCGGATCGGGCAGAGGTTAGGGCGCTCTCGCTGGCAGGTCTTACCTATTCGTTCGATATCTGGCTAGTTTTCGGTAGAATATTCCTATTCGGAGGAGATAATGGTGGATTACACCGAAAGGAGCTCCCTGATGATCGAAGATCAGGATTCGCGCATTCTCGCCTATCTCCAGACGGACGGCCGCGCCACCAACCAGCAACTCGCGGACGAAGTCGGGATGTCGACCTCGGCCTGCTGGCGCCGCGTGCGTGCGCTGGAGGAGAGCGGTGTCATCAAAGGCTATGCGGCGCTGGTTGCGCGCGAGCCGGCCGGCTTTGCCATGTCTGCGATCCTGCACGTCTCGCTGGAGCGCCACGACGGTAAATTCGTCGACGAGTTCGTATCGCGCGTCACCAAGCGACGCGAAGTGCTGGAGTGCTTCGCCACCACGGGCGATGCCGACTATCATCTGCGCGTCGTCGTCCGGGACATGGCGGCCTATAACCGCTTCCTCGACGAATTCATGTTCCGCATCCCCGGCATCCGCACGGTCCGCAGCAACGTCGTGCTCAAGGAAATTAAGACCAGCGTGGCGCTGCCGTTTTGAGGAGTCTTCGTCGGGTGGGCAAAGCGAAGCGTGCCCACCCTGTCCAGCGAAATCCCGGAGCGATGGTGGGCACGGCGCAAGAGCGCCTTTGCCAACCCTCCAGGATCGCGCGCAGCTACCGCTGCTCCCGCACAAACCTGTTTCGCAGCGTCCCCACGCCGGTGATGTCGATCTCCACGACGTCGCCATGCCTGATGTCCGGAGAGGCGCCGTCGGTGCCCATCCAGATCACGTCGCCGGGCCACAGTGTGAAGTATCTGCTCAGTTCGACGAGGAACGGCACCACGCCGAAAATCATGTCGGCGGTCATGAAGCGGTTGGTCTCCCGGCCGTTGACTCGGACGATGGTCTCCATGGTCGCGAGATCGGCCTCGGTCTCGATCCAGGGGCCCATCGGCTTGAACGTGTCGGCGTTCTTCGAGCGCCACAGGCTGCGGTCTTCCTTCTGCCAGGACCGCTCGCTGACGTCATTGCCGATCGTGTAGCCGAACACGCAGTCCATCGCGTTCTGCTCGGTGAGATGTTTCACCTTCTTGCCGATCACGACGACGAGCTCGCCCTCGTAATGGATCTTCTCGGTGGCGAAAGAGGGGATCACGACGTCCTCTCCATGCGCGATCAGCGCGTTCTGGGCGCGGTAGCCGATCTCGGGTCTGTCGGGAACGGCCGGCACGGTGCCGGCCTTGTCGGCGGCTTCCTTCAGGTGCTTCAGATAGTTCAGTCCGACGCAATAGAAGGTGCGCGGGATCAGCGGCAGCTCGATCTTGACCTCGTCAAGCCGATGCGTGCGCGCGGTACGCTGCCAGTCGCCGAAGGGATCGCCATCGACCGCAACGACCTGGTTGCCCTCGACGATGCCCCAGGAGGTCTTGCCGGAGGCGGTAAATTTCAGCCAGCGCATCCTATATCCCCGTCCTTATTCCGCGGCGTTGCGCGGCTGCACTTTCCAGGCTCCGGCTGCGGGGCGCCGCAGCCCGAGATTCTCTCGCAGCGTCTTGCCGCGATAGTCGGTCTGGAACAGGCCGCGGCGCTGCAGTTCGGGCACGACATGCCGCACGAAATCCGCGTAGGAGCCGGGCACATGGGTGGCGGCGATGACGAAGCCGTCGCAGCCGCGTTCGACGAACATCTCTTCCAGCCGGTCCGCGATCTCCCGGGGGCCGCCGACCATGGCATCATGGACCTGACCGCGGCCGGAGAAGGTGACGAAATCGCGCGCGCTCGGGTTGCTCTTGCCGGACGCCTTCAGCACGCCGTCGCGGAGCCCGAGGATGCCCTGCATGCTCTTCAGATCCTCCGTCGTCAGCGGCGCGTCGAGATCCTTCGAGGCGAAATCGTAGTTGAGCGCCTCGGCGAGCAGCGACAGCGCGTCGATCTCGAGCGGCAACGTGTTGATCAGCGCCATCTTGTCCTCGGCCTCCGCCTTGGTGGCGGCACAGACCGGCGTCGTCAGGTTGCACAGGAACATCTGGTCGGGATCGCGGCCGGCCTTGGCGGCTTCGCTGCGAACGGAGGCGTAGCCCTCCCTGGCGGCGGCGAGATTGCGCGTGGCGGTGAAGATCACTTCGCCCCAGCGGCCGGCAAAGCGCTGGCCGCGGCCGGACGCACCGGCCTGGATGATGACGGGATGGCCCTGCTGCGACCGCGGCACCGTGAAGGGGCCGCGCGACTTGAAGGCTGCGCCCATATGGTCGAGCCGCCTCACCTTGGCGGGATCGGCGAAGCGGCCGCTCGCCTTGTCCATGACGAGCGCGCCGTCTTCCCAGGTGTCCCAATGCCCGAGCACGACTTCCATGAACTCGTCTGCGCGGTCGTAGCGGGAATCGTGTTCGGGATGCGAATCGCGCCCCATGTTGAGCGCCTCGCCGTCATTGAGCGAGGTCACGACGTTCCAGCCCGCGCGCCCGCCTGACATCAGGTCGAGCGTCGCGAAACGCCGCGCGACATCGAACGGCTCGAAATAGGTGGTCGAACAGGTCGCGCCCAGCCCAAGATTCTCGGTCACCATGCCCATCGTCGTCAGCACGATCAGCGGATCCATCTTCACGCAGCGGATGCCGTATTCCACGGTGTGGGCGTGATCGTTGCCGTAGCGGTCGGGCATCGCCAGCCGGTCGTCGAAGAACGCCATGTGGAACTTGCCGGCTTCGAGAATCCGGGCGATCTCCTGGTAGTAGTCCGCCGACATCGAGTCCGCGCGCGAGTCCGGATGCCGCCACGAACTCGGCAGGTTGGTGCAATTCTGCGCCTGGAGAAAGCCGACGAGGACCATCTGTCGATTCATGGCGATGTTCTCCCAATCCGTCAGGCCAGGTCGAGCACGGTGTCGAGCCGGTACTCCCGCGCCAGCGCGCGCAGCCTGTCCCAGGTGTCATCCTCGATCTCGATGCCGTCGCGCCGGCGCTGCTGCTCGCGCAGGCCTTCGATCTCGCCGGGATAATAGACGCCTTTGCTGCCTTCCGACGGTGGTGTCGATTTGAGGTAGTGCGCGAATTCCGCGACCTCCCGCTTGAACTGCGCAAGCGGGCGGAAGGCGGCGACGTTGAACACCGCCATGAAGCAGCCGTCATTGTGCCGGCCGGTGGGCTCGACGCCGAAGCCGAGGCCGGTGAGCAGGCCGCAGAGCACCTCGACCATGGCGGCGAGCCCGCTACCCTTGTAGCCCTCGCTGCCGCCGAGCGGCAGCAGCGCGCCGCCCTTGCGGTACTGCGTTGGATCGGTGGTGTGCCTTCCTTCGGCATCGATGATCCATCCGGTGGGAATGTCTTCGCCGCGGGCGACCGCGAGCTGGATCTTGCCGGCGGCGACCGCCGACGTCGCCATGTCCAGGTAGAACGGCGCCTCGAGATCGGACGGCACCGCGATCGAGATCGGATTGGTGCCGAGCCGCGCCTCGCGTCCGCCGAACGGGGCCACGTGCTTGGGCGAACGGCCGGAATCCGCGGTCGCAATCCCGATCATGCCCTCGCGCATCGCCATCAGCGGATAGGCGGCGAGCCGGCCGACATGGCTCTGCCGGAACACGGTGCAGGCGGCGACATTCGCCGTCTTCGCCTTCTCGATCGTCATCGCCATCGCCTTGGCGTTGACGTGGAAGCCGAATCCCCACTGGCCGTCGATCACGGTCGTGGTCGGCGATTCCTGCACGATGGACCATCTTGCTCCCGGCACGATGTGCCCGGCCTTGATCCGGTCGATATAGGTGGGAACCGCGATGACCCCGTGGGAATCGTGCCCGGCGAGATTGGCGTTGACGCAGCCCGTGGCGACGGCGTCCGCCTCTTCCTCGGAGGCTCCCGCGGCGCGCAGCAGCGCAGCACTGATGCGCGTGAGACGACCGGCCTCGACGATCGGCATGGCGTTTCCCCTGATTTGCGCCCGTGACGGGCTGTTCGTTGATCGCCATCGTCTCAAAGCGGGGAGCCGATATCAATCTCCCGTAAACCATTACAGGGCTGCAAATTCGTTAAGCCGGTCGCGAATCCCGACCGCTCGGCGGGATGATTGACGTTTTGAGGTTCGCCGTTGTCAGGGCGTTCACTCTGATCGACGGTTTGCAGCGCGCACTAACGAGCACTTAGGCCTGTCGGGCCATAAACAGGTCGGGATAAAGAGGCAGAAATGCCTGGGAGTTGAGATCGTGCAGACGACCCTCGCGCGCACCTTTGCAGCGTTGAGCGCCATCAATGAAGCGATCCTCTACGCGAAATCCCCGGACGAGCTGTACCAGAAGGTCTGCGATGCCGGGTTTTCGAGCGGGGACTTCATGGCTGTCGCCGTCTTCCTTGCGGAGACGGACGGACGGCGGCTGCGCTTCGCCGCCGGCTGCGGCGAGGACATTCCGCGCCTGAGCACGATCGAGATCACCACCGATGCCGACACGCCGGAGGGGCGTGGTGTCGGCGGCGAGGCGTTCCGCAGCCAGAGGCTCTGCGTCAGCAACGACTATCTCAACGAGCCGTTCTCGCAGGCCTGGCGGGATGGTGCGGCGAAAGCCGGCATCGGCGCCGCGGCAGCGATGCCGCTGGTCTGCGACGGCAAGAGCATCGGCATCCTGCTCGTGACCCGCGGCGAGGCAGGTTCGCTCGATCCGCAGATGGTTTCGCTGTTCGAACGGATGTCGGCCAACATTTCCTATGCGCTCGACAATTTCGGCCGTGAAACGGCGCGGCTGGCCGGGGAGCGCGCGGCGCGCCGCCTGACCCGGATGTTCAGCGCGCTCAGCGCGACCAACGAGGCCATCCTGCGTGCCAGGACCGAGCAGGAGCTGTATCAACTCGTCTGCGATGCGTCCGTTCACGGCGGCAAGTCGCTGGCGACCTTCGTTCTGCTGAAAGAGCCGGATACGCACTGGCTGAAACCGGTCGCAGGAACGGGCCACAACCTCGAGCTCGTGG
Source organism: uncultured Bradyrhizobium sp. (assembly GCA_964423245.1). Lineage (GTDB taxonomy): Bacteria > Pseudomonadota > Alphaproteobacteria > Rhizobiales > Xanthobacteraceae > Bradyrhizobium. The sequence continues at coordinate 11,516 of CAYREH010000019.1, read as the reverse complement.
CCCAGACCCGCTATTCCACCGACGCGGACAATCCGTTTGGCCGCGGCATTTCGGGCCAGGTGTTCCGGTCGCAGAAGCCGATCGTCGAGCGCGACCTGTCCCGGCGGACGCGGGGAACGCCGTGGGAAAAGGCCAATGTCGACACGGGCGTTGCCGCCTGCGTCGCGGCTCCGCTCATCAAGCATGGCGAGAGCGTTGGGGTGATGCTGTCCTTCATCAGCCGCTCCTGGGCGAACGACGAGGAAGTCGTCGCGCTGGCGTTGCGCATCGCCGAGAACGTCTGCTTCGCCCTCGACAATTTCGATCGCGACGCCGAGAAGGCCCGCATCGCGGCCGAGGAAGATCGCCTGGCCCGCATGTATGCGGCGCTCAGCGCGACCAACGAGGCGATCCTGCGCGCCCGCTCGCGTACCGAATTGTTCGATCTGGTCTGCGAAGCCACCGCGACAGGGGCCCGGTTCACGTCGGCCAATATCGCCCTTGTCGATGACGACGGCGAGCGGCTTCGGGTCGTTGCCAGCTACGGGCCCAATTCGGAGACCGTCCGCCAGTTCAGGTTCTCGACCTCCGACAAGGTGCCGGAAGGTCGAGGTCTCACCGGCACCGCGTTCCGCACCCGGAGGCCCGCGATCAGCAACGACATCCTGGCCGACGATCGCATGAGGCCCTGGCAGGCCAGCGCCCGGCAGACCGGAATCCGTGCCTCGGCGGCCCTGCCGCTGTTCAACGGCGACAAGCTCGAGGGCGTCTTCCTGTTCAATTCGCCCGAGCGCGGGACGTTCACGCCCGAATTCGTCGAACTGCTGCAGCGCCTGCAGGCCAATGTCGCCTTTGCGCTCGAGAATTTCGATCGCAACGAGGCCAAGGCGAAAGCCGAGATGCAGCGCAATCGCCTGCGCGGCATGCTCGAGGCGCTCAGCGCCACCAACGAAGCCATCATGCGGGTGAAGACCCGCACCGAATTGTTCGAGGCGGTGTGCACGGCCGCCGTGCTCGGCGGCACCTTCACGTCCGCGACCATCGCGATGCTGGATCCGGCCGGACGTCATCTCGACATCGCCGTCACCAAGGGTGAATGCCGCCATCACGTCGAAACATGGCGCTTCTCGACGTCGGCGGACGAGCCGGAGGGGCGGGGCCTCGCGGGCACGGCGTTCCGGACCAGGGCGCCCTGCGTCACAAACGAGCTTCTCACCGATCCGCGCGCGACGCATTGGCGCACGATCGCGCGCGATCACGGTACGAAGTCGGGCGGCTGCTTCCCGCTGCTGCGGAACGGCACCGAGGCCGTCGGCATCCTGCTGTTCCTGTCGTCCGACGAGGGCACCTTTACGCCGGATCTCGTTCAGCTGCTGGCGCGTCTTGCCGAGAACGTCTCCTTCGCGCTCGACAATTTCGACCGCGCCGAGGAACGCGCCCGGGCCGAGGCGCAGAAGGAGCGGCTGACCCGGATGTTCGCGGCGCTGAGCGCCACGAACGAGGCGATCATGCGCGCCAAGTCGCGGACCGAGCTGTTCGATCTGGTCTGCAAGGCTGCGTCCACCGGCGGCAAGTTCACCTCCACCACGATTGCGCTCGCGACGGACGGCAGCGACCAGCTCTCGATCATGGCTTCCGCGGGGCCGTCCGCCAGGATCACGCGAAACGTCCGTCTCTCGATCGACCCCGACCGGCCCGAGGGCCGGGGCATGAGCGGGACCGCGTATCGCACCCGGCAACCCTGCATCATCAACGACTATGAGAACGACCCCCGGGTCAACGTCTTCCGGGCTTTCGTCGCGGGCGGAGCGAAGTCCGGCGCGTCATTCCCGCTGATCACCCACGACCAGGCGGTCGGCGTCATGATCTACATGTCGGCCGAGCAGGACACCTTCACGATCGAATTCGTCGAGCTGCTGCAGCGGCTTGCCGACAACGTCTCCTTCGCGATGGAGAATTTCGACCGCGCCGACGAGAAGAACAAGGCGGACGAACGGGTCGAATATCTCGCCTCGCATGACAGCCTGACCGCTCTTCCCAATCGCGAGACGTTCAACGGTCTGCTGCGGCAGGCGATCGATGAGGCGCATCGGCAGGAACGCCGCTTCGCCGTGCTGTTCATCGACCTCGACCGCTTCAAGGTCATCAACGATTCGCTCGGCCATGAAGCCGGCGATCTCCTGCTGTTGCAGGTCGCCAACCGCCTCCGCGGCGCCTTGCGTGCGACCGATGTGGTCGCGCGGCTCGGCGGCGACGAGTTCGTGGTCATTCTCGACCGCTGCGGCGATGTCGAGCATGTTCAGCGGATCGCCGGGGACCTGCTGGCGGCATTGGGCCAGCCCATGGAGCTCGCGGGCCACGAGTGCCATACCACGGCCTCGATCGGCATCGCGATGTATCCGGACAACGGCGCCGACGCGCAGACGCTCACCAAGAACGCCGACATGGCGATGTACCTCGCCAAGGAAGACGGCAAGAACGGCTACCGATTCTTCTCGAAGGAAGTGACGACCCAGTCGATCGAGCGGCTGTCGCTCGAAAGCGCGCTGCGCCGTGCGCTGGAGCGCGAGCAGTTCTCGCTCAACTATCAGCCCAAGGTCGACATGGAGAGCGGGCAGATCACCGGCGTGGAAGCGTTGCTGCGCTGGACGCATCCCGAACTCGGCGACGTCTCGCCGGCGCAGTTCATTCCGCTCGCCGAGGAAACCGGGCTGATCGTGCCGATCGGCCGGTGGGTGCTCCGCGAGGCCTGTGCGCAGGCGATGGACTGGCAACGCCGCGGCCTGCTGCCGTTGTCCATGGCGGTCAACCTGTCGCCGCGCCAGTTCGCCGACGAGCATCTGCTGCAGGACGTCGACGAGGCGCTGGCAGCGTCCGGCATGTCCCCGGTGCTGCTCCAGCTCGAGGTCACCGAGAGCATGATGATGCGCAATGTCGGGCGTGCGCTGAAGGTGCTCGACGCCATCCAGAGCCGCGGAATTCGTCTCGCCATCGACGATTTCGGCACCGGCTATTCGTCGATGTCGCTGATGAAGCACTTCCCGATCGATACGATCAAGATCGACCGCTCTTTCGTGCGCGACCTGCCGCAGGATTCCGAGGACCAGGCGATCGCGCAGGCGATCATCAGCATGGGCAAGGCGCTCGGCATGACGGTCGTCGCCGAAGGCGTCGAGAACGTCGAGCAGGAGGCGTTCCTGCGCACCCATGGCTGCGACGAGATGCAGGGCTTCCTGGTCTCCAAGCCGTTGCCGCCCCGGCAGATGGCCGATCTGCTGCGGCCGATGTCGCTGCCGGTGGCGCCACCGCTGCAGCCCGATGCTTCCCCCGCTGAAACTGCGCCCGACATGCGCGCACGCCTGACCCGCACGGGATGAGAGCGGCGGGTTCGCTCGCAACGCAACATGCAAAATGCATTTACCTCGCCCCCGGGGATGCTAGTTTGCGCGCCGGCGGAACAACGCCGGCAAAAAGGTCAACGAGGGGGAAATCTGTCACATGAAGAAATTGCCTGTTATCGCGGTCGGCCTGGCGGCTGCATTGGGCGCGCTAAACTGGTCGCAAGCCGCGCGGGGCCAGAGTGATGGCTGGATCACCCTGGTCGACGGTACCAAGATGGGTGACTGGAGCGAAGTCGGCAAGGCGAACTGGACCATGCAGGACGGAGCGCTGGTCGCCGACAAGCTCGAGGGCAAGGACCCGTCCTATCTCGTCAGCAAGCAGAGCTACAAGGATTTCCAGATCAAGGCCGAGTTCTGGACCGACGAGGCGGCCAACAGCGGCATCTTCATCCGCTGCGATGCCAGCGACAAGATCGATGCCAAGATCTGCTATGAGGTGAACATCTTCGACAAGCGTCCTGACCCGACCTATGGCACCGGCGCGATCGTCGACATCGCGAAGGTCGATCCGATGCCGAAGGCCGCCGGCAAGTGGAACACCTACGAGATCACGGCACAGGGTCCACATCTCGTCGTCGTCTTGAACGGACAGAAGACCGTGGACGTGCAGGACAAGACGCACGCCGGCGGACCGATCGCACTTCAATACGGCTCTGGCGTCGTCAAGTTCCGCAAGGTCCAGATCAAGCCGCTCTGACAGGCGGCTTGTCGCGATCTGGCGAGGCTCCGGTGCGAGTTGATCTCACCGGGGCTTCAGCGGATGCGCCTTCTGATGCCAGGCCCAGGCGGTCCGGATCACGGTCGCCAGATCCGAATGGCGCGGCACGAATTTCAGCACATTGCGCGCGGCCGAGGGGTCGGCGACCAGATAGGTCGGGTCGCCGGCGCGGCGCGGCTTGACCGTGTGCGGCACCTCGCGTCCGGTCTCATTGCGGATCGCAGTCAGGATCTCGCGCACCGAGAAGCCTGCTCCGGTGCCGAGATTGAAGCTGCCGCCTCGATGTCCCTGCTCCAGCAGTTTCAGCGCGGCGACATGCGCGGCCGCCAGGTCCGTGACGTGGATGTAGTCGCGGATGGCGGTGCCGTCGGGCGTGTCGTAGTCGTCGCCGAACACGGCGAACTCGACGTGCCCCTGCAGCGCCATCATCGCGCGCGGAATCAGATGGGTTTCGTTGTCGCGCAATTCACCGATACCGCCGGCAGGATCGGCGCCGCTGGCGTTGAAATAGCGCAGGCAGAACGCGCCGAAGCCGTAGGCGGCGCGATAGTCGGCCAGCATGCGCTCGATCATCCATTTCGACGCGCCGTAGGGATTGATCGGTGCGCAGGGAAAGTCCTCCGGCAGCGCCTTGGAATCGGCGTTGCCATAGACGGCGCCGGTCGAGGAGAACACGATGCGGAGACAGCCGGCCTCGCGCATCGCCTGCAGCAGCGACAGCGTGCCCTGGACGTTGTTGAGGTAGTATTTCTGCGGGTCGGTCATGGACTCGCCGACGAGGCTGGCCGCGGCGAAATGCATCACGGCCGTGACCTTGTGATCGGCAAGGGCCCGCGCCAGCGTCGCGCCGTCGAGCAGGTCGCCCGTCACCAGCGGCCCGTTCACGAAGCCGCGATGACCCGTCGAGAGATTGTCATAGACCACGGGCTGATAGCCCGCAGCGGCGAGGGCGCGGCAGGCATGCGAGCCAATGTAGCCTGCGCCTCCCGTGACGAGGACGGTCGGTCGATCGGTCATGAAACTGTCGCTCTTCTCTCAGGAATTGAAGCGCCTTTTACGGCTGAAGAGAAGATAGATGGCGCGGGGGTTGGTGGTCAAATAGCGCCAGAACAGACGGCGCGGTTCGAGCCATGTGCGCCAGGCCCATTCCAGTCCGATCTTCTGCATCCATTGTGGCGCGCGGGATCGGCTGCCCGAGAGAAAATTGAACAGGCCGCCCGACGTCTTGATGACGCCGACATTGGTGAGCAGCGGCGTGAATTCCTCCACGAATGCCTGCTCGTTGGGCACGCCGAGCGCGACCCAGAGGTAGTCCGGCGCAAGGGCGTTGATCTCTTCCACCTTGGCGCGCAGGGCGTCGCCCCGGAGGTAGCCGTGGCTGTGCCCGACGATCCTGAGCTTCGGATAGAGGTTCTGGACCCGTCTGACCGCAGCCGCGTTTTCCTCTTCGGAGGCGCCGAACATGTAGAAGCTGCGGCCCGCCGCCTCGGCCTTGCGCGCGACGACATGGAACAGGTCGGTGGTCGCGACGCGCTCCGGCAACGGAAACCAGGATTGCAGCTTCGATGCCGCCACGAGCGGCTGGCCGTCGGCATTGATGAGGTCGGCGGCGCGGAACAGGCGCTCGGTTTGCGGCTCGGTCGAGCAGCGCGCCAACACCTCCCCGTTCGCGGAGGTCAGGAAGAGTGGACGGCCGATACGGTGTTCCGGGTCGGTCGCCGCGATCATGAAATCGGCGGTGGCCTCCAGATCGAGTGCGGCCATGCGGAGGCCGCCCACGGTGATCCGGGGCACCTCGGCGGTCGCGGCCCGTCCTTCGTGATTGACGCGACGCTCAAGCATATTGTCTGCCTCGCTGGCGCGTTTGCTGCGCGGGGGTGAGTTCGTCGAGTACGACACCGACGAGATTGCGCTCTGCGCCATCGAGCGCGGTGAGGATGTCTTCCATCCCCTCGTTGATGTCGAGGCTGGTTGGCAGCACTGCGACCAGGGCATCGGCCTGGGCGAGCAGCTTGCGGCTCGCGGCCGAGAGCGGCAGGGCCGGTCCGTCGAGGATGACGAGATCGTAGCCGCCTGCAACCCGCGCCTGGGCGATCGCCTTGCGGATGGCATCCGCCGCCTTGCCCTCGTCGGATTCGGTGGCCGGCAGCACCGAGATGCCATTGACGGTCTTGATCTCGCGTGCGGCCGTGCTGCCGATCGAGAGCCAGCCGCGTTTGCTCGGCTCGTTCCGGCCGGGACGGTCGATCTTGCGCGACAGGGCATGTTCCTGGTGATCGGCGTCGATCATCAGCACGCGGCTGCCGTCGCGCGCGGCGGCGAGGGCGAAATTGAGCGCGGTCACGCTGCGCCCGGCGGTCTCCGCGCCGCCGATGAGGGCGATGACCGGCATGGCCTTGTCGCCGGCACGCCGGGCCACGGCGGCCCGCATGTCGCGCAAGGCATTGAGCAGCGTCGTCAGCGGAAAGCCCGACCGCAGTGTCGGCCAACCCAGACGCGTGACGTCGACGCCGTCGCCGGTTGCGAGAATGGCGCCCAGCGTGCGGATGACGTCGGCCTCCTGGAGGCGGGCGATCAACGGTTTTTCCACCAGCGAAAGCTGCGGCGGCGATGCAGCCGCGTCGGCCGGCGGCGTGTCTGTGTCCTTCGCGCTGGTGCGGTCGCGGCGGTTCGGTTCCGGGGCGCGTGCGCCGGCGAACAGATGCTCTGCGGCGACGAACCAGCCCGAGGCGGCGAGCGCACCGAAGATGAAGCCGATCATGGCGAACAGGCTCATCGCGGGCGGGAACGAGCGCCGTTGCGGCACCGTGGCCTCGCCGATGACGCGGGCGGCCGAGGTGTTGAGCGTCTCCTGCTCCTCGGTCTCTCGCGAACGCTTGAGGAATGACTGGTAGACGTCGCGGCTGGCATCGACTTCGCGTTCGAGCTCGCGCAGGCGAACGGCGGCCTGGCTGAGCTGCACGCTCTGTCGCTTCTGCGCCTCGAGCGCCCGGTTGAGCGAAGCCTCGTAGTCGCGCGCGCGCGTCAGATCGTTCTTGGCCGATTGCGCGAAGCGGTCGATCTCCTCGCTGATGGTGCGCTTGAGGTCCTCGACCTGCTTCTCGGTCTGGCGCAGCGCCGGGTGGCGGGGTCCCAGCTCGGCAGTCTGTTCGGCGAACTTCTTGCGAGCATCGGCATATTGTCCGCGCAGATTCGCGATGGTCGGCGATTGCAGCGCTTCGGGAATCGCGCCGGCGTCCGCGGCGGTGCGCCGGCTGGCCTCGATCTGGTCGAGCCGCGCCTGGGCGTCCATGGTGGCGGCCCGGGCGGCCGAGAGCCGCTGGTTGCTCGCCGAGAGCTGCTGGTCGCTGATCAGCGAGTCCTGGGTGCCGACGAAATTGTTCTGCGCCTTGTAGGTGGCAAGGCCGGTCTCGGCATTGCGGAGCCGCTCGCGCAGTTCCTTCAGGCGGCCGGACAATTCGCTGGTGGCGCGGCGGGCGGCCAGGGCCTGAGAGTTGCGCGAGTCCGCGAGATAGGTCTTGGTCAGGATGTTGGCAAGCATCGCCGCCTTGGCCGGATCGGTCGACCAGACGTCGACGTCGACGATGAAGCTCTTCTCCGATTTGCGGATCGTGATGTGCTTGTTGAGCGCATCGAGTGCCGCCAGTTGCACATCCGTCACGTTCCCCGCCGATTGAGGCCGCGGCGAAAGGCCGATCAGCCCGAGCAGCGAGCCCATCAGGCTCTTGCCGTCACCGCCGCCGAACTCCGGATCCTTGTCGAGATGGGCCTGCTGGATCACCTGCAGCAGGACGCTGTTCGACGTGATCAGGCGCGACTGGCTCTCAATCACCATCGCCATGCCCGAGACGTCCTGGGCGCGCGGCGTCAGTTCGCGCTCGACCAGCTGCAATTCGCGCGGGTCGACGTAGAGCTGGGCCGTGGCGGTGTAGCGCGGCGTCATGCTCTTGCCGATGGTGACAGCGAGGGTTGCGCCCAGCAAGGCGGCGGCCGCAATCGCGACCTTGCGCCGCCACAGCAGGTCGACGAGCTCCAGCAGGTTGAAGCCGGTCTCGGAGCTCCGCTGCGGAGTCTCCAGACTGCTCCGATCTATCGGCTGGTTATAGTCAAGCATAGTCCCCAGCTTTCATTCCAACGACCGCGGGCTGAGGGGTTACTCTTCGCTTTACGCCACGCACCAGGGATATAGGTGCCCAATCAACGCAACAGGGAAAATTAACCATACCCGTTGGGGGACTATTCACCGAAATGGCAAACAAAGCGTTTAAGCCGAGGTCGTCATTTGCAGCGTCGTTGTCCCGCTCAGGTGTCACCACGACTCTCAGTTCTTAATGCTGCGTTACCATGCGCGACGCGTGGCGCGCGCCAGGCATCGTGGCCTGATGGCGGCCCGCGCGCGCAGAGCCAGCGTCCGTGCCCGCCTACTCGTCGTTCCGGAACTGCTTGACGACAGTCGCAGGATTTCCGGCGACGACCACACGCGGGGCGATGTCCTCACGCACCACCGTTCCGGCGCCCACGACCGAGTGGTCGCCGATCGTTACCCCCTTGAGCACGATCGAGCGCGCGCCCACCCACACGTTGTGCCCGATGTGCACCGGCGCGACGGCCTGAGCAACCGTGGGCGCATGCCTCAGTCGCGGGGGAAGGTTGTGAAAATCCGTGTCGACGATGTCGCAGTCGCTGATCAGGCAGAACGAACCGATGTCGACCTTCTGGTCGCTCCCGATCCAGCAGCCGTTCAGCAAGGTGTCATTGCCGATCGTCACCTGACCTCGCCCGGTGATGAGCACGCGTTTGCCGATCCGGCAGTTCGCGCCGATCGACACCCGGACGCCGCGACCGAGCACCAATCGCCCCTTGAACACGATCCCGGGTCCAAGCTGGAGTCGGCGCCCGTACCGCACCGTCAGCCAGGCGCGCCGCAAGGCGAACAACACGAGCGCGCCGGCTCGGAGCGCCGGGTTCTCGATCTTGCGCACCGCGTTCGTTCCTGACCTCATGCCGCGCCCTTCTGCGGCGCCCCGGGGATCTGACGTCGTGCCAAGACTGGCGTCCGCATGTAAACGCGTGGTGAAGGTCGGTTCGTTCGAAGACGCGTTAACCAAGGCATCGCCCATGTTGCGCTCTCGGGAGGTGATGGACTGCAAATTGCAGTATCACGCGTGCAGGAATTCGCAGGGAAAACGCGCGAGAGGGTTAAGCGCATGATAGGACGCGTCCCGACGAGGACGTTGGCGTCGTGGTGCAGCTCGAGCGCCGAGGCAGGCCGTTCATTTTGCGACGCATCTGTCCCGCGCGGACGTGCCGCTCTGGGACAATCGACGCAAGGCTTTTTCAACATGTCTCAGCCATCTGGAAGGCCATGACGCTGATCCCGACAGATTTGTCCGCCAGCCGGATCTCGGATGTCGTGCGCGACTCCAACCGGGAGGTCGCGGCGACCTCGCGCGTCATTGATCTCTCGGTCGGCATCGTCGTCTGCATTCCCTGCTTTCGTCGTCCCGACCATCTGCGGCTGACGCTGGATTCGCTGGTCAGTCAGCGCACCCCGCGCTCCTTTGCGGTGGTCATGGTCGAGAACGATGCCGCGGGGCGCGCGAGTGCGCCGGTCGCCGCGGAATATCTCGCCGCCGGCAAGCTCCAGGGCATCTGCCTGGTCGAGAAGCGGCAGGGTAATTGCCAGGCGATCAACGCGGCGTTCGAGACCGCGCAGGCGGTGTTTCCCGCGGCGACCCGCTTCCTGATGATCGACGACGACGAGATCGCCTCGCCCGACTGGCTCGAACTGATGGTCCGGACCGCGGAGGCGACCGGTGCCGACGTGGTCGGCGGACCCGTGCTGCCAGTGTTCGATGACCAGAGCCAACCCTGGCTCGCGCGCCATCCCGTCTTCTGCCCCACCTACGATTACACCGGTGCGGTGCCGGTGATCTATGGCTGCGGCAATTGCCTGATCACGCGCCCGGCGTTCGAGCGGCTCGGCAGTCCGTCCTTCGATTTGCGATTCAATTTCCTCGGCGGCGGAGATTGCGACTTTTTCTATCGCGGTCGCCATGCCGGCTTGGCCTTCCACTGGACCGCGGAAGCCGTCATCACCGAGACCGTGCCGCAGAACCGCACCAGCCTCGGCTGGATCGCCCGGCGGAGCCTTCGCATCGGGGTGATCAATTACCGTGTGCGCTCCAAGGCGGCGCAGGGCGCGGGCGCGCGGGCGCGCCTGTTTGCGCAGACCTTGGGACGGTTGCCGCTGTCCCTGATGCGCTCGGTTGGCCTGCTGACCTCATCGAAAGGGGTCGTTGCGATGCACCCGATGCTGGTGGCCATCGGTTCTGCTCTCGCGGCATTGGGTTACGATCCGCAGCCTTATGAGGCCTCGAAGATCGTTTCCTGACGCGTCAGCCGCTAGATTCCAAGATAGGAAAGAGCGACCTTGACCGCCGATCGCGGGATCGCCTTGAGCGAGCGCCGCCCGACCATGCCGAGATAGCCAAGCGCCTCGCGATATCGTCCGAAGCGGACCGCCTGCGTCGCCGCATAGGTCACGAGATGAATCTCGGCCGCCTGGCGCAGCCGCTCCGCAGCGCCTGCGGGCAATCTGCCGAGAATCAGCTCGTCGCTGAAGACGCGCGTGACCGCCGGGAAGAAATCCTGCGGCGTCCGCACCGCCGCGTTCATCGTGTTGGAACTGTGCAGGCGGTAGTCGAGCAGAAGCTCCGGCACGAATGCGAACTCGCCGAGCGCGGCGAGACGACACCAGCAATGCCAGTCCTCGCAATATCTGAGCGAAACGTCGAAGCCGCCCGCCATCTGGAAGGCCTGGGCGCTGACCAGCATGATGCCGCCGTTGACGATGAAGTTTCCGGCGGCCAGCCGCTCCAGCACGTTGCCCGAAGGCTTGCGGCGTCCCTTCAGAAGGTCGCGCCGGCCGATCGGCCGGCCTGCGCTGTCGATCGTGTTGTAGTCGCCATAGACCAGCACGGCGCGGGGCGCCTCGCGCGAGGCCCGCAGCAAGGTCGCGACTGCGCCGGCGCGCAGGCGGTCGTCCGCATCGAGGAAGATCAGCCAGTCGCCTTTGGCATGTTCGGCACCGAGATTGCGCGCGGCGGACACGCCGGAGGAGTTGCTGGCGAGCAGGCGGAGCCGCGGGTCGGTGAAGGCGCGGACGATCGTCGCGGTGTCGTCGGTCGAACCGTCGTCGACCACAATGATCTCGCCGACATCGGACTGCGCGAGAGCGCTCGCGATGGTCTCGCCGACGAAGGCGGCCGCGTTCCTGGCGGGAATGACCACGGACACCGACGCGCCCGAGCGCGCCCGCAGCGCGGCGCGCTCGGCTGTGGCCGCCCGGGCGGGGGGCCGCGCGGGGCGGGTGGCGTCGGGCGGGGGGAAGGGGCGCGTCCCCGGTGGGGGGGTGT
>CAYREH010000018.1:100857-132109 GCA_964423245.1 uncultured Bradyrhizobium sp. | reverse complement strand
TCCTTCATGATCTCCTCGGTGCCGCCGCCGATGGCGTTGACCTTGACCTCGCGGTAGATGCGCTCGGCCTTGATGCCGCGCATGAAGCCGGCGCCGCCGAAGATCTGCACGGCCTCGGAGGCGCAGAACGCCATGGTCTGGGTCGACTGGTTCTTCATCATGCAGATCTCGGCGACCGGATTTTCACCCTGCTCCAGCCGCCAGGCCAGCATCTCCAGCATGGCCTGGGACGCTGCGACCTTCTGCGCCATGTCGACGATCTTGTGGCGGATCACCTGGTGCTGGGCCAGCGGCTTGCCGAAGGTCTTGCGCTCCTTCGCGTAGGCGACCGCCTCGTCGAGGCAGACTCGGGCGAAAGCGGTGCAGCTCGCGGCCATGCCCATGCGCTCGCTGTTGAAGTTCTGCATGATGAGCTTGAAGCCCTGGCCTTCCTCGCCGATCAGGTTCGTGGCGGGCACAAGGCAATCGTCGAAATGCAGCGTCGCGGTATCGGAGGCCCACCAGCCCATCTTCTTCAGCCTGGTGCGCGACAGGCCGGGCGTATCGCCCTCGATCAGCAGCAGGCTGACGCCGCCGGCGCCCTCGCCTCCGGTGCGAACGGCCACCGTCAGATAATCGGCGCGGATCCCCGAGGTGATGAAGGTCTTTTCGCCGTTCACGACGTAGTGATCGCCATCGCGCCGCGCTGTCGTGCGCAGGCCCGCGACGTCGGAGCCGCCGCCGGGCTCGGTGATCGCCAGGGCCGAGATCTTCGCGCCCGACAGCACCTCGGGCAGCACCCGCGCCTTCACCTCGGGACGGGCGGCGCGCGCGATCGGCGGCGATCCGATGGTATGGCTCATCAGGCTGGCGCTGACGCCGCCGGCGCCGGCGCGCGCCAGCTCCTGGCTCGCCACGATCTTCATGAACTGGTCCGCGGGGCTGCCGCCATATTCCTCGGGAAATCCGAGCCCGAGCAGGCCGATCTCGGCGGCCTTGCGGTAGAGCGCGCGGGGAAATTCGCCGGCTTCGTCCCAGTCATGGGCGAATGGCGCGATCTCCTTCTCGACGAAGCGGCGCATGACGTCGCGGAACGCGTCGTGCTCGGCGGTATAGAACGGGCTCGTCATCTGGCTTCGCCTCGGGACGGATTCGTCGCGTTCACCATGGCGGGAACGGCGGCAGCCCACTTGCGCGGAGTGGCTGTTCCGGCAAGGCCGAGTCACCGATCCGGCATCTAGCAACTCAACGCAAGACGGCTTTCGCTCCCCGCGCGCCAACTTCGCCGAAAAACGACGTCGATGCGCAAGACGAAAGGCTGCCGCAATGGTCCATGGCAGGACCACGCAAGCCGCCAGAGGAGGAATTTTTGGCCGTTCGTTACTACGATTGGATCGCTCATCATGGCCGCCGCGCGCCCGGCAACGTCGCCGCCGTCGATCTCGCCAGCGACCGCCGCTTCAGCTATGCGCAATTCGATGCACGCATCTCGCGTCTTGCGTCATTCCTGCGCGAGGCGATGAACGTCGGACGCGGCGATCGCGTCGCGGTGCTGGCGCTGAATACCACCGATACGCTGGAGGTGCAGTTCGCCTGCGGGCGGCTCGGAGCGATCTTCGTGCCACTGAACATCCGCCTCACCGTGCCCGAACTGCAATTCATCACCGCCGACTGTGCGCCGAAGGTGATGATCCACGACACGGATCTGGCGGAGACGGCGCTGCGCGTGGCGAAGCTCTGCGGCGTCACCAGCAGCCTGCTGCTCGGTCCCGGCGGCAGCTATGAGGCCGGCATCGCCGCGGCGAAGCCGCTCGGTCGCGCCGAGGAGGTCACGCTCGATGACGTCTCGACCATCATGTACACGTCGGGCACCACCGGCCATCCCAAGGGTGCGACCATCACCCATGGCATGACCTTCTGGAACTGCGTCAATCTCGGCGGCCCCGCCTGCATCGGGCCGGGCTCTGTGCTGCTCACCGTGCTGCCGCTGTTCCACACCGGCGGGCTCAACTGCTACACCAATCCCGTGCTGCATGCCGGCGGCACCGTGATGATCATGCGCGCCTTCGATCCCGGCACGGCGCTCGGCCTGATCGGCGACCCCGCGCAGGGCATCAACGTCTTCTTCGGCGTCCCCGCGATCTACCAGTTCATGGCGCAGCACCCGGCGTTCGCGACGACCGATCTCGGCCGGCTGATCGTGGGCGGCGTCGGCGGCGCGCCGATGCCGGTGCCGCTGCTCAAGGTCTGGGAGGAGCGCGGCGTCGCGCTTCAGCAGGGCTATGGCATGACCGAGACGTCGCCGGCCGTGCTGGTGCTGGACCGCGAGGACGCGGCGCGCAAGGCCGGATCGGCCGGCAAGCCGGTGCTCCACACCGAGGTGAGGATCGTGCGGCCCGACGGCAGCGACGCCGAGGTCGGCGAACTCGGCGAGCTCTGGGTCAAGGGGCCGAACATCACGCCGGGCTACTGGAACCGGCCGGAGGCAAACAAGACGTCCTTCACCGATGGCTGGCTGCACACCGGCGACGCGACCCGCGTCGACGAGGAAGGCTTCTACTATATCGTCGATCGCTGGAAGGACATGTACATCTCCGGCGGCGAGAACGTCTATCCGGCCGAGGTCGAGAACGTGCTGCACCAGCTCCCCGCGATCGCGGAGGCCGCCGTGATCGGCGTGGCCGATGCGCAATGGGGCGAAGTGGGCCTTGCCATCGTTGCCCTGAAGCCGGGCCAGACGCTGAGCGAGGCCGAATTGTTCGCGCATTGCGCAGCCAATCTGGCACGCTTCAAATGTCCCCGCCAGGTTCGCTTCGTCGAAGCGCTGCCACGCAACGCCACCGGCAAGATCCACAAGCCGACCCTGCGCAGGGATTTTTCAGTGGCCTCGGAAATCGACAAGAAGGCCGCCATCGCCTGAAGGAAGCGCCCCTCGCGGGCGCTTTTGTTTTTTGACGTGCCTACCGGAAGAAACCACCAAGAAACCCCAAGGAAATTTTCATGAACAGGAAACTCTCCCTGCTCGCCGCAGCCACGGCGCTGACATTGATCACGGCCCAGGGCGCCCATGCGCAGAAGAAATACGACACCGGGGCCTCCGACACCGAGATCAAGATCGGCAATGTCGAGGCGTATTCCGGACCGGCATCCGCCTACGGGATCATCGGCAAGACCGAGGAAGCCTATTTCAAGATGATCAACGATCAGGGCGGCATCAACGGCCGCAAGATCAATTTCATCTCCTATGACGACGGCTATTCACCGCCCAAGACCGTGGAGCAGGTCCGCAAGCTGATCGAGAGCGACGAGGTCTTCCTGGTGTTCAACGCGCTGGGCACCCCGACCCAGACCGCCGTTCAGAAATACCACAACGCCAAGAAGGTGCCGCAGCTCTTCGTCGCGACCGGCGCCAGCAAGTGGAACGACCCGAAGAACTTCCCCTGGACCATGGGATTCCAGCCCAGCTACCGGGTCGAGGCCCAGATCTTCGCCAAGTACATCCTGAAGGAGAAGCCGGACGGCAAGGTCGCGATCTTCTATGCCAATGACGATTTCGGCAAGGACTACCTCGCCGGCATCAAGGACGTGTTCGGCGACAAGGCGGCCAAGATGATCGTGGCGGAGGAGAGCTACGAGACCTCGGAGCCGTCGATCGACGCCCACATCGTCAAGCTCAAGGGCACCGGTGCCGACGTCTTCGTCAACATCTCGACGCCGAAATTCGCGGCGCAGGCGATCAAGAAGATCGCCGAGCTGGAATGGAAGCCGATGCACCTGATGACCGACGTCTCGGTCTCCATCGGCGCGGTGATGAAGCCTGCCGGTCTGGAGGCTTCCGAAGGCGTGCTGTCGGCCGGCTATCTCAAGGATCCCTCGGATCCGCAATGGAAGGACGACGAGGGCATGAAGAAGTTCATGGCGTTCATCGACAAGTACATGCCCGGCGCCAACATCTCGGATGCCAATCTGGCCTACGGCTACGCCGCTTCGCAGACCATGGTGCAGGTGCTCAAGCAGGCCGGCGACAATCTCACCCGCGAGAACGTGATGAAGCAGGCCGCCAGCCTCAAGGACTTCGCGCCCGATACGCTGATCCCCGGCATCAAGATCAACACCTCTCCCACCGACTTCGCCCCGATCGAACAGCTCAAGATGTGGCGGTTCAAGAAGGGCCAGTGGGAGCTGTTCGGCGACATCATCAGCGCCGAGACGGGCGGCTGATATCGCCAGCGTATCGCCCAGCGATGATCCGGATCCGCCTCCGCTTGGGCCGGGTCCGGAGAACGGCGAAGGAGCGGCCGAAAGGCCGTTCCTGTTCCTCCACATTCGCAAGACGGCCGGCGTTTCGTTGCGGGGGCTTCTGGCCAATCGCTTCCCCGCCGACAGGGTCCTGTTCCAGGCTCATTCCATCAGCGGTCCGCAGCGGCCGGGTGATGCGCTCTTTGCCACCGGTCACGTCGGCTACGACTACATCGCGCGGTTCGAGAACGCGCCGACCGTCTTTACGGTCCTGCGCGAGCCGACCGCCCGAAGCATGTCCGCCCTCGTCTTCTTCCAGAGCCACAGCGAAGCGTTCCTGCAGACGCTCGCGACGGAGCTGAGTGCAGCCGAGTTTCGGGATCGCCGGCTCTTCCAGCAGCGCGCCCGCGAACTCGGTGCGGAGCACTTCCTCATCGAAGAGGAGGCACTGGCGCGCCGCTGGCTCGCCAATGTACAGACCAGGCAACTTGCCGGTGCCGAATTCGTGGACTGCCGCGACGACGACCCGCGCCTGCTGGACGCTGCGCTCGACCACCTGGGACGCATCGATCTCGCTGGTCTGCTCGAACGCGAGCAGGAAAGTCTGCAACTGCTTGCTCAAATCATGCGCTGGGAGCCGCTCGGCCCGTTACAGCACCTCAATCAAACGCCACAAACGCGCGACCTTGTGATCACGGAGCGATCCCGGGACATTATGCGGAGCTGGAATCTTCTGGACGACCGGCTCTATGCCGAGGCCTGCCGCCTGTTCGCGCAGAAACAGGCGAGTTTGGCGAATAGAGGCGGCTCTTCTCCGTTGCGGGCGACGGATCTCAGGGACGGACGCTTCACGCCCGATCAGCCCCTGCAAGGCCAGGGTTGGCACGAGCGCGAATTTTTCCAGCAGCGGTTTCTATGCTGGAGTTCGGCAGAGATGGCGACATTGACCCTGCGCACGAGCACGGCGCACCCCTCCCGCTTCCGTTGCATGCTGTCGCACGTGTTCAATGCTCAAGCGCTCGAGCGGCTCACGATTCGTCTCAACGGGACTGCTCTCTCGCTGCGCCGACGCGGCACGCAGGAGGGCATCCTGATCGAAAGCGAAAATCCCGCAGCGTGCTGGACAACGGATCCGCATCGCGCCAGCTTGACCTTCCATTGCCCGGTCATGGGCGGCCCGCACGATCTCGACCCGCAATCGCGCGACATCCGCCGTCTCGGTTTCGCTCTCGCATGGCTCGAACTGAAATAGACTGTGCGTGGTGGGGCGGTCGTCCTATCGACATCCCAAGGCTTGCGTGTCTCAAGCAGTGGACAGGCTGTCCACCTCGATGGTGGCCACGGAAAGTCCGAGACGGCGCGTGTCGCCGACGCCTCTCAGGAGCGGACATGCCCAGGCAAGTATAGCTTCACCGGATGATGGCAGCTCCAGACAGAGCACGTAGCCATCGCGACCGACCACGACGGCGTCGGGCGACATCCGCACCCCGTCGAGATAAAACTGCGTGCCAATCTCGCTCAGCGGCGCCCGTAGCGCCGGACTGTCGATGCGAACGAGGACACGGCCGGGGCGCACCTTGATCCGTACCGCCGCCTGCGGCTCGCTCCAGCGGAATGTGTGCCCGGCGAAGGCTTCCTGCGCATGAAACCCGATTTGCGAAACAATTTGGGCTCCGATGAGACCAGGGACAGGTCCGGCGTGCCGGCGCATGTGATGAAGGCAGTCGAGTCGCTGCAGCCTGATCAGCGCCGCGATATATCGTTTCAGCCATCGGCCGATCACGGCATCCGATCCGGCAGTAATCACCAGCGTCAGGATCAGGCGCGCATACGCTGCCGAAAGCCGCGCCAGCAGGCGCGCAGGATCGTCTCCGAGCAAGGCGGGGATGGCGTACCGCAGGAAGGCCCGCAGCTTCTCGTCGGGCCGCCTCCAGCCCCGCCCCGCAAGACTGTAGCCCACGAGCGCCTTCAGCGCGGCCCCCGCAAGCGGACGTTCGAAGCCCGCCCATGTGCTCCACTCGACCGGCGCCTCGATCAAATCGCTCCCGGGCGTACTTCTTCCCTCGGCGAGATAGCGGATCTCACCTTGTACAAAATCGCGGGTGAATGTCTTCAGCTCATCAATACGGCCAATGTAGTAATGGTGAAAGCGCGCCTCTTCGAGATAGCCGATCCGGTAGCCACGCGCGAAATAGCCTGCGGCCAGAACCCATTCGGCAAAATGGCCGAGTTCTCCGCGAAAGCCACCGCCTTCTTCATAGACGTCGCGCCGGGTCACGAAGCACTGGTCGAGCACCTTGCGCCAGGGGTGCTGTGTCAGGCCGACCTCGATATCGGCCTCGTACATCGCGGCCTCCGCCACCGACAGCCGGTTGTGACAGATCGGGACCGACCGGCAGGAGAAGCCCGCCCAATCGGGATGCGCCGCGATGGCGCTCATGCAGAGCGCGAGCACGTCGGGCTCTGGCCGGCAATGCGATTCGGTGAAGAACAGATAGGTGCCGCGCGCCTTCTTCGCGCCGAAGGCGCAAAGTCCGATGTCGTGTTCACAGGCGCTGAATTCGAGCCGGGCCCGATCGCCGGTAAGGGCCTTCAACTCCGCGAGCGCCAGGAAATCGGGCGGCACCACCAGGATGATTTCGTAGAGCGACGGATCCGCCGTCTGCGACAGCCAGGCCAGCCAGGATTGCTCCCATTGCCCGCGATGAAATTCGAGCGGGATCACCACGGAGAACAAAGGTCTGTCTGACGTCATGCGGACTTGCCTTGTCAACGCGGATCGCAGCGGATGCCTCAGGATCGCTTTCTAGGCAGGCAGGAGCAGCGCAAATGACTCATCGATGGTGCGGCGCAGATGATCCCGATACAGCTTGTAGCTTTCGTGATCGGCGCCGATGCGGCCGACCGCGGGTACGGCGATGTTGCGCGCGGGAACGTAGGCGATCGGCGCCGCGACCGGCGTCAGCTGCGATCCCGGGCCGGCGCGCAGCGTCGAGATGATCCCGTACATCGCGCCCGTGACCGTCGGCCGCGACACGGTGATGACGCGGTGCTGGCCGTGCTTGATGATGACGAGATAGATGAAACCCGACTGGTGCGGCACCGCGACCTCGCCGGTGTGTTCATAGGCGGCATCGGTCCGCTCGCCTTCGCGGAAGACCAGCGCGGACAGTTTCGGCTCCCAGGCGATTTCGGTTCGATAGGCGAAGATCGCATCCTTGTCGCCGAACGAGGGCCGCAGCGTGATGTAGACGTCCTCGAGCCACGTCACCGCGCGGTGCGCATAGGAGCCCAGGCTGTCGGGCGCGACATCGCTCGCGGCCGGCGAAGACGCCACCGCAACGCTTCTGCGCAACGACACGCCGAGCGCCTGCTCCAGCCTGACCGTGGTCGCCAGCGTGAAAGGCCGGCGACCGCCGAGCGCCTTTTCCAGCGTCGACAGGCTGAGCTTGGCCTGCTCGGCCAGCGCCTGGCGGGACAGACGGCGCCGCACGAGTTCTTCCCGGATGGTCTCGGCGATCTCGCGGCTCTGCTCGTCCGAGAGCTGCCCGTCGTTGGGTTTGTCGTTAAGCTTGTCCCGGGTCTTCATCGTCATCCCTGCTGCCGAACGCCATTCTAGCAGGGCGGACAGAGCAGCACAAAACCGCACAGGGCCGCCTCGGCAGCGGCGGCGCCGGGCCGGCCGCGGCCGAAGATTGCCGATCATTCTGCTCGCGCGAGGAGGGCCTGCCCGCCGATGCTCCCGACCGTCACACATGCTTCGGGAGCACACGACATGGACAGCGACGACATCATCGACAACCGCGAACATCCCATGCTGGGCCGGCTGATCAGGCTCGGGTTGTTTCTTCTCGTCCAGGGCGTCGCGGTGATGCTGGTGGCTTTCGTGGCCCTGCTGGTGAGCTTCGAGCCTGGCAGGTCGGCGACGATGGAGCAGGCCAGCCTGTTGCAGCCGGGCGAGGCGCGCTCCGGCAGCCTCCTCCTGAAAGACGACGGCGTCACGACCGAAGCGCTCCGGCTCGGCATCGATGTCGACATCACCGTATCGGGCCCGACACTGCGTGCGCGCGTCACCCAGATCTTCCGCAATCCGACGAAGGATTGGGTCGAGGCGACCTACGTCTATCCGCTCGCGGCCAATGGCGCCGTCGATACGCTGAAGATGGTGGTCGGCGATCGCATCATCGTCGGCGACATCAAGGAACGGCAGCAGGCCCGAATCATCTACGAGCAGGCGCGCCGCACCGGCCAGAAGGCGGCGCTGACCGAACAGGAGCGGCCCAACATCTTCACCAATTCGGTTGCCAATATCGGCCCCGGCGAGACCGTGCTGGTGCAGATCGAATACCAGGAGCCCGTTCATCAGTCCGGCAACGATTACTCGCTCCGCGTGCCGCTCGTGGTCGGCCCGCGCTACAATCCGACACCGATCGTTCAGAACGTCGAGTTTCGAAAGGACGGCTCCGGCTGGGGCGCGACGACGTCGGACCCGGTTCCCGACCGCGACCGCATCTCGCCTCCGGTGCTCGACCCCGCGACAAACGCGCCGATCAATCCGACCAGCATCACGGTGCGCCTGCAGGCCGGCTTTCCGCTCGGCGAAGTCAAGAGCCATCACCATAACGTCAAGGTCGAGAGCCCGGACAGCGCGACACGCGTGGTCACGCTCGCCGACGGCGCTGTCCCAGCCGACCGTGATTTCGAACTGAGCTGGAAGCCCGCGACCGGGAAGGCGCCGTCGGTCGGGCTCTTCCGCGAACATACCGGCGGCGCCGACTATCTGCTCGCCTTCATCACCCCGCCGGCCGCCGAGCAAACGACGCAGAAGCCCTTGCCGCGCGAGGTGGTGTTCGTGATCGACAATTCCGGCTCGATGGGAGGCACGTCGATCGTCCAGGCCAAGGCCAGCCTGCTGTATGCACTCGGCCGACTGCAGCCGGGCGACCGCTTCAACGTCATCCGTTTCGATGACACCATGGATATGCTGTTTCCCGCCTCCGTGCCGGCCGACGCCGCACATATCGGCGAGGCGACGTCGTTCGTGAGCGCGCTGCAGGCCCGCGGCGGCACCGAGATGGTGCCGGCGATGCGGGCGGCGCTGACGGACAAGTCTGGCGATGCCGGCATGGTTCGCCAGGTGGTGTTCCTGACCGACGGCGCGATCGGCAACGAACAGCAATTGTTCGACACCTTGACCGCGATGCGCGGCCGCTCCCGCGTCTTCATGGTCGGCATCGGATCCGCCCCCAACACCTACCTGATGACGCGGGCCGCGGAACTCGGACGCGGCGCCTTCACCCATATCGGCTCGGTCGAACAGGTCGAGGAGCGCATGCGCGGCCTGTTCGCCAAGCTGGAAAATCCGGCGGTGACGGGACTCTCCGCGCAGTTCACCGATGCGAAGGCCGATATCACGCCCGCGATCGTTCCCGACGTCTATCGCGATGAACCGCTGGTGCTTGCGGCACGGCTCGACAAGGTCGCGGGCGCACTCGAGATCAAGGGCCGCGTCGGCGATCGGCCGTGGTCGGTGACCCTGCCGCTGCAGAATGCCGCGGAGGGCAAGGGCCTCTCTAAACTGTGGGCCAGGCGCAAGATCGGCGACGCCGAGGTGGCGCGCACCCTGCGCGAACTGACGCCGGAAGCCGCCGACAAGGCGATCCTGGCGCTCGCACTCGATCACCAGATCGTCACGCGTCTGACCAGCCTCATTGCGGTCGACAAGACGCCGAGCCGGCCCGAGGGCGAACCGCTGAAGCTCAGCGAGTTGCCGATCAACCTGCCCGCAGGCTGGGATTTCGAGAAGGTGTTCGGCGAGCGTCCGCAGCCGGCGATCCAGTTGCGCGAACGCCGGGCGGATGCCGGCTCCCCGGCGACCTCACGACGGTTGACGCCTGCCGCACCCGATGCGGTCCGGCTGCCGAAGACCGCAACATCGGCCAAACTGAAGATGATCGCAGGCCTGGCCCTGATCGTTCTCGCCCTGATCCTGTTCACGTTCAACCGGCGCCGGCCCTTGCTCACCGGCGCCGCTTGAGAGGAGCCCCGCAACTCCTCGCTGGCGCGCGCGGCCGCCCGTCCCCGCATCAGGCCGCGCGCGCCCTTTTTAGAATCATTCTTATCGGTGTTGAGACCCATGCCTCGCTTCATATCTGCGATCGCTCTCGCGATGCTGGGCGTCGCCCTGATCGGCGATGGGGCCTACATCCACGCCAAGGCATGGCTGGCACAGGTCCTGCTGGAGCGCGCTTTCGACCGGAGTATCGCGAGCGGCCAGCCGGTCAAGCCATGGTCATGGGCCGACACCTGGCCCGTTGCCCGAATCGAGGTGAAGCGGATCGGCGCGCGCGCCATCGTGCTGGCGGGAACAAGCGGTCAGGCCCTGGCATTCGGGCCCGGTCATCTCCACCGAACGGCTGATGTGGGAGAGCGGGGAGTCGCAGTATTTGCGGCTCACCGCGACACACACTTCCGTTTCTTGCGGGATGTGACGATTGGTGACGTGATCGAGATCACGCGCGCGGACGGACGGCTTTACCGGTACCGCGCGGATGCAACGTCTGTCGTTCGCGACGATGCACCGGGCATCGACCTGGAAAGTGAGGGTTTCGAGCTGATCCTCGCCACATGCTGGCCATTCGACGCGATCCAAAGCGGGCCCGATCGCTATCTTCTACATGGCACTTTAGTGGGCAATGACGAGTAAACACGGAGCGGAGACCGGAATTGGGGCGCTCTTCCGAGATCGCTCAGAAACCTTACCATTGTCGCAGGGAACCGCTGAACTGGCGTCGCGGTCCGGAGACCTATAAGAGAACACTTCGACTTCTATTGCGGCTTTGGAATTGGTTAATGGACGGCGAGTTTAGACAGACTCTCGAGCAGCGGTTGGAGCAGCTCGAGAATCGCGTCGCTTTACTTGAAAGAAATCTGGATCTTGTCGCCTCAGGACAAAGGCGGTCCTCGCTCCGCAGTTTGTGGCGTCGTCCGCCGATGTGGACGTTCGAGCAGTACCCCCCGCGTTTGCTGAACCTCGACGGATTCCCCCCCGCGCCCACGATCCCTCTGAACCCACCCCGGATCGCGATCGTCACACCAAGCTACAATCAGGCCCAATATCTCGGCGCCACGATCGAGAGCGTGCTCAGCCAGAACTATCCGAACCTGTATTACCACGTTCAGGACGGCGCATCGATCGACGGCACGGTCGATCTCCTGAAGAGCCAGGGCGAACGCATCAGCTGGACCAGCGAACCGGACAGTGGACAATCCGGTGCGATCAACCTCGGCTTCGACGGCGTCGACAGCGAGATCATGGCCTATCTCAACAGCGACGACATGCTGCTGCCGGGGACGCTCGCCTACGTCGCCAATTACTTCATGTCGCATCCGCAGGTCGACGTCGTCTATGGCCATCGCGTCTTCGTCGACCGCGAGGGGCTCGAGGTCGGCCGTGCGGTGCTGCCGCCGCATGATGGCCGCGCGCTCAAATATGCGGACTACATTCCGCAGGAGACGATGTTCTGGCGCAGGCGCGTGTGGGACAGGGTCGGGCCGATCGACGAAAGCTTCCATTATGCGATGGACTGGGACTTCATCCTGCGGGCCCAGGCCGCCGGATTCAGGTTCGCGCGCCTGCCGCGCTTTCTCGCCTGCTTTCGCATCCACGACGCCCAGAAGACCGCCGCGAACTATGCGATCGGCGTCCGGGAGATGGGCATCCTGAGGCGTCGCGTGCTGGGCTTTGAACCGACGCAGATGCAGATCCGGCGCGCCATCGCGCCCTATCTCGCCAGGCAGCTGGCCTATCACTACGCCAGCAGACTCGGAATCCTGCGCTACTGATCGCCAAAGGCACGATCAGCTCGAAGCCGCATCGCAACGTGCCGTCATTGCATTGCACCGGCATGGCTCCCCTGCGGTTGCCACTCCGACGAACTCACCATAAAACGGAGCGACGCGCCAAGAAGAGCAACAGGTGAGGTCACGCCATGGAAGCCCACGCGTCTGCTGCGTCCGTCCCAAATGGATCCGCGTCGTCGCGATCCTGGTCGCCGCCGCCGGATGCCAGCCCGATGGTCAGGGGCATCCACGCCATGCTGCATCCGCACAACATCGTGCTGGTGGGCGCGACCGACAAGCCCGGCAATTACGCCGAACGCATCTGGAACAATCTCGTCAAGTACCGCTTCCCGGGACGGCTCTATCCGATCAATGCGAAGCGCGAGACCATCTGGGGTGTTCGCTGCTACAATGACTTTGCCAGCCTTCCCGAAAAGCCCGACCATGTGCTGGTGCTGGTGCCTGCACGCTCCGCGGTCCAGGTCATCCGGGACGCCGCCGCGGCCGGCGCACGTTCGGCCACCATCGTCACCTCGGGCTTCAGCGAACTGCAGGACGAGGAAAGCCAGAGGCTCGCCGCGGACCTGCAGGCCGCGATCCGCGAAACCGGGCTCGCCGTCACCGGCCCGAACTGCCTCGGCAATCTGAGCGCCGGCAAAGGGCTCTTCACCAATATCGACGACCGCGTCGTCACCATGGAACAGGGCACGGTGGCCATCGCCGGGCAGTCCGGCGCAATCGTCATGGCGATCCGCCAGGCGCTGGAGGACCGCGGGGTCGGGGTCGGCTACATGGTCACGACCGGCAACGAGGCCGGGCTCGAAACGCCGGACCTGATGCGTTATTTCGCCGAGGATCCCAGCATCCGGGTGATCGTGGTCTACCTCGAGGGCGTGCGCAACACCCGAGCGTTCCGCGAGGCCTGCAAGGCGGCGCGCGCCGCCAGCAAGCCGGTGATCGCGCTGAAGCTCGGCGCGTCGGAAGGCGGCCGCGCCGCGGCCATGGCGCATACCGGCGCGCTCGCGGGATCGATCGAGACGTTCGATGCGATCGCGACCCGCGAGGGCGTGATCCGCGTGCGCGGGCTCGACGAACTGATCGAAACCACCGAATGCTTCGTGCATGCCGCGGTCCCGCGAGGCGAGCGGCTCGCCGCGGTGACGCTGTCCGGCGGCAAGCGCGGCATGCTGATCGATGCCTTCCACGCCGAGGGCCTCGGCTTCGCGCCGCTGAGCCCGCATGTCAGTGGCGAACTCGCCAAGATGCTCGGACCCGGATCGATCGTCGGCAATCCGCTCGACGCCGGCTTTGCCGCCGTGGTCGACCCTTCCGTCTACATGAAGTCGATCAAGCTCATGATCGACGATCCCGACATCGACATCGTCATCGTCGACGCCGAGCTGCCCAAGGCGCCGCACGAACTGCGCGAGCGCAATCTGCGCATCGTCAACGAGATGGCGGGTCAGGCGCGCAAGCCGGTGATCTATGTCAGCGCGATGTCGATCGGCTTCACCGACTACACCAAGGAGCTGCGCAAATCGCTGCCTTGTCTCGCGGTGATGCAGGGCATGGATCGCGCCGTCACCGCGATCAGGTCGATGCTCGACTATGCGAAGCTGCGTAAGGAGGTGCCCGACATCGTCTCTACCTCCAAGACTGCCGCGCGCGCCGTCCTGGACAGGACCCTGAAGGCCGCGACCGGCGCCGCGCTCGACGAGGTCGCCTCCAAGAAGCTGCTCAAGGCCTATGGCATTCCAGTCTCGAAGGAGGCGATTGCGCAGACCGCGACCGAGGCGGCGACGATCGCAAGGCAGATCGGCTTTCCCGTGGTCGCGAAAGTCGTCAGCGCCGAGATCCTGCACAAATCCGACATCGGCGGCGTGGTGCTGAACCTCACCAGCGCGGCCGACGTGAAGAAGGCGTTTGCCGAGATCACCGCGCGCGTGAAGAAGCTGAAGGGCAAGCCGAGGCTCGACGGCATCCTGATCGCACAGCAGGTCAAGGCCGACCTCGAGCTCGTGGTCGGCGCCTCGCTCGACGCCGAGATGGGGCCGGTCGTGCTGTTCGGGACCGGCGGCATCGATATCGAGCTGATGAAGGACGTCGCGCTCGCGGGCGCGCCACTGGACGAGGCCGAAGCGCGGCTCTTGATCGGCCGCACCAAGGCCGGCATCAAGATGCGCGGCTATCGCGGCAAGCCCGCCCTGCATGAAGCGTCCGCGGTGAAGGCGCTGGTCGGCCTCTCCAACCTGATCGCGGATGCCGGCGATCGCATCGCCTCGATCGACATCAATCCGTTCCTGATCAACGCCAGGACCGGGGTTGCCGTCGATGCCCTCATCGTGCTCAACAACGCTGCGGCCAAAGACGCCGCCGGACATTGATGCCGAACAGGCAGGCTGGAGCAGCGCCACCGGCCATTCCGGCCGAAAGAGGGGCGGGTTACGCTTCGCTAACCGGCCCTGCTTACCATCGCGGCCTCCTTCCAACTTCCTCGCTTTGGACCTAGAATCACCAGCATGGCACGCGCGAGCAATCTGGTGATCGGGACGGTGACGCTGGCGGCGATCGCCGTCGGGTTCGGCGGCGTGCTCGGCGTGCAGAAATGGCGCACCACCCAGAGCCGCAGCCAGCTTCGCGTCGTGTTCGAAGGCGGTTCCGCCAGCGGCCTGCGGCGCGGCGGCCCGGTCAATTTCGACGGCGTGCCGGCCGGACAGATCCTGTCCATCAAGCTCGAGAATCCGCGGAAGGTCGTCGCGCTGGTGATGCTCGACAATGCGGCACCGCTCCGCAAGGACACGGTGGCGGGCATCGAGTTCCAGGGCCTCACCGGCGTGGCGGCGGTCTCGCTGATCGGTGGCGCGCCCTCCGCACCGCCGGTACCGCTGGATGCCGATGGCATTCCGGTCCTCACCGCGGATCTCAGCGACGCCGAGTCCATCGTCGAGACGCTGCACAACGTCGACCGTGTCATCGTCAACAATTCCGCAGCCATCAAGGACGGGCTGCGCACATTCGAGGACTACACGGCCGATCTCAGGAGCAAGGGCTCCGAGATCGACGCCATCATGGCCAAGGTCGACAGCGCCTTTGCCGGCTTCGACAGGGCCGTCACGAAGATCGAGGGCGTAATGCCCGGCTTCGTGGACGGCAAGGCGGACGAGCTGTTCGAGAAGATCAAGGATCTGCGCGAGATGGCCGACAGCATGAAGAAGAAGTCGGCGCACTACATCGAGGACATCCGCCGCTCGCTTCTGGACGTCAGCGACACCGCCAACAAGATGGCCGGCACGCCCGTTGCGCCGCGGCCACCCCGCCGGCCGGCGCAGCAGAAGCAGTAGCGCTCACCAGGTGTAGCGCACGACACCCTTGCCGGCGTAGGATTGGGTCACGCCGGAGAAGGCGCCCTCGAAGGTCAACGCTGCCGACCAGCCATTCATCCAGTTCATCTGGACTGCTGCTGTGGTCAGGACAGAGTCGCGTGACTGCGCAGCGCCGTTCACGACAAAGGCCGATCCGGGCAAGGTCTGGAACACCGCGCCGACGGTGCGGTCCGGATTGAAATCGTGCGCCCATGCGGCACGGCCGCGCAGCGTCAGGACGCCACTTCCGGTCGCGAACGATCTGTCCGCGCGAAGACCAAGTTCGGTCCGCGTGGCGGTCACGCTTTTCGCCGCGTAATTCAACGCGAAGGTGTTGTTGCCGGCCACCGCGAATTCCGAATAGCTCGGAAGGCTGAACAGGGTTGCCTGCAGCGCGGCATAGGGTGTCAATCCGAACCATTGCGTGGTCTGCCGGATGCCACCCTCGATGCGGCCGGAGACCGCACTGGCGTTGAACCGGGCGCGCAACTGGTCAACCCCGGACGCTGTCACGATGCGGTTGGTGGTGATGTCCTGCCAGCCATAGGCCAGAGCCGCGGAGACATAGGCCGGTCCGGACGTATGCCGCAGGAAGGCGCCCGCCTGGAACAGGTCGGAGCGGCCCCAGCCGAGCCCGTTGACGTTGAAGCCGGTGCCGCCCCCGGCGAGCGCGAAGCCGGCGATGGTGGAGGGCGAAAGGCGATAATCGAGCCCGACCGCGGTACCGATGACGCTGCTGCTCGTGGTGTTGGAGCCGAGCCCGCCATTGCCGTCGGTGGTTTGCGAGCCGCCATAACCGGCGGCCCACACGTCCCAGCGCTGCGCGAAGCTCGCCGCCGGGGCCTTGCGCGGAATCGCGGCAAGGGCCTCGCGCGCACTGGTGGCCCGTCCGTTGCCGCGGCTCCGCGCATAGGCGTCCGCCTGGTCGGCCAGCGGCGTCGCACCGGCATCTCCGCTGCGTCCCGAGCCGAAGACGTCGGTCAACAGGGTGAGGAACAGGTTCATCGCGTCGAAGGTCGTCTGCTGTGATCCGGTCGCCGGCTCGCCCGAGGCCTGGCTCAGACCTGCCGGAGTGAGGCTCGCCAGTGCCACCGGCAGGCTGCCGGTGGTGTCGTAGATGCGCTTGAGGACATCGGCCACGTTCTGCTGGTTGATGTTGAGGCCTCCACCATAGCTCAGGGCGAGGTCGAGGAAGACATTGTTCGGATCGTAGCTCAGCGTGGCATGCAGGTTCGGCGACAGGCCGGCGACGACCGGATTGAACGTGTCGGGCAGGGTGGCTGCGCTGAGAATGGTGTAGTGCTTCGTGATCGTACCGGTCGGGACAACCACCACCGTGGCACCGGCCAGCGTCGCGGTGCCGCCGACAACCGCAAGGCCGTTGCTGGTGCCGGAGACCTGCACGACATAGCTCGACGCCGTTGTGAAGGTGAGATTGCCCGAAACGTTGAGCACGCCGGTCGGGTTGCCAGGCGCAAACGCACCGCCATTGACCGAGACGGCAGTCACCGTTCCGGTCCCGCCGAACGTGCCGCCGGCGGCCACCGACACGGTGCCATTGATGGTGCCCGAAAGCGTCAGCGCGCCGCCAAGCACGTTCCAGTCCTGATTGCCCGTGCCCGTCACCGTCCAGGACGAACTGTCGATCTTGTTGAAGGTCGAGAAGCCGTCATATTGCAGCCCGGTGCCGATCCGATCGAGGTTGAAGCTGTCCTTGCCGACGCCGCCGAGCTGAAACGTGTCGGTGCCCGACCCGATCACCAATCCGTTGATGGTGCTGCCGGGACCGAGCGTGAGGGTACTTGAAGAGCAGCCGCAGAACGCGACCGCCGCAACGCCGGTCGCGGCATTGATCGTACCCGAGTTGAAAACGGTGCCGCGGTCGCTGAGGGAGATTCCGGTGCCGCCCGTGCCGACGGTGATGATGCCGGTGTTGATGATCGCGTTGGTCGTGCTCAGCGTCGTGATGTCCAGACCGACGCCGGAGGCCCCGACGCTGATCGTGCCGGCATTGACGATGGTGTTGCCGTCGCCGAGCAGCACGATGCCTTCGGCAGATGCGCCCCCCGTGATCTGCCCGCGATTGACGATCGTCGAATCGTTTGTCGTAGCCAGGATTCCGGCGCCGCCTGCGCCGAGGCTGATCGTTCCATTCTGGTTGACCTCGGCGCGGCTGCCCTGCACGGAGATGCCGGCCGATCCGCCGCTTCCGGTGGTGATCGAACCGCCATTCGTCACCTTGGCGTCGTCGCCGATCACGGCAATTCCGGCGCCGGAATTGCCGGCTGTGATGGTGCCGAGATTGGTCGCGGTCTCGAAATTGCCCTGCATGAAGATGCCGGGGGCGTTCTGCCCGACCGTGATCGTGCCGGTCGCCGTGTTGGTGACCGTATTGCCGTCATTGATCGTCACGATGCCGCCGGAGGTTCCTCCCGACGAATTGCCGATGGTGATGGTCCCGGCATTGGTCACGGTCGCGCCGCCGAACAGATAGACGCCGATGGCATTGACCAGACCGCTGATCGTTCCCGTGTTGGTGACTTTGTTGTTGAGCCCGCCGAAAATGCCCGCACCCGATACGCCGACCGACAGCGTACCGCTGTTGGAGACGGTGTTGTTGTCGCCAATCGAGATCGCGCCGCCAAAATCGCCCGCCGTCACCATCCCGGTATTGGTGATGGTGTTGTGATCCGCCGCGCGGATGCCCACGCCGTTGTCGAGCGCCGTAATGGTCCCGCCATTCGTCAGTGTGTTCGAACTGCCCGCCTCGATCCCGTTGACGCTCATGCCAATCGAAATCGTACCGTTGTTCGCGACGGCGTTGCCGTCGTTGACGCTGATTGCCGCCGTGCCATTGTCGTTGACGGTGGCGCCAGCGACCACGTTGACGGTGAGGCCAGTAACGCCGCCACCGGCGGCAAAGCCGTTGGCGTCGGTCCCGCTACAGGTGACGGTCTGGCCGCTCGACGCCGGATCCGGCGCGCATTGCGCGCGGGCCGGCGTCGTCGGAAGTCCGATGCCGACCAGGACCGCAGCAAGACATGCGGCCGCCAGCGCGATGCGCGGATGAAACTGCCCAACCTCCGATCGCGATCGCCACGCCACCCCGAACGCCCCGAAATCCAGCGCTAACGGCAGCGCCGCCGGTAAATTAGGGGACTGGCCTTGTCCGTGAAACCACGGAATCGGCAGATTGGCGGGTCAAGGTCACAACCCCACCGATTCAGCTGCCCGATGTTGCAACCCGGCCACGGTTTGAGCCCTACCCGTCCCGCTCCGCAGATGCCAACTGCGGCAAAACGCCCATCACTATGGATGGACGTTCATATCCGCACGTGCCTCCTGCGAAGCGAGGCAAATGGGGGCGACGCGCTCAGGGGCCACTCAATAGTTGGAGGCTGCGGCCTCGTTGGGAATGCCGTCGATCGGACATTCCGCGGTCCCCGGCGTCGAACGCGTCATCGCCTCGACCATGTCGCGCGTACCTTCCGGATCGGCGATCCAGTTCTTGTAGAAATCATACGGGCAGGCCGCGACACCGCGCGGGCTCTCTCCGGAATTGATCATGCCGGTGTAGCCGCGGTGGACCAGCTTGTAGAGATGGTTCTGCGACTGGCCGTTGCGGCGCGCATCGCGGATCAGATGTTTCGAGAGCTGGGCATACTGGATGCCGTAGTCCTCCTCGCCACATTCGCCGAGCGTGCGGCCGTCGAAGCCGATGATCGCGGAGTGACCGAAATAGGAATAGACACCGTCGAAGCCGGCGGCATTGGCGACTGCGACATAGACGTTGTTGGCCCACGCCATCGCCTTGGAAATGAGAACCTGCTGCTCCTTGGCCGGGTACATGTAGCCCTGGCAGCGCACGATCAGTTCGGCGCCCTTCATGGCGCAGTCGCGCCAGATCTCCGGGAAATTGCCGTCGTCGCAGATGATCAGGCTGACCTTCATGCCCTTGGGGCCGTCGGACACGTAGGTGCAATTGCCGGGATACCAGCCCTCGATCGGCACCCACGGCATGATCTTGCGGTACTTCTGAACGATCTCGCCCTGGTCGTTCATCAGGATCAGGGTGTTATAGGGCGCCTTGTTCGGATGCTCCTCATGGCGCTCGCCGGTCAGCGAGAACACGCCCCACACCTTGGCCTTGCGACAGGCTTCCGCAAAAATCGCGGTTTCCTCGCCGGGGACCGCGCAGGCGGTTTCGTACATCTCCTTGGAGTCGTACATGATGCCCTGGGTCGAGTATTCCGGGAAGATCACGAGATCCATGCCCGGCAGGCCGGCCTTCATGCCGACCACCATGTCGGCGATCTTGCGGGCGTTGTCGAGCACCTCGGCCTTGGTGTGCAGGCGGGGCATCTTGTAGTTCACCACCGCCACGCCGACCGTGTCGTTGCTGCTGGAAATGTCGCCGTGAAGCATGTTGCGCGCTCCTGTACCTGACTTGCTGCTTTGCGCCGCCGCGAACGGCGGCAATCGGTGTTAGTGGCTGATCATCCAGGGGCGCGCCGTCGGGAAACCCTTGGCGCCGCTCTTCGTCTGGGTCATCAACCGCGCGGGCTTCTTGCCGTCCCTGGAGCTCTTGTCCTTCACGGTCTTGCCCGACGAGCAGCAGCCGCAGCCGGGACCGTGGGAGGCCTTGTATTGCGCCAGTGTCTGCGGCGCATGCGAGCTGCGCTCGTTGACGGCGTGCGCCTTGCGCTTGTCCGCCGGCATGCAGAAGAAATTCGGTGCGGTCAGGATGACCCGCGGCGCCATCGCCTCGCATTGCGGGCAGCTCTGCGGATCGTCGCATTCGGCCATCGGACGCAGATCCTTGAACGGACCGCAATCGTCACAGAGATATTCGTATACCGGCATGGCTTCGTCCCTACGCTATCGATGGTGATGGAGTCCCGCGCCGGATGCGGGGCGGCAAAGACGCCGCCCCGCATCGCGTCGCACGGGGATCACTTGTCAGGCGAGATCGGCATCTGGATGTCGCCCTTGATATGCTTGATCGGCCCTGCCGCCGACGGCATCACGTCGAAGTCGAAGATCTCGGTCGGCAGCCACAGCGTGGCGCAGGCGTTCGGCACGTCGACCACGCCGGAGATGTGGCCCTGAACCGGTGCAGTGCCGAGGATCGAATAGGCCTGGGCGCCGGAGTAGCCGAACTTCTTCAGATACTCGATCGCATTCAGGCACGCCTGGCGATAGGCGATCGTGACGTCGAGATAGTGCTGCTTGCCGGCCTCGTCGACCGAGATGCCCTCGAAGATCAAATAGTCCTTGTAGTTCGGCGTGATCGGCGACGGCTTGAAGATGGGGTTCTTGATCCCGTACTTCGCCATGCCGTCCTTGATCACCTCGACCTTGAGATGCAGCCAGCCGGCCATCTCGATCGCGCCGCAGAAGGTGATCTCGCCGTCGCCCTGGCTGAAATGCAGGTCGCCCATCGACAGACCCGCACCGGGCACGTAGACCGGGAAGTAGATCTTCGAGCCGCGCGACAGGTCCTTGATGTCGCAATTGCCGCCATGCTCGCGCGGCGGCACGGTGCGCGCACCCTCGGCGCCGATCTTGGCCTTGACGTCGCCCGTGGCGCGGCCGCCATGGGCGGTTGCCGCGAACGGCGGATTGGCGAGGCCGGGCACGCGGGTTGGATTGGTCGAGATCAGGTCGGCCTCGCGCTTGTTCCAGGTCTCCAGCATCTTGGGATCGGGCAGACAGCCGATCAGGCCGGGATGGATCAGGCCGGCGAAGTTGACGCCGGGAATGTGGCGCGACGAGGTGTAGAGGCCCTTGATGTCCCAGATCGACTTCTGCGCCAGCGGGAAGTGGTCGGTGAGGAAGCCGCCGCCATTCTGCTTGGAGAAGAAGCCGTTGAAACCCCACAGGCTCTCCTTGAGCGGACCGACGTCGAGCAGATCAACGACGAGCAGATCGCCGGGCTCGGCACCCTTGACGCCGATCGGGCCGGACAGGAAGTGCACGATCGACAGGTCGATGTCGCGCACGTCGTCGGCGGAATCGTTGTTCTTGATGAACCCGCCGGTCCAGTCATAGGTCTCGATGATGAAGTCGTCACCGGGATTGACCCAGGCCACGATCGGGATGTCGGGGTGCCAGCGATTGTGCACCATGTCGTTATCGTAGGCCGATTTGGTGAGATCGACCTTGATCAGTGTCTCTGGCATCGAAATGCTCCCCTTCTACACGTGGTTGATTAGACAGACAGATATTTGGAGACCTGCGCGGCATCGACGGCGTCGCGCGGATCGTCGCGTACGATTTCGCCGTTCTCGATCACCAGCACGCGGTCGGCGATGTCGAGCGCGAAGCTGAGGACCTGTTCCGACACGACGATGGACAGACCCTTCTCGTCGCGGATGCGCTTCAGGGTGCGCGCCATCTCCTTGATGATCGACGGCTGGATGCCTTCGGTGGGCTCGTCCAGCAACAGGACCTTCGGCTTGGTCGCGAGCGCGCGCGCGATCGCGAGCTGCTGCTGCTGACCCCCGGAGAGGTTGCCGCCGCGGCGGCCCTTCATCTCCAGCAGCACCGGGAACAATTCGTAGATGTCGTTCGGCACCTCGGAGCCGCCGGAGACGACGAGGCCGGTTTCGATGTTCTCCTTCACCGTCATGGTCGAGAAGATCATGCGGCCCTGCGGCACGTAGGCGAGGCCCTTGGCGACCCGCTCATAGCTCGGCAGGCCGACCAGTTCGGCACCGTCCATGTTCACCGAGCCGCTCTTCGCCGGCAGGATGCCCATCAGCGATTTCATCAGCGTGGTCTTGCCCATGCCGTTGCGACCCATGATCGCCACGATCTCGTTGGGCGCGACCTTGACGTTGAGGCCGTGCAGCACCTCGCTCTGGCCATAGGCGACGTGAAGATCGGAAATTGCCAGCATGTGCAGCTCCTAGGCGCGATGTGTCTTCCTTCTCCCCTTGTGGGAGAAGGTGGCGCGGGCGCAGCCCGCGACGGATGAGGGGTGTGCATCTCCGAACACCAGAGGCAGTTTGCTTCGCGGAGAGATACCCCTCACCCGGATCGCTTGCGCGATCCGACCTCTCCCACAAGGGGAGAGGTGCACCGCCCGAACCGTTGTCGACTGAAGCAACGTCGTCATCGTCAATGCCCCAGATAGACTTCGACGACCTTGGGGTCGTTCTTCACCTTGTCCATGGTGCCCTCGGAGAGGATCTGGCCCTGGTGCAGAACGGTGACCTTGTGCGCGATGTCCTCGACGAACTTCATGTCGTGCTCGATCACCAGCACCGAGCGGTTCTTGATGATGCGGTTGAGCAGTTCGGCGGTCTTGGCGCGCTCCGACACGCTCATGCCGGCGACGGGCTCGTCGAGCATCAGCAGATCCGGATCCTGGATCAGCAGCATGCCGATCTCGAGCCACTGCTTCTGGCCGTGGCTGAGCAGGTCGGCGCTCATGTTCAGCCGGTCCTTCAGGAAGATCATCTCGGCGACCTCGTGCACCCGGTCGCGCACGGCGGCGTCGCGGGTGAAGGTCAGCGCTCCGAACACCGAGCGACCGCGCGGATAGGAGATCTCCAGGTTCTCGAACACGGTGAGGTCGTCGTAGATCGAGGGGTTTTGGAATTTGCGTCCCACGCCGGTCTTGACGATCTCGTTCTCCTTCATCCGCGTCAGCTCCTTGCCGCGGAACTGGATCGAGCCCGACGTCGCTTTCGTCTTGCCGCAGATCAGGTCGAGCACCGTGGTCTTGCCGGCGCCGTTGGGGCCGATGATGACGCGGATCTCGTTCTCGTCGACATAGAACGAGAGATCATTGACCGCCTTGAACCCGTCGAACGAGACGGTGAGAGCCTCGACCGCGAGCAGGAATTCTTTCGGTTGATGGCCGACAAGCATGATCTATCTCCTCACTCTGCCGCCGCGGGCGCGCTGTCGGCGACCGACTTGTCGGTCCAGCCCTCGGGCTTCGATTTGCGCGACGAGATCAGGCGGTCGATGCGCGGCTGCACGTAGTCGCCCCAGATGCCGGCCAAGCCGTTCGGGAAGGCGAGCACCACGGCGATGAACAGGCCGCCGAGGCCGAACAGCCACAATTCCGGGAAGGTTTCCGACAGGCTGGTCTTGGCGAAATTGACCAGCAGCGTTCCGTAGATCGCGCCGAGGATCGAGAGCCGCCCGCCGACCGCGGTGTAGATCACCATCTCGATCGAGGGCACGATGCCGACGAAGGACGGGGACATGAAGCCGACATTGAGCGCGAACATGGCGCCGCCGATCGCGGCGAACACGGCGGCGATGCAGAAGGCGAAGATCTTGAAGTTGGCGACGCTGTAGCCGGAGAAGCGGACGCGGTCCTCCTTGTCGCGCATCGCGACCAGGATGCGTCCGAGCTTGGAGTGCCGGACGAACTGCGCGATCATGATGCAGACGAACAGGCAGCCGACCTCGAAGAAGTACAGCACGACCTTGGCGTGGTCGGGCCGGATATCCCAGCCCTTCAGCGTCCGCAGGTCGGTCATGCCGTTGATGCCGCCGGTGTAGCCCTGCTGGCCGACGATCAGGATGGTCAGGATGGCCGCGACCGCCTGGGTGATGATGGCGAAATAGGTGCCGCCGACCCGGCGCTTGAACATCGCGGTGCCGATGATCCAGGCGAAGATGCCGGGCACCAGAATGATGGCAGCGATGGTGAAGGTGAGGCTGTTGAACGGCTTCCAGAAGAACGGCAGCGCCGTGATCTGATTCCAGTCCATGAAGTCGGGGATGCCCGGCGTCGACTGGATCTTGGTGTTCTCCACGCTCGAGGCCTCGAGCTTGAGGAACATCGCCATGCAGTAACCGCCGAGGCCGAAGAACACGCCCTGGCCGAGGCTGAGAATTCCGCCATAGCCCCAGCAGATCACGAGACCGAGCGCCACGAAGGCGTAGGTCAGGTATTTTGCGACAAGATTGAGCCTGAAGACGTCCAGCGTGAGCGGAAGGATCACCACCAGGAAGACCGCGAGAGCCAGGATTCCGATGAACTCGGACCGGTTGAAGAAACGATTGTCGGTCATGGCATCAGCCTTCCATTTCCCACTTGCTTCTCACTTGCGTACCTTGAGGGCGAACAGGCCCTGCGGCCGCAGCATCAGGATCCCGACCACCGCGAGCAGCGTCAGCACCTTGGCCATCGAGCCCGACATGAAGAACTCGAGGGTCGATTGCGTCTGGGAGATCGAGAAGGCCGAGGCGATGGTGCCGAGCAGGCTGGCCGCGCCGCCGAACACGACCACGAGGAACGTGTCGACGATGTAGAGCTGACCTGAGGTCGGCCCGGTCGAGCCGATCATCGTGAAGGCGCTGCCGGCGACGCCGGCGATGCCGCAGCCGAGGCCGAACGTGTAGCGGTCGACCTTCTCGGTGTTGATGCCGACGGCACCGGCCATGATGCGGTTCTGCACCACGGCGCGGACCTGGCGGCCCCAGCGCGACTTGTACATGACGTAGGCGACGCCGATCGTGATCAGCACCGTCAGGCCCATCACGAACACGCCGTTGATCGGGACCTCGATGCTGTCGGTGACGTGCAGCGAGCCGAGCATCCACTGCGGCAGCTCGACGCCGACCTCGCGCGCGCCGAAGATGGAGCGATAGGCCTGCTGCAGCATCAGGCTGAGCCCCCAGGTGGCGAGCAGCGTATCGAGCGGGCGCTTGTAGAGATGCCGGATCAGGACCCATTCCACCAACATCCCGAGCGCACCAGATGCGATGAAGGCGAGGATCATGGCGAGGAAGAAGTAGCCACTGAACAGGCTGGGCAAGTAATTCTGGAAAAGGTTGGAGGTCATCCAGGTGACGTAGGCGCCGAGGATCATGAACTCGCCATGGGCCATGTTGATGACGCCCATCTGGCCGAAGATGATCGCAAGCCCGAGGGCCATCAGCACGTAGACCGAAAACAGGATCAGTCCCGCGAAGCCCTGCATGACGAAGATGGAGCCAAGGTCACCAATCGAATAGTCGCCGAACATCGATGTTCTCCGTCGGGGATAAGGTCCCCGCGCCGCGAGCAGGGTCGGGGCGCGGGGGGCGTGGGGATGGAGGTGGAGTCCCCGCCCCGGAGGGGGGTGTCTTTTATGGGGCGACGGGGGGCCCGGGCGACTGGTAGCCCTTCGGGAACGGATCCGGCTCGACGAGATCGGCGGTCTCGTAGATCAGCTCGAACTGGCCATCGAGCTTGGCGCGTCCCACGCGGGTCTTCGACCAGAGGTGATGGTTCGGGTGGATGCGGACGTAGCCTTCCGGCGCACCCTTGAACTCGACGTCCGGCGAGGCCGCCGCGATCTTGTCGACGTCGAAGGAGCCGGCCTTCTCGACAGTGAGCTTCCACAGCCACGGGCCGAGATAGGCAGCCTGGGTGACGTCTCCGATCACGGTCTTGTCGCCCCACATCTTCTTGAACGCCGAGACGAAGGCCTTGTTGTTCGGATTGTCGAGCGACTGGAAGTACTTCATGCAGGCATAAGCGCCCGCGATGTTCTCACCGCCGATGCCGTCGATCTCGTCTTCGGTCACCGAGATGGTCAGCAGCGGCTGCTTGGAGAGGTCGATGCCGGCCGCCTTGAGCTGCTTGTAGAACGCAACGTTGGAGCCGCCGACGACGTCGGTGAAGATCACGTCGGGCTTGGTCAGCTTGATCTTGTTGATGACCGAGTTGAACTGGGTCGAGCCGAGCGCGTAATATTCCTCGCCGACGACCTTGCCCTTGAGCACGTTCTCGACATGCTTGCGGGCGATCTTGTTGGACGTGCGCGGCCAGATGTAGTCCGAGCCGATGAAGAAGAACGACTTGGCGCCCTTCTCCTTGGCGATCCAGTTCAGGCCCGCCAGGATCTGCTGGGTGGCTTCCTGGCCGGTGTAGATCACGTTCTTGGACTGCTCGAGGCCTTCGTAGAAGGTCGGGTAGTACAGCATGCCGTTGTACTGCTCGACGACCGGCAGCACCGCCTTGCGCGAGGCCGAGGTCCAGCAGCCCATGATGGCCGCAACCTTGTCGTTCACCAGCAGCTTCTTGGCCTTTTCGGCGAAGGTCGGCCAGTCCGAGGCGCCGTCTTCCTGGATGAACTTGATCTTGCGGCCGAGCACGCCGCCCGCGGCGTTGATCTGCTCGATCGCGAGCTTTTCGGCCTGGATCGACCCGGTTTCCGAGATCGCCATCGTGCCGGTCGCGGAATGGAGGATGCCGACCGTGACTTCGGTGTCGGTCACGGCAAGGCCGGTGGTGTTCACCGCGGAGGTGGCGGGAGCCTGCGCGAACGACGCCTTCGGCAGCATCGTGATGGCCGGCACGGCCGCCATTCCCATCAATAGTTTGCGCCGGAGCGGCGACAACAGGCCCTTGTTGGCTTCGTCTGACATGAGCACCCCACTGTTTGTTCGAGGACACGCGATTGGTGCCGTGAGGATGGCTCGAATTTGTGCACCGCAAGCATACGCAAGATCGCGTATACTGCACCGCAAAATGCCGACGTAGGCTTTTGGTACGGGATTTGCGAGGGACCGGCGAGTTAGGAGTGGGGTTAAGTGGCAGGGCGGCAGCGAATAGACCGCGTCAGGCGCCAGTATAATCAGTGGGTCGCCAACCAGACGCTGGAAGACTACGCGCTTCGCTTCACCGCCAAGAGTGCGCGGCGCTGGTCCGCCGCGCGGGTCGCCAATACGGCGCTCGGCGCGATCTCCTTCCTGGTGCTCGAGGCGATCGGCGGCACGATCACCCTCAACTACGGCGTCACCAACGCCGCCGCGGCCATCCTCGTCGTCTCCGCAATCATCTTCTTCTGCGGCGTACCGATCGCCTATTATGCCGCCAAATGCGGCATTGACATCGACCTGCTGACGCGCGGCGCAGGCTTCGGCTATATCGGCTCTACCGTCACGTCGCTGATCTACGCGTCCTTCACGTTCATTTTCTTCGCCGTCGAGGCGGTCATCCTGGCGACCGCGCTGGAGATGTGCCTCGGGATTCCGCGGCCGCTCGGCTATCTCATCAGCGCGGTGGCGATCATCCCGCTCGTGACCTACGGCATCACGCTGATCAGCCGCTTCCAGTTGTGGACGCAGCCGATCTGGATCGTGCTGCACATCCTGCCGTTCGCGGCGATCGCCTGGGCCAATCCGCACTCATTCACCGAATGGCATAAATTCGTCGGCGAGCACGGGGATCTCGGCGGGCATTTCGACCTGCTGCTGTTCGGCGTCGCCTCCTCCGTCGTGTTCTCGCTGGTGGCGCAGATCGGCGAGCAGGTCGACTTCCTGCGCTTCCTGCCGCGCGACCGCCGCACCTCGAAGCTCTCGTGGTGGATCGCGTTGATGAGCGCGGGGCCGGGCTGGATCGTGCTCGGCGCGCTGAAGCTGCTCGCCGGCTCGTTTCTCGCCTTCTTCGCGCTCAGCCACGGCGTGCCGCCCGAAGAGGCCGCCGAGCCCGCCCACATGTATCTCGTGGCGTTCCAGTACGTGCTGGCGCAGCCGGATCTCGCGCTGGCGCTGACGGGCGTCTTCGTGATCCTGTCGCAGATCAAGATCAACGTCACCAACGCCTATGCCGGCTCGATCGCCTGGTCGAATTTCTTCTCGCGCCTGACCCACAGCCATCCCGGACGCGTGGTCTGGCTGGTGTTCAACGTCATGGTGGCGCTGCTCCTGATGGAGATCGGCGTCTACAAGGCGCTCGAGCAGACGCTCGCGCTCTACTCCAACGTCGCGATCGCCTGGGTCGGCGCGCTGGTGTCGGATCTCGTCGTCAACAAGCCTCTCGGGCTGCGCCCGCCGCAGATGGAGTTCAAGCGCGCGCATCTCTACGACATCAATCCCGTCGGCGTCGGCTCGATGACGCTCGCGATCATCGTCTCGGTCGCAGCCTTCTACGGCCTGTTCGGACCGACCATGAAGGCCCTCGCCGCGTTCGTCGCGCTGACGGTGGCCTTCGTCACCGCGCCGATCATCGCCTGGGCGACTGACGGCAAGTTCTACATCGCGCGCAAGCCGAAGCGGAGCTGGGCCAATATCGAGGCGATCCAGTGCTGCATCTGCGAGCACCATTTCGAACCCGAGGACATCGCCTCCTGCCCGGCCTATGCCGGCCCGATCTGCTCGCTGTGCTGCTCGCTCGATGCCCGCTGCCACGACCTCTGCAAGCCGCATGCGCGGGCACAGGTCCAGTTCTCCGAGGCGCTCGGCCGCATCCTGCCGCGGCCGATCTACGCCCGGATCAATTCGCAGCTCGGCCATTATATCGGCGTGTTCGTGGTCTCCGCCGGCCTCGTCGCGCTCGTGCTCGGGCTGATCTATCTGCAGACCTCCGCCAGCGTGCACGCCGACAATTCGCTGGTGTCCAACGTGCTGTGGAAGGTGTTCTTCGCGCTCAGCATCATCATCGGCGTGGTGGCCTGGCTGTTCGTGCTGGCGCAGCAGAGCCGCCGCGCCGCCGAGGACGAGACGCGGCGACAGACGACGCTCCTGATCCAGGAAATCGACGCGCACAAGCGCACCGACGCCGAGCTGCAGCGCGCCAAGGAGGTCGCCGAGTCGGCCAACCTCGCCAAGAGCCGCTACGTCGTCGGACTGAGCCACGAACTGCGCTCGCCGCTGAACGCGATCAGCGGCTATGCCCAGTTGCTCGAACAGGACACCACGCTCAGCGCCAAGCCGCGCGACCAGGTTCGCGTCGTGCGTCGCAGCGCCGATCACCTCTCCGGCCTGATCGACGGGATTCTCGACATCTCCAAGATCGAGGCCGGGCGGCTCTATCTGTCGCGCGACGAGGTGCGCCTCAGCGAATTCCTCGACCAGCTCGTCGGCATGTTCCGCCTGCAGGCGGCCGCCAAGGGAATCGACTTTGTGTTCCGCCGTCCGCCGCATCTGCCCCTGGTGGTCTATGCCGACGAGAAGCGGCTGCGGCAGGTCCTGATCAACCTGCTCTCCAATGCGATCAAGTTCACCCAGACCGGCAGCGTCCATTTCATCGTTCACTATCGCAGCCCCGTCGCCGAATTCGAGATCGTCGACACCGGGCCCGGTATCCAGCCCGACGACCTCGAACGCATCTTCGCGCCGTTCGAGCGCGGCGCGCTCGGCGTCTCGCAGCCGCAGACCGGCACCGGTCTCGGCCTCACCATCAGCCGCCTGCTCGCGGGCGTGATGGGCGGCGACATCAAGGTGACCAGCACGGTCGGAGCCGGCAGCACGTTCAGGGTCAAGATCCTGCTGTCGGAGGTCATCAACCCGCAGCGCATCGCGCCGGTGAAGGCGCCGGTCTCCGGCTATCAGGGGCCACGCAAGACCATTCTCATCACCGACGACGATCCCGTGCACCGCGACCTCCTGCGCGAGGTGCTGACGCCGCTCGGCTTCATCCTGCTCAGCGCCCCCGACGGGCCCGGCTGCCTCGCGCTGGCACAGCATTGCCGGCCCGATCTGTTCCTGCTCGACATCTCGATGCCCGGCATGGACGGCTGGACGGTGGCCGAGACGCTGCGGGAGAACGGCCATCGCCAGGCCCGCATCCTGATGGTGTCGGCGAGCGCGCTGGAGGCCCATGGCGCTCCGCTCGCCCAGCCGTTCCACGACGGCTATCTGATGAAGCCGATCGACATTCCGCGGCTGCTGGAGACCATCCGCCAGTTGCTCAAGCTCGAATGGCAGTACGGCTCGGACGAGATCGCAGTGCCGCTGTGGCGACCGGAGACCGGCTCGCGCCCCCCGGTCCGTCACATCGAGGAACTGATCGGCCTCGGCCAGATTGGCTACGTCAAGGGCATTCAATTGAAACTGGACGAGATCGGCAGCGAGCATCCCGAGCATGCCGATTTCGTCGCGCAGATGCGTTCCCTGGTCGACCGGTTCGATCTCGACCAGTACATGGCCACATTGAAGACATTGCATGCGCATGAGCACTGAGGCGAAGAAGCGCGACGTCGCGCTCGTTGTCGACGACTCTCCGGAGACGCTGCGGCTGCTCACCGACGCACTCGACGGCGCCGGGATGACCGTGATGGTTGCGCTGGACGGCGCCGCCGCGATGCGCATCGTCGACCAGATCACGCCCGACATCGTGCTCCTCGATGCGGTGATGCCGGGCATGGACGGGTTCGAGACCTGCCGCCGGCTCAAGCGCGACGCCGGCCTTGCCAACGTGCCCGTGATCTTCATGACGGGGCTCGCCGAAACCGAGCACATCGTGCGCGGGCTGGAGGCCGGCGGTGTCGACTACGTCACCAAACCGATCGTGATCGAGGAGATGCTGGCCCGCATCCGCGTTCATCTCGGCAATGCCCGGCTGACCCAGAGCGCACGCGCCGCGCTCGACGTCTCCGGCCGTTTCCTGTTCGCGGTCGACCGCCAGGGCAAGGTGCTGTGGGCAACGCCCCAGGCGCAGAAGCTGCTATCCGACCATCAGAGCGCCAATGCAGACGACGACTTCGTGCTGCCGCCGCCGCTGCTGCAATGGCTGGAGCAGGCCAAGGGCAAGGGCAGCGCCAAGGCGCAGCCGGTATCGCTGCCCGACAATCCGCAGCTGCGCTTCTACTACATGGGCGAGACCGCGCCGAACGAGTTCCTGTTGCGCCTGTCCCGGGAATCCGGAACGGCGCTGCCGCCCGAATTCACCAGCGAACTCGGCCTCACCACCCGCGAGGGGGAGGTGCTGGCCTGGCTCAGCAAGGGCAAGACCAACCGCGACATTGCCCAGATCCTGGGGCTGAGCCCGCGCACGGTCGACAAGCATCTGGAGCAGATCTACGCCAAGCTCGGCGTGGAGAACCGCACCGCCGCCGCGGCGATCGCGAGCAATGCGACGCGACGGAATTCGT
>CAYREH010000018.1:97634-100757 GCA_964423245.1 uncultured Bradyrhizobium sp. | reverse complement strand
CTCACCCGTAGACGAACGCCTTGTCGTCCAGATCGGTCTTCGGGATCTCGTCCTTTTCGGTCCAGTAGTCCTGGCTGTGCTGCCATTCCGGCTTGTCGCCGCGTTTGGGGAGCAGGTTCATGTCGCGCATGATGTAGCCCGGGTTGAAGTTTTCCGGATCGATCCAGGGCAGGATCGGCATGTTGTGGTCTTCGGGGCGGAGCTTCACCTCGACCTTCTTCGCGCCCTTGGCCTTCATGTGGCCGAGCAGCCGGCAGACGAAGTCCGCAACCAGATCGACGCGCAGCGTCCAGCTGGCGCGGAAATAGCCGAACACCCAGACCATGTTCGGAACGCCCGTGAACATCATGCCGCGATAGGTGACGGTGTCGCCGAAGGCGAGCGGCTTGCCGTCGATCTCGAAGGCGATGTCGCCGAGCGCGGACAGATTGAAGCCGGTCGCGGTGACGACGATGTCGGCCTCGAGGAGCTTGCCCGATTTGAGCTGGATGCCGTTCTCGACGAAGCGTTCGATCTCGTCGGTGACGACGGAGGCCTTGCCGCTGGCGATACCCTTGAACAGGTCGGCATCAGGCACGAAGGCGATGCGCTGCCGCCACGGCCGGTATTTCGGCGTGAAATGCGTCTCGACGTCGTAATCGGGGCCGAGCACCGCGCTGATCTGGCCGATCAGTTCCTTCTTCACCTGCTCCGGCTTGGACAGGCAGAGCTTGGTGAAGGCGTCCTGCTCGAACAGGATCTTGCGGCGGACGATCTCGTGGATCCAGGCCTCGTCGACCTGGAGCTTGCGCAGCTCCTCCGCGATCTCGATGGCATTGCGGCCGAGCCGGAAATAGGTCGGCGAACGCTGCAGCATCGTCACATGGGCGCATTTGTCCGCGATGTTCGGCACCAGCGTCGCCGCGGTCGCACCCGAGCCGATCACGACCACTTTCTTGGCCGTCAGCTCGATATCGTCAGGCCAGGTCTGCGGATGAACGATCCGCCCCTTGAAGCGGTCCATGCCCGGCCATTCCGGCGTGTAGCCTTCCGAATGGCGGTAATAGCCCTGGCACATCCAGAGAAAATTGGCGGTGAAGTTGCGCGGCTCGCCGGTATCGGTCGTCTCCGCTTCGATGGTCCAGAGATTGGCCTCGCTCGACCAGCGCGCGGACTTGATCCTGTGCTTGTAGCGGATGTGCCTGGCGATATCGTTTTCGTCGATCACCTCCTTCATATAAGAGAGAATCTCCTCGGCCGTCGCGATCGGCGGGCCGACCCACGGCTTGAAACTGTAGCCGAAGGTGTGGAGATCGCTGTCGGACCGAATGCCGGGATAGCGATGCGTGCTCCAGGTACCGCCGAAGGTCTCCTGCGTCTCCAGGATGACATAGCTCGTGCCCGGAAGCTGCTTGTCGATATGATAGGCGCTGCCGATGCCGGAAATACCGGCGCCGACGATCAGCACGTCGAAATGCTCGGTGGCCTGTTGGGTCGTGGCGTGCGTACGAACAGCGACATTCATCGTTGTGTCCAGCCTTGCTTGTTTTTATGACCGCC
Organism: uncultured Bradyrhizobium sp.; assembly: GCA_964423245.1. GTDB lineage: Bacteria > Pseudomonadota > Alphaproteobacteria > Rhizobiales > Xanthobacteraceae > Bradyrhizobium. The sequence continues at coordinate 99,218 of CAYREH010000018.1, read as the reverse complement.
CTTGTCCGGACGGCGCGTTTCCTCCGCGACAGGCATGGTCGCCCGCCGCGCTTCCGCTGCAAAATGACATAGATCAATTCGCGATCAAATCACAGCGGCGCGCCCCAGCCCCGCGCGGTCTGCAAGATCCAGTCGCGGTAGAGCGTCAGCGGCGTGACGCCGGTCAATCCGCCGCAGCCGGCGGAGCCGTTCGGGCCGGTCGACCAGCTGATGAGACCCACCAGCGCCGACCCGTTCGGCCTGTCTTCCAGCACCGGGCCGCCGGAATCGCCCGTGCAGGCGCCGATTCCGTCGCGAACCCCGTTGGTTACGGGATCGACCAGCCGGATCTGGAGCGTGCCCGGCTGGCCGGTGGCCACCAGCGCCGCAACACGAATTGCGCCGCCGCTCTTGCCGTCGCCGCGCACCGTGACGCCGATGCCTGCGATCACGAAGCGGCTGCCGACCTGGATCGGAAGCGCGGGCGCGCCGACCGGCAACGTCGATTTTCCCTTCGGTGGAATTTCCAGCTGCAGCAGCGCGACGTCGGCGGTGGCGCGATGCGCCTGCATCGCCTGCATGTTGAAATTGGGATGAATTGCGACGCTGCGAACGTTGAGCAGTTGCGGCTGACCGTCCGCGCCGCGATCGACGATCTTGTAGTCGGCACCGGGCTGCACGCAGTGGGCGACCGTCAGCACGAGCCTCGGCGCGATCAGGCTGCCGGTGCAGAAATTGCCGCGCGAGCCGACGATGGTGACGATCGCGCGTGCGACACCGTCGGCCTGCGGCGTGCCGCCACCGACGATGGCGTGAGCGGGGCTGCCGAGCAGCAGCGTTGCGATGATGGACAATGCGAGCTTCTTCATGGAACCACGCTGGGCGACGTCGATGGCGACGGGACGGCTTCGGACTGGTCCTTGGCGATAACGCATGCTAGCCGTCTTGGAAAGGAACTGACGAGGGCAGGACAGTGGCGATCGAGGCGGTGATCTTTGATTTTGGCGGCGTGTTGACCAGCTCGCCCTTCGAGGCGTTCGCTCGCTTCGAGCGCGAGCGCGGCCTGCCCGTCGACATCATCCGTCGGACCAACGCCGCCAACCACCTTGAAAACGCCTGGGCGAAGTTCGAGCGCGCCGAGGTCGATATCGAGACGTTCGACCGCCTGTTCGCGGAAGAGTCCCGCGCGCTCGGCGCCGAAGTGCGCGGCCGCGACGTGCTGCCGCTGCTGCAGGGCGATCTGCGCCCCGAAATGGTCGAGGCGCTGAAGCGCATCAAGGCGCAGTTCCGCACCGGCTGCATCACCAACAATCTGCCGGCCAATGCGATCGGCAGCCGGACCGGACGCTCGCTCTACGTCGCCGAGGTGATGGTGCTGTTCGACCACGTCATCGAATCTGCCAAGATCGGCCTGCGCAAGCCCGATCCGCGGATCTACCGGATGATGATCGAGACCCTACAGGTCGACCCGAAGGCTTGCGTCTATCTCGACGATCTCGGCGTCAATCTGAAGCCCGCCCGCGAGATGGGCATGACCACGATCAAGGTCACCAGCGGCGCGCAGGCGATCGCCGATCTCGAAGCGGCGACGGGATTGAAGCTGGG
>CAYREH010000018.1:64129-97534 GCA_964423245.1 uncultured Bradyrhizobium sp. | reverse complement strand
CCAGCGGCGCGCAGGCGATCGCCGATCTCGAAGCGGCGACGGGATTGAAGCTGGGGTAGCTGGTAGCCCGCATGGAGCGGAGCGGAATGCGGGACCGGCCCCGGATTGCGCTTCGCTCCATCCGGGCTACGCGGAAACCACCCGCTCCGGGAACGCCGCCGCCAGGGACGCACGATCCGGCTTCAGCACGCCGCGCTCGGTAATCAGCCCGGTGACGAGCCGCGCCGGTGTGACGTCGAAAGCGTAGTTCGCGACCGGCGATCCCTCCGGAACGATCCGCACCGTTTCCAGACGCCCGTCCGCCGTGCGCCCCGTCATGTCCGTGACTTCGCTGCCGCTGCGCTGCTCGATCGGAATGTCGCGAACACCATCGTTCACGGCGAAGTCGATCGTCGGCGACGGCAGCGCGACATAGAACGGCACGCCGTTGTCGTGGGCGGCGAGTGCCTTCAGATAGGTCCCGATCTTGTTGCAGACATCGCCATTGGCGGCGACGCGGTCGGTGCCGACGATGGCGATATCGACCATGCCATGCTGCATCAGGTGGCCGCCGGTGTTGTCGGCAATCACGGTGTGCTTCACGCCGTGATGACCGAGCTCCCAGGCCGTGAGCGAAGCGCCCTGGTTGCGCGGACGGGTCTCGTCGACCCAGACATGGACCTCGAGGCCACGCTCATGCGCCAGATAGATCGGTGCGGTCGCCGTGCCCCAGTCGACGGTGGCGAGCCAGCCGGCATTGCAATGGGTGAGGACGTTGACGGTCTCGCCCGGCTTCTTCGCCGCGATCGCCTCGATCAGGGCGAGACCGTTGGCGGCGATGCCGCGGTTGATCTCGACATCCTGTTCGGCGATCTCGTCGGCGCGCGCATAGGCCGCTTCCGCCCGCTCGAGGGGATCGACCGGCGCCAGCGCGGCGCGCATCTCGTCGAGCGCCCATTTCAGATTGATCGCGGTCGGCCGCGCCACCACCAGCGTCCTGTACGCCCTGTCGAGCCCGGAATCGGACGCGTCCTCGCGCATCGCAAGCGCCATGCCATAGGCCGCCGTAGCACCGATCAGCGGCGCACCCCGCACCAGCATGTCGCGAATGGCAAACGCCGCATCATCGCAGGAGGTCAATTTGGCCAGGATGAACTCGTGGGGCAGCCGGCGCTGATCGATCGCGCCGACCGACCAGCCATCGCGTTCGCGCCAGATGCTGCGGAAATGCCTGCCGTCGACTTTCATGTGCTCCGTCTCTTGCTTCAGGTCCGCAGCAGGCGACCGGCCACGGCGTCGAGCTTCTTGAGCAATTCGGGATCCCGCGCCTCGGGCGCGGTGATCAGGGCGGTGTCGAGCGCGCGGTCCGAGCCGATCGGGCACGGCTCGTGCTCGCGCGGAAAATCGCGTGCCAGTCGCGCAACCAGCGCCTTCGCCCGGTCGGCATTCGAGGTCAGCACGCGGATGATGTCCTGCACCGTGACGGCATCGTGATCGGGATGCCAGCAATCGAAATCGGTCACCATCGCGACCGTCGCGTAGCAGATCTCGGCTTCGCGGGCGAGCTTCGCCTCGGGCATGTTGGTCATGCCGATCACGGAATAGCCGGCCGCCTTGTAGGTCGTGCTTTCCGCATAGGTCGAGAATTGCGGACCTTCCATGCAGACATAGGTTCCGCCGCGCGCGATCGCGATGCCTTCGGCCTCTGCGGCCGCGGCGAGATGGATCCGCAACCGCGGCGACACCGGATGCGCCATCGAGACATGGGCGACGCAGCCGCGGCCGAAGAACGAACTCTCGCGCTTGTAGGTGCGGTCGACGAATTGATCGACCAGCACGAACGTTCCGGGCGGCAGGTCTTCGCGGAACGAGCCGCAGGCCGACAGCGAGATCAGGTCGGTGACGCCCGCACGCTTCAGGACGTCGATATTGGCGCGGTAGTTGATGTCGGACGGCGACAGCCGGTGGCCCTTGTCATGGCGCGGCAGGAACACGACCGGCAGGCCGGAGATGGTGCCGCGCCGCAGCGGCGCCGACGGCTCGCCCCAGGGGCTCGCGATCACCTGTTCGTGCGCGCCCTCGAGACCCGGCAGATCGTAGATGCCGGAGCCGCCGATGATGCCCAATACCGCCTGCGTCATGCCTGCTCCACCCCGTCGCGCCGTCGCGATCACAGGGTCAAGCTATGCCAGTTTTGCGTCGGTTTTGGAACGGGGCTGGATGCAGCTCGGGCAAGCTTGCGGGCGCACATAAGCAACTTTCGTCGTCGTCCCGGACAAGCGAAGCGCGATCCGGGACCCATACGCCGCAGCAGAGGCTTGACGAAGACTGGCTATGACCACCTTGCACATACAACCGCTGCCGCGGCGTATGGGTCCCGGCCTTCGCCGGGACGACGCCTCATTTGAACCGCGATCTAAGCCGCAGACGCCAGCCGCAGCTGGGCCGCAACCATGCGCTCCAGCGTCTCGACCGACTGGAAGTTCTCCGGCGTGATCTCGGACTGCGGGATCGTGAAGTCGAACTCGGCTTCGACGCCGAGCATCAGATTGACCATGTCCATCGAGGTCAGGCCGACATCGACGAGCTTGGCCTGCGGCGTCACATCGGCAGAGAGCGAATTCTGCTCGAGGATGCCCTTCACCAGCCTGGTGATGCGGTTGCGCAAATCGGTATCGAAAGCCTGCATGGCAAATTCCCGTTGTCCATCGAAGTCGGATTGGCCTGCCGCCTACGATGGGCAGCGCGGGCCGATCCTGCAATGGCCGGAACCATAGCTTCGTCTTTCTTAGTAAACGATGATCCGCATTGATTAAAATCCGCCACGCTTCCAGAACCCTAACGGGATGTTGAAAATTCAGGCGATGCAAACAACCGGACCTTAACTGTTCGCCCGGAATTCGGCTTTGTTTACCCTCTATTTGATCGACGAATTTGAATTAAATCCCTAGCCTCCTCCCACAAGCAAAGATGGTCGGAGGATCGCTCCAGCGGCATCGCCAATGATGCCGGCGATCCTGAACGGCAAACCGGAGGCGGACGAGCATGAACGTGCGTGAAGCAGTTCTCACGGTCGACGAGACGCAGACAGATCTTATCGAGCGAGGTCCCTCCCTGATCGAGCGCGCGGCCCGCACCGCCACCGCGGCGGCTGCCGACGCAGACGGCGTCGACCGCGAAGCCCGCTTCCCGCACAAGGCCTTCGAGATGGCGCGCGAGCAGAAGCTGCTCGGCGTGATGATCCCGGTCGAATTCGGCGGGTTCGGCGCCTCCATCTACGACGTCACCGACATCTGCTACACGCTCGGGCGCGCCTGCGCCTCGACCGCGATGATCTACGCGATGCACCAGACCAAGGTCGCCTGCGTCATCAGGCACGGTCATGGCATCCCCTGGATGGAAACCATGATGCGCCGGGTCGCCCGCGACCAGTGGCTGCTCGCCTCCTCCACCACCGAAGGCCAGAACGGCGGCAATATCCGCGCCAGCGCCGCCGCCGTGGACGTTGCCGGCGACACCGTCTCGCTGCTGCGCGACGCCACCGTGATTTCCTACGGAGCCGAGGCCGACGGCCTCGTCACCATCGCCCGCCGTGCCAATGATGCGGCGGCATCCGACCAGGTGCTGCTGGCACTTGCCAAGGACGACTATTCGCTGAAGCGGACGCTGGGCTGGGAAACGCTCGGCATGCGCGGCACCTGCTCGACCGGTTTCGAGCTCAGGGTCGAGTGTCCCGCCGACCGCGTCTTCCCCGAATCCTACGACAAGATCCACGCCCAGACGATGACGCCATTCGCGCATCTGTGCTGGTCGTCGGCCTGGGCCGGCATCGCCGCCGCCGCCGTGACGCGCGCGCAGGCCTTCATCCGCAAGGCGGCCCGCAGCTCCGGCGGACAGATGCCGCCGGCCGCGGCGCATTTCACCGCCGCCAAGATGTCGCTCGCCAAGCTGCGGGCGCTGATCGCGGCCAATATCGATGCCTTCGCGCGCGCCGAGCATGACGAGCGCGCGCTCTCCTCGCTCGACTTCCAGTCCTCGATCACGCTGTTGAAGGTGCAGGCCTCGGAGCTCGCGGTCGAGACCGTGATGCATGCGATGCGCACCGCCGGTCTCTCCGGCTACCGCAACGACGGCGAGTTCACCATGGGCCGCCATCTGCGCGACGTGCTGTCGTCCCCGATCATGATCAACAACGACCGCATCCTCGCCAACGCCGCGACCTCGACGCTGATGAGCGGCGTTCCCGTGAGCCTTCGTGACTGACGTGCCTCCTCGATAACAAAAACAATTTCCAGATAGCAGGACACCTGACCATGACCATTGCCGTCCTCCCCGAATCGCCCGCAACTGCGCCGCAGGTTGCCGACCCGCTCGATCATCTCGCCGACACGCTGTTCCACCGCATGGGCGCCGACGGCGTCTACGCCCGCACCGCGCTGTATGAAGGCATCGTCGAGAAGCTCGCCGCGCTGATCACCAGCCATCGCGAAGCCGGCACCGAGGTGATGCGTTTTCCGCCGGTGATGAGCCGGACCCAGCTCGAGAAGTCGGGCTATCTGAAGAGCTTCCCCAATCTGCTCGGCTGCGTCTGCGGCCTGCACGGCACCGAACGCGAGATCAACGCCGCGGTCAGCCGTTTCGACGCCGGCGGGGACTGGACCACGTCGCTGTCGCCGGCCGATCTCGTGCTGTCTCCGGCGGCCTGCTACCCGGTCTATCCGATCGCGGCCAGCCGCGGCCAGCTGCCCAAGGGCGGCCTGCGCTTCGACGTCGCCGCCGACTGTTTCCGCCGCGAGCCGTCCAAGCATCTCGACCGGCTGCAATCGTTCCGGATGCGCGAATATGTCTGCATCGGCACCCCCGACGACGTCGCCGATTTCCGCGAGCGCTGGATGGTGCGCGCCCAGGCGATCGCCCGCGATCTCGGCCTGACCTTCCGCGTCGACTATGCCAGCGACCCGTTCTTCGGCCGCGTCGGCCAGATCAAGGCGGTGAGCCAGAAGCAGCAGCAGCTCAAGTTCGAACTGCTGATCCCCCTGCGCTCGGAGGAGCAGCCGACGGCCTGCATGAGCTTCAACTATCACCGCGAGCATTTCGGCACGACCTGGGGCATCCAGGACGCCAATGGCGAACCGGCGCACACCGGCTGCGTCGCCTTTGGCATGGACCGTCTTGCAGTCGCGATGTTCCACACCCACGGCACCGACCTCGCCGCATGGCCCGCCAAGGTGCGCGAGATCCTGAGTCTCGAGCCGCGCGTCGCGGCGGAAGCCCACGGCGAAGGCTGGCGCTGACGGAACGAGACCTCTCATTTCAACGGGCAAAACGAGCGTGATCCACACCAAGGTCAGATGCCGCGAGATCACCGAAGCCGACGTCGAGGCGGTCGCCGACCTGCTGACGCGCGGCTTTGTCGGCCGCTCGCGCGACTACTGGATCCAGGGCCTGCGGCGGCAGGCTTTCCGGCCCGTGCCGGAGGGCTATCCCCGCTTCGGCTACATGATCGATGATGGCGGCATGCCGGTCGGCGTGCTGCTGCTGATCTACACGACGCGCAAGGATGGCGAGAACGTCGCCATCCAGTGCAATCTGTCGAGCTGGTACGTCGAGCCCGCCTACCGCAACTATGCGCCGCTGCTGACCAAGATCGCGCAGCGGCACAAGCACGTCACCTATCTCAACATCAGCCCTGCGGTCTGGACCTGGCCGATCATCGAGACGCAGGGGTTTCGCGCCTATTGCCACGGCCTGTTCTTCTCGCTGCCGGTGCTGGCGCGCGCAGGGCGCTGGAGCAAGATCGAGGTCGTTCCCCCGCATGCCAAGCAGATCGAGGGCCTGTCGGAGGAGGAGACCGAGTTGCTGACGCGGCATGCGCGGTACAACTGCCTCAGCCTGGTCTGCCGCACGCCGAAGGGCGTCTTCCCGTTCATTTTCCAGGCGGTGCGCATCCGCCGCGGCATCATCGCCCCGCCGGCGATGCAGCTGATCTATTGCCGCAGCGTCGAGGACTATGTCGAATGCGCCGGACGGATCGGCCGGCTGCTGTTGCGGCTCGGCAAGATCGCGGTGGTCGTGGACGCCAACGCCGCCATTCCGGGGCTCGTCGGCATCTACACCGAGCGGCGCGGGCGGAAATATTTCAGGGGTCCGCACCGGCCCCACCTCGGCGATCTCACCGACACCGAACTCGTACTCTACGGACCGTAGGGCGCGGGCCGATCGTCCGCGCTTGGCCGCAAGGCCGGCGGAGATGCTTCGTGGTGAGATCGGCGCAAGCGCCGCGTCCTTCGCGACGAGCGCTTCGCGGTCTCCCCGGGATGAGGCTCAACGCCGCCAGCACGACCAGCAAGCTGCGGCCCCCATCCGGTCCTCATCCTCTGGGCCTGCTGCAGGCGGGCGCCTCGCAGGATGTGCCGCAGAGCCGCTGTCGCCGATTCAACCACTGCCACGACCGGAAAATGACATTTGACCGGTTTGTCCGACGGCGCCGGTCATCTTCCGTAAACTACCGGGCTTAAGGGAATTTTCCGGCCTTCTCGCTACTTTCGACTGCCGGACTCCGACACTTCGAGCGCAAATGCTGCCGAGACACCGTCGCCCATGACGCCGACCTGTGAGAACGAGCTCGGGAGCCCCCGCGAGCAGAGCCCGGAAGGCCTGGTCGCGCTGAGCCAGCTGGCACTCGACCGCATGGAGCAGGGTGTCTGCGTCTACGATTCCAGCAACCGGATCGTGCTGCTGAACCGCCGCTATATCGAGCTGTTCGGCATGTCCCCGGACATCGTCCGCCTCGGCGCCAGCTACCGCGAGGTGCTGGCGCACAGCTCGGCTCGCGGCAACATCTCGCAGACCGAGGTCGATGCCCTGTACGCTGCGCGGCTGTCGCTGATCGCCGTCGGCAAGCCATTCCGCACCGAGCAGACGCTGGCCAACGGCCTCGTCACCGCGCTCGAACTCAAACCCTTCCCCGGCGGCGGCTGGATGACGATCTGCGACGACGTCACGCGCCGCGCCCGGCTCGAGACGCAATTGCAGCTGCAGACGGAACGCAGCCATCACGCGCTCGCCAACATGTCGCACGGCCTCATCATGTACGATGCCGACAGCCGCATCGTCGTCTGCAACGAGCGCTTCCTGCAGCTCTACGGTCTCGACCCCGACATCGTGAAGCCGGGCGCCACGCACAGCGTCGCGATCGATCATTGGCTGGCGTGCGGCAACCGCTCGGAAATGCCGGCCGAAGCGTTCCGGCAGGCGCGGATGGAGGACGTCAGCAGCCGAATCCCCAAGACCATCCTCGTGACGCGCTATGACGGCCGGAAGGTGCAGGCGATCTCCCGCTTCATGCCCGACGGCGGATGGGTGACGGTGCACGAGGACGTCACTGAAAGGCTGCGCTACGAAGAGACGCTGCGGCAGCAGAACCTGCTGCTCGACGCGGCGCTGGAGAACATGGCGCACGGCCTCGCCTTTTACGACAGCGAGATGCGCCTGCAGCTCTGCAACTCGACCTATCGGTCGATCTACAAGCTCTCGCTCGACGAAACGCAGCCCGGCACGCATCTTTTCCAGCTGGTCGAAAGCGCGCTGCGGAACGGCTCCCTGTCGCCGCAAGACACGGCGGAGAAGCTCGTCGACGCAGCCCGCGCCCGAATCATCGAGGGTGACACGTCACCGATGCGCCGGCGCATGGCGAACGGCACCATCATCTCCGTGCGCTACTCCGCGCTCGCGGAGGGCGGCTTCGTTGCGACCTATGAGGACATCAGCGAGCGCGAACGCGCCGTCGAGGAACTGAGCGAACAATACCGGCGCTTCGACGCCGCCCTGAACAACATGAGTCAGGGCCTCTGCATGCTCGATGCGAATTTGTGCATCATCGTCTGCAACCGCCGCTACGTGGAGATGTACGGATTGTCGCCGGACGTCGTGAAGCCCGGCGTCTCGATGCGCGAGATCATGGAGCACAGCTGCCGGCTCGGCAATCATCCCGACATGACCGGCGCCCGGCTCTATGCCGATTATGTCGAGCGGCTGCGCGGCGGCGAATACACGCTGCACCGCAATCTGAGCGACGGCCGCATCATCAAGCTCAATCACAAGCGGATGGAGCATGGCGGCTGGGTCGTGACCTATGAGGACGTCACCGAGCGCCACAAGGCCCAGGCGCGCGTCGCCCACATGGCGCGGCACGATTCGCTCACCGATCTGCCCAACCGCACGCTGTTCCGCGAGCAGATGGTCGAGGGGCTGAACAATGTGGCGGTTGCCGGCGGCCAGATGGCCGTCCTGTGCTTCGACCTGGACAATTTCAAGACCGTCAACGACCGCCTCGGCCACGCCGCCGGCGACCGCCTGCTGCGCTGGGTTGCGGCGCGGCTCAAGGAACATGTCGGCGAGCACGACACCGTCGCGCGGCTCGGCGGCGACGAGTTCGCCGTGCTCCAGCGCGGGCCACAGCCGCAATCGGCCGAAGCCATGGCCCGCCGCCTCGTCGAGATCATCGGACATCCCGCGCCACTGGACAGCCAGTCGGTGCATACCGGCGTATCCGTCGGCATCGCCATGGCGCCCGACCACGGGCTCGACTGCGACGAGCTGCTGCGCTGTGCGGATCTTGCCCTCTACCGGGCCAAGGCCAGAGGACGCGGTACCTGGCAGCTGTTCGAGCCGGCGATGGAGGCCGAAGCCCGCAGCCGCCATGCGCTGGAGCATGATCTGCGTGTCGCGCTGGAACGCGGCGAATTCCACCTGGTGTTCCAGCCGCAGGTCCGACTGGCGAGCTCCGAACTCACCGGCTTCGAGGCCCTGCTGCGCTGGCGGCATCCGTCGCGGGGCCTGGTCTCGCCAGCCGAATTCATTCCGCTCGCGGAAGAAACGGGGCTGATCGTTCCGATCGGCGAATGGGTGCTCCGCAACGCCTGCGCCACCGCCGCGTCCTGGCCCGACGTCACCGTGGCGGTCAATCTGTCGCCGGTGCAGTTCCGCGCGCGCGGGCTGGTCGCCCTGGTGACGAACGCGCTCGCGGAGGCCGGCCTGCCGCCGCAGCGACTGGAACTCGAGGTCACCGAGACCGCGCTGCTGGACGACAGCGAAGCCACCGTCAGCATCCTGCACCAGCTCAGAACGCTCGGCGTGCGCATCAGTCTCGACGATTTCGGCGTGGGCTATTCGTCGCTCAGCTACCTGCGCAAGTTTCCGTTCGACTGCATCAAGATCGATCGCTCCTTCGTCGGCACGCTCGGCGAAAGCCCGGAAAGCGTGGCCATCGTCCGCACCATCGCGAGCCTGGGCGCCGTGCTCGGCGTCGAGACCACCGCCGAGGGCGTCGAGACGATCGAGCAGCTCGATTTCGTCCGCGAATGCGGCTGCACAGCGGTGCAGGGCTACTATTTCGGCAGGCCCTGCCCGGCCTCGGACGTCAGCCACACCATCGCGACGCTCAACGCCGTTCGCCGCGTGGCATAAAGGTCCTCGCCTCGCAAAATTCCGCGGCTCGGCATGCTGCGAACGACCAATTGTCGCACGTCTCCTTTCCCCCGGAATAGATCCGTCGCTTGCCGTGCGTGCGCCGCGCAACGCGCTTTTCTTCCCTGATGATTTCGACGACAATCGCCCCCAACAACGAGAGGCGGCGGCCGAGCAATGCCGCTGAAAGGGAGGGCTTCGAATGTCGCGCTACGGCTTAAGGACGATTGCGTTTGCTACCATGCAAGCCGCGGGGATGCTGCTGGCGACCGCCGCGGGCGCGCAGGACTATCCCACCAAGCCGATCACGCTGATCGTACCCTGGCCGGCCGGCGGATCGACCGACATCTCGATGCGCGCGATCGCAGATAGTGCCTCGAAGGTGCTGGGTCAGCCCATCGTGATCGACAACAAGGCCGGCGGCGGCGGCACGGTGGGTCCCGCCACCATGGCTGCGACCGCCAAGCCCGACGGCTACACCATCTCGCAGATTCCGATCACGGTGTTCAGACTGCCGCTGATGCAGGAAGTATCTTGGGATCCCGCCAAGGACTTCAGCTACATCATCCACCTCACCGGCTATACGTTCGGTGTCACGACCAGCGCGGAGTCGCAGTTCAAGTCCTGGAAGGACGTGGTCGATTTCGCGAAGGCCAACCCCGGCAAGGTGACCTACGCCACGCCGGGCACCGGCACCTCGCTTCATATCGGCATGGAGCAGATCGCGGCGATGTCGGGTATCAAGCTCACGCAGGTGCCGTTCAAGGGTGGTGCGGAGACCAACGCCGCCGTGCTGGGGCAGCACACCATGCTGCAGGCAGATTCCACCGGATGGCGCCCGCTGGTGGATGCCGGCAAGCTGAAGCTGCTGATGGTGTGGACCGGCGCACGGTCGCCGAACTATCCGGATGTGCCGACGCTGAAGGAGCTCGGCTATTCCATGGTCTATGATTCCCCGTTCGGCGTTGCCGGCCCGAAGGGCATGGACCCCAAGATCGTCGCGAAGCTGCACGACGCCTTCAAGAAGGCGGTCGAGGATCCTGCGGTGATCGCTACACTCGCCAAATACGACATGGTGCCGAACTACAAGAACACCGAGGACTACAAGAAGTTCGTCGTCGAGGTCACCGAGTCCGAGCGCAAGGTGATCGAGACGCTCGGGCTCGCCAAGAAGTAAGCTTTCTCACCACACATGCTGGCGTCATCCTGAGGTGCGAGCCGCCCCTGCGGCTCGCCTCGAAGGATGGATCGGGGCACCGCCGCCCTTCGAGGGCTACGCTCCGCCACCTCAGGACGACGGCGATCCAAAGGCGATTCACATGAACAACGAGGCCCACGTCAAACTCCGCCTCAACAATTCCGAACTGTGGGGCGGGCTGATCGGGCTTGCGCTTGGCGGCTTCGTGATCTGGTCGGGACTGAAGCTGAAGCTCGGCACCATCAACGATCCCGGCTCGGGCTATGTGCTGTTCTATACCGGCATCCTGATGTGCGTATTCGCGGGCTCCATCATCGTCTCGGCCGTCACCGAGGGCGGGCCGACCTTGGCCTCGCGCTGGGAGAATGCGCGCTGGAGCAAGCCACTACTCGTCATCGGCTGCCTCATGGCCTTTTCCTTCGCGCTGGAACAGCTGGGCTTCCTCTTGTCATCGATCCCGTTGATGCTGCTGCTGTTGCGCCTGATCGATCCGGTGCGCTGGTCGCTGGCGGTGCCGATCGCCGTGCTGGTGCCAACGGGCATGTGGTGGGTGCTCAAGAGGCTGCTGCTGATCCAGCTGCCCTCGGGCCTGTTCGGGATCGGCTGACCGCATGGATACGCTCGCCAATGTCGCGCACGGCTTCGGCGTCGCGCTGACCGGAATCAACCTGCTCTATTGCTTCATCGGCGTCTTCATCGGCACGCTGGTCGGGGTACTGCCCGGCATCGGGCCGATCTCGGCGATGTCGCTGCTGCTGCCGGTGACGCTGTCGGGCACGCCGGAATCCGGCATCATCATGATGGCCGGCATCTATTACGGCTCGATGTATGGCGGATCGACCACCTCGATCCTGGTGAACATTCCCGGCGAGGCCGCCTCCGTCGTGACCTGCATCGACGGCCACCAGATGGCGAAGCAGGGCCGCGCCGGCCCCGCGCTCGGCATTTCGGCCTTTGGCTCCTTCATCGCCGGCACCTTCGCACTGGTGGCCTTGATGCTGGTTGCGCCGAGACTGGCCGGCATCGCGATCGCCTTCGGCCCGGCGGAGTATTTCAGCCTGATGGTGCTCGGTCTCGTCGTGCTCACCTTCCTCACCCAGGGCTCGATGCCGAAGGCGCTGCTGATGGCCTGCATCGGCCTTGTGCTCGGACTGATCGGGCTCGACAGCATCACGGCTCAGCCGCGCCTGACTTTCGGCCGGATGGAGCTGATCGACGGCATCGGCCTCGTGCCCGTGGTGATGGGCCTTTTCGGCGTCGCCGAGGTGCTGCTCAACACGGAGCAGGCGATCAAGCGCGACATCATCAACGCGAAGATCACGCAATTGCTGCCCAACAAGGCGGACTGGCAGGCGAGTGCCGGCCCGGTGGCACGCGGCACGCTGCTCGGTTTCCTGCTCGGCATCCTGCCGGGCGGCGGCGCCGTCGTCGCCTCGTTCGCGTCCTACGCGCTGGAGAAGCGGCTGTCGAAAACGCCGGAACGGTTCGGCCATGGCGCGATCGAGGGTGTCGCGGGTCCTGAATCCGCCAACAATGCGGCGGCCGGCGGCGCGTTCATTCCGCTGATGACCCTGGGAATTCCCCCGAATGTGGTGATGGCGCTGCTGCTGGGAGCTTTCGTCATTCACGGCCTCCAGCCCGGACCGCTGCTGATCACGCAGAACCCCGGCCTGTTCTGGGGCATCGTCGCCAGCATGTATATCGGCAACGTCATGCTGCTGATCCTGAACCTGCCGATGATCGGCATGTGGGTGCAGCTCTTGAGGCTGCCCTACAACATCCTGTTCCCGCTCATCATCCTGTTCACGATCCTGGGCGTCTATTGTTCGAGCAACAATGTGTTCGACGTCTACGTCATGATCGCGTTCGGGATCATCGGCTATTTCATGCGCAAGCTCGGCTACGAGCCGGCACCGCTGGTGCTCGCCTTCGTGCTCGGGCCGATGCTGGAAAACAACCTGCGGAAGTCGCTGATCCTGTCGCAGGGCGATCTCTGGACCTTTGTGCAGCGGCCGATCTCGGCAGCGTGCCTCACCCTGGCGGTCGTGCTGCTGATCGCGCCCTTGCTGCCGTCGCTGCGCAAGAAGCGCGAGCTGGTAGCGCTGGATGAAGGCGCGTGACCTCGCGAGAAGGGTTCGCGGTGATGGTCCCGGTGGGTGCGCCGCCGGCCGACCCGTCCTGCGACTTCAACTCGCCGCCGGCAGCACATCGTCGGGCGGCGCGCCCCACGGCCGTTCGGCCGAGGCCAGCCCGATCAGGCGGCCCTGGATGTAGTCGCAGCCCCAGTCGCGCAGCATGGCGGCGGCGTCCTCGTCCTGCACCCATTCGGCAACCGTCTTGATGTCGAGACGGCGGGCCAGATCGATCAGCGTCTGCACGAAGGCACGGTCGTCCGCGGAGCGCGTGATGTTCTGCACGAAGGCGCCGTCGATCTTCACGATGTCGACGCCGAGCTTGCGCAGGTTTCGGAACGAGGTGTAGCCGGCGCCGAAATCGTCGATGGCGATACGGCTGCCGAGCTGCTTGAGACGGCCGACGAAGGCGCGGACATCGTCGATGTCGCGGATCGCCACGGTCTCGGTGATTTCGACAATGAGGCGCTCGGCGACGCCCGGATGCGCGCGCATCAGCGATTCGATGCCGGCCCACCAGTCAGGATCCATGGTGGTGTCGGGCGAGATGTTGAGGCTGAGATGGATATCCGGCGCGGCGGCGAGCTCTGCCACGACGAGTTCGAGCACGCGATGATCGACCAGCCGGATCAGGCCCAGCCGTTCGGCGACCGGCACGATGTCGGGCGCGAGAAGGACCTGGCCGTCGCCCTGGTCCATCCGCACCAGGCATTCGTGAAACCCGCGCTCGCGCGTGGCGGTCGCCACCACCGGCTCGTAGGCGAGCTTGATGCGGCGCTCGTTCAGCGCGGTGACGATCTCGTCGGTGACGCGAATATTGACGCGGCGCTGCGCATCGCGCGCCGCATCCGGACGCCACGCGGCGAAGGAGCCGGCGCGCCGGCGCTTGGCGGCATCCAGCGTCTCATGGGCGCGATTGATGGCCTCGTCGGTGCTGCGGGCATAGCGCGGCACGCTGACCGCGCCGATCGAGGCGGTGACCGAAACCGGTCCCGATCGGGTCGGAACCACCTCGTCGCGAATGCCGGCGAGGAAGCGCTCGGCGGCCACGTTCATGTCGTCGACCGTGCAGTTCTTCAGGATCAGGCCGAACTTGTTGCCGGAGAAGCGGCCCAGCACGTCGCCGCCGCGCAGCCGCGCCCGGATGCGCTGGGCGACATCGAGGATCACGGCATCGGCGACGTCGAAGCCGAAGGCATCGTTGACGCGGGCGAGATGGTCGATGCCGACCAGCATGAAGGCCGCGGTGGAACGGAAGCGGCTGGTCTCCTCGATCGCCTCGGCCAGCGCTGCGATCAGATGCGAGCGGTTCAGTTCGCCCGTCAGGGGATCGAGGCGTGCCAGTTTCGTGAGTTCTTCGTCGCGGGCATGGCGCTCATTGTTGATGCGGACCGAGCCGATCGCACGGACCGGCCTTCCGTCGGCGCCGGCAAACCAGCGGCCGGTCTCCTCGATCCAGATCACCGGATCGGCGGCGCTGATGCGAACGCCGTATTCGATGCGGTACGGCGTGCCGTCTGCGCCATGCACGGGGGACGTCTGCGCCAGCGCGGCGCTCCGGACCGACTGGACGGGCTCGATCAGCCGCGCGAATTCAGCGCCGGTCGCCAGCCGTTCGACCGGGATGCCGGGGAACACGGCGCCGGCCTGCTCGCCCCACACCATGGCATCGCTGGCGATGTCCCAGGCAAACACGGCCTGTCCGAGGGCGGCCAGGATCTCGGAGGCTTGCGGCAAAGCAGGGGTCACGGTCGCCTCGTTTCGGGACAATGAGAAGTCCTGATCCGGCACAGGATACGGCCAGATTCGTCACCGACCCTAGGCAAAGTTCATAAACAATTTGGAAACCACGTTGCGCCGGGGGCCGGAACCATGATGACCGGGCCGGCATAGGCCTTGCGAGTACATGACACGCACCGGCATACGCGTCCCGCTACGCGACACGCTCCGCCGGGCCAATGGTGATGGCGATGTTGAGTACTGATCGAACGGACGAGATGAAGAACGGCGAGGTCACCGCGCTGGTACCGCTGATGCCGACGCTTGAATTCGTTCACAAGACGCCGTTGCCGCGCCCCGATTCGAGCTTCGTCACCCAATTGATCGCGAGTGCCGAACATGTGCCCCAGGCCAGCCGGCTGCGCCGGGCCTCGTCCGACGATGCGCGGACGGCCTATGGCCCCAAGCGCCCGCTGGGCAGCGTGACCGCCCGCACGAGGCAGGTGGCTTGAGATCGATCAGCGCGGCGTGTCAGGCGCCGCTGCTGCGGTGCCTGTGCCCGGCTGGAGATGCGGCGAGTCCATCTCGGGCGAGGGCGACGTGACCTGCACCGGCTTCGGCGCCGGATGATCCATCAGAACGGCTTCAGCGACCGATTGCGCTGCAAGGGCCGGCGGCGGCTCGGCGGCGGGCTGCGGGACGGGGACGGCCTGAGCCGAAGGTGATGGCGCCGGAACCGATGCGGGTTCGAACCTCGGTTCTGTCGCCTGCTCCGGAGCAGCAGCCTCCGCAGCGCGCTTCGCCTTGCGCGGTGCCGGCACGGTCTCCGCAACATAGGCGATGCGGCGGCGCGACCGCTGGGCGATACCGCCGAGGAAATCGGCCATCGAAAGCAGAACCAGCAGGAAATACGTGGAATTGCCGAATTTGGGCCACATCACGAATTCGGCGGCGGCCGCACCGAACACGATCAGCGACAGCAAATGGTCCATCAGGAATTTCGAGCCGGGCCGGGCTCCCTTGACCACTTCGAGCAGCAGAAGCACCACGCCGAGCGCGAGAAGAATATCGGACAGCGTGACCGGCCAGGCCTCGCCCGTGATCATCGGCACCCTGAACAGCACGTCCGTGAAGGACACGGTCGGCATCAGGAAGGCGATGATGTTGTAGACCGCGAGGGGAATCAGGAGCAGCGGGAAACCGACCATCGGCGGCAGGCCTTCTCGATCAAGACGTCCGGGCAGAACGATGCAGCGGCGAAGCATGCGCTCCGCCGCCGTCACCGTCTTATCTCATGGATTGGCCGAATTCAGGCAGGGCAGCAGCCCGGCCCGAACAAAGGTCCTGCCTCAGGACTCTTTCTTCTTCAGGACCTGGCGACCCTTGTACATGCCGGTCTTGAGGTCGAGATGATGCGGACGACGGAGCTCGCCGGAGTCCTTGTCTTCCACATAGGTCGGCTTCTTGATGGCGTCTGCCGAGCGGCGCATGCCACGGCGCGACGGCGAGGTTTTTCTTCTCGGAACGGCCATTTCAGTATCCTCTAGGGATGGGTGTCATCGGGGCATCGTCCGCAGGACGGCTCAGCACCCAAACGGGGCGAGCGGAATGCCGATCAAGGCCGCGCTTATAGAGGAACGCCGGCGGCAAAGCTAGGTGCCTCGGGCCGGAAAATGCACCCCCGAGGGGCCCGAACCTAGCGATTTTCACGCCAGCAGGTCGAAAGCGAGGCCGCCTGAGCCCGCGCCACATAGGTTCCGGCCAGCCGCCGCATCCCCGGCCCGGGGCTCCGGGCGCTGCGCCTGACCGGATTGGGCAGGGTCGCCGCCAGCAAAGCGGCCTCCCGTGAGGAGAGGTCGGAGGCGGACTTGCCGAAGGCATAGAGGCTGGCCGCCTCCACCCCGAACTGCCCCTGCGGGCCAAGCTCGGCAATATTCAGGTAAATTTCCAGAATCCGCGCCTTGGGCAGGACCAGATCGATCCAGAGCGCCAGCGGGAACTCGAGCGCCTTGCGGACGACATCCCGGCCCTGCCAGAGGAACAGGTTCTTGGCCACCTGCTGGGTGATGGTCGAGGCGCCCCGGAACGGCGTACCATCCTCCTTGGCATCGTCGATGGCCTCCCGTAGCGCCCCCCAGTCAATACCGTGATGCTTGCAGAAATGCGCATCTTCCGCCGCGACGACGGAGCGCGGCAGCCAGGGCGACATGTCCGCCAGATCGATCCAGTCCCGCTGCATCGGTGCGCCCCGGATCGAACGCCAGGCCATCAGGGTCGAGGCCGGGTGGCCGGTGCGATAGAACGGCGCGACCACATAGGGCGCCAGGACCAAGATCGCGAGCAGCACCAGCAGAATCTTAACGATGCGCAAATCGACCTTTCCGGGCGCAGAAAACCAGCGGTCCCCACGTTAAGATCAAGACTGCCCTCGAGAGCACTGTCGGGGCCGACATTAAGTCTGTGATAATCCGGGCCTTTTCCAGCACTTTTTAAGCCGTCCAAACGATTGACTGGGGCGGGCTCATAAAGGATTGTCCCGCCGAATTTTGGTTCTGGAGCCCTTCTTGATGACCGGCACGTCCCCGTCCGATTTCGCCAAACGTCTGGACAAGACCGCTGACGACACCGAGGCCCTGCTCGGCCGCCTGCTGTCGGACGACATCCTGCCCGATGAAATCGCCCGGCCCAAGCGACTGATGGACGCAATGCGCTATTCGAGCCTGAACGGCGGCAAGCGCCTGCGGCCGTTCCTGGTCGTCGAGAGCGCGGCCGTGTTCGGCGTGCCGCGCGAGGCCGCGCTGCTGGTGGGCGCCGCACTCGAATGCATTCACTGCTATTCGCTGATCCATGACGACCTGCCGGCGATGGACAATTCAGACCTGCGCCGCGGCCGTCCGACGTTGCACAAGAAGACCGACGACGCCACGGCGATCCTCGCCGGCGACGGCCTGCTGACGATCGCCTTCGACATCATCACCCGCGACGAGGTCCATCGCGACGCCAATGTGCGCCTGCTGCTGACGCGCGCGCTGGCGCGCTGCGCCGGCATCGGCGGCATGGTCGGCGGCCAGATCCTCGACCTCGCCGGCGAAGGCCGCTTCGGCGGCAACGAGCCGATCGACGTCGCCCGTATCCAGCAGATGAAGACCGGCGCGTTGCTGCGTTACGGCTGCATCGCCGGGGCGATCCTCGGCCAGGCCTCCGACAAGGAATACCAGGCGCTCGACGATTACGGCCGCGCACTCGGCGAAGCCTTCCAGATCGCCGACGACCTGCTCGACGTCGAAGGCGACGCCGCCGCGCTCGGCAAGCCGGCCGGCGCCGACGCCGTGCTCGGCAAGACCACCTTCGTCACCCAGCTCGGCATCGACGGTGCCAAGCAGCGCGTGCGCGACCTGCTCGCGCGGGCGGACAGCGCCGTGTCGATCTTCGGTGAGCGCGCCGCCGTCCTGCAGGCCGCCGCGCGCTTCGTCGCCGAGCGGAAGAACTGACCGGCTGATGACGGGGCCCGACAAGGAGGATCCCGTCCTCGTTCGCTTCCGGCAGATGTCGGCGCCGCTGCGGGTGGTCTATGCGCGGCCGCGGACCTTCATCGCAGTCGCCGCGGGCATCCTCGTCTTCCTGTTGCTGCCGGCTTCGCACCGGCTGATCACGCGGCTGGTGCTCGGCTGGGATGGACTGATCTCGGTCTATCTCGTGCTGGTCTACGGGATGATGCTGAACAACGACCATCAGCACATCCGCCGCAACGCGGCGATGCAGGACGATGGCCGCTTCGTGATCCTGCTGGTGACGGCGCTCGGCGCCTTCGCCAGCATCGCGGCCATCGTCGCCGAGCTCGGCGCCCATCGCGGACCCACCGAGCTGACGATCGCGATCACCACCATCGCGCTGTCCTGGGCCGCCGTGCACACCACCTTCGCGCTGCACTACGCCCACGATTATTACCGGCACCCGCCGGGTGGCCTGCAGTTTCCGAGCGGCGACAAGGACGAGCACGCCGACTATTGGGACTTCGTCTACTTTTCCTTCGTGATCGGCATGACCGCGCAGGTGTCCGACGTCGGCATCACCGACAAGACCATCCGCCGCACGGCGACGGCGCATGGCATCGTCTCTTTCATCTACAACACCGCGCTCCTGGCGCTGACCGTGAACATCGCGGCGAGCGCGATCTCGACGTAGCGGTCGCAGACCTCAGCGGCACACCTCGACATTGGCGTCGTTGCCGGGGCCGCCACCGCCGCGGAACTCCAGATGGCAGCCGCGCGAGACCGGCCGGCAGCCGCCGCTGCTGCAGTACACCTGTCCGCCACCCGCGGCGCGACCGGAGCCGGCCGCTGCGGCGATCCCGGCCGCGGCACCAAAGCCGCCGGGCAACTCCGCGGCAGCAGCGCCCGACTGACGGCGCTGCCGGGCCGGACGCTCATCGCCGTCGTCGCGCTTTGCGGTGGCCGGCTTGGCACGCTTCCGCTCGCATTCATTGTCGTCGTTCAGCACATAGCCGTCGCCGCAGACGATCCTGGTGCATTTGTCGCCGTCGGCCTTGAAGCCACGGTCGCAGACCAGCGGGCAGACGCGTGAGGGCTTGGCCTTGACCGCATCGAGCGCGTCGGTGCTCGCCACCTTCACATCGAGTTTGGTGCCGGCATAGCGGTTGAACAGCGACAGCGAGCGCTGCGACGTCGCATTCCAGTTGCCGTCGGCCTGGCCGGAGAAACAGCCGACGCGGCCGAGTTCGCTCTGCACCGATTTGCTGAGATCGACGGGCGCGGTCGCCGGCGTCAGGGACGCGACATTGGTCCCGGGGGCGGCGGCAGCGCGCGGGCCCGAATTGTCCGGCGCGGCGGCGGCAAGATTGACGCGCTGCTGTTCGGCGGCGGCCGCCTGCTGCTGTGCCTGTTCCTTGGCCTTCTGCGCAGCGGCCTGCGCCTGCTCGGCCGCCTTGGCGTCGGCCGCAGCCTTGGCCTGCGCATCCTTCTGCGCACCGAGCGCGGCAAGTCGATCGCGCTCGGCCTCGGCCTGCTTCGCCTTCTCGATGGCGGCGGTATGAGCCTGCTCGGCGGCGATCTTGTCGACCTGGAGCTTGGCCAGATTGGCGTAGAAGCCGTCCGGGTGCTGCGCCAGGAACGCCTCCCACGCCGGCCTGTTGCCGACCTGGAGCGCCAGTTCATAGTCGCGGCGGATGTCGGCCTGCGGATTCGGCGCCGGCGTCACGGCCGCGACCTTGGCCGGAACCAGCGGCACGTCGTCGCCGCCGAGCGAGCCATAGACGAACGGCTCCTGCTTGTTGCCGGTGGATTTGAGCACCTCGTCGCGCACGAAGCCGAAGGCGCGACGGACGTCGAGGCCCGGCGTGGTCAGGTGCTTCGACAGCGCGACCGTAAAGGGGCTGTTGGCGCCGTCGCCGTCCTGCGCCGTGAAGCCGGCCTTCGCCGAATAGGCGATCAGGGTGTTGGGACTGGTCGGCTCGACCTGGGCGAGGCCGCGGCCGATGCCGCGCGAGGCCACCGTGCGCTTCATGGTCTTGCCGAACGGATTGTCGCGGCAGGCATCGAGGATCACGAGGCGAAGCTGCTTGGCGGGTTCGACCGCGACCAGCACGCGGTCGAGCGACAGCGCCTCGTCGAACACGTCGGTATCGCGTTCGAGCTTCGCATCGACCGGGATCAGGTAATTGGAGCCTTCGACCTCGATGCCGTGGCCGGCATAGTAGACCACGGCGATGTCGGCATCGCGGGTCGCATCGGCGAAGTCGCGCAGCACCCGCCGCGTCTCCTGGGCGGAGAGATCATGCCGGGAATCGACCAGGTCGAAGCCGGCTCCCTTCAGCGTCCTCGCGATCACCGCGCCGTCATTGACGGGGTTCGTGAGACCCGGGGCATGCTGATAGGCCGAATTGGCGATGACCAGAGCCACGCGCTTGCCGGCGAAGGCCGGCCCGGCGCCGACCAGCAGCGCAAGCGCGAGGAGCAGCGGGCAAATTCTGAGCAAGGTGCGCATGACACGACTTCCGATCGTTCGGGGCCATTGCCCCTCTGGAAACGCTTTAACAGGAACCACCGGCCGGCCTTGTGATGGAGGTCACGAAGGCGGGCCGGCGCCGCTGGGCCGGGCCACCCTAGATATGTCGCACCAGCGGGACCATGGTTCGTCGCGCTGGGGCCGGGGCGCGCCGGTATTCCCCGCGCAGCCGGCAGCCCCGTCCCGCACCCATAGCGCGTTCCGACCTGTACGACTAAGTTCCGGTCCCGCCATCAGTCGAAAGGATGACCCATGAGCCCCAATCGTTCGAGCCTCGAAGCCGTCGTGCAGCACTATTTCGACGGTCTCTACGAGGGCGACGCCGACAAGCTCGGCGCCATCTTCCATCCGTCCGCCGATCTGCGCTGGGTCGAGAAGGGCGAGTTGCAGGTGCTGACGGTGCCGGACTGGCTCGACCGCGTCCGCAAGCGGGGCTCGGCCAAGGCCGAGGGCAAGCCGCGCGAGGATTTCATCGTCACGATCGACCGCTCGGACGAGAAGACGGCCTTCATCAAGGTCCGCTGCCAGCTGCCGCCGCGCTATTTCACCGACTATCTGGTGGCGATGAAGCTCGCCGACGGCTGGCAGATCGTGTCGAAATCGTACCGCTACGACCTGCGGGAGTGAGGACGACGCGCCCGCTCCGGCGAGCCTGCAAAAACAACCCCATGCAAAGTAGAAACCGGCCCGGCGTCGCAGCTGCGGCGCCCGGCACGAAACGAGGTAATTTCAACAGCTTAGACTATTTGCGACGTCGCGCGCCCTCGCATTGACGGTGCGGCCGCTTCCCTGCGATGACAGCAGACCATGGAAGCGAAGTTTCAGATCTTTCTCATTCTGCTTGCAGTGCTGGCGGGAACCGCCATCGCCGCGCGTCGCTTCAATGTCGCACCGGCCATTCTGCTGATGCTGGCCGGCGTCGGCCTCGCCTTCGTGCCGGGCATGCCGCCCGTGGAACTGCCGCCGCAACTGGTGCTGCTGATGGTGCTGCCGCCGCTGATCTATTCGGCGAGCGTCGCCATGAGCTGGCGCGAATTCAGGAAAAATCTCCGCCCCATCGTGCTGCTCGCGGTCGGCGCGGTGATCTTCACGGCCGCCATGGTGGCCGCCGCGACGCATTACCTGATCGGACTGCCCTGGACGATCGGCTTCCTGCTCGGGGCCATCGTCGCGCCGCCCGACGTGGTGGCGCCGCTGGCGATCGCGCGCCGCCTCCATTTGCCGCGCCGGATCCTCGTCGTGCTGCAGGGCGAGGGCCTCGCCAACGACGCGACCGCGCTGATCCTGTACCGCTTCGCGCTCGCCGCCATCATGGTCGGGCATTTTTCGCTGCCGGTCGCGGCCGGCGAGTTCGCGCTGATCGTCGCGGGCGAGATCGCCTTCGGCATCGGCGTCGGCTGGCTCTCCTTGCGCGCCCGAAAATGGTCGCGGGATCCGCAGGTCGAGATCACGCTGTCGCTGATCACGCCCTATGTCTCCTACTGGCTGCCGGAGCATGTCGGCGGCTCCGGCGTCATCGCGACCGTCGCCTGCGGTCTCTATGTGAGCTGGAACGGCGCGCTGCTGATCTCGTCGGCGACGCGGCTGCAAGGCATCTTCTTCTGGGACCTCGTGATCTATCTGATCGAGGGCCTGCTGTTCCTGCTCACCGGCTTCCAGATGCGCGCGCTCTACGAGAAGTCGAAGGCGTTCCCGCTGGACGACATCCTGGTCGCGACGGCGGTCGTGGTGATGATCATCGTCATCGCGCGCTTCGCGTGGCTGTTTCCGGCGACCTATCTGCCGCGGATCCTGAGCAAGAGCCTGCGCGAGCGCGATCCCTCGCCGCCCTGGCAATCGGCCTTCATCCTCGCCTTCACCGGCGTACGCGGCGCTGTGTCGCTCGCAGCCGCGCTCGCCCTGCCCTTCACGCTGCCGGGCGGCGAGGCGTTTCCCTATCGCGATCTGATCCTGTTCGTCGCCTTCGGCGTCATCTTCGTCACGCTGATCGGCATCGGCCTGACGCTGCCGCCGGTGGTGCGCTGGCTCGGCGTGGCCGATGCCGGACGCAGCGAGCACGTCGCCGAGCACGAGGCGGAGATCGCGGCCCGGCGCAAGGCGCTCGATGCGGCGATGGCCTCGCTCGCGACCATGAAGGAGGAAAAGGACGTCTCCCACGAGGTGGTGAGGCTTCTGCATGCGCGCCACGAGATCCGCGTCAGCCAGTTGCCTGACACGCTCGATCCCGCCCGCCACGACGTCTCGGCGGCCGGCACCGCACTCACCCGCGAACTGATCGCCGCCGAGCGCAAATTCATCCACGGCCTGCTGCGCGACGGCCAGATCACCGACGAGACAAGGCGGCGGATCGAGCGCGACCTCGATCTCGAGGAGGCGAGCCTGGCCAACCGGGAATATCGCGAGACGCCGCTATAGGCGTGCAATGGGCCCGGCGAACGGCATCGTTCAGGACAATCAGGAAGTACTGAATCGCACCGGCGCGGTGATGGTCCGATTGGCGCCCGGCGGCGGCGCGGGCACCGGCGACGCCCGCCGCACCAGTGAGAGCACTTCCTGGTCGAGCTCGCTGAAGCCCGACGAGCGCGCAAGAGCTGCCGATAGCACGTTGCCCGCCCCGTCGATGGAGAATCGGACATAGACCGTGCCGCGCTCTCCCCGCGACATTGCCCCCGACGGATAGCGTTTGCGTCGTTCCAGATGGGCCATCAGGCTCGATTGCCAACTCGCCGGAGATTGCGCAGATACTCCAGAGGTTGTCTGCATCGCAGCGGTCCGGTCTGATTGCAGAACGCGCGCCTGCGCCTGGATTGCCGGTTTCGACTGCCTGGCGGCCTGCTGGTCGCGCGGCTTCGGCTTCTCGCGTTTCGGCTGGACCATGGGCAGTGGCACCTCGACCTCTTTGACAGGTGCGGGTTTGGGCTCGAGTACGATATCCTTTGTGTGTTCCGGTTTCTCGGGCTCCAGGAGCTTCTCGTCGTCAGATGTCTCTTCCTGCTTCGCGGCAGCGAGCGGGACGGATTCCTCCGCGGTCTGCAGATCCGGCGTGATCTCGTTCATCAGAGTGGCTGCGGCCTGGGCTTCGGCGATCTCGATCATGATCGCGGCCGGCGGATTGGCGTCGGCTGCGACGATCGGATCGACCCTCAAAATCCATACGGCAAGACCCACATAGGCAGCGGTCGTGACCGCGCCCGCGGCAGCCCAGAGAGCGGCCTCGAATATCCTCGTATCGCGTGTGACGAAACCGCCTGGGTTGTTCACGGCGCCCCTGTCCCCGCTGCTGGCACGGTCTCCAGACCGACCAGCGCGATCTTGAGATACCCGGCATCGCGCAGGATGTTCATGACGTCCATCAGATGCTGGTAGTCGACGCTCTTGTCCACGCGCAGGAAGATCCTTGTCTCCTTGTCGCCTTTGGCGGCCCCGTCTATCGCCACCTGCAATCCTTCGCGCATCACCGGATCATTGCCGAGATTGAGGCCGAGATCCTCCCTCAGCGTCAGGTAGAGCGGCTTGTCGGGTCGTTGCACCGGTTGGGCGGTCGAGGCCGGCAGATCGACATGAATGTCGACGGTCGAAAGTGGTGCCGCCACCATGAAGATGATCAGCAGCACCAGCATCACGTCGATGAAGGGGGTGACGTTGATCTCATGATTGTCTTCGAGAGTGTCGTCGAAGCGTTCGCGGATGCCGCCAGCCATACTGCTCATCCCCTCATGCCGGAGACAATCGCCGTTACGGGGCTGACCGGCATCTTGCGGAAGTCGAGATCCTGACTGACGAGCCGCTCGACGCCGGCCGCCGCATCGGCAAGCAACTGCCGGTAGCCGGTGATGGCGCGGGCGAACATGTTGTAGATGACGACAGCCGGAATGGCCGCCACGAGGCCAAGCGCGGTCGCCAGAAGGGCCTCGGCGATGCCAGGTGCGACCACGGCGAGATTTGTTGTCTGGGCCTGCGAGATACCGATGAAGGAGTTCATGATCCCCCACACCGTGCCGAAGAGACCGACGAAGGGCGCAGTTGCTCCGATGGTCGCCAGCAACCCCGTTCCCCGCGTCAGCCGCCGGCTAGCCTGCGCCTCGATCCGCACCAGGCGTGAGACCACCCTCTCCTTCACGCCGCCATCACCTGCATGATCCAGCGCAGGGGCGGATCTCTGCAGTTCTTCGCTGGCGGAGCGGACCATGAAGACCGCCGGCCCGCCGCGGTCAGCGAGCGTGTGGGCGGCATCGCCAAGGCGGGCGGACGATGCGATGACATCGTGGGCATGCTTCACCCTGGCGCGTGCAAAGGCGATCTCGACCGACTTCGCAAGCAGCACTGTCCATGTCACGAGCGAAGCGAAAGCCAGCCCGATCATCACAGCCTTGACGATCCGATCCGCCGCCATGAACATGCCCCAAGGTGAGAGGTTATGCGGCAGATCGATGCGGCGATCAGATCGCGTCGCTCGATCGTTCGCAGCAGGGGCGACGGTAACGGCCTCTCCATTGTTGTGTTCCGGACCGGCAGGCGTGGCTTGCTTGGGCGCTTGCCCAACGGCGAGGGCTTCCGCACTGGCC
Source organism: uncultured Bradyrhizobium sp. (assembly GCA_964423245.1). GTDB lineage: Bacteria > Pseudomonadota > Alphaproteobacteria > Rhizobiales > Xanthobacteraceae > Bradyrhizobium. The sequence continues at coordinate 72,449 of CAYREH010000018.1, read as the reverse complement.
GTCGCGGATTTCGTGGCATCCTGCGCCATGCCGATGGACGGTTCGCTCCCCGTCGTGGCGAGCAATGCGAGCGTCAGAATGAACGCCTTGCGCATCCGGGTTCCTGTTGTTTGCAGCATCTCATTCCTCTCTGCTCGCGAAGATCCGTTCCGAGCCGGCTATCTTTCTGCCGGCATTGCTCGCGCATCGTTCGATGATCCCCTTCAGATGTCGGGCGGCGAATTTCCGCCGGATCATCCGCTGGCTGCCATTTGGTGGCTTGCAGAAGATCCGGCGGCCTTGCCAGCCGGTCACCTCACCCAGCGTCAGCCGGCAAAGACCTCGTCGACCAATCCCTGCACGCGCGCGAAGGCCGCCCGAGCGCCTTCAATGACGCGATCCTCCTCGGACTGCGTCAGGCTCGCGCCGTCAAGCGCAGCGGTGAAGGTCTTCCAGTGCAGGCCGCGGCCTTCAGGAGCCGACGCAAGATGCCGTGCGCCAAACCCGTCGTCGAGACCGAGCTTCGCAGCCTCTTTCAGCAGAAATGCCGCGCCAAGATTCGATCCTTCCGCGACATAGAGCCAGCCGAGCGCGGTCGGGATGTCCACATCTTCCGCACCGTCGAACACTGGTGCGGTTTGCGCGTCCGGCACAACAATGCCGAGATCGGCAAGGTCCAGCGCGATCAAGGGGAGCCGACGGCGACCGGGAAGATCGGGCAGCAACTGGTCCAGAACCCGATTTTCGTAGAGCGCATCGATCTCGCGATGAAACCGATGCTGTACCCTCACGAACAAGCCATACCGCTCGCGGCTCTCGAACGGCCTGCGCGCCATGATGGAGTTGTCGAGGCCATCATGCGTCCGGCTCGTGGCTTGCTTCAGGCGCTTGGCGCGGCTCGCATCGACGTCGATCGTATTCATCGTAGAATGTTCCTCAAGTGATGGCTCATCAATCAGAAGCGGTAGTTCAGGCCGATCTTCAGCATGTGCAGCCCCGCGCTATTGGAGGCCGACCTGCCGTTCGTTTCGCCGGACGTGTTCGGGTAGACGACTTGTGTTATGTAGCCGGTGTACCCACCAGGACACGGGGGCCTGGAATTCGTTCGAACGCAGAATGTGCGGCTCGTATATCCTTGCGCCACGCCGGATCGCGCATTCCCGAATATGAACTTCTCCGGTGAAAAGCCGGCATAGAGATATTCGCCTTTCAATGACCAGTGCCTGTCGATCTTGTATTCGGCACCGCCGCCGACGGTCCAGCCAACGCGGATACTGTCGGAGTTTTCGGAAAAGAAGTAGTCAGTGGAATGTCCAGCGGGATAAACCGACGATCCGGCGGCTGTCGCGCGATATTGGGTGCGCTCCTCTGATTCCTTGAGGAAGGCCACACCGGCCGTCCCATAGACGAGGAAACGGTCAACCGCGTATCCGAGACGCCCTCGAATTGTCGACAGCCACTCGAACTCGTAGTCGGTTCGCGCCTGCAGTCGCTTGCGTTCGATGAGCGTCGCCGATTCGGTCGAGAGTGCTTCCTTGTAATCTCCCATGTTCGTCCATGAGAAATCCGCCTCTGCGCCAAGGACGATATTGTTCGAGAACTGATAATTGTATCCGAATTGCGCGCCGCCCAGAGAGTTCTTCAAATGCTGGTCTGCGGATTCTGTCGCGGGAATGCCACCTGCCGTTCCGTCCGCCGCTGTCGTCGTTCCCCTGACAAAGCCGGCGCCAAAGCCGAAATGACCGCCTGCATAGAGACCGGTCCAGCCGGGGTGCCAATGGCTGGCTGCGAGCGGACCAAACGACCATTGAGGGAGCTGTTCTGATCCGCCGAATTGCCCCGTCAGGCTGACCTTGATGGTTCGTCCCGGCGCCGGCATGTCCGTGTTGTTCAGCGCATCGACGTAGTACCGATCGAGCAGATTCATGGCCGTCACGTCCAAGGTGACGCTATCCGATACCTTCCATTGCATGAATGCGTCGACGAGCGAATATGGCGCCCATGCCTTGGCGACGGCAAAGTAGCTCCCATCGTCGACCAGGGGCACAAGCCGATCGCCGACGTAGCGATAGCGGGCGCCGACAGTGGCTCTTCCCTCGAGAAACTTGAGGCCACCCGAAATCGCTGTCGTGAATCGCGGCGGCATCTGATTGCTGAGATAATCAGCCATCATGGTGTAGTCGTAGCATTTTCCGGTCTTCAGGCAGCCGGTATAGCCGGTGTAGTAATTGAAGGCATAGTCGAAGAACCAGCGGCTGGCGTCATAGCCGCCCGACAACTCGAATCCCCTGAATCTGGCGTAGTCATAATTGAAGAGACGCAGCTGCGAGCCCACATATTCGCGTCCGATGTAGTCCTTCGTCGTGTTGTCGAAATAGGCGAGCTTCAATCTCGCCTTGTCGCCCGGCTCCACCAGACCGCTCTTGAGAAGATTTGTGCCGACCTCGTAGTTCCGGGCCTTCTCCGCCGTGAGATCAGGATTGAAAACCTGCTCGCCGCGAACCCAGCTTGCTTCGCGAAGGCTGGGCGGCCTGATCCCGGTCGAATAGGTCGCGAACAGCTGCCAACCCTCCAGCGGAGTGACCGTCACGCCGGCACTGGGACTGAAACCGCTCCCGTCATAAGGCGCATAGGACGGGCCAATGTAGGAGTAGACCGGCGTACCGCGATAATTGACGTTGTACTGCAGATATTCGATGCCGGAGTTGAAGGAGAGCCAGGTCAGCGGCTCCCACTTGCCCTTGGCAAAGGCCGACGCCAGCCCCCTCGTCCCGTTCACCGGGAAAGCGCCGATCTCGGCCAGATCCGTGTAAGTGAAGCGACGCGGTGCAGCATCCTCGAACTTGAGGGCGCCGCCGGTCGTCAGCGTGAACGGCCTGGTCGCGATGTCGAAGCGCGATACATTCGATGCATCAAGCCCGTAATTCTGTGTTCGCGTCTTGTTGTAATTGGCGCCATTATAAAGGGAATAAACGGAGTCTTCATTCGTGTTCGACATGAAGGCATTGGCCCTGAAGTCGACAAGGTCGTTCGCCGGACGCCAATGGTAGCGCGCCGTGAACTGATCCAGCGCAATCCTGCTCAGCGGGATTTGTCTGATGCCGGAGCCGACATTGATGTTGCTCGGAGTAATCTCTCCGAACTCGTTGTCATAATGCAGATATCCGACCTGGAGTTCGTGACCGTCGTCCGGACGAAGGGTCGCCTTCAGAAGTGCCGACGTCGAGTCTTCGGATGTATTGAATACTTCCTGACCATAATTGTAGTCCGACAGTCGTTTGGTCTGGCCCAGATAGGCGTCGGTGAACAGCGCGCCGTTATTCCCCGCGAAATAGTTTCCGGTCTTTCGACGTACGAAGGCACCGACGAAATCCACGTTCTCCTGCTTCGATGCGACGGCGAAGCTCACCGATCCGTTATGCGGGGCGAAGGACTCATCCTCACGGGGCGTCGTCGCGCCGATCTTTGGACTTGTGCCGGTCGTATTCGATGTGCCCTTTATGCGAACGCCATAGCTGTTGCCTGGCTTGAGAATATCGTCCGCATTGAGCGTCCGCAGCGCGACTGTTCCTCCGATGGCGCCGGGGACGCCTCCATCAGGGCCCTTCGTCACAGTTCCACCTCCGATCAAGTCCGGATCGATGTAGGTGCGGCTGTCGACACCGGCGTAGCCGCGATAGGTCGAGGTGGACTGCTCGGCACCATCGACCGTGGTAGCAACGCGGTTCATGCCTTGCAGGCCTCGAATGTTGGGATCGATCGACGCCCCGTTGTTGTTCGAACCTGAAATCACTCCAGGCGTGCCCTGGAAGATGTCCCCGGCTGAGTTGCCGCTGAATCTCTCTATATCCTGCTGTGAAATGTAGTTGACCGACCCGGGTGTCTGATATGGCGTATCGGCATTCGGCCCGGAGCCGCGTCCGCTTACATCGATCGTATCGAGGACCAGCGAGCCGTCGGCGGCGGGCGCGCTTCCGTTGTCCGCCGTCGGCTGCGAAATCGTCACCGTCGTTGAGTTCGTGAAGCGATAGTTCAATCCGGTTCCGGCCAGCAGATTCGCGAGCGCCTGTTGAGCGGTCATCCGTCCGCTGACGCCCGCGGTCGTCTTGCCCGACGTCAGGCTGCTCGGATAGACCATCCGAAGGTTGGCCTGGCGTCCAAATGCCAGAAGCGCCTTCTCGAGCGAACCGGCCGGAACGGAGATGCTCGCGGTGCCCGCGGGCTCGACCGAAGCAGATTGAGCGTTGACTGGCTGAGGATGAAGCGCCGTATGGACTGCAAGAAGCGAAACGCCGGCCAATGCCGCCTTTGCAAACCTGCTTCCCGCAATTCCCCACGCACTTCCAACCGCCATGTCGGTCCCCGATTTCTCTCAGATCAGTCGGGGCGCCGCGCATGCACGCCCCCATGAACTAAGAGTTGAAACGAGGGGTGACTCCTGACGTCGGAATCGAGAAAAAGGCAGGTCGGTTACACGATCACTCCTTGGAAGCTCTCTAACGAGAACGGACGACGACCACGAAGCCGGTGAGGCGCGTGATGCGCACCGGCAGGTTTTCCTCCAGCGCCCTGAGCGCCTGATCGGTATCTTTCAGGTCGAACACACCGGAAACGCGCTGTTCAGCGGCGGCGCCGTCCAACGCGACGATGCGGCCATGGCGGTATCGTTCAAGAGTTGCCAGCACATCGCGAAGAGGCTGGCCGGAGAAGACGAGTTTTCCGCTGCGCCACGCCGTCTCGTTGGCGACATCCACCTTGGTGACGCCGAGGCGGCCCTCCCTCGTCGGGCTGGCGGCATCGCCCGGCTTCAGCAGCACCCGGTCGTTGCCGCCCGTTACCTCCACCTGTCCTTCTTCAACCTGCACGTCGCCCGTGAAATCGTCGGACGGTGCGCGCACCACATATCGCGTGCCGACTGCTCTGGCTTTCAGAACGAAGCCATCGACCACGAACGGCCGCTGCGGATTGCGTGCAACCTCGAAGAAGGCCTCGCCGCGCAGAAGCAGAATGCGGCGCTCGCCTTCCGAATAACGCACCACGATCGCGGTGTCGGTGTTGAGATCGACACGCGAGCCATCCGCGAGCGTAACGCTGCGTACCTCGCCGACGGCGGTGTAGTGGTCGGCACGCAGGCGGTCGACGAGACCCATGCGATAGAGCGAGGCCGACAGGATCGCGATCATGCCGATCGCGACAACGCTGCGGATTGCAGCCCGGCGGGACGTTCGCAGCTTCTTCAGCCGGTTCGAGGGAATCGGAACGTCCCTCAGATCCGCCCAGAGGCTCCTGAATTCGTCGTAGGAGGCCCGATGTGCGGCATCGCTTTGCAGCCAGAGCTGAAACTCCCGCCTGTCCTGATCGGTGGCGTCGCTGGACTGCAGACGGGCCACCCAGCCCGCGGCTTCCTGGGCGATCCGATCGTCAGCATCTTGCGAAAATCCGTCCGGCATAAGACCCCCTGCAGTCCGGCTTCGGCTCAGAGCGGCCGAAGACCGCTGCTACTTGACTTAGAGTCGAAAGCAAGGGTCCTACCTGACGTCTGTCTAGAAATAAATCTCGGCACGCACTTGCCGGCAATGCATCAAGGCCTTGATGATGTGCTTCTCCACCATGTTGCGGGACACGCCGAGCTTGGCGGCGATCTCGCCGTTCGACAAGCCATGCAGGCGGCTCAGGATGAAGACCTCCTGGCATCGAACAGGCAGATTCTCGATCGCCCTAGCCAGCAGGATCAAGCTCTGTCGACCGTTGACGATCCGCTCCGGATCCGGGGCATCTTCGGCCTGGTTCTCGACGATCGCCGGAAGGAACAGGTCCGAATCCGCGGCCAGACGGGCCGATGTGATCCGGGCCACGGATTTTGCAATCTGAAACAGATAGGCCTGCGGATTCTCGATGATGGTCTTCGACGGTGCATCGAGCATGCGCAGGAATGTCTCCTGCGTTGCATCGGCGGCATCGGCGGCATTGCGAAACCTGCGCATGAAGAAGCGGCGAAGACGCCCTTCTTCCGAACGCTGCAGTTCGTGAACCAAAGCTCCTCGCACCGCATGATCCCCTGAACCAACCTACCCGACGGGCACCTTCCACGGTGAATCGCCATCCGGCCGATGAAGCCAAGCAGTGCGAGGGCTCGCGTCCAGCGCACCACGGTTCGATCGGCGCGAGCTTCATAGCGCGCTAAAATTTCATCTGCAAATTCAATGATTTAGAATGACTTTAAGCTGAGCGGCGAAGACGTCGGATAGCGCGGCCAATGCCCCATCGCTTTGAAATCGTGCTCTTTTTCGAGAGCGCCGTGTTGTCCGGCGGCCAGGCGTCCATCGCAGATCACGGCTTCCGGCAGAACTCGCCCATCGCCTTCGCCACGGCGTCCGTGATCGTCTCATGGCGCCCGGACGAGCTCAGCGCCATTTCCTCGTCGCGGTTGATGATGGAGCCGGCTTCGAGCAGCACGGCGGGGCTGCGGGTCCGCGACAGCACGACGAGATTGTCGTAGCGATAGACACCGACCTCCTTGTCCAGCAACTGGCGGCGGTAGCGTCCCATCACGGGCAAAGTGTACTGGCTGGCATAGGACAGACCCTGCGCCTTCAGATGCGCCCCGACCAGCCGCGCCAGCTTCAGGCTCGCGGCATAATGCGGGTTCTGCTGCGACACGAACAGCGAATGACCGGAGAAGCGATCGCTGAAGCGGCTGTCGGCGCCGTCGAACTCCCAGCGCTCGAGCAGAGTGTCCGGCACCGAATCGTGATGGATCGACAGGAAGAGATCGGCCCGACCGGCATTCGCCTCGCTGACCCGCTTGAGCAGGCTGGACCGCGCCTTGCCGTCCGTGACGAGCAGGCGCGTCGCGGCAAAGCCGTCCGATTTGAGTTTTTCCGTGATCAGCCGCGCCAGCCGCAGGTTGAAGCCGAATTCCGGATCGTTGCGCGCACTCAGCGCGCCGTAGGACTCCGGCGTGTGTCCGACGTCGACGACGATGCGCAGCTTCGACGGTTCGCATCGGGCCGGCGATTGGGCAGGCTTCGGCGTGGGCCCGGCAGCAGGCTTGCTGCGTTCCGCGCCGGCAGGTGACGGCGACAGCAGGATTGCCGCGAGCAACAAGGCGATGCTGCTCCGCCCCGGCACCGGCTACTCCGTCGATCCGATGCGCGACATGGAAGCTCCGGCTACACCGGCCGCTCGCCCTTCACCGTCACGCGCGTGCCCGACCGCGTATGCGGCCAGTAGTCCCACATCGCGCGGTGCTGGGTGCAGCGATTGTCCCAGAACGCGATCGCGTTCTCGGTCCAGCGGAAGCGGCACTGGAACAGCGGGTTCTCGGCATGCTGGTAGAGATAGGCCAGCATCGCATCGCTCTCGTCGCGCGGGATGCCGTTGATGTGGCGGGTGAAGCCGCGATTGACGTAGAGCGCCTTCCTGCCGGTCACGGGGTGGGTGCGGACCACCGGATGCTCCGCATGCGGATAGGACGGACGGTCGGCGACGCCGTAATTGGCGTAGAGCCCGCGATAGATCGGCTCGCCGTCATGCAGCGCGGTCAGACCGTCGAGATAGGCCTTCATCCGGTCCGACAGCGCCTCATAGGCCGCATACATGTTGGCGAACAGCGTGTCGCCGCCGCGCGGCGGGCACTGCCTGATATGGAGGATGGAGCCCATCGGCGGTTCGAGATCGCAGGAGACGTCGGAGTGCCAGCCCTCGCCATTGGCGCGCGGCGAGTTCCTGTCGGCGTAGATCTTCATCAACGCCGGATCCTCGTCCTCATGCGGTGCGGCCGGATGGACATGCAGCTCGCCGAACTTGCGGCCGAAGGCGAGATGCTGCTGCGGCGTGATGTGCTGGTCGCGGAAGAAGATGACGAGGTTTTCAGCCAGCGCGCGGTGGATCTCGTCCATCTGCCGGTTGGAGCGCGCGTCGCCGGAGACGAGCCTGCCGATATCGACGCCCGAGATTTCCGCGCCGATGATGGGGGTGAGTTTTTCGACGGCGATGGTCTCGTAGGGCGCTCCGTCCTCGGCCGTGTGGCGGTAGCGCGGGCCCTGCTTGCCGGCGAGTGAGCTCATGGCATGTCTCCGGATGCTTACTTCATCGGCGCGATTGTAGGCCACGCGCGCGCGGACACAACGGAGTCTTGAAACACTTATACAACATTGTCGGATGCTTCATCATGAGCAAATATGAGCGCCTTGGTGAATTTCTGAAGTCCCAGCGGACCAAGGAAGTCCCCATGACATTTGCTGAAATCGAGCGGGTCATCGGAAGCAAACTGCCGCCCAACTCGGGAATACGCCTCGCCGAACTCACGCCGGATATCCTGATCGCCTCGTGATTCTTG
>CAYREH010000018.1:20693-64029 GCA_964423245.1 uncultured Bradyrhizobium sp. | reverse complement strand
GGGAATACGCCTCGCCGAACTCACGCCGGATATCCTGATCGCCTCGTGATTCTTGCCGGGCGAGCCGCCACGCGATCCAGCGCATCGAATCATCATTGCGACCGCTCGCGACATGGGCGCGAGCGTCATCACACGGGACGGCCTGCTGCTGAGATAAGGAGAAACGGGTCAGGTCAGCACCACCGCATGCTGACCTGAATGCCTACTCCGCCGCTGATACCGGGGCCTTGGCGCCCTGGCCGTAGCGCTGCTCGATATAGTCGATCACCAGCGCCTTGAAGTCGGCGGAGATGGTCGGGCCGCGCAGGGTACGGAATTTCTTGCCGTCGACGAAGACGGGCGCGGCCGGGGCTTCGCCGGTGCCGGGCAGCGAGATGCCGATATTGGCGTGCTTGGATTCGCCGGGGCCGTTGACGATGCAGCCCATCACCGCGACGTTGAGCTCCTCGACGCCGGGATATTTGGTCTTCCAGGTCGGCATCTCGTCGCGGATGAAATCCTGGATCGAGCGGGCCAGTTCCTGGAACGTGGTCGAGGTGGTGCGGCCGCAACCCGGGCAGGCCGCGACCAGCGGCACGAAGGTGCGGAAGCCCATGGTCTGCAGCAGCTCCTGGCCGACCTGCACCTCGCGGGTGCGGTCGCCGCCGGGCTCCGGCGTGAGCGAAATGCGAATGGTGTCGCCGATGCCCTGCTGCAGCAGGATGCCGAGCGCGGCGGAGGAGGCGACGATGCCCTTCGAGCCCATGCCGGCCTCGGTGAGACCGAGATGGATGGCGTAATCCGAACGCGACGCGAGATCCTGGTAGACCGCGATCAGGTCCTGGACCGCGGAGACTTTTGCGGAGAGGATGATGCGGTCCTTGGGCATGCCGAGTTCCTCGGCGCGTGCGGCCGACAGCAGGGCGGATTGCACCATGGCTTCGCGCGTCACCGCGCGCACGTCGCGCGGATTGGGCGAGGCGGCGTTCTCGTCCATCAGCTTGGTCAGCAGCTCCTGGTCCAGCGAGCCCCAATTGGCGCCGATGCGGACCGGCTTGTTGTTCTTGTTGGCGATCTCGATGATGTCGGCGAACTGGGTGTCGCGTTTGTCCTTGAAGCCGACATTGCCGGGATTGATGCGATATTTCGCCAGGGCCTCGGCGCAGGCCGGATAGGCCGCGAGCAGCTTGTGGCCGATATAATGGAAGTCGCCGATCAGCGGCGTATTGATGCCGCGCTTGGCGAGGCCGTCGCGGATATGCGGGACGGCGGCCGCGGCCTCCTCGCGGTCCACGGTGATGCGGACCATTTCGGAGCCGGCGCGCGACAGCGCTGCGACCTGGGCGATGGTGCCTTCGATATCGGCGGTATCGGTGTTGGTCATCGACTGCACGACGATCGGGGCGCCGCCGCCGACGGCGACGTTGCCGACCTTGACCTGGACAGTCTGGTGACGGGGCGCCGGGCCCGCGATGTCGGAATCGGGAAGATTTTCGAGCTTGTTCATGGGGTCCAAATATCAGGTTTTGGTGACATTCAGCAATGCATCCGGCGGCGCCGCAGCCGTTTGGCTGGGACGGTTAACCAGAAAAAGCCCAGCAATTACAAGGAGCGCTGCGGCCCCAAAGGCAAGGCTCAAGGTGTCGTGCATGATGAAATAGCTACCCACCACGCCAAACAAAGGGGTGATGAAGGTAAAAGCCGACAATTTGCTGGCCGAATAGGTCTTCACCAGCGCAAACCAAAGCATGAACGTGGTTCCCACCACCCAGATCGCCTGGAAGGCCATCAGGCCGATCGAGAGGGACGAGGGCATGTGGGTGATGCTCTCCCCGAACAGCCAGGCCGCCCCGCCGAGGATCGGGATCGAGATCGCGACCTGATAGCCCAGGGCCTTTTCGGGCGCGGCGAACCGCAGCCGGGTGCCCTTGGCGACCAGCGTCGTCGCCGCCCACAATCCGGCTCCGGCGACGATCAGCAGATCGCCCAGCAGGACGCTGGAATCGACATTGGCCTGCGGGACGCCGATCGCGAGCGCGACACCGGCAAAGCTGATGGCCAGCCCCAGCCACTGGATGCCGCCAAGCCGTTCGCCGAGCACCTGATAGGAGCCGAGCGCGACGAAGAACGGCGCGGTGTAGAGGAACACGACCGCCCGCGATGCCGAGGTCAGGCGCAGGCCCTGGAAGATCAGCACGAACTCGATTCCGAACATCAGGCCAGCAATGACGCCCGGCTTCCAGGTTCCGTCATTTTCGAAGAACTTCACGCCGCGCAAGGTGCCGATGATGAACAGGACCGGCAGCGCGCCCACCGAGCGGATCGTCGCCTGCAGCATCGGCGGCACGTCCGGCAGCACCAGCTTCACCGCGATCTGGTTGAAGCCCCAGGTCAGGCAAAGCATCAGCATCAGGGCGATGGCGCCGGCACTCAACGGGCGTCCGGCAGATGATATGGCTTCAGGTGAGGACATTTCTTCCCGATGGCCGGCTTCGCGCCGTTGTCGTTCGAACGGTGATGGCTTTTCACCTCTCCCCAACGGGGAAAGGTCGATTTGCAAAGCAAATCGGGTGAGGGGGCGCAGGTCCCACGAGAGACCGGAGCCCCTCATCCGCGCCTGAGCTTGTCATCGGGCGCGCCTTCGGCGCGACCCGTTGGGCGCGACCTCTCCCGCCATGAGAGGTGAACATCGCCGTTGGAGCTCGAGCAGGTCTCATAACTCTACGACGTTTTCTGGCAGTTGGCGCAGACGCCCGTGATCTCGACCACGGACAGTTTGGGCGCAAAGCCCGAATTGCGCGCCGCAGCATTGAGCTCGCTGGCAAAGGACGCCGTCGGAATTTCGCCGACCATGCCACAGCGCTCGCAGATCAGGAACGCCACCGCCGCGGTGACGTCGTGGTCGTGGGCGGCGCAGGCGATGAAGGCGTTGCGGCTTTCGATGCGGTGCACAAGGCCGTTCGCCATCAGGAAATCGAGCGCCCGATAGACCGTGATCGGCGCCGGGCGCGGCATCGACTTGGCGAGTTCGTCGATCACCTCATAGGCGCCGAGCGGGCGGTGGCTGGAGAGCAGCGCACCCAGCACATGCCGCCGGATCGGCGTGAATTTCTGCGACCGCTGCGCGCAAACCGCCTCGGCATGCGCCAGCGCGTCCGCGGTGCAGCGGCCGTGATCGTGATCGGGCGCGGGAAAGGCCGGCTTGGCGAGCGTCATTCCCCGGCTTCTAGCATCCCGGGCGTGGAACCCAAAGCGGGACTGCGCGGCTCCTGACAGCCATGCTTTGGCGGCGGGACTGCGTCGCGCTGCGGGGCCTGTGACATAATTCATAAGCTTGCTTATCATATTCAAGCTCATTGGAGACGAAGCTCATGACCCGCGGGTCGGTCGACCAGAACTTCCTGTTCACGCTCGGCGAAGTCTACCGCCTGCTCCGCGTCTATGCCGACAAGCAGGCCGCGCGTTTCGGCATCACCCGCGCGCAATGGGCGGTGCTGGCGAAGATCGAGCGCAGCGAGGGCATGAAGCAGTCCGAGCTGGCCGAACTGCTCGAAATGCAGCCGATCACGCTGACGCGGCTGATCGACAAGCTCTGTGACAGCGACTGGATCGAGCGCCGCAGCGACGCCTCGGACCGCCGCGTCAAGCGCCTCTATCTGAAGAAGGCCGGGCGGCAGCTGCTCGGCCGCATGAGCGGGCTGAAGTCCGAGCTGACCGCCAACGCGCTCGAAGGCATCAACGCGGCGGACGCCCATCGCCTCCTCACCCAACTCGAAGACATCAAGGAAAACGTGCGCAACGCGATCCAGACATCGGGTGCGGACGGCGCGCGCAAGGAGCAGCGCTATGGCTGATCAGGTCCTCAAGTTCCAGCCCGAGCAGAAGATCGACGGCGGCAAGCCGACCAAAAAGGCCGGCACCGATCCGCGCCGCCGCCTTCTGGCGGGCCTGCGCCGCTACCGCCGCTTCCTGCTGATGGTCGTGCTGCCGATCGTGGCCACGGTCGGCGGCCTCGCCTTCTACCTGAACGGCGGCCGCTATGTCGGCACCGACGATGCCTATGTCGGCGCCCAGAAGGTGCTGGTGACGCCGGACATTTCCGGCAAGATCCAGAAGGTGGTCGTGAAGGAGGGCCAGGTCGTCAAGCAGGGCGACGAGCTGTTCGAGATCGATCCGGTGCCGTTCCGCCTCGCGGTGGACGAGGCGCGGGCGCAGCTGATGCAGGCGCAGGCGACCTACGACAATCTGCGCGCCAACATCAAGATCTACGGCGACATGCTCAACCTCGCCCAGCAGGGCGTCGACCTGAAGCAGCGCGACGTCGAACGCAAGCAGGCGCTGGTGAAGAACAATTTCGGCTCGCAGCTCGACCTCGACAATTCGGCCAACGCGCTGGTGACGTCCGGCTCAGTGGCGCAATATGTCAAGCAGCAGCTGTCGATGGCCAAGACCCAGCTGCTCGGAGACCCCGACCTGCCGCTGGAGAAATTCCCGGCCTATGCGCAGGCCAAGGCCAAGCTCGACAGCGCCGAGCGCAATCTCGACCACACCGTGCTGCGCGCGCCGATGGGCGGCGTCGCCACCCAGGTCGAGCAGATCCAGCTCGGCCGCTTCGTCACCGCGGGCACGCCGGTGTTCTCGATCATCGACGTCGCCCATCCCTGGGTCGATGCCAATCCGAAGGAGAGCGACCTCACCTACGTCACCGAAGGACAGCCCGTGACGCTCGAGGTCGACGCGTTCCCGAACCATGTGTTCAAGGGCAGGATCGGCTCGCTCTCGCCCGGCACCGGCGCGCAATTCGCGATCCTGCCGCCGCAGAACGCCAGCGGCAATTTCGTCAAGGTGGTGCAGCGCGTGCCGATCCGGATCTATTTCGACGAGACCGACAAATATGTGCGGCGGCTGAAGGCCGGCATGAGCGTCTATGCGACGATCGACACCGGCCACAAGCGCTCGCTCGCCGGCCTGTTCGGCCTGTCGGCGACGGCCGGCCAGGACAAGGACCGGGACGAGCAAGGCAAGGACTGATCATATGGCGGAGTCCAATCCCGCGCTGATGGTGCCCGGCCTGCGCCGGAACATGGTGACGATCTGCGCCATGACCGCGACCATCATGCAGGCGCTGGACACCACCATCGCCAATGTCGCCCTGCCCTACATGCAGGGCACGCTGTCGGCCTCGCAGGACCAGATCAACTGGGTGCTGACCTCCTACATCGTCGCCGCCGCGATCATGACGGCGCCGGTGGGCTGGATCTCCAACCGCTTCGGGCGCAAGCGCATCTTCATCATCTGCTCGGCCGGCTTCACGCTGGCCTCGGTGCTGTGCGGCCTCGCGCAGGACATCAACCAGATGGTGCTGTTCCGCCTGCTGCAGGGCGTGTTCGGCGCCGCGCTGGTGCCGCTGTCGCAATCGGTGATGCTGGACTATTACACGCTCGAGGAACGCGCCAAGGCGATGTCGATCTGGGGCATGGGCGTGATGATGGGCCCGATCATGGGCCCCTCGCTCGGGGCCTGGCTGACCGAGACCTATTCCTGGCACTGGGTGTTCTTCGTCAACCTGCCGTTCGGCGCGATCACCGTGCTCGGGCTCGCCGTGTTCATGGACGAGACCAAGAAGGACGCGGGCCTGAAATTCGACTGGTTCGGCTTCGCGGCGCTGGCGATCGGAATCGGCGCGCTGCAACTCGCGCTCGACCGCGGCGAGCAGCTCGACTGGTTCGAATCGGTCGAGATCGTCACCGAGTTCATCGTCTCGGGCGTCGCCTTCTACTACTTCTTCGTGCACTCCTTCACGACGTCGCAGCCATTCATCCAGTTCGCGCTGTTCCGGGACCGCAATTTCCTCACCGGCTGCATCTTCATGACGGTGATGGGGCTCGTGCTGTACTCGACCATGGCGCTGGCCTCGCCTTACCTGCAGAACGTGATCGGCTATCCCATCATCACCGCCGGCGGCCTGCTCGCCAGCCGCGGCTTCGGCACCTTCTTCGCGATGATGATGGTCGGCCGCATCATGCGCTTCATCGAGGCGCGCACGCTGATCATCTCCGGCCTGTCGCTGACGGCGGCCTCGCTGTTCCAGATGACCGGCTGGACCGACCAGACCCAGGTGCCGGAAATCATCGTCGTCAGCGTGATCCAGGGCTTCGGCTTCGGCCTCGTCTTCGTGCCGCTGTCGACGGTGTCGTTCCTGACGCTGCCGAACCATCTGCGCACCGACGGCACCTCGATGCTGACGCTGCTGCGCAACGTCGCGAGCTCGGTCGGCATCTCCATCGTGATCGCCGAACTGACGCAGGGCACGCGCAAGACCTACGCGATCCTGTCCGAGCACATCAATCCGTTCAACCACGCGCTGCAGATGCCCGACGTCAGCGGCATGATCAACCTCTCGACCGACGCCGGCCGCGCGCTGGCCGACCGCATGGTCAGCGTGCAGGCACAGATCATCGCCTTCGCGCACGACTACCAGGTCATCATGGTGTTCATTCTCTGCACCATCCCGCTGGCGCTGATGATCGGCTCGACCAAGGCGGCCCTGCGCAAGCAGTCGCCGGGGCCGGAGCATGCGGTGATGGAGTAACCGGTGTCTCGTGCCCCGGCTCACGCCGGGTCCCGGTTCTGCGGCGCATCGCTGCGCGCTGCACCGCGCCCGGGACAGGAGTCCTACAACAACTCCTCGCAGCCGAGATCGTCGACCGCCATCATCACCCGCTCCAGATTGTTCCACCAGATGCCCGGCGGGATGTTGATGGCCCATTGCCAGACCGGTTTGGTGATGAGCCAGAGCACCGACCAGCGATAGTCCTGGTCGAGCGCGCCGCGGCTGTAGCCGGAGACGCCGCAGGCCGTCAGCTCCGCGTGGTAATGGTTGAGCAGGGCGCGTTCCATGGCCTGCCGGCCATGCGGATACCAGTGCATCGCCATCAGGTAGGCGAGATCGCCGGTCGGGACGTTGACGCTCCACAGATCGCAATCGAAGATGCGGACGGAATCCCTCACGCCCGGCCGTGGCAGCAGGAAGTTCCAGACATGCGCATCGCCATGGGTGATGCTGAGGTGGCGGCGCGCATGATAACGCTGCGACAGCCGCGCCCATTGATCGATCAGGCGCCGATAGAGCAGCCGGCGCTCCTCGCTGAGGCGGTCGCCGAGCAAATCGGCGAAGCGATCGTAATGGCCCGCGAAATCCTCCCGGCGCGCGGCGCTGTCCTCCGCACTGGCGACGATCCCGACGCCATTGCCGAGCGCGTCATGATCCCACCAGGCCGCATGCCAGCGCGCGAGCGTCGCGACGATCGCCATGGCCTGCTCCTGCGACGGCGGCAGCGGCCATTGCGTGGCGACCACATGGCTGTCGGTGAGGTCTTCGAGCAGCAGATGCCAGGCTCCGCTGTCCTCGTCGAAATGCCCGTGGAAGCACCGCGGGACCAGCCCGGGCGGCATGTTCGGCGCGAGATGCGTGTAGAACTCGACCTCCCGGCGGCCGCCATTGGCGAGGGTCTTTGCGTGATCGGCGTGCGCCGTCTTCAGGATCAGCGATTGCGGAGCGCCGGCGGCGTCCCCGACATAGCGCAGGCCGAGGCGGACGATATGCGACACCACGGTGTCGCGCTGATGCAGCAGCTTCACCTCCCGCACCGCGCCGGCGTCGAGCGCGCCTGCCTTGCGCAGCAGCGCCGTGAGGTTGGCGGCCTCGACGACCGCCGGCAAATGTGGAGTGGTCATGGCGCGCGCCCCCGAGTGCCGCGGCCATATTGCACCATCAGTTCCGCGAGCACCATAGGCTCGCGCCACCCGACGCGATCAGGCTGCGGCGGACCCCGTTTCTTCCGTCGACTTGCGGACGGTGCGAACCAGGACGGATTGCAGCGAGGTGATGTTCGACGACACGCTGCTGATCGCCGAGCGCATCTCGGACGCGCGCGCGTTGACCGAATCCGCGTCGCGGCTGACCAGGGCAATCTTGGCGGACACCTCCCGGGCGGCAGATGCCGATTCCGAGATCGAGCGGGCGATCTCGCGGGCGGCGGCATCCTGCTCCCCCATCGCGGCGGCGACCGTGGTCGCGAAGCCGTCGATCTCGGCGATCTTGCCGCCCATCTGCTCGACCGCCGCGACCGCCGCGTCGGTCGACGCCTGGATCTCGGCGATCAGGCGCGCGATCTCCTCGGTGGATTTGGCGGTCTGGTTGGACAGCGACTTGACCTCGGCGGCGACCACCGCGAAGCCGCGCCCGGCATCGCCGGCACGCGCCGCCTCGATCGTCGCGTTCAGCGCCAGCAGATTGGTCTGGCCGGCGATGCCGCCGATCAGATCGGAGACTTCGGCGATCTTCTTCACCGAACCGGACAGCGCCTGGATCGTCATGCGCGCCTGCTCGCGGCCGGCGACCGCCGACCGGGTGACGTCGCTGGCATGGGCGAGCTGGCCCGTGATCTGGCGGATCGAGGCGGTCAGCTGCTCGGCGGCGGAGGACACGGTTTCGGCATTGGCGAGCGCCTGCTCCGAGGCCGCCGCCACCGCCTGCGATTCGGTCGAGAGCTCGTGGGCGATCTCCGACAGGCCCGAGGCGGCGCGCTCCACCCCTTGCGTCGCGTCGGCCACGGTCGCGACCGATGCGCCGGTCTCGCGCTCCACGGTCTCCGCCATGCCGACCAGCGCCTTGCGCTTGGCGATGGTCGCCTGCTCCGCGGCGCGCAGCTGTTCGTCGCGGAGCCGGGCATTGTCGAGCGCGCTGGTCTTGAATACGGCGAGCGCCGCGGCCATCGAGCCGACTTCGTCGCGGCGATCGGCATGGGGCACTTCGGCGGAAAGGTCGCCGGTCGCGAGCTTCTGCATCGCCGCGGTCATGCGGACGATCGGACGAACCAGCCCGATCGCGACGAAGCCGAGGCCGCCCGCGATCAGCGCCAGCACGGCGGCCGACACGCTCCAGACCACGTAGGAGATCGAGGCGTCGCGGTCGGCGGCGAGCTTCTCCATGTCCGCATTGCGCTTGTTGGCGCCTTCGACGATGCTGTCGATGAGGCCGCGATGGACGGTGTAGACGGCCTTCAGTTCGGCATAGGCACGCTCGGCAGCGCCCTGGTCCCTGGCCTTCAGCGCCGGCAGCAGCCGCTCGGCGACGATGGTCCAGAACTTCTGGACCTCGGCGTCGGACTTCGAGACCAGCGCGGTCTTCAGGTCGGGCGCGAGGCTGGATGCGCTCCAGAACGCCTTGCGGTCCTCGTAATCCTTGCGGAGCTGGACGAGGCGCTCGCCGTGGGCGGCGAGCTGGTCCGGCTCGCGCATCGCCAGGGTGGCTTCGAGATAGCCCTCGAGCACATAGGCCGGCGGCGGCAGGATGTCGGCGACGAGATCGTTGCCGAGCTTGATGTCGGAATAGAGTGGACCGCCGACCTTGAGTTCGCGCAGCGCATAGGCGCCGCTGCCGACGACGGCCGTGAAGCCGAGAACCAGAAGGAGACCGAATGCGACGATGGCCGAGGAGATCGAGAAACGCATCTTGGTGACAGGCCCCGAATTGAGAGACACACCGCCGTACCGCGGGGACCTCAACGCATCCTCAATTCGACTGACGAAATCAGGCAAAACTCGTAATTTTGCGGGGTTTCCCGCAACCTCGGGGCGTGTTCCCGCATCCCTTGACGCCTGACATGCAAATGCCCGGGACCAGCCCGGGCATCGCGATGTCGCCGCCAACCGCTCTCAGACGTCGAAGAACACCGTTTCGTTGTCGCCTTGCAGGTGCAGGTCGAGCCGGTAGACCGGCTTGCCGGCCTCGCGTGTCGCGGTCAGCGTGGCGCGGCGGTCGGCCGGAACCAGCGCCAGCACGGGATCGGCGGCGTTGCCGGCCTCGTCGCTGAAATAGATCCGGGTGTAGAGATGCCGCAGCATGCCGCGGCCGAACACCGCGACGAGGATGTGCGGCGCCTGGGTCTTGCCGTCGGCCGCCGGCACCGCGCCCGGCTTGATGGTGTCGAAGGCGTAGTTGCCGTCCTTGTCGGTGCCGCAGCGGGCGAAGCCGCGGAAGCTGGCATTGGGAAGCGCGCGCTTGTCCTGCGGATCGGCGAAGCGGCCCTGCGCATCCGCCTGCCAGATCTCCAGCATGCAATCGGGCACGGCCACGCCGTCGCCGTCGAACACCCGGCCCTCGATGCGGATGCGGTCGCCCGAAACGTCGGGCGTCAGCGTCGAACTGGTGAAGGCGTCGTTCCAGGCATATTCGCCGTTCGGCGTCAGGCCGTATTTGAAGAACGGTCCGACCGTCTGCGAGGGGGTGATCCCGTGGTCCATCACTCTGTCCTGCACTTAATGGGTGTCCAAGGGCGTGGCGTTCTTGCCGCGCAGCACGATGTCGAAGCGGTAGCACAGCGCCCATTCGGGCTGGGTGTTCTCGAGGTCGAAGGAGGAGACCATCCGCGCCCGCGCCGCCTCGTCCGGCACCGAGTTGAAGATCGGATCGAACGGAAACAGCGGGTCGGCCGGAAAGTACATTTGCGTCACCAGCCGCGTCACGAAGGAATGGCCGAACACCGACAGATGGATGTGCGCGGGTCGCCAGGCGTTGTGGTGGTTGCCCCAGGGATAGGCACCCGGCTTGATGGTGACGAAGCGATAATAGCCGCTCGCATCGCTCACGGTGCGGCCGGCACCGGTGAAGTTCGGATCGAGCGGGGCCGGATGCTGGTCGCGGACATGCACATAGCGGCCGCAGGAATTGGCCTGCCAGATCTCGACCAGCGAGTTCGGCACGCCGCGGCCGTCCTCGTCACGGACATGGCCGTGCACGATGATGCGCTCGCCGAGCGGCTCGCCGGCATGCTGGCGGGTGAGATCGTTGTCGCCCTCGCGCACGGTCTCGTGGCCGTAGACCGGGCCTGTAAGTTCCGACAGCGTGTGCGGCATCGGGATCAGCGGCTTGTTCGGCGCGCGCTTGATCGAGCTCTTGTATTCGGGCGACAGCGGCAGCGGATGCGCCTTGTTGCTGTCGGTGGGATAGATGAAGGTCATGGGCGAACTCCTCCGCGGCCGTGTTGGCCCGGCCGGCCGGTCAGTGATGACCGCCGATCATTATAGGATATAACTAATTTGGGGAAGCGGGTTTCGGGGCCCTGGCTCCCCGCTTCCGTCACGGCCGGGCCTGTCCCGGCCATCCAGGATTTTCGTGCGGCGCCAAAAACGTGGATGCCCGGGACAAGCCCGGGCATCACGCGCTTGTAATTGGGCCACCGCCCTCAAACGAGAGGCCGCTTTTTAATTCACCTTCTCGATCGCGACCGCGACGCCCTGGCCGACGCCGACGCACATGGTGGCGAGCGCGAGCTTGCCGCCGCGCTTCTC
This sequence comes from uncultured Bradyrhizobium sp., assembly GCA_964423245.1. Lineage (GTDB taxonomy): Bacteria > Pseudomonadota > Alphaproteobacteria > Rhizobiales > Xanthobacteraceae > Bradyrhizobium. The sequence goes on along the minus strand of CAYREH010000018.1, from coordinate 52,695 downwards.
CATGCCGTGCACGGCGGTGAGCGCGAGCCGCGCGCCGCTCATGCCGAGCGGATGACCGAGCGCGATGGCGCCGCCATGCGGATTGACGAAATCGGCATCGTCGGCAACACCGAGCTGCCGCATGCAGGCGATGCCCTGCGAGGCGAAGGCCTCATTGAGCTCGATCAGGTCGAAATCGCTGATCTTCTTGCCGAGCCGCTCCATCAGCTTGCGGGTGGCCGGCACCGGGCCGATGCCCATGATGCGCGGCGGCACGCCGGCCGAGGCGAGGCCGAGGATGCGGGCGCGCGGCGTCAGGCCGTGCTTCTTGACCGCGGCTTCGGACGCCAGGATCATCGCGGCGGCGCCGTCATTGACGCCCGAGGCGTTGCCGGCGGTCACGGTGCCGGGATTGCGCACGATCGGCTTCAGCTTGGCGAGGCCTTCCAGCGTGGTCTCGGGGCGCGGGTGCTCGTCCTTGTCGATGGTGATGGGGCCGGCCTTGCCGCCGGGAATGACGATCGGGGTGATCTCCTCGGCGAAATAGCCGGCCGCGATCGCCTTGCCCGCGCGCTGTTGCGAGCGGATGGCGAAGGCGTCCTGGTCGGCACGCGAGACCTGGAATTCCTCGGCGACGTTCTCGCCGGTCTCCGGCATCGCGTCGACGCCGTACTGCGCCTTGAGCAGCGGATTGATGAAGCGCCAGCCGATCGTGGTGTCGAAGATCTCGGCCGAGCGCGAGAAGGCTTCCTGCGCCTTGCCCATCACGAAGGGCGCACGGGTCATGGATTCAACGCCGCCGGCGATCGCCAGTTCGATCTCGCCGGAGCGGATGGCACGGCCCGCGGCGCCGACCGCGTCGAGACCGGAGGCGCAGAGCCGGTTCAGGGTCTGGCCGGGAACCGAATCCGGAAGGCCGGCCAGCAACAGCGCCATGCGCGCGACGTTGCGGTTGTCCTCGCCGGCCTGGTTGGCGCAGCCGAAGAAGACTTCGTCCACCTGCGCCCAGTCGAGATTGGGGTGCTTGGCCATCAGCGCCTTGATCGGGGCGGCGGCGAGATCGTCGGCGCGCACCTTGGCGAGCGAGCCGCCGAAACGGCCGATCGGGGTCCGCACGGCATCGCAGATAAAGACGTCACGCATCGCTGTTCTCCCTGAATGCCGCGGTCCGGCCAAATTCTTCAATGTCGGCGGAGTTTTAGGAGGGTGACTGCGGCAGGTCAATTGACGGATGCGCAGGCCGTCATGCCGGGGCGCGGTGCGGACAACGTGGAAAACCTCCCCTTCCCGGCCAAAGCGGTAGGACCACCCGGTCAAATTTTGTAGGTTGCGCCGCTCATGACGATCCAGCAGCCCATTCCGGTTCCGCCGCCCGACGACGCGCCCGCACCGCCCGCGGAAGCCACCGCGCGCATCACGCCGATGATGGAACAGTATCTGGAGATCAAGGCCGCACATCAGGGCCTGCTGCTGTTCTACCGGATGGGCGACTTCTACGAATTGTTCTTCGAGGACGCCGAGATCGCCTCGAAGACGCTCGGCATCGTCCTGACCAAGCGCGGCAAGCACCAGGGCCAGGACATCCCGATGTGCGGCGTGCCGGTCGAGCGCTCCGAGGATTATCTGCATCGCCTGATCTCGGCCGGCCACCGCGTCGCGGTGTGCGAGCAGACCGAGGACCCCGCGGCCGCGAAGGCTCGCGGCAACAAGAGCGTGGTGCGCCGCGGCGTGGTGCGACTGGTGACGCCGGGCACGCTGACCGAGGACACGCTGCTCGATGCCCGCGCCAACAATTATCTGCTGGCGATCGCGCGGGCGCGGTCGTCTGCCGGTGGCGACCGCTTCGGCCTCGCCTGGATCGACATCTCGACCGCCGAATTCATGGTGACGGAATGCTCGGGCGGCGAACTCGCCGCGACGCTGGCGCGGATCAACCCCAACGAAGCCATCGTCACCGACGCGCTCTATAACGACAGCGAACTCGGCCCCGCTTTACGCGAACTGCCGGCGGTGACGCCGCTGACGCGCGACGTGTTCGACGGCGCCACCGCCGAGAAGCGGCTGTGCGACTACTTCGCCGTCGCGACCATGGACGGGCTGGCGCAGCTGTCCCGCCTCGAGGCGACCGCTGCGGCGGCCGCCGTCACCTATGTCGACCGCACCCAGGTCGGCAAGCACCCGCCACTATCACCGCCGGCGCGCGAAGCCTCCGGCGCCACCATGGCGATCGACCCGGCGACGCGCGCCAATCTCGAACTGACGCGCACGCTGGCCGGTGAACGGCGCGGCTCGCTGCTCGATGCCATCGACTGCACCGTCACCTCGGCCGGCTCGCGACTCCTGGCGCAACGCCTGGCCGCGCCGCTGACCGACGCGACGGCGATCGCACGGCGGCTCGATGCCGTCGGTGCCTTCGTGGCCGATTCCGCGGCGCGCGATGACATCCGCAGCATCCTGCGCGGTGCACCGGACATGTCGCGCGCGCTCGCCCGCCTCTCGGTCGGCCGCGGCGGTCCGCGCGACCTCGCCGGTTTGCGCGACGGCATCCTGGCCGCCGACCAGGCGCTGGCGCGGCTCGGCGAGATCGACCAGCCGCCGCAGGAGGTCGCAAGCATCATGGCGGCGCTGCAGCGCCCCTCGCGCGAACTCGCCGCCGAACTCGCCACGGCGCTCGCCGAACAGCTGCCGCTGATCAAGCGCGACGGCGGCTTCGTGCGCGAAGGCTACGAGCCCGCGCTCGACGAGGCGCGAAGCCTCCGCGATGCGTCCCGCCTCGTCGTCGCCTCGATGCAGGCGCGCTATGCCGACACGACCGGCGTGAAGGGCCTGAAGATCCGGCACAACAACGTGCTCGGCTATTTCGTCGAGGTCACCGCGCAGCACGGCGACAAGCTGATGTCGCCGCCCCTCAACGCGACCTTCATCCATCGCCAGACGCTCGCCGGGCAGGTCCGCTTCACCACCGCCGAGCTCGGGGAGATCGAGGCCAAGATTGCCAATGCCGGCGATCGCGCGCTCGGCCTCGAGCTGGAAATCTTCGAGCGGCTCAGCGCCAAGGCGCTCGCCATCAGCGACGATCTCCGTGCCGCCGCGCACGGCTTCGCGCTGCTGGACGTCGCGACCTCGCTGGCCAAGCTCGCGGTCGACGAGAACTATGTGCGGCCCGAGGTCGACGGCTCGCTCGGCTTTGCCATCGAGGCCGGCCGCCATCCCGTGGTCGAGCAGGCCTTGAAGCGCAACGGCGAGCCGTTCATCGCTAATGCCTGCGACCTATCGCCGGCCCCCGCACAGAAATCCGGCCAGCTCTGGCTGCTGACCGGTCCCAACATGGCGGGCAAATCGACCTTCCTGCGCCAGAACGCGCTGATCGCATTGCTGGCTCAGATTGGCAGCTTCGTGCCGGCGGCGCGCGCCCGGATCGGCATCGTCGACCGGCTGTTCTCGCGCGTCGGCGCCGCCGACGATCTCGCACGCGGCCGCTCCACCTTCATGGTCGAGATGGTGGAGACCGCTGCTATTCTGAACCAGGCCGGCGAGCGATCGCTCGTCATCCTGGACGAGATCGGCCGCGGCACCGCGACCTTCGACGGCCTGTCGATCGCCTGGGCCGCGATCGAGCATCTGCACGAGAGCAACCGCTGCCGCACGCTGTTCGCGACGCATTATCACGAATTGACCGCGCTCGCGGCGAGGCTGCCACGGCTGTTCAACGCGACGGTGCGCGTAAAGGAGTGGCAGGGCAATGTCGTCTTCCTGCACGAGGTGCTGCCCGGCTCGGCCGACCGCTCCTATGGCATCCAGGTGGCGAAGCTCGCCGGCCTGCCGCCGGCCGTGATCACCCGCGCCAAATCGGTGCTGGCCAAGCTCGAAGCGCAGGACCGCGGCCAGACCGCACGGGCGCTGGTGGACGACCTGCCGCTGTTCGCCGTCCCCTCCCGTGCCGCCGCCGAAGCCGCGCCGCCGAGCGAGGCCGAACTCCTGATGGAAGCCGTGAAGGCGCTGCACCCCGACGAGATGTCGCCGCGCGAGGCGCTCGATGCGCTCTATGCGCTGAAGGCCAGGCTGCCGAAGCCGTGAGAGGATCGTAGCCCGGATGGGCCTGGCGACATCCGGGACGGCGGGTCCCGCATATCGCTGCGCTCATGCGGGCTGCACGCGGGTCGTCCGCCTGCGCGGACGATGACAGCGGCAGATTCGGGACTCATGCTGCGGCCAGCCGCTTCCTGCGGCCCAAGGCCCACAGCATCAAATTCCACACGATGCAGGTGGCAAGCGCGAGGCTGAGGCCGATGGCGGAACCGAACTGCGCGGCGCCGACATGCACCACCGCGACCGCCATGCCGAAGCCGAGCAGGCCCCAGGCGGAATTGGCGAGCAGGGCGGCGGTCGCCGGCCCACCGATGCGCGGGTGCAGGATCAGCATGATGCTGGAGAACACGATGGGGAAGATCGCGATGATGCCGCTGATCTTCGGACCGACCCAGCTCGAGGTCGAGACCACGATGGCGACGAGGGTTGCGACCAGCATCGCCCGCATTGGCACATCGTACCAGCGGCGTGCCACCAGCGGCATCTTCACATGGCGATAGCCCGCCAGCAGCGGAATGCAGATGCTGTAGGCGATCAGATTCGCGGCAAGCCCGGCGGCAAGCGACCAGTCGAACTGGCGAATGACCGAAGCGATCGCGATCCAGACCGCAATCGCGCTGCCAACGCTCGCGACGAGGCCGCGCCGCTGCGCCAGTACGACATAGGTGAGGCACATGAAGATGGTCGCGGCATTGACCGGCAGGCTCGACAGCGCACCTTGCGCGATGAAGGCCGCGTCATGGTCGAGCGCGAGGAAGACGTAGGACGGACCGGCCGACACCGGCAGCGTCGCGACCAGCGCACCGATCACCGGCCCCGAGCGCTCGGTAATGATCGAGGCCGTCACGACGAAGGCCGCCGCGATTCCCATGCGCAGCAGGAGGATGAGGAAGAAGTGTGGGTCGAGGGACATTATGCGCGGCAGGTGTTGTGGGGGCGTTTATCCGCGAGGTCGTTCACCTCTCCCGGAGGGAGAGGTCGATTTGCGCAGCAAATCGGGTGAGGGCGTCAGGTCCCACGATAGTGCGCAGCCCCTCACCCGCGCCTTCGGCGCGACCTCTCCCGATGGGAGAGGTAGGCCGCCTCACATCCGCTGCAAGGACACCGACACTTTCGGGCCGTTCCTGATGGTCTGGTAGACCACGCAATAGCGCTCGGTGAGCTTGAGCAGCAGGTCGAGCTTGTCCTGCGGCGCGTCGGTGTCGACTTCGAAACGCAGGCGGATCTCGGCGAAGCCGACAGGGGTCTCCTTGTCGATGCCCAGCGTGCCGCGGAAATCGAGATCGCCTTCGGCGTAGACGTTGCCGGTCTTCAGCGGCACTTCGATCGCGGTCGCGACCGACTTCAGGGTGACGCCGGCGCAGGCGACCAGCGCCTCCAGAAGCATGTCGCCGGAGCAGAGTTCGAGACCGGAGCCGCCGGTGGCCGGATGAAGTCCGGCCATCGCGATGGCGCGGCCGGTCTCGACCTTGCAGGCGATGCCTTCACCGTCGGTCGTGCCCTTGGCCTTGAGCGTGATCATCGCGGTCTTGGGATCGGCCTTGTAGCGTTCCTTGATCGGGGCCTGCATCTGGCGCAGTTGGGCGGCGTCCATTGTCGTTCTCTCCCGGGGAAAATTCCGCCTGCCGATGTACCGGTTTGGAGATGAATTGTCACCACCACATGGCCTGACCGGGACCCTGGGTTGCGTCGCGGTCAGGTACGTTGCGATCGAGCGAACGGTCGAGTGACGTCAGCACACTTCGCTTGAAATTCTCGAACAGCGGCGAGGCGCGATCGCGCGGCCTCGTCAGATTGATCTCGATCTGGTCGAACAGCCGGCCCGGCCGCGGCCGCATCACCAGCACGCGGTCGGCCAGCACCACGGCTTCGTCGACGTCATGTGTGACCAGGATCAGCGTCGGCCGCGTGTCGGCCCAGAGATCGAGCAGATGGTCCTGGAGGTCCCTGCGGGTGAAGGCGTCGAGCGCGGAGAACGGTTCGTCGAGCAGCAGCACTTCCGGCTGCGGCACCAGGGCGCGGGCGATCGCGACGCGCTGGGCCTGGCCGCCGGAGAGCTCGCGCGGCCAGGCCCGCGCCTTGTCGGTGAGGCCGACGCGCTCGAGCGCGCGCGCCACCCGTGCACGGCGTTCGGCCGCGGGCAGGTCGGCAAGACCGAAGCCGATATTGTCGGCGACGCTCAGCCAGGGCAGAAGCCGCGGCTCCTGGAAAATGATTCCGATCTTGGCGTGCGGCGAGACCACCGCCTCCTCGTCGATCGTCACCGTGCCGGAACTGGCGCGGTCGAGGCCGGCAATCGCGCGCAACAAGGTGGACTTGCCGCAGCCGGAGCCGCCGATGATGGCGACAATCTCGCCCTGCCTGATCTCGGCGGTGAAGCGCGCCAGCGCCTCGACGCCATTGGGATAGGTCTTGCTGACACGGTCGAGGGCGAGCATCGCGTCACGTTCCTCTTCACGTTCCCTTGGCGCGGCCGAACGCGTCCTGCCAGCGCAGGAACGGCGCCGAAGCGATTTCGATCAGCCAGTCGGTGAGCTTGCCGAGCATGGCGAAGATGACGATCGCCGCGAGGATCTGCGCAGGCTTGCCGAGCTGCTGGCCGTCGAGCAGCAGATAGCCGAGACCTTCGGAGGCGCCGATCAGCTCGGCCGCGACCACGAACATCCAGCCGAGGCCGAGACCGACGCGCAAGGACACGACATAGGCCGGCAGCACCGCCGGCAGCAGGATGCGGCGGATCATCGCCGGGCCGGACAGGCGGAAGGTGCGGCCGACCTCGACGATCTTGCGATCGACCGAGAGGATCGCGCCCATCACGCCGAGATAGACCGGGAAGAATACGCCGACCGCAATCAGCGCGATCTTGGAGGTCTCGAAGATGCCGAGCCAGAGGATGAACAGCGGCACCCAGGCGAGCGAGGGAATCGCGCGCAGCGCCTGCACCGTCGGATCGAGCAGCCGCCGTGCCAGCGACCAATAGCCGGAGATCGCCCCGAGCAGCGTGCCGGCGAACACGCCGACGGCAAAGCCGACCCCGACGCGCCAGAGCGTCGCGGTGATGTGACGGAGGAGTTCGCCGGAGCGCGCCAGTTCGGTGATGGTGGCGAACACGCGCGAGGGCGGCGGCACCAGCCGGCCGTTGGACCAGCCGGACCAGACGGCAAGCTCCCAGCCGAGCGCGAGTGTCAGCGGCAGCAGCAATCCGAGAACCGGCCGCGCATAGCGCGCGAGCGGCGACGGCGCCGCGATGGTGTCGGCCGGTTCCGCGGTCTGCTGCAGGGCTGGGGCGTCAGAGCTCATGCCGGTAGGAAGCGCGTCTGGTGGACGAATGCAACACTCCTATTGCCAGGCTCGTGGCGCTCTCCCTTCTCCCCTTGTGGGAGAAGGTGGCGCGAAGCGCCGGATGAGGGGTTGTCTCCAAACGCAACATCAATCGTGAGGATAGATACCCCTCACCCGGCTTCGCTTTGCGAAGCCACCCTCCCCCACAAGGGGGGAGGGTCACGTGCGATCAATTCGTCGGCAGCGGGACCTGGTCGTCGATCAGGGCATCGAGCGTCGCCTTGACGTCGACCTTGGCGTCGACGACGCCGGCCTGTTGCAGGGCGAGACCGGCGGCGAGAATCGACTCGCGCTGGGCTGCGCCGATGCGGCTGTGGGTCAGCTCGGTGCGCTCCTTGAGCTGCTTGTCGACGACGGCCTCGGGCAACTTGGTGACAGCGATGAAGGTCTTCTTCAGGTCGTCGTAATTCGCCAGCGAATATTTGCGCGCCTCTTCATAGACGGCGAGCACGCGGCGGACCACGTCCGGATGGTCCTTCAGGAACTGCTCGCGCACATTGAGGATGCCCCAGGTGTTGGCGTCGGCCTTGCGATAGAACAGCCTGGCGCCCTCCTCGACCTCGGCCTGCGCCATCATCGGATCGAGCCCGGCCCAGGCGTCGACGTCGCCGCGCAGCAGCGCGGTCTTGCCGTCGGAATGCTGGAGCAGCACCGGCGTGATGTCCTTCTCGGTGAGGCCGGCGCCGAGCAGCGCGCGCACCAGGAAGATGTGCGGATCGGTGCCGCGCGTCACCGCGACGCGCTTGCCCTTGAGCTCCGCGACGGACGCGATCTTGGAATCCTTGGCCGTGACCAGCGCGGTCCATTCGGGCCGTGAATAGACGTAGATCGACTTGATCGGATTGCCGTTGATCCTGGCGACCAGTGCCGCCGAGCCCGCGGTGGAGCCGAAATCGATCGAGCCGGCATTGAGGAATTCCAGCGCCTTGTTGGAGCCGGCCGACTGCACCCAGGTGACGGTGATGCCGTCCTTGGCGAATTCCTTTTCCAGCAGCCCCTTCTGCTTCAGCACCAGCGACACCGGATTGTAGGTCGCCCAGTCGATGCGGATTTCCTTGATCGGATCGGCGGCCCTGGCCGCCGGGGTCATCGCAAGCGCCACCGCGCCCGCCAGCAAAATGCGTCGTGTCAGATTGACCATGCCCGTCTCCTCCAAAACTCCATGGGTTTTCAATGAGTTAAATCCGGAAATCAACGAGAAAAATCCCACCCCGGATTGGTGCGGAGCGAGAATGGATTTGCCCGAGATCAGGCTTTTCCAGCATGGAACATCCCTTGCCCGACAATGGCGGGTGACAGCGCTCGCCACCTCTTATATCCGGTAAGACATGGACAGCGTCGCGACCGAACAGAAGCAAGAGGACGACCGCTTCGACACCGCGCGGATCACCGCCGCGGTCGATGCGCTCGCCGAAAAACACCAGGGGCGCGAGGACGCGTTCCGCACGGCCATGGCGCAGATGCTCAAGGCCGAATTGATCAAGGCGCGCGGTGTGGCGCAGGCGATCCTGCTGAAGGACCGCCACGGCCGGCACTGCGCCGAGCGGCTCTGCCACGTGCAGGACGAGATCATCCGCATCCTGTATTCGGCCGCGACACGGCATCTCTACCGTTCGCCGATTCCGAGCGGTGCGGAGCGCATGGCGGTGGTCGCGACCGGCGGCTATGGCCGCGGCCTGATGGCGCCGGAATCCGACATCGATCTGTTGTTCATCCTGCCCTACAAGCAGACCGCCTGGGGCGAGCAGGTCGCCGAAGCCATTCTCTACTGCCTGTGGGACATGGGCCTGAAGGTCGGCCACGCCACGCGTTCGGTCGACGAATCGATCCGCCAGGCGCGCGGCGACATGACGATCCGCACCGCGATCCTGGAGACGCGCTTCCTCACCGGCGACCAGCCGCTCTATGACGAACTGGTCGAGCGCTTCGACAAGGAAGTGGTGCAGGATACCGCGTCCGAATTCGTCACCGCCAAGCTCGCCGAGCGCGAGGAGCGGCATCGGCGCGGCGGCCAGTCGCGCTATCTGGTCGAGCCCAACGTCAAGGACGGCAAGGGCGGCCTGCGCGACCTGCACACGCTGTTCTGGATCGCCAAATACGTTTACCGCGTGCGCGACACCGACGAACTGGTCGAGCGCGGCGTGTTCGACGCGCAGGAATACCGCACCTTCCGCCGCTGCGCCGACTTCCTCTGGTCGGTGCGCTGCAACCTGCATTTCTATTCCGGGCGCCCCGAGGAACGGCTGTCCTTCGACCTGCAGCGCGAGATCGCGGTGCGGCTCGGCTACACCTCGCATCCCGGCATGCAGGACGTCGAGCGGTTCATGAAGCACTACTTCCTGGTCGCCAAGGAAGTCGGCAACCTCACCGCGATCCTCTGCGCCAAGCTCGAGGACCAGCAGGCCAAGCCGGCGCCGGTGCTGAGCCGGATGATGGCGCGGCTGCGCCCGACCCAGGTCAAGCGCCGCGTGCCCGACAGCGACGATTTCATCGTCGACAACAACCGCATCAACGTCGCCGCGCCCGACATCTTCAAGCACGATCCGGTCAACCTGATCCGCATCTTCCGCCTCGCGCAGAAGAACAATCTCGCCTTCCATCCGGATGCGATGCGCGACGTGACGCGCTCGCTCGGCCTGATCAACGCGCAGCTGCGCGAAAATCCGGAAGCCAACCGGCTGTTCATGGAGATCCTGACCTCCAACGACGCCGAGACCGTGCTGCGGCGGATGAACGAGACCGGCGTGCTCGGCCATTTCATCCGCGCCTTCGGCAAGATCGTCTCGATGATGCAGTTCAACATGTATCATCACTACACCGTCGACGAGCATTTGATCCGGTGCATCGGCTTCCTGCAGGAGATCGAGCGCGGCGGCACCGACGAGTTCGCGCTGGCCAGCGATCTGATGCGCAAGATCCGCCCCGAGCACCGCGCGGTGATCTACATCGCGACGCTGCTGCACGACGTCGCCAAGGGGCGGCCGGAGGATCACTCGGTCGCCGGCGCCAAGGTGGCGCGGCGGCTCTGCCCGCGGCTCGGCTTCAGCCCGGCCGATACCGAGCTGGTGGCCTGGCTGATCGAGGAACATCTGACGATGTCGACGGTGGCGCAGTCGCGCGACCTCTCCGACCACAAGACCATCGAGAATTTCGCCGCCGTGGTGCAGTCGGTCGAGCAGATGAAGCTCCTGACGATCCTCACCACCGCCGACATCCGCGGCGTCGGTCCCGGCGTCTGGAACGGCTGGAAGGCGCAGCTGCTGCGCTCGCTCTATTACGAGACCGAACCGGTGCTGACCGGCGGCTTCTCCGAGGTCGACCGGGGCAAGCGCCTCGCCGGCGCCCATGCCGAATTCCGCGCCGCCTTCGCCGAATGGCCGAAGGAGGAACTCGACGCCTATATCGGCCGGCATTACCCGGCCTACTGGCTCAAGGTCGAGCTGGCGCGCAAGATCCGCCACGCGCGCTTCGTTCGCTCGAGCGAGCAGGCCGGCCACAAGCTCGCGATCAATGTCGGCTTCGACGAGGTGCGCGGGGTCACCGAGCTGACGATCTTCGCCGCCGACCATCCCTGGCTGCTCTCGATCATCGCCGGCGCCTGCGCCTCGGCCGGCGCCAACATCGTCGACGCCCAGATCTATACCACCACCGACGGCCGCGCGCTCGACACCATCTCGATCTCGCGCGAATACGACCGCGACGAGGACGAGGGGCGGCGCGCCACCCGCATCGGCGAGATGATCGAGGACGTGCTGGAAGGCAAGCTGCGGCTGCCGGAGGTGGTTGCCAAGCGCACCGTGCGCAGCAAGGCGCGACCATTCGTGATCGAGCCGGAAGCGACCATCAACAACCAATGGTCCGACCGCTACACCGTGATCGAGGTCTCCGGCCTCGACCGGCCAGGCCTGCTCTACGAACTGACCACCGCGATCTCGAAGCTCAACCTCAACATCGCCTCGGCCCATGTCGCAACCTTCGGCGAACGTGCCCGCGACGTTTTCTACGTCACCGATCTGCTCGGCGCCCAGATCAACGCCCCGACCCGCCAGTCCGCGATCAAGAGCGCGCTGACCCATGTGATGGCCGGCGACAAGGCGGTCCAGCCGGCGGCGTGAGGTCCGCCGCTCAGGCGGATCTCCATCCTCTTGTCATTCCGGGATCGCCCGAAGGGCGGCCCCGGAATGACCGCAGTTGAGAGCATTAGATCTCGACGCCCTCGTGCCGCAGCAGCCAGCGCTTGCGCATCAAGCCTCCGCCGTACTTCACCAGCGATCCGTCGGCGCCGATCAGGCGGTGACACGGCAGCACCACGCTGATCGGATTGGAGCCATTGGCGTGGCCGACGGCGCGGATCGCCCGGGGCGAGCCGATCCGTGCCGCGAGCGCGCCGTAGCTCATCGTTGTGCCCGCGGGGATTTCGGCCAGCGCGGTCCAGACCCTGCGCTGGAACGGCGTGCCGGCGACGCGCCAGGCCACGGCCGACAGCAGGCCTAGATCGCCAGCGAAATAGCCCGACAGCGCGAGGCGCATCGGTCCGGGCGCAGGCCGGTCGGACAGTTCGACCGCTCCATAATGCAGGCGCAACAGATGAAGCATGCGCGGCCGGTAGTCGTCCCAATCCAGCGCACGTAACGCGCCGTCGTCGTCGGTGACCAGCAGCGCGATCCCGATCGGCGTCGACAGCCGATCCAGGCCGAAGGGTTCGGGCGCCCTGATCGATCGTGCGGCCATGTGCGAGCTCTTTGCAGCGGAACAACGGTTCGCATTTGTCATGCGGCCCATGCTAACGTCCACCCGAAAGCTGACGCTCTGGGGGAGCCAAATTGACTCTGATCGCCAATGTTCTGGTGGCGCTTGTCGCCGCGCTGCACGGCTATTTCCTGATCCTCGAGATGTTCCTCTGGGACAAGCCGCTCGGCCTGAAGACCTTCCGCAACACGCCCGAGAAGGCCGAGATCACCAAGGTGCTCGCCGCCAATCAGGGGCTCTATAACGGCTTCCTCGCCGCCGGCCTGATCTGGGGCCTGCTGCATGGCAACCCGGCCTTCGCATTCCAGATCAAGGCCTTCTTCCTGGTCTGCGTGATCGTCGCCGGCATCTATGGCGCGGTGAGCGTCAGTCCGCGGATCCTGCTGGTGCAGGCGCTGCCCGCCGCAATCGCGCTTGGCGTGCTGTTCCTGGCCTGAATCGGCCTGAGACAAGTCGGTGCGGCGCCGCGATCCTTGCGCCGCGCCGGACCTTCCTCCACAATCTTCGGCAGCGATGGCGACCGTTGCAATCAACGGGACAAGACCGTCGGCCGGAAATTCCGTCAGGAGGAACACCCCACATGAGCAATCGCAGAGCCTTCATAGCTACCGCGGCGGCGCTCGCCTTCGCGTTCTCCGCCAGCCAAGCCCTCGCCCAGAAAAAATACGATACCGGCGCGAGCGACACCGAAATCAAGATCGGCCAGACCGTTCCGTTCTCGGGCGCGTACTCGGTCTACGCCAATATCGGCAAGACCCAGGCCGCCTACTTCAAGATGATCAACGACCAGGGCGGCATCAACGGCCGCAAGATCAACCTGATCCAGTATGACGACGCCTATTCGCCGCCGAAGACGGTGGAGCAGGTCCGCAAGCTGGTCGAAGGCGACGAGGTGCTGTTCACCTTCCAGATCATCGGCACCGCCGCCAACGCCGCCGTTCAGAAATATCTCAACGGCAAGAAGATCCCGCAATTGCTGGCATCCACCGGCGCGGCGCGGTTCAACGATCCGCAGAACTTTCCCTGGACCATCGCCTACAATCCCAACTACGTGTCCGAAGGGCGCATCTACGCCAAATACATTCTCGCCAACCATCCCAACGCCAAGATCGGCGTGCTCTACCAGAACGACGACATGGGCCGCGACTATCTCGCGGGCCTCAAGAGCGGGCTCGGCGACAAGGCGGCCGGCATGATCGTCGGCGAGGTCTCCTACGAGGTCACCGATCCCACGGTGGATTCGCAGGTGGTGAAACTGAAATCGATGGGCGCCGACCTGTTCTACAACGCCTCGACGCCGAAATTCGCGGCGCAGGCGATCAAGAAGCTCGCGGATCTCGGCTGGAGCCCGGTGCACATCCTCGACATCAATGCGAGCCCGGTGTCGGCGACACTGAAGCCGGCCGGCCTCGACATCTCCAAGGGGATCATCTCGACCAATTACGGCAAGGACCCGGGCGATCCGCAGTGGAAGGATGATCCCGGCGTGCAGAAGTTCTTCGCCTTCATGGACAAGTATTTCCCCGAAGGCGACAAGCTCAACACCGTCAACACCTATGCCTATTCGGTGGCCGAACTGCTGACGCAGGTGCTGAAGCAATGCGGCGACGACCTGACGCGCGAGAACGTCATGAAGCAGGTCGCCAACGTCAAGGGGTACACGCCGACCCTTGCATTGCCGGGCATGTCCATCACGACGGGACCGAACGACTATCGCGTCAACAAGCAGATGCAGATGATGAAGTTCAACGGCGAGCGCTGGGAGCTGTTCGGACCGATCATCGAGGACAACGGTCCGGCGGGTTAGTCCGGCCGGCGTCTCACGAGGGTCCGAGGTCGAGCGGATGCGCTTTACGCGCAGCTGCTCGACCTGCCCACCCTACCAATGCCCCGCTTGCGCCGCAGCAGCGGCTCCTCCACACTCGCCCTCAGCGGTGACGCCGGACGCACAGCAGTGCGCCGGGAGATCTCCGGCATAACAAACTGAGGAAATCGCGAATGCGGAATGGAATGCTGCATCTGGCCGCGACAGCGGCGCTGACCCTGGCGCTGTCGATCTCCGCGGCCAATGCCCAGAAAAAATATGATCCGGGTGCCAGCGACACCGAGATCAAGGTCGGACAGACCATGCCGTTCTCCGGACCGGCGTCAGCCTATTCGTCGATCGGCAAGACCCAGGCCGCCTATTTCAGGATGATCAACGACCAGGGCGGCATCAACGGCCGCAAGATCAATCTGATCCAGTATGACGACGCCTATTCGCCGCCAAAGGCCGTGGAGCAGATCCGCAAGCTCGTCGAGAGCGACGAGGTGCTGCTGACCTTCCAGATCATCGGCACGCCCGTGAACGCTGCGGTGCAGAAATATCTCAACGCAAAGAAGGTGCCGCAGCTGTTCGCGGCCACCGGCGCCTCGCGGTTCACGGACCCGAAGAACTTCCCCTGGACCATGGGCTTCAATCCCAACTACTTCGTCGAAGGCCGCATCTACGGGCAGTACATCCTGAAGGAGCACCCGAACGCCAGGATCGGCGTGCTCTACCAGAACGACGACCTCGGCAAGGACTATCTGAACGGCATCAAGGCCGGCCTCGGCGACAAGGCCGCCAAGATGATCGTCACGGAGGCGTCCTACGAAGTCTCCGATCCAACGGTCGACTCCCAGATCCTCAAGATCAAGGATGCCGGCGCCGACCTGTTCTTCAGCGCGACGACGCCGAAGCAGGCCGCGCAGGCGATCAAGAAGATCGCCGAGATGGGCTGGAACCCGGTGCAGATCGTCGACATCAACGCCACCTCGGTCGGCGCCGTACTGAAGCCGGCCGGCCTTGATGCCGCCAAGGGCCTGATCAGCGTCAATTACGGCAAGGAACCGCTTGATCCGACCTGGAAGAACGATCCCGGCCTGAAGAAATATTTCGACTTCATGGCCAAGTACTATCCCGACGGCGACAAGGATTCGAACTTCAATACCTATGGCTACAGCACTGCGCAGTTGCTGGTGCATGTCCTGAAGCAATGCGGCGACGACTTGACGCGCGAGAACGTCATGAAGCAGGCCGCCTCGCTCAGGGACGTCACCACCGATACCGCGCTTCCCGGCATCAAGGTCAACACCACGCCGACCGACTACCGCGTCAACAAGCAGCTTCAGATGATGAAGTTCAACGGCGAGCGCTGGGAGCTGTTCGGCCCGATCCTGGAGGACACGGGTCCGGCGGGCTAGTTTCGAAAACCTGCCTCTACGACCTCATGCCCGGGCTTGTCCCGCCTGCGCGGCCGACGCCGCCACGGCGCGGCGAAGGCCCGGGCATCACGTTTTGGGTGACAAAGACGCGTGGATGGCCGGCTCAAGCCCGGCCATGACGGCGGAGGGAGATTGGCATCAGGCCGGGATCTCCCCGAAATTCTTCCCGACCGGCAGCACCGCGTGACGGATCAGGCGGGAGTCTTCCACCCCGGCCTGGCGGTGCTTGACGGCTTCACGATAGACCGGGTCGCGGATCATCTCGACGAAGGCGGCGACGCTCGGATATTCGGCGATGAAGCAGTGGTGCCAGCGCTCGTCCTGCGGGCCGATCAGCATCAATTCGAAGCGGCCCTGCCAGACGATGCGACCACCGAGACGCTCGAACACCGGCCCGCTCTCGCGGCCATAGGCTGCATAGGCGTCCGCGCCGCTGGCCTTGCGACCGTCAGGATAGGCCGCTTCCTTGCGCAGCCGCACCAGGTTGAGCATGTGGATCGGCCCCGGGCGGTCATTCTCCCGGAATTGCGCGAAGATCTCCTTGGTCGGATCGATATGTCCCATGGGGCATTCCCTCTCGTTTTGTGGTGGCGATCCTAGCCGCGTCCGGCGGCGAGCGGAACTGCAGCAAGGGCCCGCCGGATCTCCTAATCGGCGTTAACCCCGGGGTAACCGGGCCTTAAACAGCGACCGCTAGCGTGCGGCGGGGCGGGCTGACCGGGCGTTTCGCGTATGGGGTTGGGTAAGAAAAAGAAGACGCGGAAGGAGCCGCTGTTCGGCTTGCCCGCAGCGCTCGCCGACCTGCGCCTGACTGCGGCGGACCGCATTCCCAACGCCGAGGACAAGCCGAAAAAGTCCGGCAAGCCAGCGCCGAAGGAGAGCCGCGAGGAGTCCGGCGACGAACCGCCGCGGGAACGCAAGGCCCCCTCACCTCGCAGCGGCGCCAAGCGGCGATCGAAGTCGCGCCTCGGCACGGGTCTTGGCCGCGCGGTCTATTGGGGAGCGGTGCTGAGCCTGTGGGGCATCATCGCCGTGGTCGGCCTCGTGGTCTGGGTCGGCGCCCATCTGCCGCCGATCCAGTCGCTGGAAATTCCCAAGCGGCCACCGACGATCCAGATCGTGGGCATCGACGGCAGCATGCTGGCGCAACGCGGCGAAATGGCCGGCGCCAACATCGCGCTGAAGGATCTGCCGCCCTTTTTGCCGAAGGCATTCATCGCGATCGAAGACCGGCGGTTCTATTCGCATTTCGGCATCGACCCGGTCGGCATCCTGCGCGCCCTGGTGACCAATGTCATGCATCGCGGCGTGTCGCAGGGCGGCTCGACGCTGACGCAGCAGCTCGCCAAGAACCTGTTCCTGACCCAGGAGCGCACCATGCAGCGCAAGCTGCAGGAGGTCGAGCTCGCGATCTGGCTGGAGCGCAGGCATTCCAAGGACGAGATCCTCGAGCTCTATCTCAACCGGGTCTATTTCGGCTCCGGCGCCTACGGCGTTGAAGCCGCCGCGCAGAAATATTTCGGCAAGTCGGCCAGGAACGTGACTGTTGCCGAAGCCGCGATGCTGGCCGGCCTCGTCAAGTCACCCTCGCGCCTTGCTCCGAACCGCAATCCCGAAGGCGCCGAAGCGCGCGCGCAGATCGTGCTGGCGGCGATGGCGGATGCGAAATTCATCACCGAGGCCCAGGCGCAGGCCTCGATCGGCCATCCCTCCTACAACGTGAAGCCGGTCGGCGCCGGCACCGTCAATTACGTCGCCGACTGGATCGGCGAGGTGCTGGACGATCTGGTCGGCCAGATCGACGAGAGCATCAAGGTCGAGACCACGATCGATCCGAAGCTGCAGAGCGTGGCGGAAGCCGCCATCATCGACGAACTCGCCGCCAAGAGCGTCAAGTTCAATGTCAGCCAGGGCGCGCTGGTGGCCATGACGCCCGACGGCGCGGTCCGCGCCATGGTCGGCGGCCGGAATTATGCGGAGAGCCAGTACAACCGCGCGGTCACCGCAAGGCGGCAGCCGGGCTCATCGTTCAAGCCGTTCGTGTATCTGACGGCACTCGAACAGGGCCTGACGCCCGACACCGTGCGGCAGGACGCGCCGATCGAGGTCAAGGGCTGGAAGCCCGAGAACTACACCCACGAATATTTCGGCGCGGTGACGTTGACGCAGGCATTGGCGATGTCGCTCAACACGGTCGCCATCCGGCTCGGCCTCGAGGTCGGGCCGAAGAACGTGGTGCGCACCGCACACCGGCTCGGCATCTCCTCCAAGCTGGACCCAAATGCCTCCATCGCGCTCGGCACATCCGAGGTCTCGGTCGTCGAGCTGGTCGGCGCCTATGCGCCGTTCGCCAATGGCGGCTTCGCGGTGGCCCCGCATGTCGTGACGCGGATCAAGACGCTGAGCGGCAAGCTGCTCTACATGCGCCAGCCGGATGAGCACAACCAGGTGATCGACCCGCGCCATGTCGCGATGATGAACGCGATGATGCGGGAAACGCTGATCTCAGGCACCGCCAAGAAGGCCGATATTCCCGGATGGCCCGCGGCGGGCAAGACCGGCACCAGCCAGGATTATCGCGACGCCTGGTTCATCGGCTACACCGCGAGCCTCGTCACCGGCGTCTGGCTCGGCAATGACGACAATTCGCCGACCAAGAAGGCGACCGGCGGCGGCCTGCCTGTGGAGGTCTGGTCGCGCTTCATGAAAGCCGCGCATGACGGTGTGCCGGTGGCCGCCCTGCCGGGGTCTCAAGGCAATTGGGGCCTGTCGAATCTCGCGCAGGCGGCTTCGCAGGTCTCGGCGCCAACGCCGCCGTCATCGGGCCCCGGCGCCCGTCCCGCACCGACACGCGCCAATGTCCGCCCGGAACCGGCGGCCGGTCTCGACGGCTGGCTGATGGACCGGCTGTTCGGGCGCTGACGATCGCCAGCCGGTCAGGCGGCGCCGGCGACCTTCTCTCGATCCGATCGCAGGAGCCTCATGATTTCGGCGGCTGTCACGGGCGGGCTGAACAGATAGCCCTGGATCTCCGTGCATTCGAAGCCGCGCAGGGCCTCGAGCTGCTCTTGCGTTTCGACGCCTTCGGCCGTCGTTGCGATCTTGCGGGCCGCGGCGATGTTAACGACCGCCTGCACGATGGAGCCGGAGCCGCCGGGCTCCGCGATGTCCTTCACGAAGCAGCGGTCGATCTTGATCTTGTCGAAGGGAAAGCGCTGGAGATAGCTCAGCGAGGAATAGCCGGTCCCGAAATCGTCGAGTGCGATGCGCACGCCGAGGCCGCGCAGGCTGTGCAGCATGGCGAGCGCGGCCGCATCGTCGCGAATGAGCACGGCTTCGGTGATCTCGAGTTCGAGACGGTCTGCCGGCAGCCCCGAGGCGGCCAGCGCCATGGCCACTTTCAGCGGAAACGCCTGGCTGCGGAACTGGACCGGGGAGACGTTGACTGCAAGCCTGATGTCCTCCGGCCAGGCCGCCGCCTCGGCGCAGGCCCTGGTCAGAACCCATTCCCCGAGCGCGTTGATCATGCCGGTGTCTTCCGCCACAGGAATGAATTCGGCGGGTGAGATCAGCCCGCGCACCGGATGCCTCCAGCGCAGCAGGGCCTCGCAGGCGGCGATCCGGTTCAGCCTGAGGTTCACGACCGGCTGGTAATAGACCTCGAAACCGCCCTCGGCGATGGCCTGGCGGAGATCGAGCTCCAGGGTGCGCAAGGCGTGGACCCGGGCGCCCATCCCCGGCTCGAAGAAGCGGTAGGTCCGGCGTCCGTCGGACTTGGCCTCGTACATCGCAAGGTCGGCGTTCTTGAGCAGCTGGTCGAGATCGGCTCCGTCGCGCGGCGCGACGGCCACGCCGATCGAGGCGTCCGTCGTCAGAAGGTGCCCCGAACATTCGTAGGGCTCCCGGATCGCCTGATAGATCCGCGTGATGAGGTCGACGGTGTCGGTGGAGCGCTCGGCCCGTCTCTGGATGATCGCGAACTCGTCGCCGCCGAGCCGCGCCACCACGTCGTCGGCGCCGACACAAGATGACAGGCGGCCGGCCACCGCCTTGAGCAATTCGTCGCCGATGGAATGACCGAGCGAATCGTTGATGCGCTTGAATTCGTCGATGTCGATGTAGAGCACCGCGAGCTGGGCATCGGGCGGAAGGGTCTTGAGGCCGCGATCGAGCTGCTCGCGGAACCGCAGGCGGTTCGGCAGATCGGTCAGCGCATCATAATGCGCCATGTGGGCGATCTTCGCATCGAAGCGTTCGCGCTCGGTGACATCCTCCGATGTCGTCACCCAGCCGCCGCCGCGGATTCCGAGTGCCATCAGCCGGATGGAACGGCCGTCCGGCGTCCGCATGATTGCCGAGGCGGTCGCTCCGTTCGCGATATTGCGCAGGAAGGCCGCCCGGTATCTGTCGAAATCGATCTTTTCCAGGGTTATTGAGGCATGGTGTGCCAAGACCTCGCGGAACGGCGCTCCGGGCTTGACCACCTCGGGCGACATGCCAAGCATCTCGGTGAACTGCGGATTGCAGATCACGACCCGCTCCGACGCGTCGTACAGGATGAGCCCCTGGGCCATGTTGTTCAGCGCGATGTCGAGCCGCTGCCGTTCGAGAGCCTCGAGCTCCTGCGCCTCGCGGAGCCTGTGATTGAGCTGCTCGATGTCGCGGCGCTGACGTTCGAGGGACGCGGCGGTCTGGTTCAGGACCGTCATCAGGCTGCCGAGTTCGCCGCGCGGATGGGGCGGAGCGATGCGCGCGCTGAGATCGCCGGCGCCGAGGCTCTGGGCCATCTTCGCGATCCGGCCGATCTGGGACCGGATGCCGATTTCGGCGAACAGGCCGACGCTGGCCAGCATCAGCACCGAGATCGCCGCCAGCATCGCCAAGTCCTCGGCGAGGCGCTGCTCCGCGTTGGCAACCAGCTCGGCCCTGGAGCGACCGAGCAGGACATGCAACCTGACGCCATCGACGGGGATCGTCTTTGCGGCCGCCCAGACTTCCCGCCGGCCGTTCTCGCTGGTGAGCTCCATGGTGCTCGGCTCGCCCTCCGAGGCGAAGCGGAAGCGGCCGGTGCCTGCGATCGAGGACAGCGAGGGCGGGCCGGCATGCGGCTTCGGCGATACCTGGACGAACACGTCGCCCTTGTCGTCGACCAGGAGGAATTCGGCACCCGGCGGCAGACTGCGGATCTGCTCATGCATCAGCCGCCTGAGGTCGAGCGAGGCCAGCAGCACGAACTTCACGCCGCCCTGCTCGTTCGGTGCGCCATAGGCGATCTGCAGCACCGCCGAACCGGTGAGCCGCCCGAACACCGGCTCGATCACGGCGACGCCGGGGTTGGCGATCGCGCGCTGAAAATAGCGTCGATCCCGCAGATCGAGCGTCCGCCCGGTCCACAACGAGTCGCAGAACAGGCGGCCGTCCGGAGTGATGGTGAGGATGCCGGTGAAGTCCGGGTTCTTCTCGAGGACGTCCCCGAGGAATTTCGAGCACGCCGTCTTGTCGGGGCTGCCGAGATCCTGCGCTCTCGACAGTCCGAAATGCAGCTGGGTCGTGCCCTGGATCTTGGCATCGACGCTGGTCGCGATCTTGCGCGCCGTGGCCGCCATGCTGTTGATGGCCGCATCGACCTCCTTGGCGCGATCATCGAAGTACCGCCATCCAAACAGGACGGCAGGCAGCAGGACCGCTCCCAGGATCAACAGCAACAGCCGGACGCGAATACTCATGATCGGCACCCGCGGCCGGGACGATCACCCGACACCGCACTCCGGAAATCGATTGGCCGATGCAGATCATCGGGACTGAAAACAGGATCGCGCGGGTGTCACCGCGGCCACCATTGGCAGGCTAGCGGCCAAGTGCTCCCGACCGGTTAATTTGGAACCGGTAGGTTTACGGAGGATCCGCCCGCGCCCCGTCGCGGCCCCCTCCGAACGCAAAGACGAAAAACAACCCCATGCAAAGTAAAATTCGGGCGCCGGGGGGCAGACCCGCAGAGATTCGGAAGGCCTTGATGATATGAGAGAAATCGGGCGCACGGCGCAATCTTCGCCGCGTGCCGCAATTTCTCGTTCTCCAGTGGTCCGCACACGGACAGGGCGATGACATCGATGAGCGGCGCAACTGTCGCGCGTGACGCGTTCGATGGAATGCGCAGCCCGCCTAGTCCTCGACGCCGTAGCGGTGCAAATCGTTGCCGTAGGTGTCGAGCCACTTCTTGGCGCGCTCCATCGACGGACAGACCTTGCCGCAGACGCGCCAGAACCGCGCCGAATGGTTCATCTCGACGAGATGGGCGACCTCGTGGGCGGCGAGATAGTCGAGCACGAAGGGCGGCGCCAGGATCAGGCGCCAGGAGAACGACAGCGAGCCCGCCGAGGTGCAGGAGCCCCAGCGGCTGGACTGATCGCGGATCGAGAGCCGCTTGACCTTGACGCCGAGCTCGGCGGCATAGGCGTCGGCGGCGCGCTGCAGGTCGCGACGCGCCTCGCGCTTGAGGAAGTCGCTGACGCGGCGGTCGACATGGTCGAGGCCGCCGGCGACGCACAGGATGCGCTCGCCGCTGTCGCGCACTTCCGTCCACACCGTGCCGCGCTGGCCGGCGCGGTGCACGATGCGATGAGACACGCCACGAAGCGGTATCACCGTGCCAGGCTGGAATGGGGCCGCCTTGGGCAGACGACCAAGACGTGCGGCGATCCACGCACCGTGACGCTGCGCGAAGTCCTTGGCTTCGGCGAGCGTGCCGCGCGGCGGCATCGTGAGGATGGCTTCACGGTCGCTCGGATGAATTCTCAGAGTGTAGCGGCGCGCACGGCGGTGCCGGCGCAGCCGGATGGCAAAGAATTGCGATCCATGGGCGATCAGAAGGGTCTTCGGCTCGTGGGGCCGCCGATAAAGGAGCGCGCGAGTGGCCATGTCTGTCAGTCCGGGGAGCAGGAGTTCGCCCGGATTCTGCCATAACCGCCGCCAGGGAAAGCGCTCGGCGCAAAAACAAATCATTTGCCCAATATACAGGGGTTCGGCTGTCCGGGAGACCCTACAGACTGGGGTTGGAACCCGGATTTTTCGCCCTCGCTAAGCGCATAAGGCATCCCCAAGGGGTGAGGTTGGACTCACTCCTAGAGCGTTACTCGGATACCGTGATTTTACCCCGGTTCCGGCCCCTCGGAACCCGCCCGAAGGGCCTGAATTGTCAGCGGAAAAGCCGAAAAATCGCTATTCGGCCGCGAGCGCCTGCAACGAACTCGGATTCGCGGCCGAGATCATGAAGTCGTGGATGCGCGGCACGATCTCCGCCTTGAAGCGCGAGCCGTTGAACACGCCGTAATGCCCCACACCCTTCTGGACGTAGTGAACGCGGCGATGATCCGGAATCGAACTGCAAAGCGTGTGCGTCGCTTCGGTCTGACCGATGCCGGAGATGTCGTCGTTCTCGCCTTCCACCGTCATCAACGCCACGCGCCTGACCTTGGAGGGATCGACCAGGGTTCCGCGATGGGTCATCTCGCCCTTCGGCAGCGCGTGCTTCACGAACACGGTGTCGACGGTCTGCAGATAATATTCGGCGGAAAGGTCCATCACCGCGAGATATTCATCATAGAACTCGCGATGCTTGTCGACGAGGTCGCCGTCGCCCTTCACCAGATTGGCGAACAGCTGCTTGTGGGCATCCATGTGGCGATCGAGATTCATGCTGATGAAGCCGTTCAGCTGCAGAAATCCCGGATAGACGTCGCGCATCATGCCCGGATGCGGGAACGGCACCTTGGTGATGACGTGGTTGCGGAACCAGTCGATGCCGCGCTCCTGGGCGAGGTTGTTCACCGCGGTCGGATTGCGGCGGGTGTCGATCGGTCCGCCCATCAGCGTCATCGAGGTCGGCACGAACGGATCGCGCCGCGCTTCCATGATCGAGACCGCGGCCACGACCGGCACCGAGGGCTGGCACACCGCCATGACATGGGTGTTGCCGCCGAGCACGTGCAGCATCTCGATGATGTAGTCGATGTAGTCGTCGAGATCGAAGCGGCCGTCGCTGAGCGGCACCATGCGCGCATCGGCCCAGTCGGTGATGTAGACCTCATGCGCCGGCAGGAAGGCCTCGACCGTGCCGCGCAGCAGCGTCGCGTAATGGCCGGACATCGGCGCCACGATCAGGACACGCGGCTGCGGGCTGCGCAGCGGGCGGGTGAATTTGCGATCGAAGTAGAGCAGCCGGCAGAACGGCTTTTCCCAGACCGAGCGGATCTCGATCGGAACGCGGACGCCGTTCACGTCGGTGTCGTTGAGACCCCATTCCGGCTTGCCGTAACGGCGCGTGGTGCGCTCGAACAATTCGCAGGCCGCAGCGACCGATTTGCCGACCTCGGTGCGGGTCCAGGGATTGAGGGGATTCTGAAACAGCAGCTTGGTCGCATCGGTGACCGCGCGGGCCGGATTGAGAGCGGCATGCGCCATCTCGTACATCCAGTACATCGGCGTCGTTAGAACCGGACTTCCTTCGGCCGCCTGAGGCGGTACGCCGCCGAACTCACCAATGGGCATCGCTATTTTCCTCTTCGCATCGCAGCATACTGCCGAATGCGTAATATTGCGTCAATCCGTCGCCCCGTACATCTACGTGGCGCAAACGGTTAAACCAGCATGAATCCACGAGAAATTGGCGTTATTCGCCGCCGGAGAGCAGCGAGCCGTTGTTCCGGGCGCTGCGCAAAAGGGCAAGGAATGCCCAAAACGAAGCAATCAGGAGCACCGCATTGATGGCCAGTGCCTGCAGCATCAGGTCGGTGCGGAAGACCTTGTCGATCAAAAGCGCGCGCATGCCCTCGAACACATAGGTCGGCGGCAAGGCCCAGGCGACGTATTGCAGCCAGGCCGGAAGCACGCTGACGGGATAGTAGATGCAGGCGAGCGGCATGATCGCGAACATCAAGGTCCAGACGATGCTCTCGGCGCCGAGGCCGTTGCGCAGCACGAGGCCCGACACGAAGATGCCGACCGACCAGCTGGTGAAGATCAGGTTGCAGAAGAACGCGATCAGCGGCAGGCCGAGGCCGTAGACGTTGAAGTGAAACAGCGCCAGCGCGAGCAGCGTCATCGGGATCACGCCGATGGCGAGCCGGATCAGGCTCATGATCATCAGCGAGAGCAGGAACTCGATCGGCTTCAGCGGGCTCATCATCAGGTTGCCGAGGTTGCGCGCCCACATCTCCTCGAGGAAGGAGATCGAGAAGCCGAGCTGGCCCCGAAACAGGATGTCCCAGAGGATGACGGCGCCGATCAGCGTGCCGCCGGCCCGCGCGAAGAAATTGGCGTTCTCCGCGATGTAGGATTGCAGGAAGCCCCAGGTGATGACCTGCAGCGCCGGCCAGTACAACAATTCCAGCAGCCGCGGCCAGGACGACAGCAGCAGGTACCAATAGCGCAGCACCATCGCGAAGACGCGATGGGCGGAGATGGCGCGATGGAGCGAGAGGTCAGTCACGACCGCACCAAAGCGCCCCGGCATAACCCGTAGCCCGGATGGAACGCAGCGAAATCCGGGAGTCGTGCGACCGGCGAAAATGATCCCGGATTGCGCTGCGCTCCATCCGGGCTACAGATGCTCATCATCTCGTCCCCTCCCTCACCCCGTTCGTGCGGCCACGCGCGACGTCCAGGAACACCTCCTCGAGCGTGGTGCGGTTGTAGCGGGCCATGATGGCTGCCGGCGTGTCGTCGTCCTCGATGCGGCCGCGCTTCATGATGATGATGCGGTCGCAGAGCCGCTCGACCTCCAGCATGTTGTGCGAGGCGAGCAGGATGCTGGCATTGTGCGCGCGGCGATAGCGCTCCAGATGGGCGCGCACCCAGTCGGCCGTATCAGGGTCGAGCGAGGCGGTCGGCTCGTCCAGCAACAGCAGCTCGGGCGAATTGATCAGCGCCTTGGCCAGCGCGACGCGGGTCTTCTGCCCCGCCGACAGCTTGCCGTTGGGGCGATCGATGAAATCGTTGAG
Source organism: uncultured Bradyrhizobium sp. (assembly GCA_964423245.1). Classification (GTDB taxonomy): domain Bacteria; phylum Pseudomonadota; class Alphaproteobacteria; order Rhizobiales; family Xanthobacteraceae; genus Bradyrhizobium. Next base: position 27,292 of record CAYREH010000018.1, on the reverse strand, counting down.
ATCGAGATCCTCGGCGAGGGCCTTGATGCGGTCGGACAGGTTCTCCACCGCATAGAGCCTGCCGAACACGGTGAGGTTCTGCCGCACCGTGAGGCGCATCGGCATGTCGACATAGGGGCTCTCGAAATTCATCCGGCCCAGCACCGCCGCGCTCTGATCGGGCATCGGATGGCCCAGCACCTGCACGCGGCCGGAGGTCGGCAGCACGAGGCCCATGATCATGGCGATCGTCGTGGTCTTGCCGGCCCCGTTGCCGCCCAGAAGCCCGGTGATGCTGCCGCGGGGCAGCGAAAAAGAGATATCGTCGACGGCGCGAGTCTGCTTATAGACCTTGACGAGACGGTCGACCGCGATCGCCGCGGCCGGCGGCTGGCCCGCGACAGTCGGCCGACTTGAAGCGTTCTCATTCTGGGTCATGCTGGGCGTTATTCTGCTATTGCAGCGGGAAGCGCAAGACCATGCACGCACCATCCATCCGCGATCGGGACAGCCCCGCCAGATTGGCCGACATGACCGAAACTGCCGATACCGATTTCCGCACCGCGCGACGGCACATCCGCCTCGACACCATCCTGCGGCTGCGCTGGCTGGCGGTGCTGGGCCAGCTCGCCGCGATCTTCATCGTGGCGCAGGGACTGGAATTCAACGTCGAGACCATTCCCTGCGTCAGCATCATCGCGCTGTCGGCGGCCCTCAATCTGGCGCTGCAGACCGCCGCCAATCCGATGCAGCGGCTGGAGCCGATGCAGGCAGCCGGGCTGCTGGCGCTGAACATCGTGGAACTCGCCGCGCTGCTGTTCTTCACCGGCGGCCTGCAGAACCCGTTCTCGTTCCTGTTCCTCGCGCCCGTGCTGATCTCGGCGACGGCGCTGCCGGCCCGCTCCACCTTCGGCCTCGGCCTGCTGGCGGTGGCCTGCGCCTCGATCCTGTTCTTCTATCACCTGCCGCTGCCCTGGGATTCCGACGATCCGCTGGTGCTGCCGCCGATCTATCTCGTCGGCGTCTGGCTCTCGATCGTGCTCGCGATCGGCGTCACCAGCCTCTACTCGTTCCAGGTCACCGAGGAGGCGCGCAAGCTCGCGGACGCGCTCGCCGCCACCGAACTGGTGCTGACGCGCGAACAGCACCTGACCCAGCTCGACGGCCTCGCCGCCGCGGCCGCGCACGAACTCGGCACGCCGCTCGCCACCATCTTCCTGATCGCCCGGGAAATGGAGAGGACGATGAAGGATCCGAACTTTGCGGGCGACCTGAAGACGCTGCGCGAGCAGACCCAGCGCTGCCGGGACATTCTCAGCAAGATCACCCAGCTGTCGGCGACCGGTGCGCCGTTCGACCATATGAAGTTGTCGGAGCTGATCGAGGAGGTGGTGGCGCCGCATCGGGATTTCGGCGTCGAGATCAAGGTGCGGATCGCGGTCACCGCCGCGGCCGAGCCGGTGGGCTCGCGCAATCCCGCCATCCTCTACGGCGTCGGCAACATCGTCGAGAACGCGGTCGACTTCGCCCGCAACACGGTCGAGGTGAATGCGTGGTGGAACAAGGACACGATCGAGCTCGTGATCTCCGACGACGGGCCCGGCATTCCGCCTGACATCCTGAAGCGGATCGGCGAGCCTTATCTGTCGCGGCGGCGCAATCTCGACGACGGCAGCGGCGAGCGGCGGGGTCTCGGGCTCGGCGTGTTCATCGCCCGCACCCTGCTGGAGCGCACCGGCGCCAAGGTCTCGTTTACCAACCGGATCTTCCCCGAGCACGGCGCGGTGGTCCAGATCACATGGCCGCGAGAGCGTTTTGAGGCTATCGAGGTTCAGGACGAGACATTAGTATAATCCCGCGACCTGGCGTCGCACGGCCCCCCGGATCGACCTTTGGTGGCCTTGGCACCGCCCGATCGCAAGGCCATATGTGTCGCGTTGGAGAGAGGACAAAACCTTGAACGCCATCGCCGAACTGAACGAACAGACCGACCGCTCGCTGCTGATCGTGGAGGACGACAAGCCGTTCCTGGAGCGGCTGTCACGCGCCATGGAGAGCCGTGGTTTCGCGGTCACATCCTGCGATACGGTCGCCGAAGGTCTTTCGCAGATCGGCAGGGCGGCGCCGGCCTATGCCGTGGTGGACCTGCGGCTCGGCGACGGCAACGGACTCGACGTCGTCTCGGCGCTGAAGAAGAAGCGCCCCGATGCCCGCGCCATCGTGCTGACCGGCTATGGCAACATCGCCACCGCGGTGACCGCGGTGAAGATGGGTGCGGTCGATTATCTCTCGAAGCCGGCCGACGCCGACGATGTCGTCGCCGCGCTGCTGTCGACCAGCTCGGAAAAGTCCGAACTGCCGACCAACCCGATGTCCGCCGATCGCGTTCGCTGGGAGCACATCCAGCGCATCTACGAGATGTGCAACCGCAACGTCTCGGAGACCGCACGGCGGCTGAACATGCATCGCCGCACGCTGCAGCGCATCCTCGCCAAGCGCGCGCCGCGATAATTCTGGCGCCGCCCTCATGCCCCGGACGCAGCGCAGCACGACGTGACGCGCTGCAGAGCCGGGGCTCTGGCCTCGGCTTGAACCATTGTCTTCCGGGTCCCGGCTCTGCGCGGCAACGCTGGCGCGTTGCGGCGCGTCCAGGACACGAGACAAACCTACTCCCAGAACTCCGCGTGGCCCTGCGGATCGACGAGGCGGTTGATCCGCAGCGCGGCGGCCATGGCAAAGCGCACCGTCATCTGCTTGCGCGTGGCGGCGGCGAGTCTGTGCTCGGGCGCCTCGCATTGCAGGTGGGCGCCATAGGCATCGGCGATGATGAGGCCGGTATCATCGGGAAAGATCTCGCATGGCAGATCCTGCGTGAAGGCGAAGAACAGCCGATCGCAATGGGCGCGGTATTCGTGCCATTTCTGGTCGGCGCGCAGATCCTCGACCGACGACTTGATCTCGACGATCCAGATCTCGCCGCGCTCGTTCAGCGCGACGAGATCGGCGCGACGCCCCGACGGCAGCGGCAATTCGCTGATGCAGGTGAAGCCGAGCGATCGCAACAGCCGCGCCGTGCCGCGCGCGATCGCCAGCGCCGTCTCCGACTGGCGGCGATCCGGCGGCGGCACGAGGGCGATGGTGCGGGCGGCGTTGTCCATGGGGCGAGAATAGCCGATTCCCTGGGGTGCGGACACCACCTCCGCCGCTCGTTCCGGAGCGCGACGACGCCGCGAACCCCGGCACGACGTGTTACGGCTGCGCCACGATGACGCCCTCGTTCCCGCGCAGCTTCAGCACGCCCTCCAGCCGCTCGCCTTCGCGATCCAGGAACGTCGACAGCAGGATCTCGCTGCCGAAGCGGATCGCGCTGGTCGTGACGGGGATCGGATCGGGACCGAGATTGAGCACCACGGTGACCGACGCCTGCCCCGCCTCGCGGCGATAGATCAGGAGATCGCCCTGCGCGGCGACCGGATGATAGTCGCCACCGATCAGCGCCGGAGAGCTCTTGCGCAGCGCGATCAGGCGCCGGTAGAGGCTGAGGATCGAGCGGCGATCGGCGTCGAGACGGACCACGTTGTCGCGAACATGGCTGTCGGGCACGGGAAGCCAGGGCTGACTTTGCGAGAAGCCCGCGAATTCGGACGAGTCCCATTGCATCGGCGTGCGGCAGCCGTCGCGGCCGACGCCGAGACCGGGGAGGTTCTTCTCGAAGGGATCGCGGACATGTTCGGGCGCGATGGCGACCTGATGCATGCCGATCTCGTCGCCATAATAAAGCGTCGGCGTGCCGCGCAGCGTCAGCAGCAGCATCGCGGCGACGCGGGCCTGCTCGGGTCCGACGCGGCTCGCCACGCGCGGCCGATCATGATTGCCGAGCACCCAGTTCGGCCACGCGCCCTTCGGCAACGCCTTCTCGTAATCGGCGACGATCTGCCCGATCGCGCGCGCGCTCCAGAAGGTCGAGAGCAGCGCGAAATTGAACGGCATCTGCGCGCCGGTGAGGTCGTTGCCGTAATAGGCCATCAGCCGGTGCAGCGGCAGATAGACTTCGCCGATCAGCACGCGGCCATCATAGGCATCGGTGACGCGCCGCATCTCGGCGATGACCTGGTGCACCTCCGCCTGGTCCGTGGAGTATTGCGTCAGGAACTTCTCGTGCGGCGGGCGGCCCTCGACATAGTGGGGATTGGGCGGGTTGTCGCGGAATTGCGCGTCCTTGATCAGATGCCAGATCACGTCGACGCGGAAGCCGTCGACGCCTTTCTCGAGCCAGAACCGCATCACGTCGTAGATCGCCGAACGCACCTCCGGATTGCGCCAGTTGAGGTCCGGCTGCTGCGCGAGGAAGGCGTGGTAGTAATACTGGCCCGTGGTCGCGTCGAACTGCCAGGCGCTGCCGCCGAATTCCGACAGCCAGTTGTTCGGCGGCCCGCCATCCGGCGCCGGATCACGCCAGACATACCAGTCGCGTTTCGGATTGTCGCGCGAGGCGCGGCTCTCGACGAACCAGGGATGCCGGTCGGAGGTGTGGTTCGGCACCAGATCGAGGATCAGCCTGAGGCCGTGATCATGGGCGGCGGCGAGCAGCGCGTCGAAATCCGCCATGGTGCCGAACAGCGGGTCGATGCCGTTATAGTCCGCGATGTCGTAGCCGAAATCGGCCATCGGCGAGGGAAAGATCGGCGACAGCCAGATCGCGTCGACACCGAGCGACCTGACGTAGGGCAGCCGCGCCAGCATGCCGCGAAGATCGCCCACGCCGTCGCCGTCCGAGTCCTGAAAGGAGCGCGGATAGATCTGATAGAAGATGCCCTCGCGCCACCAATGCGCGTTACGTTCAGCCATGCCGGAACCATCCAAATCTGCGCCCCGGGCGAGAGAACGCGGCAACGGCGTTCCGGTTCAGCGGGCGCCGGCCGAACGCGACGCAGATGTGACCCGCGATCCCGCCGTTCCACGCAAGGCGCGCAAATCTTTTGCTTGGCGGCATGGCAAAAATCGGCATTGTGAGGCGCATGAGCGAGCAAAACGACAAGGCCAAGGCCGGCGCGATCATCGTCCCCGTGACGCTGTTCGAGCAGAACTGCACCATCATCTGGGACGAGCCCGGCAAGAAGGCCGTGGTGATCGATCCCGGCGGCGACGTGCCGAAGATCCTGGACGCGATCAAGCAGACCGGCGTCACCGTGGAGAAGATCTGGCTGACCCATGGCCATATCGACCATGTCGGCGGCGCCGCGGATCTGCGCGATGCGCTGAAGGTGCCGATCGAGGGCCCGCACGAGGCGGACAAGTTCCTGCTCGACAACGTGGTCGAGAGCGGCGCGCGCTTCGGCATGACCGGCGTGCGCAATTTCGCGCCGGATCGCTGGCTGAACGAGGGCGACACCGTGTCGATCGGCGCCCTGTCGTTCGACATCCTGCATTGCCCGGGCCACTCGCCGGGCAGCGTCGTGTTCTTCAACAAGGATCTGCGCTTTGCCCATGTCGGGGACGTGCTGTTCGCCGGCTCGGTCGGGCGCACCGATCTGCCTGGCGGCAGTCACCCCACGCTGATCAATTCGATTCTGACCAAGCTGCTGCCGCTCGGCGACGATGTCGGCTTCATCTGCGGCCATGGCGCCGGCTCGAGTCTCGGCCAGGAGCGGATGACCAATCCGTTCATCACCGGCGAGATGTGAGCGCTACCCGGCGGCGCCCACCCGCGCCGCCGCGTCGCCCAGGTTAAGCTCGCCCCACTCGCGGATCGCGGCCACGACCGGGACGAAACTCTTGCCCTTGCGCGTCAGGCGATACTCGACCTTCGGCGGCATCTCGCCGAAGTCCCTGCGATCGATCAGGCCGCTCTGGGTCAGGGCCTTCAATTCCCGGCTGAGCACACGCGGCGTGATTTCGGCGCTGCCTTCCGTCCCGCGCAGCAGGCCGCTCCTGATCTCGCCGTAGCGGCGCGGGCCATCCCGGAGATCCCAGACGATACGCAGCTTGTATTTGCCGCCGATCATTTTCTGAAACGCCGCGACCGGACAGCTGCGCGCGGCCATTGCCTTCGCCATATCGTCGTCTCCATGCAGCAGCGTTGCAGATCAAAGCCTGCGGCCAATCAAACCCTTGCAGCCAAGGATAGGAACGACGTCGAGAAAGTCCATACTATCCATTTTGTCCATACTTGCAGGATCACCCGCGTGCCGCAAATGATGATGCGGCGCACGAAAAGGGAGCCGCACATGAAGCACTTCATGATCGAATACGAATTCAGGAACGGCACGACGGAGGCCTGGCACCAGGAGATCGACCGCTTCATCAAGGCGATCGATGGGGATCCGGAGCTGAAGGGACGGATCGGCTATCGCTGCCTCAAGCACCGCGACAGCGCGCACTATTTCCATCTCGCCAGCGTCAGCGACGATGACGCGCAAAGGATGCTGCAGTCGCGGGAGTTCTTCAGGCGTTATCAGGAGATGACGCGAAAGATCTCCGGCGGCGAGGTGACGGTGACACCGATCGAGATGATCGAGGCGACAGCCTAGGCTACTTCATCAGCCCCGCGGCGGTCAGCGCGCGGGTGATGATCTGGCCGATGTCGAGGCTGCGCGGCTTGCCTTCTTGCGGCTCGGCCG
>CAYREH010000018.1:0-20593 GCA_964423245.1 uncultured Bradyrhizobium sp. | reverse complement strand
GTGATGATCTGGCCGATGTCGAGGCTGCGCGGCTTGCCTTCTTGCGGCTCGGCCGGCTCTTCGGCCGCCTCGGCGCGGATGGTGCGGGCCAGATGCGGCGCCCGCGAGCGGGCGGGCGGCGGTGCGGCTGCGGGCTTTGCAGCCGCCTTCTGCGGGTCCGCGATCCAGCCGGTCAGGCCGAAGAACTTCGCGATGTGGTAGGATGAGGAAATGCCGGCCTCGATCAGGAACGCGCCCTCGACGCCATAACGCTGGTCGTTGTCGGCGACGCCGAGCGGCGTGCCGTGCGCCATGTCGTTGATGACATAGGATTCCACCAGCGTTTCGCCGTCGGCGTTCCACCAGGCCTGTCGCGGGTGGCCGTCGACGATCGTCTCGGCCATGGGCTCTGCCGGAAGATCGTGCAGGTCGAGCCATTGCTTGACGATCTCGTTGGCATTGCCGGGATTGACGGTGCGGTCGGCGCTGCCGTGCCACACCGAGATCCGCGGCCAGGGTCCGCGATGGTCCGAGGCACGGCGCACGAAATCGCCGAGTTCGCGCTCGGGCCGTGCCGGGGAGTGAAACATGCCGTCCAGCGCCTCGCGCAGATTCGCGGCGATGCCATAGGGCAGGCCGGCGATCACCGCACCGGCCGCAAACACCTCCGGATAGGTCGCGAGCATCACCGAGGTCATGCCGCCGCCGGCGGACAGGCCGGTGACGAAGATGCGCCTGGGGTCGATGCGATGCGCCTTCGACATGTGCGCGACCATCTCGCGGATCGAACGGGCCTCGCCGCCGTCCCGCGCGGTGTCTTCCGGATTGAACCAGTTGAAGCAGGTGTTGGCGTTGTTGGCCCGCTGCTGCTCGGGCATCAAAAGCGCAAAGCCGTAATGGCGCGCCAGCATAGACCATCCCGCGCCGAGATCGTAGCCGGCCGCGGTCTGGCCGCAGCCGTGCAGCACGACGACGAGCGCGCGCGGCTTCTGCAGCTGCGGCGGCACGAAGGCGAACATGCGCAGATTGCCGGGATTGTCGCCGAACGCGGTGACCTCCTGAAGCGGGCTGGTGGTGTCGGCGCGGCCGAATTCGGCGAGGCGCAGGCTGTCCAGCCGCAGGCGTCTCAAGAGATCGATGTTTCTGGCGAGCGACACGGCAACTCCTGGCAGGCGACGTTCAACGTCATCGGAAACAGATAGTTGCTGCAACGCAAAATAAAAACCCCGTGCGGGTCCGGTTGAAGTGTTAACCCCGTCGAAATCCGCAGTAAATCCGCACAAATTAACCTCATTGCCTCAACTTCGTCCAGATCGATTGCGGCTGCCTCGCTGTCATCTTTGGCCCAATTGCTGCATGGCAATATGGGCCGATTCGCGGGGGCTCGGGCGTCTTCAGATGTACGACTACGACATGGTGGTGATCGGCTCGGGCCCGTCGGGGCGCCGGGCCGCGGTACAATGTGCCAAGCTCGGCAAGGCCGTGCTCGTGGTCGAGAAGGGGCGGCGCGTCGGCGGCGTCTCCGTGCATACCGGCACCATTCCATCGAAGACGCTGCGCGAGACGGTGCTCAATCTCTCCGGCTGGCGCGAGCGCGGCTTCTATGGCCGCTCCTACCGCGTCAAACAGGACATCGCCGCCAGCGATCTGATGACGCGGCTGCAGAAGACGCTCGACCACGAGGTCGAGGTGCTCGAGCATCAGTTCAGCCGCAACCTCGTGCGCACCGCCAATGGAGAGGCGCGCTTCGTCTCGCCGCACGAGGTCGAGATCACAAGCGCGATCGGCGAGACCAAAGTGGTGTCGGCGGCCTTCATCCTGATCGCCTGCGGCACGCGGCCGTTTCGCCCGGACGATGTGCCGTTCGACGGCACGACGGTGCTGGACAGCGACGAGATCATCGAATTGCCCAAGCTTCCGCGCAGTTTGGCCGTGATTGGCGCCGGCGTGATCGGCGTCGAATATGCCACCATCTTCAGCGCGCTCGACGTGCCCGTGACCCTGATCGAGCCGCGGCCGACCTTCCTCGATTTCATCGACAAGGAGTTGATGGACGAGTTCATGCACGAATTGCGCGATCGCAACGTCGCGCTCCGGCTCGGCTCCAAGGTGACCTCGATCGAGAGGAATGCGCAGGGCCACATCGTCACGCATCTGTCGGACGGCCGCCACGTCACCACGGAAATGCTGCTGTTCGCGGCCGGACGCGTCGGCGCCACCGACCGGCTCAACCTCGAGGCCGCCGGCATCGCGGTGGATCACCGCGGCCGCATCGCGGTCGATCCCGTGACCCTGCAGACAGGCGTGCCGCACATCTATGCCGCCGGCGACGTGATCGGCTTTCCGAGTCTCGCCTCGACCTCCATGGAGCAGGGCCGCGTCGCCGCCTGCCACGCGCTCGGCATGGAGCCGCTGGCGCCGCCGGAGTTCTTTCCCTACGGCATCTATTCGGTGCCGGAGATCTCGACCGCGGGATTGACGGAAGAGGAGGTCCGCACGCGCGGCATTCCCTACGAGGTCGGCATCGCACGCTTCCGCGAGACCTCGCGCGGGCACATCATGGGGCTGAACAGCGGCATGATGAAGATGATCTTCTCGACCAAGACCCGAAGGCTGCTCGGCGTCCATATCCTGGGCGAAGGCGCCACCGAGCTGATCCATATCGGCCAGGCGGTGCTCAACCTCAAGGGCGGCATCGACTATTTCATCCAGAACACGTTCAACTATCCGACGCTGGCCGAGGCCTACAAGATCGCCGGGCTGGATGCCTGGAACAGGATGACGCGGTAGTCTTCCTCCACCTCTCCCCGTAAGAACGGGGAGAGGGAGAAGATGCAGCGCCAGCACATGCCCTGCATTCCGCAACGCGGGACAAGGGCGCGATTGCCTTCGCGCCATCGCCCACGTAGCCTCATCGCTTCAACGAACAGAAAATCAGCGGAGAGAACGCCATGGCGCGTCTGAAATTCGGGGCTTTCCTTGCCCCGCATCACCCGATCGGTGAGCATCCGATGCTCCAGTTCCGGCGCGATCTGGATCTGGTCGAACAGCTCGATTCCCTCGGCTACGACGAGTTCTGGTGCGGCGAGCATCACTCCTCCGGCTGGGAGATGATCGCCTCGCCCGAGATGTTCCTGGCGGCGGCCGGCGAGCGCACCAAGCGGATCAGGCTCGGCACCGGCGTGGTGTCGCTGCCCTATCACCATCCCTACAACGTCGCCCAGCGCATGGTGCAGCTCGACCACATGACCGGCGGCCGCGCCATTTTCGGCTCCGGCCCCGGCGCGCTGGCCTCCGACGCGCACACGCTCGGCATCGACCCGATGACGCAGCGCGACCGCCAGGACGAGGCGATCGGCGTGATCCGCCGCCTCTTCAACGGCGAGCGCGTCACGGCGAAGAGCGACTGGTTCACCATGAACGATGCCGCGCTGCAGATCCTGCCGCTGCAGGAGGAGATGCCGTTCGTGGTGGCCTCGCAGATCTCGCCCTCGGGCATGACGCTCGCCGGCAAATACGGCATCGGCATCATCTCGCTGGGCTCCATGACGACGCAGGGGCTGATGTCGCTGCGGCAGCAATGGCAGTTCGCCGAGGATGCCGCCAAGAAGCACGGCACCACCGTGAACCGTGCCGACTGGCGCGTGCTGCTCAGCTTCCACATCGCCGAGAGCCGCGAACAGGCCCGCAAGGAGGCCGGCGCCGGGCTGATGCGCTGGCACAACGAATATAACGTCGGCACCTTGCAGCGGCCGGGCCTCACCGCCTTCACCTCGCCCGACGAGGCCGTGGACAAGACCGCCTTCGTCGAGGGCGCCGCGTCCACGATCGGCACGCCCGACGATCTCGTCAAGACCATCAAGAACGTGATGGAAGTCTCCGGCGGCGTCGGCGCCGTCATCGGATTCGTGCACGACTGGGCCAATCCGGAAGCCACGCGCCGCAGCTGGGACATGGTGGCCCGCTACGTCGTGCCGGAGATCAACGGCTATATCGACGGCCTGCGCCGGTCGCAGAAATTCGTGATCGAGAACCGCGCCATCTTCGAGCGGGCGGGCCAGGCCGTGATGGCCAAGATCATGGAGAACGAGAAGGCCGCCGAGGCGTTGAAGGTCACCGGCCCCGGCCGCGTCGCTATTCCCGCCGTCAACGCGCCTGATCTGCAGAAGGAAGCGGCGAAGCGTTAGGTCGCGAGTGCCGCGGCTGCGACGCCGCGGCACGACGATGGAATGCGGCAGCCCGTGCTATGCTGATGCGATCAGCACGGCGCGGACCGCCACAGCGGCGCGCCGCTCGCGATGTCCGTTCGGTCAGCCAACCGGAGCAATCGTCATGTCGATGCAGAATGTGGCCCCTGCGCTTCCCTATACCGCGCCGAAACGCAACCAGCTGACGCACATCCCCGGCGACGAGGGCTGGCCGATCATCGGCAAGACCTTCCAGGTGCTGGCCGATCCCAAGGGGCATATCGAGGCGAATGCCGCCAAATACGGGCCGATCTACCGCACCCATGTATTCGGCGAGACCAACGTGGTGCTGCTCGGGCCCGAGGCCAACGAACTCGTGATGTTCGACCAGGCCAGGCTGTTTTCCTCCACCCACGGCTGGAACCACGTGCTCGGCCGGCTGTTTCCGCGCGGCCTGATGCTGCTCGATTTCGACGAGCACCGGCTGCACCGCAAGGCGCTGTCGGTGGCCTTCAAATCCGGGCCGATGAAGTCCTATCTCGGCGACCTCGATCGCGGCATCGCCGCGCGCGTCGCGCAGTGGAAGGCCAGGCCCGGCGAGATGCAGCTTTATCCGGCGATGAAGCAGCTCACGCTCGACCTGGCGGCGACGTCCTTCCTCGGCGCCGACATCGGCCCCGAGGTCGACGACATCAACCGCGCCTTCGTCGACATGGTCGCGGCCGCGGTCGCCCCGATCCGCCGACCGGTGCCGGGCACACAGATGGCGCGCGGCGTCGCGGGGCGCCAGCGGATCGTCGCCTATTTCCGCGAACAGATCCCGCTCCGTCGCGGCAATCTCGGCGGCGACGATCTGTTCTCGCAGCTCTGCCGCGCCACGCATGAGAACGGCGCGTTGCTCTCGGACCAGGACATCATCGACCACATGAGCTTCCTGATGATGGCGGCGCACGACACGCTGACTTCGTCGCTGACCTCCTTCATCTGCGAGCTCGCCGCCAATCCGGAATGGCAGGACAAATTGCGGGCCGAGGTGCTCGCGCTCGGCCTGGCGACGGATGCGCCCAGCAGCTTCGACGATCTCGAAAAGATGCCGCTCACGGACATGGCCTTCAAGGAGGCGTTGCGGATCCGGCCGCCGGTGCCCTCGATGCCGCGCCGGGCGATGCGCGATTTCACCTTCAAGGGCTATTCGGTTCCCGCCGGAACCGCGGTCGGCGTCAATCCGCTCTACACGCACCACATGAAGGAGATCTGGCCGGAGCCGCAGCGCTTCGATCCGCTGCGCTTCACCGAGGAGACCCAGCGCAATCGCCATCGCTTCGCCTTCGTCCCGTTCGGCGGCGGCGCGCATATGTGCCTCGGCCTGCACTTCGCCTACATGCAGGCAAAATGCTTCGCCCGGCACTTCCTGCAGAACATCGAGGTGTCGATCGCCCCAGGCTACAGGCCGGACTGGCAGATGTGGCCGATCCCGAAGCCGCGCGACGGATTGCGGGTCAGGATGAGAGCGGCCTGAATTCGTCGGGTGGGCCGGGGAACGCCTGCCAACCATCCGGCCCGCGCGGGCGGCCGTTGCATGACGAACATGTTCGCTTTCCGGTAGACATGGGGCAAGGATCACAATTTCGGCGCCTTCGGCCCCAACAGTGAAGCGATCTGCAATCCGGTACGCCCGCCTCCTTTGATCCCGTTGACCCCACCATCCATTGCTGCCGGATTGCCGCGCGTCCCGGACGGGTCGATGCCGCGACGCACCCCTCGGCTGGCGACCGCAACGCGACCATCGTCGCACGCACCGGCCGACGCGGCGCGCTTTGCTTGCGCACGCGAGATGCGTAACATTCCCATCCGTTCGAGTTTCGAACGCCCATCCCAGCGGGCGGTGCATGCACAAGCTGATCGATGACTTCCGCAACGGCTGGCAGGGCGAAGCTCAGCCATCGCGGGGGCTGAGCGTTGCGTTTGCGCTCGCCTGCCTGTTGCTGGCGACCCTGACACGCTGGGGTCTGTCGCATGTCCGGCCGGACGTCTACTTCATCCCGTATTTTCCGGCCGTGTTCTTTGCCGCCGCATTCGGCGGCCTGCGCATCGGCGTCATCACGGCGCTGGCCGGCGGCTTGCTCGGCGTCGTCCTCAATTTCAGCGAAACGGCGCCCGATCGCGCCCGCTTCGTGCTGCTGGCGATCTACTGGGGGGTGTGCGCGCTCACCATCTGGGGCGTCGAGCACTATCGCTCGCTGCTGATCGAACAGCGCCGGGTGTCGAAGCGGCTGATCGAGGAAGAAGAGTATCGCAAGCTGCTGGTCGACGAACTCCAGCACCGGCTCAAGAACAAGCTCTCGACGGTTCACGCCGTGCTGCATCAGGTGCTGCACGACCAGCCGGAGGTCTGGGCGCGGATCGATCCGCGGCTGCGGTCGCTGGCGACGACCGACGACCTGATCTCGCGGATCGACAAGTCGGGCTGCGACATTCGCGATCTCCTGATCTCCGAGCTCGGGCCGTACGGCCATGTCCGATTCACGCTGAACGGCGACCGGCTTTTCCTGCCACCGAAGCTCGCGGTCACGCTGTCACTGATGTTTCACGAACTCGCCACCAACGCCGGCAAGTATGGCGCATTCTCCGCGCCAAGGGGCTTGCTGCAGGTGTCGTGGACGGTCAGCGACGATCGCCTGACCATCACCTGGGACGAGACCGAGGGCCCGAGCGTCGAGACGGTGTCCGACCCGGGTTTCGGCAGCAAGCTCCTCAGGTCGGCGCTGTCCGCCTTCGACGGCAAGACGGAGATCGCATATCTGAAGACAGGCCTGCACTGCGTCATGCAGTGCCGGATTCCGGAGAGCGGCTAGAAGACCATCCGCAGCGGATGATCGTTTCCCTTTTGCGCGCAATTTCGCCGTCGGCGTTGACGCCCTGTTAATGACGATCGACTGCGCGCGGCGCATCGACGCAAAACACATCCGTAATTCTGCGGACCCCTTAACCAAACCTAAGAGGGAACCACGCAAGATCGCGCCCATTGCAAAGGCGCGCTGAAACAACAAGATTCGTGATTTCGATGAACGACAAAGCCCATTCCGGCGCGACCGAAGCCGAACTCGGATTTCTCAAGGAAATCGTTAGAATGCTGCCGGCGGGCCTGACCGTTCAGGACGCAAAGGGCGAGCTTCTGCTGGTCAATGATGCCGCCGCAAACCAGCTCGGCATGGACGGCAGCCGCCCTCCGCCCGATCTCGCGACGCGACGCGAAGCCTGCCGCAGGGCGCTGCACGACGGGCGAGCCGTGGTGACCGAGGAAGCGCTGCATGACGGCGCGGCCCGGCAGGTGCTGCTCACCACGCATCGCCCGGTCCGCCTCGCCGGACGGGATCTTTTGATCTCGACCTCCGCCGACATCACCGAGCAGAAGAATTTCGAGGACCAGCTGTTCCGTTCGGCCTATTTCGACGAGCTGACCGGACTGCCCTCGCGCCGCGTCATCGAGCATCGCGTCAACAGCCTGCTCCCCCTTGGCCGCGACACCGAACGTTTCGCGCTGGCCTTCCTCGACGTCGACAATTTCAAGCACATCAACGACTATTACGGTCACGCCGTCGGCGACGCGCTGCTGGTCGAACTCGCCAAGCGGCTCGGGCGCGGGCTGCGCGAGACCGATATGCTGTCGCGCATCTCCGGCGACGAATTCCTGCTGCTGCTGTCGCCGGTGCAGAGCCAGGAGGAGGTCGCCGAATTCATCCAGGCGACGCTGGAACGGCTCACCGCGCCGTTCTTCATCGACAGTTCGGAGGTGTTCGCCTCCACTTCCGTCGGCGTCAGCCTCTATCCCGAGCACGGCCGCAGTTTCGAAGCGCTGCGCCAGAACGCCGACATCGCGATGTACAGCATCAAGAACGGCGGCAAGGGCTCGGCCGCCTTCTTCGACTCCGGCATGGAGCGCGACGCGCTGGCACGGATGAAGGTCGAGCAGGCGCTGCGGCTCGCCATCCTGGAAAAGCGCTTCTGCTGCGCGTTCCAGTCCAAGGTCGACATCAGGACGCAGGAGGTGAAGGGCATCGAGGCCCTGGTTCGCCTGCGCGACGACGATGGCGTGATCCAGGCGCCCGGCTCCTTCATCAACCTCGCCACCGAACTCGGCCTGATCGACGAACTGACCCATCTGGTGCTCGCCCAGATCGTGAAATCGATCGACCTCATCAACGACACGTTCGGCGCGGAGGCGACCATCAGCATCAACGTCGCCGCCAAGCAGGCCGACGACCCCGAATTCATGCGCGATTTCGCCCGGGCGCTCGAAGAGACCGGCTTCGCGCAGCGCTTCATGATCGAGGTGACGGAGGATGCCTTCGTCGCCAAGAATCATTTCCAGGCGGAGATCCTGCCGATGTTCCGCAAGCTCGGCGTCGGCATCTCGATCGACGATTTCGGAACCGGCTATTCCTCGCTCTCTGCGCTGGCGGACATCACCGCCGACGAGATCAAGATCGACCGCTCCTTCATCACGGACATCCACAAGCGCCCGCGCAGCCAGGGCATCCTCCGTGCGATCGAATCGCTGAGCGATGCGCTCGGCATGACCGTGATCGCGGAAGGCCTCGAATCCTTCGAGGAGCTCGCCTATCTCCAGGCCGCGACCAAGATCCGCTACGCGCAAGGCTATTATTTCGCCCGGCCGATCTTCCTGGAGGAGCTGAAGCTCGCAACGCCCGTCTCCAGCGAATCCCGCCCCGGCGTATCCAACCGCCCGACGCAGCAGAACAGGCAAGGCTATTCGCGGGCGAGCGGATACCGGCGGTAGCGTGCCGCGGGATCCGCGGGTGGTCCCGACAGGTCGGGGCGTCCCGGATCGAGGCCCATTCCCGCTTTGAAATTGCTTGGCTTTTCGTGATAGACAGACGGACCTCCGCCTGGGGTATGTCATGTCCGCGTCTCCGTCTGCCGTCAGCGATCCCGCCTATGTCCGCGCCAGGGCGATGGTGACGCTGTTCGAGCGGCTGGAGCATCTGTGCGAGGGGGCGATCGCGATCGATCGCGGCGGGCGGGTGATCTATGTCAACGAGAAGTATCTGGCCTCGCTCGGACTCAAGCAGACGACGGAGGCGATCGGCCGGCCGATCGAGGAGATCATCCCGAACAGCCTGATGCGGAACGTCGCCGAGAGCGGCGAGCCGATCCTGCTCGACATCATGGAACTCGGCGGCGAGCAGCTGGTCGTCACCCGCATGCCGATCGAGGACGAGGCGCGCAACGTCATCGGCGCGATCGGCTTCGTGCTGTACGACCACATCGAGGGCCTCAAGCCGCTGCTCGCGCGCGTCAGCCAGCTCGAGAGCGACCTGCGGCTGGCGCGGCGACAATTGTCGAATGCCCGCGCGGCGCGCTTCACCCTGGCGGACTTCGTGGGCACGACGCCGGCGATCGCGCAGGCCAAGGAGTTTGCCAGGCGCGCATCGCGGCAGAGCGTGACCGTGCTGCTCACCGGCGAGACCGGCACCGGCAAGGAGCTGCTGGCGCAGGCGATCCACAACGCCTCCACGCGCGCCGACAAGCCGTTCGTCAGCGTGAATGTCGCAGCCATTCCCGAGACGCTGATCGAGTCCGAATTCTTCGGTACGGCGCCCGGCGCCTATACCGGCGCCGACCGCAAGGGCCGCGAGGGCAAATTCCGGCTGGCCGACGGCGGCACGTTGTTCCTCGACGAGATCGGCGAGATGCCGCTGCAGCTGCAGGCCAAGCTGCTGCGTGTGCTGCAGGAGCGCGAGATCGAGCCTCTCGGCTCGGACAAGATCGTCAAGGTCGACCTGCGCATCATCGCGGCCACCAATGTCGATCTGCGCAAGCGCGTCAGCGAGGGCGCCTTCCGCGCCGATCTCTATTATCGCCTCAACGTGCTCTCGATCGACCTGCCCCCCTTGCGGCAATGCCTCGACGACCTGCCCGAGATCTGCGCCCGGCTGATCGAGGACATCGCCGCGTCCGGCGATTTCATCCATGCGAAGATCACCCCGAGCGGGCTTGCGGCGCTGGCGCGCTATGACTGGCCGGGCAATGTCCGCGAACTGCGCAACGTGCTGGAGCGGGCGCTGATCCTGAGCGATACCGGACGCCTGACCGGCGAGGATTTCATCCCGATCCTGCCGGTCACGGCGCCCCTCGCTCCGGCACCGGCCCGGAAGATGACCGGCTCGGTGGTGCCCTATGCCGAGGCGGAGGCCGAGTTCGAGAAACAGACGCTCGAACACGCGCTGGCAGCCAGCAAGGGCCAGATCGCGGAAGCCGCCAGAATGCTTCGGATCTCGCGCGCGACCTTCTACAAGAAGCTCGCCAAATTCGGCCTCGCCGCGGGATCGCCGCCTGTCTGACTTTCGAGACGAAGACTGTCCGGAGTCTCGGATTCCGGACATGGCGGCCACGAGCCCCGCGCATGGTTCGCACGGCGCATCTGCCGCATTTTCAGTCACGGCGGTATGACTCTGCGGATCTGGCGCGGAGCTTGCTCAAGGCGAGGCCGAGGAGACGCATGGGCCGATGCGAGACGCGGCGATCCGAAGGATCGGCGAGCGCATGTCGCGCGACTGTCACATGCACCTCATGCAGGCTCCGCCGGAAGGTGGAATTGCAATGTTTGCAGCGTTGTGCAAATCGCTGTGGCGAAGTCGTTGTCAGCCAGTCGTTCTGAACAAGCATTTCAACAAGGAGGAACCATCGTGCGTCGATCGCTCATTCTCACCGCGGCCATTCTCGGTTTGGCTGCGAGTCCCTCCGCGCAGGCCGACGACCTCAAGGTCGCGCTGATCTACGGCAAGACCGGCCCGCTCGAGGCCTATGCCAAGCAGACCGAGACCGGCCTGAAGATGGGCTTCGAATATGCCACCAAGGGCACCATGACGATCGACGGCCGCAAGATCGTGATCATCACCAAGGACGACCAGGGCAAGCCCGACCTCGCCAAGGCCGCGCTGGCCGAGGCTTATCAGGACGACAAGGCCGACATCGCGATCGGCACGACCTCGTCGGCCGCGGCGCTGGCCATTCTCCCGGTCGCCGAGGAGAACAAGAAGATCCTGATCGTCGAGCCCGCTGTCGCGGACCAGATTACCGGCGAGAAGTGGAATCGCTACATCTTCCGCACCGCGCGCAACTCCTCGCAGGATGCGATCTCGAACGCGGTCGCGATCGGCAAGCAGGGCGTCACCGTGGCGACCCTGGCGCAGGACTATGCCTTCGGCCGCGACGGCGTCGCCGCCTTCAAGGAAGCGCTGGCCAAGACCGGCGCGACGCTGGCCGCCGAGGAATATGCTCCGACCTCCACCACCGACTTCACCGCCGTCGGCCAGCGCCTGTTCGACGCGCTGAAGGACAAGCCGGGTCGCAAGGTCATCTGGGTGATCTGGGCCGGCGCCGGCAATCCGCTGGCCAAGCTGCAGGACATGGACCCGAAGCGTTACGGCATCGAGCTCTCCACCGGCGGCAACATCCTGCCGGCGCTGGCCGCCTACAAGGGCCTGCCGGGCATGGAAGGCGCGACCTATTACTACTACGACATTCCGAAGAACCCGGTGAACGACTGGCTGGTCGCCGAGCACCAGAAGCGCTTCAACGCGCCGCCGGACTTCTTCACCGCGGGCGGCTTTGCCGCCGCGATGTCCGTCGTCGCCGCCGTCACCAAGGCGAAATCGACCGACAGCGAGAAGCTGATCAGCGCGATGGAAGGCATGGAGTTCGACACGCCGAAGGGCAAGATGGTGTTCCGCAAGGAGGACCATCAGGCGCTGCAGAGCATGTATCACTTCAAGGTCAAGGTCGATCCGAACGTCGCCTGGGCCGTGCTCGAGCCGGTGCGGGAGCTGAAGATCGAGGACATGGACGTCCCCGTGAAGAACAAGCGCTGAGCCTTGTCGCTTCACCTCTCCCGCTTGCGGGAGAGGCCGGGAGAGGGTTTTTCCTCTTGGGGGTTCTCGATTGCTGAGACACCCTCTCCCCAGCCCTCCCCCGCAAGCGGGGGAGGGAGCGCAGCGGTGGCAGCGGTCACACTCTCATCTCATCATTCGCCAGACCCCAATGACGCTCACCCTCGAGACCCGCGACCTCACCATCCGCTTCGGCGGACATGTCGCCGTGAACAACGTCACGTGCAGCTTTCGGCCGGGCGAGCTCACCGCCATCGTCGGGCCGAACGGCGCCGGCAAGACCACCTATTTCAACCTGATCTCGGGCCAGCTGCGCGCCTCCGGCGGCAGCATCCTGTTCGACGGCACCGACATCACCCAGCATTCGGCGCCGATGCGTACCCGCGCCGGCCTCGGCCGGGCCTTCCAGCTGACCAACCTGTTTCCGAACCTGACGGTCGAGGAGAACGTCCGCCTCGCGGTGCAGGCGGCGGACGGCACCCATTACGACATGCTGCGGCCCTGGATGGTCCGCCGCGACCTGATCGCGCGGGCCGATGCCATCCTCGACCAGGTCGCGCTCGGCAATCGCCGCAGCGTGGCCGCGACCGCGCTGTCGCATGGCGACCAGCGCAAGCTCGAGGTCGCGCTGATGATCGCCTTGCAGCCGAAGGTCTTCATGTTCGACGAGCCGACCGCCGGCATGAGCATCGACGAGGTCCCCGTCGTCCTCAACCTGATCGCCCAGCTCAAGCAGGATCGGAGCAAGATCATCCTGCTGGTCGAGCACAAGATGGACGTGGTGCGCTCGCTCGCCGACCGCATCATCGTTCTGCATAACGGCCAGCTCGTCGCCGACGGACCGCCGGCCGAGGTGATCGCCTCGCCGATCGTGCAGGAGGCCTATCTCGGCGTCGCGCCCAAGACTGCAGCGACGGCCGCGGAGACCGTCGCATGAGCGAGCTGTTGAAACTCTCCGGCGTGCACACCCATATCGGGCGCTATCACATCCTCCAGGGCATCGACCTTTCGGTGCCGCAGGGGCAGGTCACCATGCTGCTGGGCCGCAACGGCGCCGGCAAGACCACCACGCTGCGCACCATCATGGGCCTGTGGCAGGCCTCGAGCGGCGAGATCAGCCTCGCCGGCGAGCGCATCGAACAGCTCGCCACGCCCGACATCGCCCGGCGCGGCGTCGGCTACGTGCCCGAGAGCATGGCGGTGTTCTCCGACCTCACGGTGAAGGAGAACCTCGTGCTGGCGGCACGCGACGGGCCGCTCGACGACGACCAGCTCGACTGGATCTTCGGCTTCTTCCCGGCGCTGCGCCGCTTCTGGCTGTCGCGCGCCGGCAGCCTCTCCGGCGGACAGAAGCAGATGTTGTCGATCGCGCGCGCCATCATCGAGCCGCGCAAGCTGCTCCTGATCGACGAACCGACCAAGGGCCTTGCCCCGGCGATCGTGATGGCGCTGATCGAGTGCCTGAAGGAGATCAAGCGCAAGGGCGCCACCATTCTCCTGATCGAACAGAACTTCTTCGCCGCCCGCGAGCTCGGCGACAATGTGCTGGTGATGGACAACGGCACCATCGTTCATCGCGGCGAGATGGCGGCGCTCGCCGCCGACGTGCCGCTGCAGGAACGGCTGCTCGGCCTGAGCCTGGAGGCCCATCAGTGAGCGAACTTGCCGCAAACGATCCGCTGCCGAAGCCGAAGCGCGACCTCGCGCCGATCCTGCTGCCGATCGCCCTCGCGCTCCTGATGATTCCGCTGATCGGCTCGACCAGCTCGTGGCTGACGCTGACCGTCGCCAGCCTCGCCATGGGCATGATGATCTTCATCATGGCCTCCGGCCTGACGCTGGTGTTCGGCCTGATGGACGTGCTCAATTTCGGCCACGGCGCCTTCATCGCCGTCGGCGCCTATGTCGCGACGCTGGTGCTGGCGCCGTTCGCGGCCTCCATTCAGGCGGATTCGCTCTGGATGAACCTCGCCGTGCTGGCGCCAGCCGCGCTGCTGGCGATGGTGGTCTCCGGAGCGCTCGGCCTGATCGTCGAGCGCGTGCTGGTGCTGCCGGTCTACGGCCAGCATTTGAAGCAGATCCTGATGACCACGGGCGGCCTGATCGTCGCCGAGCAGACGCTCTATGCGCTGTGGGGGCCGCAGATCATCCCGATGCCGCTGCCGGCCTCGCTGCGCGGTTCCTTCATCCTCGGCGACGTCGCGATCGCCAAATACCGCGTGCTGGCGATGCTGATCGGCCTTGCCGTCTTCATCGCGATCCAGATCGTGCTCAACCGCACCAAGCTCGGCCTCCTGATCCGCGCCGGCGTCGAGAACCGCGAGATGGTCGAGGCGCTCGGCTATCGCATCCGCCGCCTGTTCCTCGGCGTGTTCATGACCGGATCGGCGCTCGCCGGCCTCGGCGGCGTGATGTGGGCGCTGTATCGCGAGCAGGTCCACGCCTCCATGAGCGACGACCTCACCGTGCTGATCTTCATCGTCGTCATCATCGGCGGGCTCGGCTCGATCGGCGGCTGCTTCATCGGCGCGATCCTGGTGGCGATGGTGGCCAATTACGGCGGCTTCCTCCTGCCGAAGCTCGCCCTCGTCTCCAACATCCTGCTGATGGTCGCCATCCTGATGTGGCGGCCGCGCGGCCTCTATGCGGTGACCAGCCGATGATGATCCTCTCGGGCGATCCGCCGAAGAGCCGTGTGCTCACCGTCCTCCTCGTCGTCATCATCCTGGCGCTGGCGGCGACGCCGTTCCTGTTTCCCGGCGCCAAGGCGCTGAACGTCGCCGCCAAGATCTGCGTGTTCGCCGCGCTGGTCGCCTCCTACGACCTCCTGCTCGGCTATACCGGCTCGGTGTCGTTCGCCCACACGATGTTCTACGGCATCGGCAGCTACGCGATCGCGATCGCGCTGTACGGGATGGGACCGAACTGGGCCGCGGTCGCGACCGGCATCGTGGTCGGCCTGCCGCTGGCCGCGCTGCTGGCGCTCGCCATCGGCCTGTTCTCGCTGCGGGTCGCGGCGATCTTCTTTGCCATGATCACGCTCGCGGTGGCCTCGGCGTTCCAGGTGCTGGCCTCGCAACTGTCCTGGCTCACCGGCGGCGAGGACGGGCGCAGCTTCCAGCTGCCCGAACTGCTTCGCCCGGGCACGGTGCTGATTCCGAAAAGCCTGCTCGGCTTCGAAATCAACGGCCGCATCCTGACCTATTATCTGGTTTTCGCGGTCTCGGCCCTGATGATCCTCGCGCTGCTGCGCGTGGTGAACTCGCCTTTCGGACGCGTGCTGCAGGCCATCCGCGAGAACCGCTTCCGGGCCGAGGCACTGGGCTTCCGCACCGTCTTCCACCTCACCTACGCCAACTGCCTCGCCGCGCTGGTCGCAGCCAGCGCCGGCATCCTGAACGCGCTGTGGCTGCGCTATGCCGGGCCGGACACCTCGCTCAGCTTCTCGATCATGCTCGACATCCTCCTGATGGTCGTGATCGGCGGCATGGGCACGATCTATGGCGCCGTCATCGGGGCGACGATCTTCATCCTCGCGCAGAACTACCTGCAATCGCTGATGGGGGTCGCCTCCAAGGCGGCGGGCGAAGCCGGTCTGCCGCTACTGCCCGGGCTGCTGCACCCCGACCGCTGGCTGCTGTGGCTCGGCCTGCTGTTCATCGCCAGCGTCTATTTCTTTCCGACCGGCGTGGTCGGACGGCTGCGCAACGGCCGTGGCGGCGCCAGCACCGGCGCCTCGCATTAACGAGCCGGTAACGATGCAGCGCAGCGGTTGCCGCCTCCCCGGCGCAACCGAAGCGCGCGACAAGCAGCGCGGCACGCCGGCCGGATCGCACAACCAGATTTACGCTTAGGTAACTGGCTTTCCTAAGCTTTGGGCCATCTGTGCGGTGTATTCCTGTCTCCTCAGGGAGGGGGAATGCACGAGGTCATTTCCAGCATCGCAACGAGATTGTCCCTGGCCGTCGCCGACGGCTGGGAGGCAGCGGTGCGGCGTGGTCCGGTCCTGTGGCTGACCCTGTGCGGCGCGCTGCTGGTGGCCGGCATCTTCGCCGTGACCGCCATGACCGTCGGCGATTTCCGCGAACGGACGCTGGTCAACCGCGAGCGCGAGCTCGCGAACACCGTCCAGTTGCTCGCGCGCCATTTCGACCAGCAGTTCGAGGATGCCGACACCGTCGCCGCCGACCTGATCGACCAGATCAACCTCGCGGAGATCACCTCGCCCGCGATGTTCCGCGAGCGCATGACGGGACCGACGACGAACCGTTTCCTGCGGGACAAGATCAGCTCGGTCTCCTATCTCGGCGACATCGTCATCTACGATTCCGAGGGCGAGATCCTCAACTGGTCGCGGACCCAGCCGCTGCCGAAGATCAACATCTCGTCGCGCGCCTATTTCCAGACCTTCAAGACCAATCCCGCGTCCAAGCCGGTGCTGATGGAATCGGTGCAGAGCTTCGTCATCGGGAGATGGACCACGATCGTGGCGCGGCGGCTCAATTTGCCGGACGGCACCTTCGTCGGCGTGATGGTCCGGCGGATCGATCCCGACAGCTACCAGCGTTACTTCGCCTCCGTCCTGCTGCCCGAGGGGGCCGCCATTTCGCTGTTCGACGGCGACGGCAAGATGATGGCGCGCCATCCGAACGTCGAGCGCCTGGTCGGCAGCAGCTTCAGGAATGCTCCACTGATGAAGGAGGTGCTGGCCAAGG
Source organism: uncultured Bradyrhizobium sp. (assembly GCA_964423245.1). Classification (GTDB taxonomy): domain Bacteria; phylum Pseudomonadota; class Alphaproteobacteria; order Rhizobiales; family Xanthobacteraceae; genus Bradyrhizobium. Next base: position 3,799 of record CAYREH010000018.1, on the reverse strand, counting down.
GCGGCCAGCAGACCCTGCGTCACAAGAGTCCGATCGACGGCGAGGATCGCCTCGGCTCGGCGGCGCTGCTGGCGCATTTCCCGCTCGTCATCGTCGGCACCCAAACCGCCGGCGCCGCGCTGGCGGACTGGCGGCAGCAGACCGGCTTCATGGTGACCACGGCGACGCTGTCCGCGGCCGTGATCGCGCTGATCCTGTTCCTGATCATCAGGCAGATCAAGCGGCAGAACCGCGAGTCCCAGCAGCGCCTCGAGGCCGAGCGGCAGCGGCTGGACACGGCGCTGAACAACATGACCCAGGGCCTCGTGCTGTACGACGCCGCAGGTCGTCTCGTGATCTGCAATCGCCGCTACCGCGAGATGTACCATCTGACGGAGGACGACACGATATCCGGCTGCTCGTTCCACGACGTGCTCCGGTTCCGCCGGGACCGCGGCGCGTTCACCGGAAACATCGACGAGATACATGCGCGCGTCATGCAGAATGTCGCGACAGGACAGCCCGGCCAGGCCGTCCTGGAATCGGGCGACGGCCGCGTGTTCCAGGCGCTCTACAATCCGCTCGCCCAGGGCGGCTGGATCACCACGGTCGAGGACATCACCGAGCGTCGCAACCTCGAGCAGGAGCGCGACCGTACCCAGACCTTCCTGCGCGAGATCATCGACCACATTCCATCGCAGATCACGGTCAAGGACGCGCTCACGCGGCAATACCTGCTGATCAACGGCGTCGCCGAGATGCAGTTCGGCCAGCCGCGCCAGAACGTCGTCGGCAAGACCGCCTTCGACATCTTTCCGGAAGCCTCGGCCAGAATCATCACGAACGACGACGACCAGGCCCTGCAGTCCGACGGCGGACTGTTCAAGGACGAGCATGCCTGGCAGTCGGTCGGGATGGGTCCGCGCTACATCACCTCGCGCCGTATCGGCATCCGCGACCAGCGCGGCGAGCCGCGTTACGTCATCAACGTGGTCGACGACGTCACCGAGCGGCGCCACGCCAACGACAAGATCGCGCATATGGCGCATTACGACGCGCTCACCGAGCTCCCCAACCGCGTGCTGTTCCGCGAGCAGATGGAGCGCGAGCTGGCGAAGGTCGCGAACGGCGCGAAGTTCGCGCTGCTCTACATCGACGTCGACGAGTTCAAGGGCATCAACGATTCGCTCGGGCACCATGTCGGCGACGAACTGCTCAAGGCGATCGCAGCCCGCATCCGCGCCTGCGTGAAGGAGGACGATCTGGTCGCGCGGCTCGGCGGCGACGAATTCGCGGTGATCCGCACCGGCATCGGCGCATCGGAGGACGCGCTGGCTTTCGTGACCGGAATCCACGAGGCCATCCGCCGTCCCTATCACTGCCTCGGCCACCATCTCGCCACCGACGCCAGCATCGGCATCGCGCTGGCGCCGCAGGACGGCACGGATATCGACCAGCTCGTCAAGAACGCCGATCTGGCGATGTACGCCGCCAAGGCCGGCGGCCGCCGCACCTGTCGCTTCTTCGTGCCCGAGATGGATGCGAGTGCCAAGGCCCGTCTGAGCCTGGAGCAGGACCTCCGCCAGGCGCTCGCCGATGGCGGCTTCGAAATCCATTACCAGCCGCTGGTCGATCTGCAGACGGGCGCCGTCTCGGGCTGCGAAGCGCTGCTGCGCTGGCGGCACCCCGAGCGCGGCATGGTCTCGCCGGCCGAATTCATTCCGATCGCCGAGGATACCGGGCTGATCAACGAGCTCGGCGACTGGGTGCTCCGCATGGCCTGCAACGAGGCCGCGACCTGGCCGGCGCATGTGCGGATCGCCGTCAACGTCTCGCCCGTGCAGCTGAAATCCGACACGCTGGCGCTGCGGATCGCCGGCGCCCTCTCCGCATCCGGGCTCGACCCGCGGCGGCTCGAACTCGAGATCACCGAGGCCGTGCTGATCCGCGACGACGAGGTGGCGCTGGCGATCCTGCACCAGCTCCGCGCCATCGGCGTCCGCATCGCGCTCGACGATTTCGGCACCGGCTATTCGTCGCTGAGCTATCTGAAGCGATTCCCGTTCGACAAGATCAAGATCGACCGCTGCTTCGTCGCCGATATCGCCGAGGCGAGCGGCGCTCCCGTCATCGTGCAGGCCGTGGTCAACATCGCCGCCGCCAGCAACATGACGACGGTCGCCGAGGGCGTCGAGACCGAGGCGCAGCGCGCGATGCTGCGCACGCTCGGCTGTACCGAGATGCAGGGCTACCTGTTCAGCGCGCCGAAGCCGGCGGCCGAGGTGCTCAAGCTGTTCGGCGCGAGCGACGCCGCCCCCGTCGCCGCGGTCGCCTGACATGGCCAGACCCGGCAAAGTCGCATCGCAATCCCTCGACGTCGCGCATTCCTATGCCGTGCGGCTGATGCAGCATCTGGTGGTGCCGACCTTCGTGATCGACCCGAAGCGTCGCGTCGTGATCTGGAACAAGGCCTGCGAGCGGCTGACGGGCGTCGCCGCCGCGGAGGTGATCGGCACCAGCAAGCACTGGCAGGCGTTCTACAGCAGCAGGCGCCCCTGCCTCGCCGATCTGGTTGCGCTCGACCGGCCGGAGCGGCTGCCGGAGTTCTATCCGGAATACGCCGTGCGCGGCCATAACGGGCTCGGCTTCAGCGCGGAAAACTGGTGCGTGATGCCGATGCTGGGCAGCCAGCTGTATCTGGCCATCGATGCCGGGCCGATCCACGACGAGGATGGCCGGCTGATCGCGGTGGTCGAGACGCTGCGCGACCTCACCGACCAGAAGCGCGCCGAGACCGCGCTGAAGGAGCTCGCCGCCAAGGACGGCTTGACGGGCCTGTCGAACCGCCGCTCCTTCGACGAGATGTTGCGGACGGAATGGTCCCGCGCCCAGCGGACGCAGAAGCCGCTGGCGCTGCTGTTCGTCGACGTCGATCATTTCAAGCTGTTCAACGACCGGCACGGCCACCAGAGCGGCGATGAATGCCTGCGCCTGGTCGCGGACGTCGTGAGGCGGCATGCGACGCGTCCGCTCGATCTCGCCAGCCGCTATGGCGGGGAGGAGTTTGCCCTGATCCTGCCCGAGATGGAGCGCGACGGTGCCTGCGTCATCGCCGAAGCCATCCGGGGCGCCGTCATGGCATCGAAGATCGCCCATGGCGCCGACGGCGCCGGTCCGCATGTCACCCTGAGCGTCGGCGTCGCCAGCCGGATTCCCGCCGACAGCGATGGCAATCCCGACCGCCTGCTGGGTGCGGCGGACGAAGCCCTTTATGCGGCCAAGCGGCTCGGCCGCAACCGCGTCGTCTGCGCCGAGCGCCTGCTGGCGGAGTTTGCCGGCCTCCGCCGGGACGATGTACCGGTTCCTGGCCCGGCCGGCCGCAAATCGGCCTGACCTTCGCCGCGCGAAGCGGTTGCCCGCCCCCCGCCAATCGGCTAAATGAACCAGCGATTGCACCCGTAGCTCAGCTGGATAGAGCGTTGCCCTCCGAAGGCAAATGCAAGCTCTTTCTGATGGTCGAGGGTGTCGTAAAAAACGAGTGAAACCAAGCGATTGGCGAAACTCGAAGGAAGCACGAAAATCGCATTCGAGGTCGCGGAAGCACCACGGAAGCAAACCGAAAGGAGGTTGTGGAGTACGAATGGCGATGATCGGCGAGGCTTTAGCCCGCGTCGTTTGAGCCATGTCGATTCTAGAATTCGCGATTGACCGTGGTCGATCTCGGACACTATCTGAATATCGATGCGCCCGTAGCTCAGCTGGATAGAGCGCCACCCTCCGAAGGTGGAGGCCACACGTTCGAATCGTGTCGGGCGCGCCA
>CAYREH010000017.1:0-133074 GCA_964423245.1 uncultured Bradyrhizobium sp. | reverse complement strand
TTCCACCTTCTCGTTCGCCCGCCCCCGCCCCGTCAGCTCTTGTTTCGCGGCGTACACTGCCCCGCCCCCCCCCCCCCCCGCGGGCTCCGGCTTTTTCATGGGCGGGGCAGGACCGTCCGAGCAAAGCTGAAAAATAACCCCATGCAAAGTAGAGACGGGGAGGGGCGGCGTCTCTCTATGGGCGCTGCCAAATACCTGCCGCTTCAGGACAATTCGGCAGTCGATGCGCCGCTGTTGCCGCGGCGTCATTGCGCGCGCAGCGAAGCTATCCAGAGTCCCGCCGCGGAAAGAGTCCGGAGTTGCTTCGCTGCGCTCGCAAGGACGAAGGGATGGGGGTCGGGCTCAGGCTGGTTTGACTCGTCGGGCAAAACAGGAGTAAAGATAGATAATCGAATAATCCGAAATAAATCGATGGCGTCGATCTCCGGAAGGGACGATGAGCTTCGCTCCCGAGCATTCGCACTGCGCAATGCTTGGTCGTTGTCGACCGCCGTCCCATGGACCGCGCAGAAACCGGCGGCAAGGCAAGGCAACGTCACGTCGCTGCTGATCCTCGACTGTTGGCGAGTTGCTAAAGACCCCGCTGCCTGCGGGCGATCATTCTTACAACCGGATCGGAGGCTGCCGTTACGACTTCACGGCAAGCCAGTTCGATCAGCCAATAGCCAAGGCGAACATTGCGACAGACCGGGCCGGCGCGGAGCAGGGCGCAGCGCGAACACAGCTGGACGACCTCAGAGTGGCATTTCGACAGCATCGTGTCCCGCATGACGGGACACGTCGCATCGTCAGCAGCGCGGGAGCCCGTTTGACGCGCGGTCGGCGGAGCACAAGGCCATCATGTTGATAATCCGAAATTTCTGATCGGGGATCCCAACGAGCGCCCCTCGCGGTGAACAGCCCGCTTGACATTTGAAATCGCCATTGTTGTAATTGACTAACCAGTTAGTCAGAGCGGTCAGGCGAATGCATTCCATCGGGCGTTATCGCATTGCAGTCGATATCGGCGGCACCTTCACCGACATCGCGCTGCTCACCGACGAGGGCTTGATCCATCAGAGCAAGATCTCCTCGACGCCGGCCGATCCGTCCGTGGCAGTGATCGAGGGCGTGGCGCAATTGCTGTCGGAGCTGTCGGTTGCGCCCGGCGATATTGCCGAGGTGCTGCATGGCACCACAGTTGGTTCGAACACGATCCTGCAGCGTAGCGGCGCGAAGACCGGCCTGATCACGACGCGGGGGTTCCGCGACGTGCTCGAGATCGGCCGCATCCGTATGCCCGACATGTTCGACCTGACTTGGGACAAGCCGAAGCCGCTGGTGCCTCGCCGGCACCGCGTCGAGGTCGTGGAGCGCATGGCGGCCGATGGCAGCGTGGTCGAGCCGCTGTCGGAGTCGAGCGTCGTCGCTGCGGGGCAGGCGCTGGTCGCCGACGGCATCGAGGCGGTCGCGATCGCCTTCATCAACAGCTATCGCAATCCGGCGCACGAGCTTCAGGCCGAGGCGATCCTCCGCGCGCGCTTTCCGGAGCTTCTGGTGACGACCTCCTGTGCCGTCCTTCCGGAAATGAAGGAGTACGAGCGCACCAGCACCACGGTGGTGAATGCATATCTGCTGGCTGCGATGCGCGCCTATCTGCAGCGGCTCGAAACCGGCCTGCGCGGCATCGGCGTCGGCGCGCCGGTCCTGGTCATGACCTCGAACGGCGGCATGCTCGCCGCCAGCGTGACCTGCGAGAAGCCCGTGATGGTGGTTGCCTCGGGCCCGGCCGGCGGTGTGGTCGGCGCGGCGCGGCTCGGTATCGCGCGCGACGACCGCGATGTGATCGTGTTCGACATGGGCGGCACCACGGCGAAGGCCGTCATCATCGAGGACGGACGCCCGTCCATGACGTCGGAGTACGAATTCCGCGACGGCATCTCGACCTCGAGCCGCTTCATCAAGGCGGGCGGCTACATGCTGAAGGTGCCGGCGATCGACATCGCCGAGGTCGGCGCCGGCGGCGGGTCGCTCGCCGGCATCGACAAGGGCGGGCTGCTCGTGGTCGGGCCGCAATCGGCGGGTGCGATGCCGGGGCCGGCCTGCTACGGTCTCGGCAACGAGCGGCCGACCGTGACCGATGCCAATGTCGTGCTCGGCTTCATCAATCCGAGCGCGCTGGCCGGCGGCAAGCTCGCGATCGACCGCGGCCGCAGTGAAACCGCGATCCGCGACCATGTCGGCGATCCGCTGAAGCTGTCGCTGGCGGATGCGGCCCACGGCATTCGCGCGGTCGCCAATGCCGCGATGGCGCGCGCGGTGCGTGCCGTCACGATCGAGCGCGGCCGCGATCCACGCGACCTCACGCTGATGGCCTTTGGCGGCAATGGCGGCGTTCACGCGCCGGATCTCGCTCGCCAGCTCGGCATTCCCCGCGTGGTGGTGCCGCCGATGTCCGGAATCTTCAGCGCAATCGGCATGCTTGCCTCCGATATCGAGCATACCGCGCTGAAGACCGTCGGCCTCAGGCTCGATGCCATGAGCGTTGCAGATCTGCGCGCGATCAAGCGGGAGCTTCAGGACCAGGTTGCGGCCCAGCTCGCCGGCGACGGCTATGTCGACGGCCGTACCGCGTTCCTCTGGGAAGCCGACCTGCGCCACGAGGGACAGGCGACCGAGCTCACCGTGCCGTTCGAAGGCGAGGATTTTGCCCAGATTCGCGCCCGCTTCGTCGCCGAGTATCTCAAGACCTACGGCTACACCGACCACACGCCGGTCGAGCTGATGAAGGTCCGCGTCGCCGGAAGGGGCTTGCGCGACAACCGGCTCGACTTCCGGGCCATGAAGATGGCCTCGCGCGCGGGGGCTCCCAGCTCCGGCGCACGCCCGATCTCTTTCACGCGCGGGGCGCCGGCTCAGGACGTGGCGGTTGTCGATCGCGCCAGCATCGATCACCGACCGCGATCGGGGCCGTTGATCATCGAGGAGTTCGACGCCACGATCGTGGTGCCGCCGGACGCGCGCGTGCACAAGGACGATATCGGCTGCATCGTGCTGGAGTTTGCATCATGAACGTCGATCCCATCACCTTTGCCGTCATCAAGAGCGGGCTGGACTCGATCGCCGACGACATGGCCTACACCGTCGTCCGCATTGCCCGCTCGGAGATCGTCAAGGACGTCATGGATTTCTCCGCCGCGCTGTGCGCCGGCGACGGCCAGATGGTGGCTCAGGCCAAGACCATCGCGCAGCATCTGGGCGCCATTCCCGAGGCGATGGCCTCAGTGCTGGCGAAGTTCGAGGGCGACCTTCACGAGGGCGACGTCGTCATCATGAACGACCCCTATCACGGCGGCATGCATCTGCCCGACATCTTCATGTTCGTGCCGATCTTCCATGACGGCCGTCGCCGCGCCTTCGCGGTGGTGATCTGCCACCACACCGATGTCGGCGGGCGGGTGCCGGGCTCGAATGCGTCTGATTCCACCGAGATCTACCAGGAGGGCCTGCGCATTCCGCCGCTCAAGCTCTACGATCGCGGCGTGCTCAACACGACGCTCGAGGCCCTGATCAAGATCAATGTGCGCGTCCCGGACCGCGTCTGGGGCGATCTCTCGGCGCAGTTCGCCGCCGCCCAGGTCGGCCGGCGCGGGCTGGAGAAGCTGATGCAGCGTTACGGCGCCGACGAGGTCGATGCCTACATGCAGGAGCTGCTCGATTACGCCGAGCGCATGACGCGCCAGGAGATCAAGACCTGGCCCAAGGGCACCTACCGCTTTCTCGACCACATCGACGATGACGGCTTCTCCGACACCCCGATCCCGATCAAGGTCGCGATCACCGTCAACGACGACGGCACGCTGCTGGTCGACTACACCGGTTCCTCGCCGCAGGTGCGCGGCGCGCTCAACTCGACGCTGAGCTTCACCCATTCTCTGACCTATCTCAGCGTCCGCTGCGTGCTCGCGAAAGACGTTCCCAACAATGTCGGTCTGTTCCGCTGCATCAAGGTGAAGGCGCCGGAGGCTTCCGTACTCAATCCGGTGATGCCGGCGCCTTGCGCCGCACGTGCGCTGACCGGCTATCGCGTGTTCGACACCATGTTGGGTGCGCTCGCCCAGATCGTGCCGGACAAGGTGCCCGCCGCGGGCGAAGGCGGCAACAGCGTGATCTGCATCAGCGGTTTGCGGCCGAACCGCCAGCCTTTCATCATCGTCGACATGATCTGCGGTGCCTGGGGCGGTCGCCCGGACAAGGACGGCGTCGAGGCGGTCACCAACGCCTCGCAGAACCTCTCCAACATGCCGGTGGAGGTGATGGAGGCGGAGCATCCGGTGCGCATCGAGGACTATTCCTTCGTGCAGGATTCCTGCGGAGCCGGGCAGTATCGCGGCGGCGTCGGCATCCGCCGGAGCTATCGCATCCTGGCCGAGGATGCGCTGCTGCAGATGCGTACCGACCGGGTGCGGTTCGCGCCCTACGGCTTGTCGGGTGGCGGTCCCGGCGGCCAGTCGCGCAACTTCATCGAGATCGGCAACGAGCGCCGACCGCTGCCGGGCAAGATCACGACCCGGGTGGACAAGGGCACGCTGATCATCCACGAGCAGGCCGGCGCCGGAGGCTTTGGCGATCCATTGGCGCGCCATCCCGACGAGGTGCGCGAGGACGTGCTCGATGGCAAGATCAGCGCGGCCTATGCACGCCAGCATCACGCCGTGGTGCTCGGCGCCAGGGGCGCGCTCGACCCGGCGGCGACCGCCAGCCTGCGCGCGCAGCGTCAGCAGGGAGGCTAGCGTGGCCGCGTCGTCGAAAGGGGCTTCGGTAACGCTGCCAAAGGCCGCTTCCAGGACGGCGAGGACGGCCGCGCAGGCCAAGCCCGTACGCAATGCCGAGGCGAGCCGAGCCAGGATTCTCGACGCCGCACGTGAAGAGTTCGTGTCCCACGGGCTGAGTGGCGCGCGGGTCGACCGCATCGCCGCGCGCTCGGCCGTCAACAAGAACTTGATCTATCACTATTTCGGCTCGAAGGAGGCGCTCTACCTGGCGGTGCTCGAAGGCATCTACGCCAATCTGCGCGAGCGCCAGCAGGACGCGCATCTGCGCGAACTTCCGCCGGTCGAGGGCATCAAGGTGCTGGTCGGCAACACCTTCGATCATTTCGTGGCGACGCCGGAGTTAATCCGGCTGATGAGCGTCGAGAACATTCATTTCGGGCAATATCTCAAGCGGTCGGAGGCGGTGAAGCCGCTCTATCGCGGCCTACTGGATACGATCAAGATCCTGCTCGAACGCGGCCAGGCCGACGGTACCTTCCGCTCCGATGTCGACGTCGTGGATCTCTATCTGTCCATCTCGGGTCTGACCTATTTCTTCCTGTCCAACCAGCACACGCTGTCATGGCTGCTCGATCGCGATCTCACCGCACGAAGCCGGGTGAACAAGCGCCGCCAGCACGTGATCGAGATGGTGTTGGGCTATCTGACCAATCTTGCGCGGCCGGGCGCGGATGATTTGCACCTGGAATCGATCAAACCGGAGTCGAAGAAATGAGACGATCGTTGCTGAGAACCTTGCTGCTTCTGTCTTCTGTCACCGCGTTCGCGCTGCCGGCTGCTGCCGCGGACAAGCTGTCTGTCCGGCTCGACTTCTCGCCCTGGGGCGTGCAGGCGGCAATGCACCTCGCGCAGAACAAGGGTTGGTTCAAGGAGGCGGGCCTCGACGTCGATGTCCAGGACGGCCGCGGCTCCGGCAACACCATCCAGCTCGTCAATGCCGGGCAGGTCGATGTCGGGCAGGTGCAGGTCGGACTGGTCGGCTCGGCTCGCGCCAAGGGCGCAACCGTCCGCTCCATCGCCACCTTCCAGCGCCGTACCGATCTCTGCATCCTCGTCGACAAGGACGCGCCGATCGGCAAGGTCGCCGATCTCAAGGGCAAGACGGTGGTGGTGTTTGCCGCGAGCCCCTGGTCGCCCTTCATCGACGTCTACCTGAAATCCGGTGGTCTGACCCGCGACGACCTCAAGGTCGACGTGGTCGACCCGGCCGCGCTGTGGGGCACCTATTTCGCCAAGCGCGCCGATGGCCTGATGTCGACGGTCGGATCAGCCATTCCGATCGCCGAACAGTCGCGGCCTTCGAAATGCCTGCTCGCCTCCGATGCCAATATCGCCTTCCCGAGCTACGGCCTGGTGGCCCGCGAGGATGTGATCGCCGCGAAGGGGCCGGCGCTGCAGAAGCTGATCAAGGTCGAGCAGCGTGCCTGGCAGGCCTTGCGCGATAATCCGGAGGAGGGCGTCAAGGCCATGATCGCGGAACGTCCCGACGCCAAGCTCGATCCGAAGGTCCTGCTCGGTCAGATCAAGCTGACGCTGGACTATTTCGACACACCGGCGTCGAAGGGCAAGCCGATCGGCTGGCAGGCGAAGGAAGACTGGGAGTCCGCGCTGAAGTCGATGGAGGCTGCGGGTGTCGTCAATGCCGGCTGGAACGTCTCGGATTACTACACCAATGCACTCGTCGAGTGAGAGAGTGATGGTCGAGGCGCCCGCCATGGCTGAGGACTACGTGTCGCTCAGCCATGTCGGCAAGATGTATGCCTCGCCGCGCGGGCCGATCGCCGCGCTGGTCGACATCAATCTCGATATCCGGCCGCACGAATTCGTCAGCGTGGTCGGACCGTCGGGCTGCGGCAAGAGCACGCTTCTGAAGCTGGTCGCCGGCCTCGAAAGCATCAGCAGCGGCAGCGTGTCGATCGGCGGCAAGCCGCTGGTAGGCCCGCCGGACGGCCTCGGCGTCGTGTTCCAGCGCGACGTGCTGCTCGACTGGCGCACGATCCTGGACAACGTGCTGCTGTCGATCGAGTTCGTGCGCAAGCCGAGCTCGGCCGAGCGGCAGCGCGCGATGGCGCTGCTGGCGCGGTTCGGCCTGGCCGGCTTCGAACACCGCTATCCCTTCGAATTGTCCGGCGGCATGCGCCAGCGCGCATCGATCTGCCGCGCACTGCTGGCCGATCCGGCGCTGCTGCTGATGGACGAGCCGTTCGGCGCGCTCGATGCCATGACCCGTGACGACCTCAACGTCGAGCTCGCGCAGATCTGGCAGGACACCCGCAAGACGCTCCTGTTCATCACCCATTCGATCGTGGAGGCGGTGTTCCTCTCCGACCGCGTGGTCATGATGAGCAAGGCGCCCGGCATGATCGTCGACACAATCAGCATCGACTTGCCGCGGCCGCGGCGGCTCGCCATTCGCGACAGCGCCGAATTCGCCGCCTATGTGCAGCGCATCCGGCATCATTTCGCCGAGCTCGGGATTGTCAAGGAATGATCAGTCTGGCCAGACGGCTGTTCCGCGGCGACAGCGAGGTCCGCGACGTCATCCTGGTGCTCGCTGCCTTTCTCCTGCTGTGGGAGATCGCCGTTCGTATCTTTCATCCGTCGCCGCTGATCCTGCCGGCGCCGTCGGTGATCGTCGCGGCCTTCATGGAAACGCCGCTCCTGTTCCTGCGCCATCTCGGCTTCACCCTGGCGATGACCTTGCTCGGCTTCGTGCTTGCGGTGGTCCTCGGGGTCGCGCTCGCCGTCGGCATCGTCTATTCGCGCCTGCTGGAGCGGACCGTCTACACGCTGCTGGTCGCGCTCAATTCGATCCCGAAGGTCGCGCTGGCGCCGCTGTTCGTGATCTGGATGGGGACGGGGCCGGAGCCGAAAGTGGCGATCGCCCTGATGCTCGCGATCTTCCCGATCGTGATCGATGCCGTGCTCGGCCTGCGCTCGGTCGATCCCGACATGCTCTATCTGGCGCGGGTATCGAAGGCCTCGCCCTGGGCGGTGCTGACCAAGATCCGCTTTCCCTGCGCATTGCCGAGCCTGTTCGCCGGCATGAAGGTAGCGATCTCGTTTGCACTCGTCGGGGCCATCGTCGGCGAGTTCGTGGCCGGAAACTACGGCATAGGTTTCCAGATCCTGGTCGCGCAGGGCCAGTTCGACACCGTCCGCGTGTTCGTTTCGCTGCTGCTGCTCGGCATCGTCGGCACCGTGTTGTTCTTCCTGGTCGACGTCGCCGAGCGCTGGTTCCTGCCCTGGCACGTGTCCCAGCGCGGACGAAACGACCGGTCGGCCGCGAACTCATGACGCCGGCGTCGCGGCTGCTCGGCACCGGGGCGCTGGTCGTGACGGCGGCGCTGTGGGGCAGCAACCACGTGGTTGCGCGCGCGGCGCGAGACGTCGTGCCGCTGCCGTCCCTGGTGTTCTGGCGCTGGGGGCTGGCGTCGGTCGCGTTGACCGCGATCGCGCTGCCGTCGCTGCGGGAAGCGTGGCCCGCCATCCGCGCGCGGCTCGCCGAACTGATGCTTGCCGGGGCCGTCGGTGTCGGTCTGTTCTCCTATCTCCTGCTTGGCGGCGCCTATCAGAGCCTCGCGCTCGAGGTTGGTTTCATCAACGCGACCACGCCGGTATGGGTCGTCCTGATCGGGCTTCTGCCGGGAAGCGGGGGCGGTGAGCGGCCTGGCCCGTCGTTGCTGGCGGGGCTCGCGCTCGCGTTCGCCGGCACGCTGCTGATCATCTGCAAGGGACGGCCGGATGTGTTGGGCGGCCTGCACTTCAGCCTCGGCAATTTCTGGTCGCTGCTGGCGGCGATCTCCTTCGCCTGGTTCTCGCTGAAGGTGCGTGATTTCAGCCGTACCATCCCGGCGCTGCCGTTGACCGTGGTGACAGGCTGGTCCGGCCTGCTTCTGGTGATGCTTCCGGTCTATGCCGGCTGGCTCGTCCGCGGCGGTGAATGGTTTGCCTTCGACGGGGCGAGCCTCCCTCTTGCGCTGGCCTCGATCGCCTATATCGGCCTGCTGCCGACGATGCTCGGCAATCTTTTCTATCTCTACGGCGTCGGTGAACTCGGTCCGGCGCGGGCCGCGGCCTTCCTGTATCTCAGCCCAATGTTCTCCGCCGCGGCCGCCATCGCCTTTCTCGGTGAGGAGATCGCCTGGTATCACGCCGCGGGTATCGTCGCGATCTTTGCGGGACTGTGGTTGCTTGGGCGATCGAGGGCGCAGGTGTCGCGGGGGTGATCGCACCACCGCGGCCATAGGAGGAGATGACCGATGCCTTGCCCGGCTAATTCGCCAAGGGCTGCGCGGCCTTCCAGTCGCGCTTGATCTTCTTGGCCAGCGACCATTTGTGGACTTCGGTCGGACCGTCATAGATCCGGAAGGCGCGGATCTCGCGGAAGGCCTGTTCGACGATCGTTTCCGAGGAGACCCCGGTGCCGCCCATCACCTGGACGCAGCGATCGGCGACGCGCATCAAGGCTTCCGACACGGCCACCTTGGCCATGGAGCTCTCGGTCGTGCCGAGCGAGCCGCTGTCGAGCACGCCGGCGCACCAGTCGATCATCAGCTCCGATTGCTGGAGATCGATCAAATTCTCCGCCAGCATGAAGCCGACGCCTTCGTGATCGACCAGCGGCTTTCCGAATGCCTGGCGGCGGCAGGCATAGTCGGTGGCGATTTCGTTGGCGCGGATCGCGAGGCCGAGCCAGCGCATGCAGTGCGACAGGCGCGCGGGGCTGAGGCGAATCTGCGCATATTTGAAACCCTCGCCGGATGCGCCGAGCATCTGGTCGGCCGGCACGCGGAGGTTCTCGATCTCGATCTCGGCATGTCCGCCGGGCATCGAATTGTCGATCGTGTCGAGCACGCGCAGCGTGCGGATCGCGGGATTGGGCAGATCGACGAGGAACATGCAGGCGCCGTCGCTCGACTTCGCCATGACGATGCCGACCCGGGCGCCTTCGGCGCCGGTGATGAACTTCTTGCGTCCATTGATGACCCAGTGATTGCCGTCCAGACGGCACGTCGTCTGCATCATCGACGGATCGGATCCGGCGCCGCCGGTGTCCGCAGGCTCGGTCATGAAGAACGCCGAGCGGGCCTCGCCCGACACGAGCGGCTCGAGGAAGCGTGCCTTCTGCTCGTGGCTGCCGACCTTACCCAGCAGGTACATGTTGCCTTCGTCCGGCGCCATGGTGTTGCACGCCAGCGGCCCGAGTGGCGACAGGCCGGTCTTGATCAGGGCCTTCGCCGTGTCCCGTTGGGTGAGATGAGATCCGTCGGGCAGAATGTGCGGCGTCAGGACGCCGGCCTTGCGTGCCCTGGCGCGCAGTTCCTGCACCAGTTCGTCGCTCGGACCGTGCGGGCCTGTCCGCGGATCCTTCTCGTAGGGAATGACCTCGGTCCGGATGAACGCTTCGATCTTCGCGGCAAGGCTATCGTGTGAATGGGACATGCTGATGGAAACTCCGGTCGATCTCCGCCGCGGCGGAGCGCTGGTGTCGATCACCTGCGTTCGACCACGGCGCTCGCAAAGGATGGCAGCCATCGATCAGGTTGACGGACGCTGATTGTATAGACGGGCGGACCGGAATTGAGCAACAGCCGCGCCGGCGCGGCTGCCGTCGGGGGGAATAACGAGAGCCGCGATCGGCCGGATCTGCCGCGACAATTGTCGCCCATGGGACCCGAGCAGTCTGGTCTAGGTTGGTTTGGCGTCAGTTGCGCTTCGGCCGATGCGCGGCTCGGTCCCGTCAAGCAGCCGCCTGACATTGGCGCGATGGCGGATGATCACGTAAGCGGCGCCTGCGATGACCAGCAGGCGAGAGGGAAGCGGATGCGCGATGCTGCAGATCAGAACGACGGCAACCAGCGCAGCCAGCATGGAACTGAGCGACACGATGCGCGAGATCGCCAGCACGGTTGCGAAGGCGGCCGCGGCCCCGAGACCGACGGGCCACGATAGTGCCAGCAAAACGCCGAGGCCCGTCGCGGCGGATTTGCCGCCAGTGAAGTTCAGCCAGATCGAACGGCCATGTCCGAGCAGCACGGCAATGCCGGCGAGACAAACGGCCCAGGGCAGCCACGCCTGCAGGTCCGCGGCTGCCGGCGGTGTGTCCGACAGCTCGGCCGCGATCCAGGGAACGACGGAGCGGGTCATGATGATCGCGGCCACGCCTTTGGCGACGTCCGCGACGAACACGGCCAATGCTGGCCATGGTCCGACGGTCCGCAGGACATTGGTGGCCCCGGTCGACCGCGAGCCGTGCGCGCGGATGTCGATCCCTGCGAGGAGCGTCCCGGCCAGGTAACCGGAAGGGATCGAGCCGAGAAGATAGGCGAGCATCAGCGTGATTGCCGTGGAGAAAGCCATGACCATGTGTGTTTGGAACCCCAACCTTACGCGCGACTGTCGAGCGAACCGCCAATCTGATCGTGCAGGCATCCCAAGTTCGTTCTCCGATCGCCCGCCGCGTCGACGTCAGGCCATGCCTGCCCGTGTGTCAAATTGAACATTGGCACGATCGCGCCTCCGTGAATATACGGTTCCCCTGCGCCACGCCTGCGCCGTCCGCTTTTCGGTTCCTTAACAACTGCGACAGTAGTTTTCTCCGGATTTGGCTGCGGAGGACGTGATGGCTGTGAAGTGCGCGGGATGCGCGGATGGGACGGAATTGCCGTTCGAGTTCAAGATGGCGTTCCAGCCTATCGTCGACGTCACGGAAAATCGCGTCTGGGGCTATGAGGCGCTGGTGCGCGGGCCGAACGGCGAGAGTGCGCACAGCGTCCTCAGCCAGCTGACGGAACAGCAACTCTATCGTTTCGATCAGGCCGCTCGCGTGATGGCGATCGAAACCGCGGGCCGGCTGTTCGACGACCTCACGGCGCGGCTGTCGATCAACTTCATGCCGAACGCGGTGTACGAACCGCGCGCCTGCATCCAGAAGTCGCTCGACGCGGCACGCAGGGCCAATTTCCCACCCTCCAACCTGATGTTCGAGTTCACCGAAAACGAGCGGATGAACAATCCGGCCCATGTCGAGAACATCGTGCGCAGCTACAAGGCGCTGGGATTCTGGACCGCGCTGGACGATTTCGGCGCCGGCTATGCCGGCCTCAATCTTCTCGCCCGCCTGCAGCCGAACCTGATCAAGATCGACATGGAGCTGTTGCGCGACATCCATCTCAGCCACGCCAAGCAGGTGATCGTGGCGGGCGTGGCCGCGATCGCGCGCGAGCTGGACATCACTGTCCTCGCCGAGGGCGTCGAGAACGAGGCCGAACTGACGACATTGCGCGCGGCCGGCATCCGTCTGTTCCAGGGCTATCATTTCGCCAAGCCCGGATTGATGTGCCTGCCGGAAGTCCGCGGGATGCAGCGGATGTCGGCCGCTCTCGCCGGCTAGCTCCGCCCGGGCGGCAAGTTTCGATCGGGCGCAATCGGCGCGTCCGTCAGGACGCAGTCGCGCCAGACCGGCGTCGTGCACTGGCCGGGCCAGCTGCCGCCCAACGCCATGAACAGGGCCGCCGTATCGGAGAGGCGGGTCGCTTCGGCCTGCACGCGCGTGATCGCCGCGTTGAAATAGGCCTGCTGGGCGTTCAGCACCGTGACCTGATTGATCTGGCCGAGCACGAGCTGCTTCTGCACGATGTCGAGGCTGGCCCTGGCCGCGGTTTCCGCCTTGATCGCGGCCTGCACCGCGCGCGCGTCCGCCTGCAGGCTGCGGAGCGCGTCGGCGACATTCTGCAGGGCGGTGATCACGGCCTGACGGTAGAGCGCCTTGGCCTGGTCGAACGTCGCTTCGGCTGACTTCTGCTTGTGGTAGAGAGTCAGGCCGTCGAACAGCGGCTGCGTGGCGCTCGCGGCCACGGAGTAGAACAGCGTGCCCTGGGTGAAGAGCTGCGCGGCCTTGAACGCGCTGCTGCCGGGATTGCCCGACAGCGTCAGGTTCGGCAGCCTGGCCGCGATCGCGACCCCGACAAGCGCGGCCGCGGCATGCATGTTGGCTTCGGCCGCGCGGACGTCCGGGCGCAGCGCAACCAATTGGCTCGGCAGGCTGACCGGCAGGTTCGAGGGCAAAGCCAGCTGTCGCAGCTCGAATGTCTGCACGACCTCGTCGGCCGAGGGCTGGCCGGCCAGCGCGGTCAGCAGATCGCGCTGCAAGGCGAGCTGCTTCTGCAAGGGCGGCAGGGTCTGTTCGGCCTGCGCCAGCGCCGTCTCCTGGGTCAGCACGTCGACCTGGGCCGCCTGGCCTGCCTCGAACTGGGTCCTGAGGATCCTTAGGATGTCGCGCTCGATCCTGACGATGCGCTCGGTCGCGGCGATCTGGCCACGCAGCGAGGCCTCCTGAATGGCGGCGGTGACGACATTGGCCGTCAGCGTGAGGTAGGCGGCCTCGAGTTGGTACTGTGCCTGTTCGGTCTGGGCGTCGAGACTTTCCACGGCGCGGACGTTCTGGCCCCAGATATCCGGAACGAAGCTGATATTGAGCTGCGCCGTGTGCAGCGTGTAGCGCGACTGCGGCGAATTGATCGGAGCCGTCGTAGCCATGTTGGAGGACTGCTGATCCGACGGCGTGTAGTTGACGCCGACCTGCGGAAAGAACAGGCCGCGCTGGGCCAGCGCGTTGAAATTCGCGACCTGGATCGCGGCTTCCGCAGACTGCAATGACGGATTTTGCGCGACCGATAGGCTGATCAGCTCGTTCAGCGGCTTCGAGCGGAATGCGGCCCACCACCGGGCCGGGATGTCGGCCCCGTTGACGAATTGCTGCCGCGGCACGCGCGGTCCGCCGGGCTCCGCGACGGGCGCGGCGAGGGGCTCGGGCGTATAGCGAGAGACGTCGGGCGGCGGCGGCGTCTCGAAGTTCGGGCCGACCGCGCAGCCCGAGAGCAACGCGCCCGCGGCGACGGCAACAATGGCGCCGCGGGCCGCTGGAATGATCATCACGCAACGCATGGCATTGTCCTAGGGGGCTGCTTCGTGCGGCAAGGCAACTTCGTCGCTTCCGTGGCCAGGCTGTTTCTCCCGCGACAGAAAGACCTTGCGCAGGACCGGGGCGACCACGAGCAGCAGCAAAGGGCCGATGAACATGCCGCCGACCACGACGGTGGCGAGCGGGCGCTGCACCTGGCTGCCGATGCCGTGCGACAACGCGGCCGGAAACAGGCCGACACCGGCCGACAGGGCGGTCATCAGCATCGGCCGCATGCGCTGCTCGGCGCCGCTGAACACGGCGTCCGAAATGCTCATGCCGGATGCGCGAAGCTCGCGGAAATAGGTGATGTTGAGGATGCCGTCCATCACGGCAACGCCGAACAGCGAGATGAAGCCGATCGCCGCCGAGATGCTGAAGTCGAGTCCGGCGATGGCGAGCGCGATCAACCCGCCGCCGACCGCAAAGGGGATGCCGGCGAGCGCGAGGAGACTGTCGCGGACCGAGTTGAACAGGCTGTAGAGCAGCACGAAGATCAGCAGCAGCGTCACCGGCACGACGACCATCAGCCGGGCCTTGGCGGCTTCGAGGTTGTCGAACTCGCCGGACCAGGCGATGCGATAGCCCGGCGGAAGCTGCACGCCGGCGGCGACGCGGGCCTGCGCCTCGGCCACGGTGCTGCCGAGGTCGCGGCCGCGCACGCTGAACTTGATCGGAATGTAGCGCTGGCTGCGCTCGCGGTAGATGAAGAGGGCACCGGTGTCGAGCGTGATGTCGGCCAGCTCGCTGAGCGGAATATAGGCATTGGTGCCGGACGGCGTCGCATAGGCCACCTTGATGTCACGCACGGCGTCGATGCTCTGGCGGAATTTCGGGTCGAGCCGGACCGCGACGGCAAAGGAGCGGTCGCCCTCCAGCACGCTGGTTGCCGTCGTGCCGCCGAGCGCGGCCTGGATGACCGTGGTGACGTCGCCGGTGTTGAGCCCGTAGCGGGCCGCCTTTTCCCGGAGCACCCGGATGTTGAGATTGGGCTGGCCGACCAGGTGGAAGACGCCGAGATCGGCGACGCCGCGCACCTCGCGCATGGCATCCATCACCCTGGTCGCGACCTGTTCGAGCACGTCGAGGTTCGGCCCGATGATCTTGACCGAATTGGCGCCCTTCACCCCGGACAGCGCCTCCTCGATATTGTCCTGGATGTACTGGGAGAAGTTGAAGCTGATGCCGGGGAGCTCTTCCTCGAACTCCTTCTGCAACTGCTCGGTGAGCATCTCCTTGGTCAGGCCCTTCGGCCATTGGTCGAAGGGTTTGATCGGGGCGAACAATTCGACGTTCGAAAAGGGCGAGGCGTCGCTGCCGTTGTCGGGACGACCGTGCTGCGACACCACGGTGATGATTTCGGGGTGACGCAGCAGGATGTCCCGCATCTTGCGGGTGGCTTCCGTGCCGGCTTCGAGCGAAATGGTTGGCGGCATCGCGGCCCGGATCCAGAAATTGCCTTCCTCCAGCGCCGGCAGGAATTCGCTGCCGAGCCTGCTCGCGGCCAGCACCGAGAGCGCGAGGAAGACGAGGCCTAGGGTGACCGCGAGCCTGACATGGCCGAGCGCCCAGCCGAGCACGGGCGTATAGGCGCGGCGCAGCCCGCGCACGATCGCGGTTTCGGTCTCCTCGATATGCCTGGGCAGGAGGAGGGAGGCGAGCACGGGCGTGACCGTGAAGGTGGCGAGCAGGGCACCCGCGAGAGCATAGCCGTAGGTTCGCGCCATCGGTCCGAAGATCTGGCCTTCGACACCCTGCATGGTGAACAGCGGCACGAAGGCGGTCACCGTGATCGCGGCCGTGAAGAACACGGCCTTGTCGACCTGCAGCGCACTGACGAAGATCAGGCGGAGCCGTTCGGTCCAGCGCGCGGCGGACGGCTGCCCATGCGTGGGCGAGGTGGGGTCGGCGCCCCAATAGCCTTCGGAGAGTTGCTGCAGCACGCGGGAGCGGCTCTCCGGGCTCGACTGGAAGTTCCGGAAGATATTCTCCATCATGATGACGGCGGAATCGACGATGATGCCGAAATCGACCGCGCCGAGCGAAAGCAGATTGGCGTCCTCGCCCTGCAGCACGAGAATGATGATGGCGAAGAAGAGCGCGAACGGGATGTTGGCGGAGACGATGATCGCGCTGCGCAAATCGCCGAGAAAGACCCACTGGATCACGAACACCAGCAGGCATCCGAATATCAGGTTGTGCAACACGGTGTGGGTGGTGACGCCAACCAGCGAAGACCGGTCGTAATAGGGCACGATCTGCACGCCCGGAGGCAGGGTGCCGTCGCTGTTGATGGCCTCGACCTCCTGCTCGACCCGCGGGATGATCTCGTTGGTGTGCTGGGTCCGGCCCATGACGACGATGGCCGCGGCGATGTCGTCCTGCCTGTCCTTGCCGGCGATTCCGAGCCGCGGCACGAAGCCGACCGAGACCTTGGCGACGTCCTTGATCTGGATCGGAAGCCCGCCCGACTGCGTCAGGACGATGTTTTCGATGTCGGCGACCCGGTCGCCCCTCGTGACGTCGTCCGCACCGCCGGAATCGATCAGGCCGATGCCGCGGATATTGACCGACTGCTGGCCGATCGAGATCTCCCGGCCGCCGACATTGACATTGGCGTTGCCGAGCGCGGAGACGAGCTGCGGCACGGTGATGTTGTAGGCCTCCAGCCTTGCGAGATCGGCATCGACGTTGAACTGCTTGGTGGTGCCACCCCAGGCGTTGATCTGGACCACGCCGGGAAGGGTCATCAGCCGTCTTGTGACGACATAGTCCTGCAGCGTGCGAAGGTTGGTCAGTCCGAAATTCGGCGGGCCGACCAGTTGATAGCGATAGATTTCGCCGACCAGACTCGACTGCTGGATCGTCGGCACCAGATTTCCCGGCAGCTGGATGTTCTGCTGGATGCTGTTGGCGGCTTGCGTCAGCGCGAAATAATAGTCGATGCCGTAGCGAAAGGTGACCCGGACGAAGGAGAGGCCGTAGAAGGACGTCGAGCGGATGTTGACGACCCCGGGGGTGGGGTAGAGACCGACCTCCATCGGGATCGTGTAGTATTTCTCCATCTCCTCGGCCGACAGTCCGGGCGCCTGGGCCGTGATTTCGAGGATCACCGGCGCGGGGTTCGGATAGGCCTCGATGTTCAGCCGTCCGAACGCGAACAGGCCGGCCGCGCAGAACACGACAAGGCCAAGCACGACGATGGCGCTGCGTGTCAGGCCGAAATGGATGAGACTCTTGATCAAGATACGAGGCTTTGCAAAAGACGGCGGCGCATCAGCCCGTCACCGCGGTCGCGAATTTGTTGCTGAGGAAGATGGCGCCGGTCGAAGCCACGCGTTCGCCGGCCGCCAGCCCGTCGATGATCTGGCGCCATCCGTCCTGCTCCCGTCCGATCTTGACCGCGCGCCGTGCGAAACGGCGGCCGTCGCCGGTTACCCAGACCGTCATGGTGCCGTCGCCTTCGCGCACCACGGCGTCCGAGGGAACGGCGACCGACGTCCGTGGCGGCTCGGTTTCGATGAAGAAGCTCGCCAGCATGCCGGCGCGCAGCTTGTGCTGGGGATCGTCGATCACCGAGCGCACCAGCTGCCGATGCGTGGTCGGATCAATGTTGAGTCCTAGCGTCGTGACTGCGCCGTGGAATATCTCGTCGGGATAGGCGGGCACGCGGACCGCGACGGGCTGACCGAGGCGGTAGGCGGGTGCATCGGTCTCGATGACGTTGGCGACCATCCACATGGTGGAAAGATCGGCGAGAGTGTAGGGCGCGGGCGCGACACCGGGCTGCACGTAGAGGCCGGGCGCGGCGTTGCGGGCAACGATCCTGCCGGTGATCGAACTCGGCACGATCAGGATCGAGTCCACCTTGCGTTCGGCGAGGATGCGGTCGATTTCCTCGTCGGTCTTCCCGAAGATCCGGACCGCGTTGCGGGCGGCCTTGTAATTGCCCTCGGCGGTCTGCTGGTCCGAGGTCGCCTGATCGACGTCCTTCTGGGCGCCGCCCCCGGTCTTCAGCAACTGCCTGACGCGGCTGAGCGTGCGGGTCTGCAACTCGAGCACGCCGGCCGCCGCGAGCAGGGCCGACTCGGCCTGCAACAGATCTGGACTGTCGATGGTGAACAGGGTCTGTCCCTTGCTCACAGTATCGCCGACGTTGAAAATTGTGTCGACGATCCTGCCGGGATTGGGCGTGAACACCTGAACCAGCATGTTCTGATTGAAGTCGATCGAGCCGACCGCATTCTTGATCACGGTGAACGCGCGTGGCTCGGCGGCCATGACCTTGAACGCGTCGACCTGCTTGTCGGTGATGGTGATGACCTGCCGTGCGACATCGACGTCGCTGGCAGCTGTCGGTTGCGCCGCCCTTGCCGACCGCACCTCGCCGGCGTGCGTCAGAAACCACGTGCCGACAGCAATGGCGGCGATGGCCGCAATGCCCGCCGTCATGCCCGCAAGCCTGATGCGAAATGCCATCGCAGAGCCCCGTTCTATCAGTTTCGGATGTCCGTGCTCTCGATCGGCTGGACTGCTGCGCAATGCGCGCGGCGTGAAGCGATCGCGGCGGACGGAACCCTGTTAGCAAGCCCAACTGACGTCAACCTGACAGTGCGATGTCACTGCGGTTGCCCGGCGTCAGTACTAGCGGTCGAGGTATCTGGTTTCGATAGCAGAAGCGGGGTCCATAAATACATAAATGATAGCGCCAGATGTGCGCCGGCGTCCGAATGATCAAAAGCCGGTCGACTGCTTGGCGCGACTGCACATACGGTCATCAATCGACGCCGTGCATCGGAAGTTTGATTTGTGGAAGATCACGTCGCGTCCGGATCGCCGGCGATGTGGCTGTCGTCTCTACGGACGCGGCGGAGCGACTCGGAATTGTGATCGTCTTGCCGGGGGGCGGAGCAAGCGAGGCAACGGCGACGCATCAGCTAGCTCACCTTGTCGACAGCGACCTGCGCGGAATCGAACCGGTTCTGGAGCCTGTAGCCGACGCCCGATTCCGTGATCAACAGGCGGGGCTGGTTCGGGTCGGTCTCGATCTTCTGGCGCAGTTTGCGCACGAGAATGCGAAGGTACTGGATGTTGTCGCTCTGATTGCCACTCCATATCTCCTTGAGCAACTGGTCGTGCGTAACGACGAGGCCGACATGCATGGCGAGCACGTGCAGCAGCCGGTATTCCTTGCGCGTCAGGTGAAGTTGGCTCTGGTTGAGCGACACCGTGCGCGTCACCAGGTCGACCGAGAGCGGACCCGCGACGACGATCGGATTCTCCGTGGCCGATTTGAAGTAGCGTCGAAGCGAGGCCTCGCTGCGTGCAAGCAGCTCGGCCATGCCGAATGGCTTGACGACATAGTCGTCGGCGCCGGCCTGGAGTAGCCGCACCTTGTCGTCCTCGCCTGCGGCGACGGAGAGAATAATGATCGGGATGTTCGACCAGGCGCGTATCCGTTCGAGCACTTCGGCGCCGTGAAGGTCGGGCAGCGCGAGATCGAGAACGATGAGGTCCGGCGCGCTGAATGTCGCGATCTTCAGCGCTTCGTTCGCGTTCTCGGCTTCGAGCACCTCGAAACCGTTGAGCTCGAAGCCAGCACGCAGAAAGCGCCTGATCTTCGGTTCATCGTCGATCAGGAGAACCACGTTCGCGGGCTTACTCATGGAAGGCCATCGATTCGGAAGAGGATGCAGTGGCGGGCAGCGCGACGGTGACGGCGGTGCCTTGCCCCGCCCCCCTGCTCTGAACGGAGATCGTTCCGCCATTGGCGTCTACGAAGATCGACGCGATCCAGAATCCGAGGCCGGAGCCAGGCACGGATGTCAGGTGCCGCGCCCCGCGAAAAGACCGGCGACCGAGATTTCCCAACTCATCCCGGGTGATGCCCACGCCGTGGTCGGAGACACGGATGATCACGCGCTCCCGCTCCGGCCTGACCTCGACCGATATGGTGGAGCCCGACGGTGAATATTTTGCGGCATTCTCGAGGATCTGGCCGCAGGCTTCCTCGATCAATCCGGAATCGACATGCAGCAGCGGCAGATCATCGTCGAAAGTGATTTCGATCCGGTGCGCGCCGAGACGGCGCCCGCGCCGTCTGGCTGCGGAATTCACGATATCGCGCGGGTCGGCCCATTCGAGGCGTGGGCTCAGCCCGCCCGCCGTGACGCGCGTCGCGCAGAGGAGGTTCCGGATATAGCCGTCGAGTTGGGCGGTTTCCTCGGAGATCGCGTCGACGAGCGCACGCATACGGGGATCGCTGCGGATCGCGGGGATCGAATCGAGAACGCTTGCTGATCCCTGGATCGCGGCGAGCGGCGAGCAGAGTTCATGAGACAAGGTGCCGTGGAAGGCGTCCCGGAGCAATTGTCCCTGCAGGTGCAGCCGCGCGCGCTCCATGGCCTTGCCGATGTCGAGGCGTTGCAGAGTCAGGGCCGTCTCGTCGAGAATGGCCTCGATCCGGCGCGTTCGGATTGCGATCGCCTGCTGCGAGCCAAGCCCGACATCGACCGCGATGACGCCGTGAATATTGCCGTCCGAGGAGATCGCACGCAGCAGCCACAGCTCGAATCGCTTCTCGTCGATGATCGTCCGCGACATTGGTCCCTCGCCGGAGTTCATGGCCGCGGCAGCGGCTTGCACCACCTGGGGCGCGAACTGCGACTCCGGCGGCGCGATGTGGCCATCGGACACCTTCGCGAAGAAGGTGGCGGGATGACCGAAGGCGAGCGCGAAATGCTGCTGAATGGCAGCGAGAAGATCGGCGATGGTGAAACAGGACGCGAGCCTGCGCGAAAAATCGTACAGCGCCTGCAGGTCTTTCTCGCTCCTGCGGAGCCGCTCGGTCTCCTGGCGCAGCCGGGATGCCAGATTGCTGCTGACCAGCGATACGATCAGGAACAGCAGCAGATCGACTGCCTCCTGAGGATCGTCGACGCGAAAGCTGTAAAGCGGGGCGAAGAAGAAGAAGTCCGCGGCCGCCATGGCCGCGATCGATGCCACCATCGCAGGCCAGATGCCCCACCTGGTCGCCACGAACATCACCGGAATGAGATAGGTGATCGGCACCAGGCTGGTGGCGACGTTCCGGCTGAACGCAAGAAGCGGCGCCGTGAACAAGGCGACGCCGAGAACCGATAGCAGGAAAGGCGAGGCCGCAATCCAGAGCGCGCGTGAGCGCTGAAGGGCGTCCGCCGCGATGATGCGGCGGGCTCCAAAGTCAGGGCCGGTCGTCGGTGTGCCCGCCCTTGAGGGCATGCGGCCAAGTGGAAGATCTACAGACAAAGTATTTACGTGCCTTCAGGGAGGACATCAACGATCGGCGCGAGGGCCCGGCGGCGCCCCGCAGCGGATCAATTCAATCGCAACTCCACCCCGCGATGTCGTCAACCTACCCGGCAGGCCGACGATGAGCCGGATGGTCGTAGAAAATCCATGTTGTTGAGGGCGCGCGAAAATATAAAAGTAATAGCCGTTCATGACCGCGGGGGCATGGAGTCGCGCACCAAGCTCGCATATTGCAGCGCGCGCCGCTCGCCCGACAGCTCGGGCCTCGATGCGTGATAGAGGCCGGGGTCGTCATGCGACCGGCTGGCACGAGGCACGAGCGTGGCAATGGCGGCCGCGCTGATCTGCTTCGGCGGATAGAGATAGAAGTCCATGAGCGGCATGTGCGAGCCGTGCGCGTTGCGCTGAAGCACATCGCGCGCGGCCTCGCCGGCGACCGGATAGATGGCTCTCCAGCCGGCAAAGCTGCTCGCCAGGATTTCCAGCGCGAGGATCGTGCTCGCGATCTCGACGAAGCCGTCATTGGCCTTCTTGGCGCTCCGCGTGGTCGAGGCCTTGCGCAGCACTTGCCGGAGCCCCTTGTGGCGCTCGATCAGGGACCCGAGACGAAACTGCCAGAGCATGTTCGGAAGCGACGCGAAGCCGTGAACCTCGTGATACGATTCGATCAGGCTGCGGCATTGCGCCATCAATGTCCCGGGCAGAAAGGAAAGGTCAATTGCAGTGTCATCCCGCAAGGGACTGCCTGAGACGCACGCAGCGTGAGTCACGGCTTCCATGATCGACCTCGCAAAGCAGAATCCAGCTCGTGCAAAAGACTAGCGGGTCGGGCCATAAATCTTCGATCAACAATCGGGCCGTCTTGCGTAGCAAAAAGATAGCCGAGCTGCGTCGCGCGATCGCATTTGCGCGGAGGTCGAGCAGACAAGCGCGACGACTATGTCGGAAATGACACAGTGGGAGGTAAACGGCCGAGCCGTGACATCGTTCGTCCACGAAATCCTCATGATCTCGCTCGCACCTTGGGCAAAACGCACAGGCAATTGATCATTACGCGTGCAAACGACGAAGACGCGCGCCATCGCGCTATTTTGTTTTAATGAATCCTCGCGGCAACCCGTATCGCCTTTTTCTGCGCGCCGAATGAAGGATGACACCAAGCTTAACCAAACCGAAAGAGCGCCTAGCAGGCGTCGGTCGCAACAGCTTGGGGCAGTACGATGAGAAAGTATCTTCTGGCGGGTGCATCTCTGGTCGCGATGGGGGCTGGCGGCGCTGCGAGCGCGGCGGACACACTTCCGCCGGTGGGGCAGGGGTTCTGCGATCCCTACAAGAAGTACGCGTGCCTGGACTCCTATCTCGGCTCCGACTTCATGACGCGCTTCGTGAACTATTACCGGCTCGAGTGGGGCCATGATGCCGCGCCGTCCGATCCAAAGGCGCCGCCGTCGCGCCGCGACGGCTGGCCGGCGACGCCGCAGACCACGCCGCCCATGCCGTTCACCGAATGGCCCTATGGTGGTTCGACGAGCATTGGCGTGACGCGACCTGGCTCTGTCGACAGTCCGCTCATGAATGCACTCGGCAATACCAAGCTCGGCGAAGCGATGAACGATGCGCACATCCAGGTCTATGGCTGGGTCAATGCGGGCGGCAACCTCAGCAGCAATACGGTGCGCGGTGGCAATTCGCCCGCGGCCTATAACTACAATCCGAATACCGTGCAACTCGATCAGGCTGTTCTCTATATCGAGCGATTGCCAGACACGGTGCAGAAAGACCACATCGACTGGGGCTTCCGCATCGCCCCGATCTATGGCGAGAACTACCGGTACACCACTGCTTATGGACTGTGGAGTAATCAGCTCCTGAAGCAGAACAGGAACTACGGCTACGATCTGCCGATGGCCTATGGCGAGGTCTTCGTTCCCTGGCTCGCTGATGGTCTTCTCGTTCGCTTCGGTCGTTTCATCTCGATTCCCGACGTCGAAGCGCAGCTTGCTCCGAACAACTACATGTATACGCACTCGATGACGTATACGTTCGACAACTACACGAACACGGGAGTCCAGACCACGCTGGCCGTCAACAAGAACTGGATGGTGCAGGTAGGTCTGACGGTTGGTAGCGACACCATGCCGTGGAATGCCGGTGCGAAGATCGCCAATCCGTCTCCTAACCCGCTCTTTCCCAACAGCACCATGCTGAAGGATCCCGGCGCGCTTCCGAGCGTGACGGGAGGCGTGCGGTGGACCAGCGATTCCGGGAATGACAGCGTTTACGTCGTCGCAGATGCCATCAACAGCGGAACGTGGGGCTACAACAACCTGCAGTGGTACGGCCTGACCGCCTACCACAAGTTCAACGAGCAATGGCACATCTCGTTCGAGACGTACAATCTGCACCAGAATAATGTCCTGAACGCGAATAACCCGGCTGCGATGGCGGCGTACCTCGCGGGCGGCACGCCGTTTTCTCCGCAATATCTGCCGTTCAACGCGCCCGGCCTCGCCCAGTGCAACAGCGCGGCGGTGTTCGCCTGTACGGCCTCTGTGCAGACCTATCTCGCCTATTTGAACTACAAGGCGTCGCCGCTCGACAACATTTCCTACCGGATCGAGTTCTACGACGACAAGCAGGGGCAGCGTACGGGCGTCAAGACGCGCTATGTCGAGACCGGTCTCGGCTGGCAGCACTGGTTCTCGCCGCAGATCGAGATCCGGCCCGAGGTCTCCTACTACAGGTCGCTGGATGCCAACGCGTTCAATGGCAACGCGAACCTCGGCATCGCTCCGAACAAGAACTACGCCCTGATCGGCTCTGCCGACATCATCATTCACTTCTGATGCGGGGCCGTCTGGTGGCCTCCGAGGCGCCAGGTTCTCTGGAACAATTTCGACAGGGGGTTATAATGAAACGAAGTCTTCTCACCACGGCCTCGCTCTGCGCGCTCAGCCTCGCATCGCCGGCAATTGCGGCCGATCTGCCGATCTACGCCAAGGCGCCGCGGATGGTCTCGCCGGCGTATGACTGGACCGGCTTCTATGTCGGCGTGTTTGGTGGCGGTGCCTACGGCAACCACAACCTGAACAATGCCGCGGGCCCGGCGGGTTTCGCCAATTTCACCACCAACTACGATTCCAAGGGTGGCCTTGGCGGCGGCGAAATCGGCTACCAGTGGCAGAGCGGAAGCATCGTTGTCGGCGTCGAGGCCGACGGTTTCGGGGCAGATATCAAGGGCGGTGACAGCTTCGCGCTCGGTTGGGATGATGCGACCAAGATTGGTTGGGGGGGGACGCTGAGGGCGCGGAGCGGCATTGCGGTCGATCGGTTGCTGCTGTTCTTCACTGGCGGCTGGGCCTATGGGGAACTGACCCACACCAACACCAATCCAGGTGTTGGAATCGACACGTTCAAGGCAACACGCAGCGGTCTCGCCGCCGGCGGCGGTCTCGCCTATGCGATCACCGACAATCTGATCGGGAAGTTCGAATATCGCTATCTCGATTTCGGCACCTTCCACCGTGATGCGCCGGGCAACGGCGTGATTCCCTACAACGTGGCGAACACCTATTCGGTCGTAACGCTCGGACTTGATTTCAAGTTCGGCGGCAGCCCGGTGGCGGCGAAGTACTGACGCATCTCTTGGAGGAGACGGCATGACCGCCAGGCGGCCAGGTTGGAAAGTCGCGACGATGATCGCTCTTGTCGCGCTCGGCGCTTGCCTTGCCGGCTGCGTGAGTGATC
This sequence comes from uncultured Bradyrhizobium sp., assembly GCA_964423245.1. Lineage (GTDB taxonomy): Bacteria > Pseudomonadota > Alphaproteobacteria > Rhizobiales > Xanthobacteraceae > Bradyrhizobium. The sequence goes on along the minus strand of CAYREH010000017.1, from coordinate 108,258 downwards.
TCGGCGCCGCGAGCAACGCACCCGATCAGCAGGCGATGCGATATTACGGCGGCCCGAAATATCCGATGTGGCGGGCGCCTGCCGAGAATTAGCCGGGGATCGGCATCCGCATCAGAACGTCCCGACGGCACCCGCCGGGGCGTGTCGCCATGCTTACATGGATCTGACAGTCGCGCGGGATGGGTGGTGTCGGCACGCTTTTTTTGCTGGCCGAACGCTGCCGAATGGTGGAAGAGAGCAGGTATCCAACTTCAATTCCTGTCGTGGCTGCGACCGGCTGGATATCGGGCGTTAGAGATGCGTCTTCTGATCGTCGAGGATAATGCCGAGCTGTCGCGGCTGGTGGCCGCCGGACTGTCGGCTGCGGGTTACGAGAGCGACCTCGTGAGCAGCGCCGCCGACGCGCGCGCGGCCATGGAGAGTGTCAAATACGCCGCCATGATCCTCGATCTCGGTCTGCCCGACGAGGACGGGCTCGCGGTGCTGCGCGAGCTTCGCGGCCGGATGGAGCCGCTGCCGGTGCTGGTGCTGACCGCGCGGAGCGGGCTGCAGGACCGCGTCAGCGGCCTGCGCAGCGGGGCCGACGACTATCTCGCCAAACCGTTCGCGATGGAGGAACTGGTGGCGCGGCTGGAGGCTATCCTGCGCCGCCCCGGCCAGTTGCTCGGCCGGTCTCTGCGCCTCGCCAATCTCGTCTACGATACCGAGAGCCGGCAGATCTTCGTCGACGACAAGCCGCGCATCATCTCGGCGCGCGAGACCTCGGTGCTCGAGATCCTGCTGCGGCGGCAGGGACGGGTGGTGCCGAAGAAGAACGTCGAGGACCACATCTTCGGGCTCGAGGGCGAGGTCGCCTCGAACGCCGTCGAGGTCTATGTCTCGCGCCTGCGCAAGCAGCTGGCCGAACACGGCGCGAAGGTGGTGATCCACACCATCCGCGGCGTCGGCTACATGATGGCCGAGGAGAAGTAGGATGCTGGCGGCGGCCTATGCCCGGCGGCCGACCTTCAAGTCGCTGATCTGGCGCATCGTGTTCCTGCACATCGTCGCTGTGGCGATGGTCGCGATTGTCCTGCCGCTGGTGCTGTTCTGGCTGCTCAACTCCGAGATCGACCATCTGCATCGCGACGCCATGCGGGCGCAGGCCGAGGTGCTCGCCGAGCGCATCGTCGCGCAACCGGACGGTCTGTTGACCTTCAACCTGCCCGACAGCCTCAAGGGCCTCTATTCGGAGGCCTATGGCCGCTACCAATACGTCATCCGCGACGGCGACGGCCGCCTGCTGTTCTCCTCCAGGCGGCGCGGTGGCGCGCCCGAGTCCCCGCGTTCATCGGAGACGATTTCCGGGGCCGACGTCACCCGCATCATTGACGGCAAGACGGTGCGTGTCCAGGTCGCCGAGGACCTCGCGCATCGCGACGTCATCATCGACGACATCGTCTCGAACTTCTTCCGGCGGGTCGGCTGGATCACCATCCCGATCCTGCTGATCCTGCTCGCCACCGACATCATCATCTTCCGCCGCGCCATCGCGCCGCTGCTCAAGGCCTCGGAGGAGGCGAGCAATATCGGCCCCGCGCGCACCGACATCCGTCTGCCGACCGAGCAGATTCCGCGCGAGATCATGCCGCTGGTCACGGCGGTCAACCAGGCGCTCGACCGCCTCGAAGACGGTTTTCGCGTGCAGCGCCAGTTCACCGCCGACGCCGCGCACCAGCTTCGCACCCCGCTCGCGATCCTGCGGACGCGGATCGAAACGCTTCAGGACGGCGGTGCGCGGCAGATCCTGCATGCCGATATCGAGGCCATGAGCCGGATTGTCGCCCAGCTGCTGGAAATCGCCGAACTCGATACGCTCGTGCTCGATCCCGGCGAGACCGCCGATCTACGTGCGGTCTGCGCCGAGGTGGTCGGTGCGATCGCGCCGTTTGCGATCGCGCAGCACAAGGATATCGCACTGAGGGGCGCCGAGGCGCCGGTGGTGATCCACGGCAATCCCGTGATGCTCCAGCGCGCAATCTTCAATCTGGCCGAAAATGCCATCAAGTTCACAGCCCCGGCCAGTTGCGTCGAGGTGGAGGTCGGCGGGGACGGTTCGGTGCGGGTGCGCGATCGCGGCCCCGGCATCGCGGCCGGCGATCGCGACCTGATCTTCCAGCGCTTCTGGCGCGCCGACCGCCAGCGCAGCGATGGCGCGGGCCTCGGGCTGTCGATCGTGCGCGCGGTGGCCGACGATCATGCCGCGACGATTGCGGTGGAGAATTTGCCGGGCGGCGGCGCGGAGTTCACGCTGCGCTTTCGGCTCGCCCACGCGGTCGGTGCCGCCGAGACGATAAGGTAAACGAGCCGTTGCGCCGGGGGCGCAATCCCGCGGGGTGACGTTGTCGTTCGCTTAGGGCGCCGCCGACCATTGTCGGCCGGTACCACGGAGCGTTTGACAGGTCCCCGATGAGCAGCATTGCGGCGATTGCATTGTCCGGCATGAACGCGGCGACCCGCCGTCTCGAGGTCTCGGCCTCGAACGTCGCCAACAGCGCAAGCACCGGCGCGCTCCCCGGGGCCGACGGCACGGTCCCGGCCGGTGCGCCGCAGGCCTATGCGCCGCTCAAGGTGGTCCAGACCGCAACCGCCGGCGGAGGGACGCAGACGACCGTCACGACGGTGACGCCGGCGACGGTCGCGGTCTCCGATCCCAAGGCGCCCTTTGCCAACGAGGGCGGCCTCGTCGCCGCGCCGAACGTGGACCTGTCCGGTGAAATGATCGGCCAGATGGTCGCGCGCTACAGCTTTGCCGCCAATGCGACGATGCTGAAGGCGAGCGATCGCGTCATGAAGGCGCTGCTCGACCTCAAGGTCTGAGACCTGCACGCCTGCCTCGACGGCGTTGTCGAGGCAGGCCGTTCGCGGACGTCCGCTATTTCTGCGGTGGGCCGAGATCCAGCGGCGGCAGTTCGATCTGCGGGACCTCGATCTTGACCTTGTCGAGGTCGACGTTGAGCGGCTTGTCGAGCAGGCCCGTCACCGTGACCGGGAACATGATCACGATCAGCACCATGATCAATTGCAGGCCGATCCACGGGACCGCGCCCCAATAGATGTCCGAGCTCTTCACTTCCTTCGGCGCCACGCCGCGCAGATAGAACAGCGCGAAGCCGAACGGCGGGTGCAGGAACGAGGTCTGCATGTTCACGCAGAGCATCACGCCGAACCAGATCAGCGCCGCATCCGCTCCCACCACGGGGGCGAGAATCTTCTGCGCGATCGGCGCGATCATCGGCAGGATGATGAAGGCGATCTCGAAGAAGTCGAGGAAGAAAGCCAGGAAGAAGATGAAGAGGTTGATGAAGATCAGGAAGCCCCAGACGCCGCCGGGCAGCGAGGTCAGGAGATGCTCGAGCCAGACGCCGCCGGAGACGCCGAGGAACACCACCGAGAAGCAGGTCGAGCCGATCAGGATGAAGGTCACCATGCAGGTCAGGCGCATGGTGGATTCGTAGCCCTGCTTGATCAGGTCGCGCAGGTCGGGAATGCGCGCGGCCTGGATGCAGATCCAGGCCACCGCCAGATAGGTGATGGCGAAGGCGAGCCTGAAGACGAGGTTCTCGCTGTAGAGCATCGCGACGATGGTGCCGATGCCCGCGGCGATCACGCCGATGATCAGGATCTTGCGGTCGCTCGAGGTGAAATCCTTGTGGTGGATCGCGGCGAGTACGATGGCGCCGACCGCGCCCATGGCGCCGGCTTCCGTCGGGGTCGCAAGGCCCATCATCATGGTGCCGAGCACGACGAAGATCAGCACGGCGGAGGGAATGATGCCCATCAGGCACTTCTTCCACAGCGCCCAGCCGGTGAGGGTGCGCGCTTCCTTGGGCACAGGCGGCACGTGGCTCGGCTTGATCAGGCCGAGCACGAAGGTGTAGCCGGCGAACAGCATGATCTGGAACACCGAGGGGCCCCAGGCGCCGAGATACATGTCGCCGACCGACTTGCCGAGCTGGTCGGCGAGCACGATCAGAACCAGCGAGGGCGGCACCAGCTGGGTGATGGTGCCGGAGGCCGCCAGCACGCCGGTGATGTAGCGCATGTTGTAGCCGTAGCGGATCATCACCGGCATCGAGATCAGCGCCATGGCGATGACCTGCGCCGCCACGGTGCCGGTGATGGCGCCGAGGATGAAGCCGACGATGATCACGGAATAGCCGAGACCGCCGCGCACGGGGCCGAACAGCTGGCCCATCGAATCCAGCATGTCCTCCGCGAGCCCGCATCTCTCGAGGATCGCGCCCATGAAGGTGAAGAAGGGGATCGCCAGCAGGAGTTCGTTCGACAGCACGCTTCCGAACACGCGGCCGGGAATGGCCTGGAGGAAGTTGAGGTCGAAGAACCCGAGATGGATGGCGAGGAAGCCGAAGGAGAGCCCGACCGCCGCCAGCGTGAACGCGACGGGGAAGCCGATCAGCATCGCCAGAACCAGGCCGCCGAACATCAGCGGCGGCATCATCTCCAGCGTAATCATTGGGTCGGCCTCTCGTACTTGGCGTCGATCGTCACATAGCCCTGGAGAGCCGCGATACGCTTGATGACTTCGGAGACACCCTGCAGCGCCAGCAGCACGAAGCCGGCGGGGATCACGAATTTGATCGGCCAGCGGACGAGGCCGCCCGCATTGCCGGACATCTCGCTGACCTCATAGGCCTGCATGAAGAACGGCCAGGACAGATAGGCCAGCAGCAGGCAGGAGGGGATCAGGAAGAACAGCGTGCCGATCATGTCGAGCCACAGCTGGCCGCGCTCGGACAGCATCAGGTAGAAGATCTCGACCCGCACATGCTCGTTGCGCTTGAACGTGTAGGACGCGCCGAACATCACCAGGATCGCGAACATGTACCATTGCGCCTCCAGCCATCCGTTGGACGAGTTGCTGAAGGCGTAGCGGATCATGGCGTTGGCGGCGCTGACGAGGCACGCGAACAGGACCAGGAGGTTGCAGACATAGCCGATCTTCTCGTTGAGAAAATCGATGGCGGTGCTCAGCGCCAGCAATGGACGCATGTTACTTTCTCTCCGTCGCGGCCCAACGTTTCACGGAAGCCTTCAGCACGCATCACCCGGCCCGCATGCTCAAGCATGCGGCCCACACGGATCGAATCCGAAAGCGATTGCGGCGTCCGTCCTCCCCTCGTGCCTTGCCGTCTTGACCGCGACCGCCAACGGGGCGGGCCGGCTTATGCTGCCGGGCAAGCAAAGGCGCCTGCACCAAACCAGCGGGCTTGCGTGCCGTCAATCGGAAAATGGGCAAATTGACGCGCGCTCAAAAGCTTAGGTTAGCGCGCGGCGCGCGGTCTAGCCGCCGGTGACGCTCATGTGCCGGGACACGCTCGGCCGGTCGTGGCGACGGTCGATGATGAAGTCGTGGCCTTTGGGCTTGAGGCCGATGGCGCGGTCGATCGCATCCGCGAGCAGGGCATCGTCGCTCGATGCACGCAGGGGTTTGCGCAGATCGGAGGCATCCTCGTGGCCGAGGCAGGTGTGCAGCGTACCGGTGCAGGTGATCCTAACCCGGTTGCAGGACTCGCAGAAATTGTGGGTCATCGGCGTGATGAAGCCGAGCTTGCCGCCGGTCTCGGCGACGCTGACATAGCGGGCGGGGCCGCCGGTGCTCTCGGCGAGGTCGGTCAGCGTGAACTGCTGGGACAGGCGCGCCCGCACCAGTGACAGCGGCAGATACTGGTCGATCCGGCCCGTGCCGATCTCGCCCATCGGCATCACCTCGATCAGCGTCAGGCCCATGCCCTTGCCGTGCGCCCAGCGCATCAGGTCGGGAAGCTCGTCCTCGTTGAGGTTCTTCAGCGCCACCGCATTGATCTTGACGTAGAGGCCCGCCGCGCGCGCCGCCTCGATACCCTCGAGCACCTTGTCGATCTCGCCCCAGCGGGTGATTTCGCGAAATTTGGCCGGATCGAGCGTGTCCAGCGAGACATTGATTCGGCGGACGCCGCAATCGGCGAGCTCCTGCGCGTGTTTGGCGAGCTGGGTGCCGTTGGTGGTCAGCGTCAGTTCGCCCAGCGCGCCGCTGGCCAGATGCCGCGACAGCGAACGCACCAGCGACATCACGTTGCGCCGAACCAGCGGCTCGCCGCCGGTGAGCCGCAGCTTCTTCACGCCCTTGGCGATGAAGGCCGAGCAGAGCCGGTCGAGTTCCTCCAGGGTGAGCAGGTCGGCCTTGGGCAGGAAGGTCATGTCTTCCGACATGCAATAGAAGCAGCGCAGGTCGCAGCGATCGGTGACCGAGACGCGCAGATAGGAGATGGTCCGGCCGAACGGATCGGTCATGGGGCTCGACAGCGCGCCGGCCGCGCTCGCGGAAAGTCCGTTCATACCTGATGCCTTGTCACTTGCGGCGACGTCACTTGCGGCGAGGGGCGCACCTTCGCGCGGGAGGCCCAATCTAAGCACCGGACGCGACAAGAACAATCGTGCGCTGCAGGAAGATCAGCGTCGTCCCGCATTCGGATCGGGGAACGGCGAGGCTGCGGGCGCTTCCGCGGCCGGCGCCGGCGCGGCAGCCGGCTTCGGCTTCTTGGGCCGGTGCGGCTTCCTGGCCGGCTTGGGCGGCACGGCAGGCTGGAGTTCCGCGAACACCGGATTGGGATCGGTGGTGACGGAGGCCGGCGTGGTGAAATCGCCGGGGTTCCGGATCACGTTCACCGGCACGGTGGCCGGCTGATATTTCGGCAGGGCGAAGGAGACCGTGAAGGGCGCGTCCGGGGCGGGCACCGAGACGGAGCAGGGCGTCTTGCAGCCGGGGCCGAGCGAGGTTCTGGCGTCAGCGCCGGGCGGATTGGAATCGAGCTGAACCTGGAGGGCCGGCGGGTCGGACTTGAACATGTCCCAGGACATCGAGGAGCAGCCGCCGAGGCTGGCGGCCGCAAGGACGACCCCTGCCGCAGACGCGATCGCGATGACACGTGGCATGACCCAATTCCCCTGCGACGAACCGCCACAGTGACCTTAGGGGCCCCGATTTGCCCCGGCAATCGGCCGGGAGCGCATAGTGCATAGACGGTTAACGCGGATCGGGCCGATTTCGGGATATATATCAGTTGCTTGTGGCGGGATTTGACATCAGGCTGTGAGCCGCTTCGGGTAAATCACGCATGTGATGGATCAGCCGATCCGGCTTCAGATCGGCGATCGGCACGTCCGTGTAACCGAAACTGACGCCGATGACCGGCACGCCGGCGCGGCGGGCCACACCCACATCGGTCCCGGCATCGCCGACCATGATGCTGGCCTTCACGACGCCCCCGGCCCGGGCGACGGTCTCGCGGAAGATGGTCGGGTCGGGTTTCTGCACGCCGAATGTGTCGGCGCCGCAGATCGCAGCGAAGCGCCGGGTCAGGTCGAGTTCATCGAGCAGCTTCTTCGACAGCCATTCCAGCTTGTTGGTGCAGACGGCGAGCCGATGGCCCTGGGCGGAGAAATGGTCGAGCGCGGTCTCCAATCCCTCGAAGGGGCGCGATTCGACGGCGATGTTGTCGGCGTAATAGGCGATGAAATCCGCGGTCATGCGGTCCAGGTCGGCCGGCGTCACGGAGCGGCCCTCGGCCTCGAGCCCCCGCTCGATCAGCTTGCGGGCGCCGGCACCGATCATGTTCCGGGCCGACGCCATCGGGACCGGCGGCAACCCCTCGCGATCGAGCACGTAATTCAGCGCGGTGATCAGGTCGGGCGCCGTATCCACGAGCGTGCCGTCGAGATCGAAGACGATGGTGTGGGGGGAGGTCATGAGCCAAGCGCTATCGGGCCGGCCGCGGCTCCGCAAGGGGCGAGGCCATAAGATCAGCTTATGAGCGGGGGTCCGGGCTCTGTTCTCCGGGGGAAAACGGGTCTACATAGGCCGCCGCATCGGCACCCTACCGGGTGGACTTCTCGAACCAGGCGAGCGCGAAAGTGAACATGGACCAGTTGAAGCGGCAGGCCGCGGCGCGCGCGCTCGAGGAGGTGCGGGTCGGCATGCAACTCGGCCTCGGCACCGGCTCGACGGCGAAGCATTTCGTCGAGCTGCTCGGCGAGCGCGTCCGCGCCGGGCTCAAGGTGGTGGGCGTGCCGACCTCGGAGGCGACTCGGGCCGATGCCGAACGCTGCGGCGTGAAGCTGACGACGCTGGACGAGGTCGATCATCTCGACATCACCATCGACGGGGCCGACGAGATCGATCCCGACCTCAATTTGATCAAGGGCGGCGGCGGCGCGCTGCTGCGCGAGAAAATCGTTGCAGCGGCCTCGGATCGCATGATCGTGATTGCCGACGACAGCAAATGGGTGCCGACGCTCGGGCGTTTTCCGCTGCCGATCGAGGTGATCCCGTTCGGGCTCGGCGCGACGCGGCGGGCGATCGAGCAGGCGTTTGCGCAGTGCGGCGTTTCCGGGCAAATGGCGGTCCGTAACGGCAAGGACGGCCACGTTTTCGTCACCGACGGTGGCCACTGGATCCTGGATGCCCATCTTGGGCGTATTGCAGATCCCGCGGGGCTCGCGATGGCCCTGAACGTGATTCCCGGCGTGGTCGAGCACGGGCTTTTCATCGGCTTGGCCAGCTCGGCTGTTTTGGCGGGTGGCGAGGGTATTCGCGTGGTTGAACGGCGAAAGCCGAAAGGAGACTAGGAATGAAGAGCATTTTGAAGTTGCTGCCCGCTGCGACCCTTGCCGCCGGACTGGCCGTGGTGGCCGTTCCGGCTCTCGCGCAGCAGCCGGCCCAGCCCAAGGCCGCGGCGGCACCGGCCCAGCCCAAGGCCTCGCCGGCCGCGATCGCGGCCGCCAAGGAAATCCTGCAGATCAAGAACGCGGGCGCGATGTATGCCGGCGCCGTGCCTGGACTGGTCGAAAAGACCAAGATCGCGCTGATCCAGCAGAACCTCAACTATCAGAAGGACCTCAACGAGGTCGCGCCGATCGTCGCCCAGCAGCTCAACGGCCGCCAGGGCGAGATCACCGAGGGCATGGCGCAGATCTACGCCAGCGAGTTCACCGAGCAGGAACTGAAGGACCTCGTCGTGTTCTACAAGTCGCCGCTCGGCAAGAAGCTGATCGACGCCGAGCCGCGCGCGATCGGGCTCAGCATGGCGTTCATGAATTCCTGGGCGCAGAACTTCTCCGAGACCGTGATGGGGGCCTTCCGCGCCGAGATGCGCAGGCGTGGCAAGGAAATCTGACGGCACCTATCTGATCAGGAGCATCCCAAGAGAGGTCGGAGTGGACAATGGCTGAATTCGACGTCGACCTCTTTGCCATCGGTGGCGGTTCGGGCGGCGTGCGTGCCGCCCGCATCGCGGCCGGTTACGGCGCCCGCGTCATGATCGCGGAAGAGTACCGCATGGGCGGCACCTGCGTGATCCGCGGCTGCGTCCCCAAGAAGCTATTCGTGATCGGCTCGCATTTCCGTCACGAGTTCGAGGATGCCGCCGGCTTCGGCTGGAGCGTTCCGCCCGCGAGCTTCGACTGGGCGACCCTGATCGCCAACAAGGACAAGGAGATCGCGCGGCTGGAGGCGGCCTATACGGCGAATGTCGAGAAGTCCGGCGCGCAGATCGTCAAGAGTCGCGCGGTGATCGAGGACGCCCACACCGTCCGCCTGATGGAGAACGACCGCAAGGTCACCGCAAGGTACATCCTGATCGCGACCGGCGGCGCGCCCAACCACGGCGCTTCGATCCCCGGCATCGAGCACGTGATCTCGTCCAACGAGGCGTTTCACCTGAAGACGCTGCCGAAGCGGATCGTGATCCAGGGGGGCGGCTATATCGCGCTCGAATTCGCCGGCATCTTCGCCGGCTTCGGCTCCGACGTCACCGTGATCTATCGCGGCGACAACATCCTGCGCGGCTTCGACGAGGATGTCCGGGCCCATGTCCGCGCCGAGATGGAGAAGCAGGGCATCACGATCCTCACCGGCTGCACCGTGTCCAGGGTCGATCGCCACGGCCAGGACTTCACCACCCATCTGTCGAACGGTTCGAGCATCGCCTCCGACCAGGTGATGTTCGCGATCGGCCGCCATCCCGCCGTCGCCAATCTCGGCCTCGAAAAGGCCGGTGTCGCCATCAATCCGGACAACGGCGGCATCGCCGTCGATGCGTTCTCGAAAAGCTCGGTCGACAGCATCTATGCGATCGGCGACGTCACGCATCGCTTCAACCTAACGCCGGTCGCGATCCGCGAGGGCCACGCCTTCGCCGACACCGTGTTCGGCAAGCGCACGGTACAGGTGGATCATTCCTCGATCCCGACCGCGGTGTTCTCGCAGCCGGAGGTCGGCACCGTCGGCCTCACCGAGACCGAGGCGCGCGCGCAGTTCAGCCATGTCGACATCTACAAGACGACGTTCCGCCCCATCAAGGCGACCATGTCCGGCCGCGACACGCGCGTGTTGATGAAGCTGGTCGTCGACGGGGCGACCGACCGCGTGCTCGGCTGTCACATCGTCGGCGATGCCGCCGCGGAGATCACCCAGGTGGTCGCCATCGCGGTGAAGATGAAGGCGACGAAGGCCGATTTCGACGCCACCATCGCGCTGCATCCGACCGCGGCCGAAGAGCTGGTGACGATGCGCACGCCAACGGCCCGCCACGTGCGTCAGGCGGCGGAGTAGGGGCGTCCTGCTCTGCTAGCGGCCGACGACGGGCTCGTCCTTCGGCGCCAGCGGCGCCCCCTTGTGCATGGAAACGAACGTGCGTCCCATGGTGACGTTCTTCTGCGCGCGGATCTGCGAATTGTCGTAGGTCCAGCACTCCCCGGAATCGTCCAGAAAGACGACCCACAGCAGATTGAACTCCGCCCCGTAGTCGATCAGGACATGGGCATAGCCGTCACCCTTGGGGGTCACGACGGGAATGGGCGGCTTCAATTGTAGAATGGACAAAGCAATCTCCGGGTGCGGATGCGTGGACCAACGTCGGATCGCAAACCGGGTTCCTGCGGCGGACGGGGCGATCCGCCGCAGGTTGCGGCATGACGCAAGAGAACCTGGCGTCGCGGCCCAAAGACGGGGCCGCGACGCGGATTGACTACTCCTCGGCCTCATCATCGATCAGGCTCTGCTCGATGGTGGCGGGCATCTTCGAGACCGACATCAGGGAGCGCGCGACCTGGTTGAGCAACTGGTCGGCGTTTTCTTCCTCGGCCAGATTCTTCGAGAGCAGGGCGACGATGGCGCTGTGACGGAGCTGCTGGGCGAGGTTGCGGGCGGTGGCATAGCCGGCAATTTCGTAATGCTCGACGCGCTGCGCCGCGCCGATCAGGGCGAGGTCCGCGGCAGCATCGTCCTTGTCCGCGCCTTCCTTGATGACCTCCTGGCCTTCCTCGACGAGACCCTGCATGCCCTTGCACGGCTTCGCACGCGGCTTCTTGCCGAGCAGCTCGAAACATTGGTCCAGACGCTCCACCTGTGCTTCGGTCTCGGCCAGATGCACCGTGAAGAGCTCGGAGAGCTGGTCATAGCGCGCGGCCTCGATCATCTGGGGCAGCGCCCTCGTCAGCTGCTTCTCGGCATGCAGCAGGTCGCGCAACTGGTCGAACAGCAGCTCATCGAGGCCGGCCAGCTCCTCGGACGGTGAACTCTCCGCCACGATCGACGGCGAGGTGCCGGCTTCGCCGCTCTGAAGCGCGGGCGATTCCACGAAGACCCACTCGCCACCTTCGTTCCAGGGACCTCGCGTATCGATCTCGCCATAGTCGCCGGAGCCGGTCGAATCGTTGAAGAACTGTTCGACGAGGCCGGGCGTCGGAGCGATGCGGCCGATGCTGAACGAGGGCTTGCCCATGCTCTCGAGGGCCAGCGAGAACGCTTTCATGTGAGTGATCTCGCGCGTCATCAGGAATTGCAGCGCGTCCTTGGTGCCGGCATCGTCGCAGAAATTGATCAGCCGCTCATAGACGATCTTGGCGCGGGCTTCGGCCGCGATGTTGCTGCGCAGGTCGACGTCGAGTTCGCCGGTGATCTTGAGATAGTCGGCCGTCCAGGCATTGCCCTGCGAGTTGTTGAGGCTGACACCGCCACCTCCGGCGATCGCGATTAGCGGATCGGCTTCCGCGGCGTCTCGGTCGAACTTCATCGGTTTCAGATGCAGGCGGGCGAGCGTTCCGACCACTTCGAGATGGCTGAGCTCTTCGGTCCCGATATCCATCAGCAGGTCCTTGCGATCGGGATCTTCGCAGTTGAGGCCCTGGATCGAGTACTGCATGGCGGCGGCAAGTTCGCCGTTGGCGCCGCCGAACTGTTCCAGCAGCATGTTGCCGAAGCGCGGATCCGGCTCATCGACCCGGACCGTGAACATGAGTTTCTTGACGTGATGATACATGGTGACCTCTGATTGACTGGAGACATCAAGCCAATCGGGCGCCGTGCAGGTCGTTCCAAATCGAGGTTGATGTCGTCGAGATTTCACATGGGCGCTTGAGAGGGCTCAGTGACGCGTGCTCGCGGCAGCCTCGTCGATGGCATCCATCAGCTCGGTCGTGTCCGATTGCTGGATCATGTGACCGGCCTTGGCGAGGCGGTGCATCTTGCTGTGCCCGATCACGTGATGCAGCCGCGCCGACTGCTCGTCGATATCGACGAGGCGATCGTCCTCGCCGGCCAGGATGATGACCGGCATGGCGAGTTCCCCATAGGTCCCGGCGGAGAGCATTGCGGCAGGAACCATCAAGGCTGCTTCCGCCGCGCCGGCACGCAGCTGCGAAGGACGCACCGCCAGCGCCTTGGGGAAGCCGTCGAACTTCCGCGGAGCCGGACGAGGCCCGAACAGTTTCCGCAACATCAGGGGCCACATCATCCGGCTGAGGATCGGGGAAATCGTATGACTGAGGATGTCGCCAAGGCCCGGGATCGCCGGTCCCGCCATGGCCAACGCCGCGTCCGTTCGCGCCGTCGGGAAGTAATAGCCGGAGGCGAGGACCAGGGCCTCGACCATCGCGGGGTGACGGCGCGCGAGCGCGATGGCAATCGAAGCGCCCCAGGAATGTCCGAGGACGATCGCTTTGTCGACACCGAGATGCGCAAGCGCGTCGTTGAACAGATCGGCCTGGGTTGCCGGCGTCCACACCACGTTGCGGGGACGCAGGCTGTGACCGAAGCCCGGACGATCGAACACGATGACACGATAGTTCCTGGCCGCAAGGTCGATCAGTCCGCTGGATTCGAAATCCTGGATCATGCTGCCGTTGCCGTGAAGCAGGACCAGAGGACGGCCGGATCCGCGCTCGACATAGTGCAGGCGCACGCCGTCGATCTCGATGAACTGTCCGCGGGGAGGGTTGTCGCGCTGGGCCTTCACGGCAAGCCGGCCGTTGATGATCGCCGTCGCTGCCATGAGGCTGCCGACGGCGAGGGCGGCGGAGGTGATCTTGTGGTCGGCGATGGCGTGCAGGGTCGTTTCCGCCCATGAGGGCGAACGCTTCTTCAGGATGCGCATGACATGCTTTCCCCGGCCGAGGCCAGTTGCTGGTGGACTGATGGGCCGGGCGTCAACGTCCCGGTCGCATCACCACCTTGATGACGCCGGACTCCTTGTCCCGGAACTTGCGGTACATTTCGGGCGCGTCCTCGAGATTGGCCGGATGCGTCACCACGAAGCTCGGATCAATCTCGCCTTCGACGATCTTGGCCAGCAAGGGCTTCGTGTAGGCCTGCACATGGGTCTGACCGGTCTTGATGGTGAGGCCCTTGTTCATGGCGGCGCCCAGCGGAATCTTGTCGCCCATGCCGACGTAGACGCCGGGGATGGAGACCGTGCCGGCCTTGCGACACGCCATGATGGCCTGGCGCAGGACGTGAACGCGGTCGGTCGCCAGATAGGTCGCGGCCTTGACCTTGTCGAGAACGGCATCGACCGATCCGTGACCGGATGCCTCGCAGCCGACTGCGTCGATGCAACTGTCGGGACCGCGCTTGTTGGTCCGTCGCATCAATTCCTCATGGACGTCCTCCCGGGAGAAATCGATGATTTCCGCGCCGCCGGCTTCCGCCATGGCGAGGCGCTCCTGCACTTCGTCGATGGCGATGACGCGTCCCGCGCCAAGCATCAGTGCAGAGCGGATGGCGAACTGCCCGACGGGGCCGCATCCCCAGATCGCAACCGTGTCGCCCGGCTGGATCTGCGCATTGACGGCGGCCATGTAGCCGGTCGGGAAGATGTCGGAGAGGAACAGCGCCTGCTCATCGGTGATGCTGTCGGGAATCTTGATCGGGCCGACATCGGCCATCGGCACGCGCAGATATTCCGCCTGTCCGCCGGAATAACCGCCGAGCATGTGGCTGAACCCGAACAGCCCCGCCGGAGACTGACCCATGGCTTTCGCCGCCATCGCGGCGTTCGGATTGGTACGGTCGCAGCAGGAGAACAGTCCCTGCTGGCAGAACCAGCAATTGCCGCAGCTGATGGTGAAGGGCACGACGACACGGTCGCCGATCTTCAGATTGGTCACCTCCGATCCGAGCTCGATGACCTCGCCCATGTTTTCATGGCCGAGAATGTCACCGCTCTCCATGGTGGGCTGGTAGCCGTCGAACAGATGAAGATCCGACCCGCAGATGGCGCAAGCGGTGATCTTGATGATGGCATCGCGGGGATGCTGGATCTTGGGATCGGGAACCGTGTCGACGCGAACGTCGCCTTTGCCGTGCCAGCAGAGTGCACGCATGATGGAATCTCCATGTTTGTTGAGCCAACATGCGCTGTGGCTGGTCATGTCGCGCAGACGCAACCGGGCCGATCGGCATATGTTCCTAATCTGACCATGCGTCGCGGCGAGCCGGGAGTAATCGCGCCGTGCTGTTTGTTGGAGATCGCTCTGGCAATTCGCCCTGCGAGTCCCCATATGAAAGTAATCAATGGCACAGGCCCGACAGGCGCCATTGACCGAGAGACGTTACCGCGCTCCCGCCTTTGACTGGAGGCGCGCGTTGACCCTTCTCCTGTATCCCTTGCAACTGTTCTGTCCGCGACGTGCCGGGTCGATATTTCCCTGGTCGACGTCGCAGGCCCGACTGCAGGCCAAGGTGATCCAGACCGAGGCCGAATTGTCGCCCGCGCCCCGCACCGAGGGCTGTGCCGTTTGCGGCAGGCTCTCCAGAGCTCCCGTTCATGCGACCTATTTGCCCAGCGGCAAGATCGTCAACCAGTGGCTCTGTGCCGGGTGTCGCCACGCCTGGCAAACCTCGACCGGGTCCGCGCGCAGCGCGACCGATTGGCCTGGATGGTCAGGCCTCCTTCGTGAGAAGGCCGCCTTGTGCATGACCCGGGAAGACGGCGCGCCCGACGAGACTGCGCGGACGAATTTCAGGCGAATGGGCGATGGCTGGCTTGCCCTCGCCGAGACGCAGGATTGGCTCGACGGCCGGATGTCGCCGGTGTCGCGGAAATTGCCTCTAGGCGGCACGGCCGGCGTCGTCACAACCTCCATCAGTCAAGGACACATATCATGGCCGCGAAGCGCAACCTCGTAAGTCAGACGAATTCACTTGGCGATCGCCTGGCTGCCGACGCATCGAAGCTGCGCGAGCAGGCGTCGCATCTCGCGCCCGGAGCGGAGCGGGATGCCTTGCTCAGCAAGGCGCATCGCAACGAGATGGCTGTCGATATCAACACCTGTCTCAACTCTCCGCGGCCCAAGCCGCAGCACTAGGCAGGACGCATTCCGCTGCTGGGTGACGAGCGCGGACTCGAAGCGCGATCGCGCGGATGATGCGCGCGTCGATAGGAACCTTGTATGTTCCCGTTCCATCGAGGTGATGGACGCGTCGGCCTGCAGGGCAGGCGTCCGCGTTGCGCATCTGGCGCGCGCGACCATTCCGAACAAGCGTCCGAGCCCGCTCCCCTCCCACGCGGACGACCTCAAGGATGAGGGCGGGGATCCCGTCGAGACTGCGGTCGAAGCACGGCAAGGCGAACTCGGCCCGCGCGCTGATGCTGCTGGGCACCAGTGTGGGGTTCGTCATTCTGCTCATGACCGTCACGTGGATGATCTTCTTCAGGGCGTGGCGGGACGATCCGCTGCGACCGGTTAGGAACCAAAGCCCCGTCCGCAGCTTGGCTCACTCCTTGACCCTGGAGACAATCATGAAACGTCCATCACCCTACGTTTGCATCATTCTGCTCGGCGCAGCCGTCGTGTCGGCACCAGCGTCGGCGCAGACTCAACCCGCGCAGTCGGGACCGAACAATGGCGCGGTCAACAGCGCGGGCCAGAACAATTCCGACGCGCCGGTCGCGGGGCGCAACAGCTTCACCGAGGGACAGGCGCGATCCCGGATCGAGGACGCGGGCTATGCCAACGTCACCGAGCTGAAGAAGGACGACAAGGGCGTCTGGCGCGGGCAGGCCAGCAAGGGCGGAAACGCCACGGCCGTCAGCGTCGACTTCCAGGGCAACGTCAATCCCGCCAAGTAGGAATCATTGAAAATGACCGTAACAATCTCGCGTCTCTACGACAGCTACAACGATGCGGAGAAGGTGGTTCAGAGGCTCGAAGCCGCCGGCGTGCCGCATTCGGACATCAGCATCGTCGCCAACAATGCGGACAGCTGGTACGACAAGGACAAGACGGTGGATCGTGATCGCGATGGCGTCGACGATCGCGCTGAGAGTGCCGGGAAGGGCGCCGGCATCGGTGCCGGCCTGGGCGGTGCCGCCGGCCTGATGGCGGGGCTCGGTCTGCTGGCGATCCCTGGGCTCGGGCCCGTCGTGGCTGCAGGCTGGCTCGCCGCCACCGCCGTCGGTGCGGCTGCGGGCGCGGCCACCGGCGGTGTCGTCGGTGCGCTGACCGAGTCCGGAATGTCGCCGGATGATGCGAACACTTATGCGGAAGGTGTCCGGCGTGGTGGTACGCTGGTGTCGGCCCGCGTCGCGGATACCGATCAGGCCCGCTTCGATGCCATCCTGAACGAGTCCTCCGTCAATCTGCAGGAGCGTGCTGCTGCTTGGCAGAAGGCAGGCTGGACATCGTTCGACCCCGCCAGCAAGCCGTACGGCGCCGATGAGGTCCGAAAGGAACGGCAACTCTACGGCGGTGCATTGCGCTGATGCCGTCGACGCGGCTGTCAACGAAACGGCCCGCCTCGGCGGCCCTTTTTTTTGAGCTCGGGCCGAGACCGGAGGTCGGGCAGATCACGCGTAGAGATAGCCGACCGGCTGGCCCTCGGTGCGCAGCGGGCGGACGTCCTTCTGCGTGATGATCTGGCCGGCGAGGCCGTCGATTTCGTCGCGCTGTGTGGGAGTCCAGCTGCGCAGATTGTTCATGCCTTTCAAGAGGCCGAGGCGCAGCAGCTGGGTGTTTTCACCGATGCCGATGAGCGCGATCGCGTTCTTGCCCGCCGTCACGACATCGCCGGCCGCGAGTTCGAACGTTTCGCCGGAGTTCTTCCTGAACTCGGCCGTGCCGCGAATGACTCGATAGATCACGACCTCGCCCTTGCCGAAGAAGGCGGGGTCGGCAGGAGCCGACGGGCTCTTCGGCAGCAGGGAATGCCCGGCCGGATCGGTTGCGATGATATGGCCGGTGACGAGATGACCGCTGGGGACCTCGATCCCGATGTCGCGCACATGCACGGGCATCGGCGACTTCACCGAGCCGTCCATCAGTGGCTTGTAGACGGCATCCAGCGCCAGCGGATCCTGAAGCCAGAAGCCCGCATCGGCGGGGCGATCGTGCAGCTTATGGCTCCAGGCGATGCGCGGCGTTTCGGCTTCGTTGATCTGGTCCGGACCGACGATGGTCGGGTTTGGGAAGGTGGTCGGGTCGGTCACAAAGGCTTCGAGGAATTTGCCGGAATAGCCCATCGAGATCGGATCCGGCACCACCGTCTGCGGTGTTTTCAGGTTCTCTTCCGTCGAAAGGCCCGACCAGGTGTAGAACAGCTGGCGGTGAACGATCGCGCTTTGCAGCATCACCGCGCCAGGGCCGACATTGTAGAAGCGCCCGTCATAGTCGAAGGTGAACGCGCCCGAGGTGACCAGCACCAGTTGGAAGCCGCCCGGCGGAAGATGCAGGTGGAAGTCGGTCGGCCCGGTGTCGGGCCGGTAGATCGGCAGATTGGTCGCGACCTCGTGCAGCAGGAAGGTCTCGTTGTTGGCGTGGAAGCCTTCGTTGGCGCGGTTGTAGAGCGCTTGTGGCCGGTAGGTCGCCTCATATTTCGCGTCCCGGTCGCGGTCGATCGCGACGAAATCCTGGTCGTTGAGGCGAAGTGGCGCGCCATCGGGGCGAGTGAGGCCGGATAGCTTGAAATCACCTGCAGCATGCACGTTCATGACGCTCTCCGATCCTCGCCGATCTGCGGGACCCGATCACGCATGCTCCGTCCGCGCGAGGAGCCGGACGTGATCAGGCCTGGAGAGGACCTTGCGAATTCCGGGCCAAGGCGTGCTGCCGACGCCGGGAAACTGATTGGCTCGGGGCGGAGCCGCAATTGTTGCGACAGCATCGGTGCTTAGCCGATCACAACGGAAGGTGCCCGTTGTTCGGCGTGACCCAGGTGACCGGAACGTTCCGAGCAAATCTGGCTAATTAATCGGCAAGAGCGACCTTCGCGGGAGCAGTGCGCCCGGACGGCTGGAAGTCACCGAAGGTAGGCGCTTCCAGCCGGCTCGTCGTGGAGCCTCAGGCGATCTGCGGCGCGCCATTGCGACGCCGGTAGGCCATGTAGCCCACGCCGGCAAAGCCGAGGATGATCATCGCCCAGGTCGAGGGTTCGGGCACGGCGCTGGTGACTGTGACCGCGAACGTCGCGTCGAGATAATTGATCGAACTCCACTGGGGGCCATCGGAGTAAGTGGTCGCATAGACCATGTTACCGAGATTGGCGGTCTGGTTGCTGTTGCAGGCCCCGAACGCAAAGCAGGACCCGACGGTTGCCGTGCCGGTTTCGTTTGCGAGGCCGTCGGTGCTGATCACTGCAACGTAGGTGAGGCCCTGGGTCAGGTTGATGCCGACCGGGGCGAAGTCGAGCACGCCGTTGGTGCCGGCCACCAGCGAACTCTTCCAGAGCAGCGTGCTGGGCTTGGAGCCGTCCCACAGGTAAACCGCGCCGTACAATTGACTGATGCTCGAATTGCCGATCGTGAACTGGAAATCGGTCAACGAGCCGGTGGCGGGCGCGGTGAAGGTTTCGCCGATCGTATAGGTCTGCTGGCCGCCGCCGGCACCCGGGCTGCCGAGATAGGGGAAGCTGTAATTGTTGATCGGGTTGCTGATCGTGGCGGCGGAGGCGGGGGCCGCGCCCAGCGCTGCCATGCAGGTCACCACGGCAACGGCCGCGGCTGTCTTGAACTTATTCATTACTGTTCCTTCCAAATTTCCAAAGCCTCGCTCAGACCAAGGCCAAAGCCGTCATTCTGCCGGCGGCTTGTTGTCGTTTACCGCTGTTAAACCCTTGTGACGGAAGGCCGAAAAGGCGGGCCGCGGCTGGGGCGCACGGGAGCGCGAGCCGCAAAAACCAGGGCGAAAGCGCCGATCTTGTGAGATTGCGGCGCTCTGTCGCAGGCTGTCGAAAGGCGTCGCTCGTCCGTGTCCCGGAGGGCGTCAAGCGGAATAGGTCACTGGTGCTCTCGCGATGCTGACTTGCTGTCGCTCCCGCTTTCGGGAAAGGCGCGTAGCTGGAATCCGGCCGGATCGCCGGGACGCAGGTCGCCCAGCTCGCCGTCTCGAACAACGCGATGGGGGGCTGATCAGCAGTTCGAGGCTCCGGCCTGCGGATCGTCTTAGACGTTCCTTTACCTTCCAGAACGCGAACCCGCAAACGGATGCTTCCGTTAACTGGACACGGATAGGTTGCGGTCGTGAATTGAGTGCAAACATGACCCGCTTCGTTGTTCTCACCTGCATGGCGTTCGTTTCGACATTTGTCGGCGTCTCCTGGGCCATGCGAGGTTTTCCCGTATCGACTCCTTCCCTCGTCGGTGAACTGAAGCCGACCCTTACGAGTTCGTTCGGAGATGACAGCGCAAAGGCGCGGGAGCGAAAAGACTGGGAGGCCCAGCACACCCTGCAAAGCGACAAGAACCCGGAGCTCGATGCCTTGCGGATGGATGCGCTTCAGGCAGCCACGGCCTACGCCATGTCGCCGTGTGACAAGACCATGAAGGCGAACCTCATCGCTGCGACATCGGCCTATGCACGCGGTTGGCTCAAGATATTCGATTGCCCGAATCCAGCGATGGCGATGTTCTGCAGCGAAAAGAAGCGGGATCAAGCCAACGCCTCTTATTCAACGCCGCTCGATGTACGGGTCAAAGCGCAACTGGCCGAGGCATTCGAGCAAAAGGGGATCGTTCAGGAGGATTTTCCGGAGAACATCCGGCTCACCGTTCTCGCCTTCGCCGGGCCGGGTTTATGGTCAGAGCCGTCTCCTGTCTGTCTCCCGCGGCAGCGCGCATCGGCAAATCCCAGATGAGCCGCATCTGGTTCATTGTCTGGGCAATCGTGACGTTTCAGGTTGCCGCATGGGCATTTGCTCCCAAGCCGGTCGTGCAGCAGATAGCGGCGGTCGATGGTCCAGGTTACGGCTCCAATGAAATCCATATCGTGGCAGGAAAGAAAATGCAGCGCGAAGATGTGACGCGCGCATTCGAGGGGCCCTACGGCGCTCGCTGCGGCGACGGCAGGAAGCAGTTCCTGGCGTCGGTGGGGGCCTACTACTATCGGCGCCAGAATGAGCTGGAGCGCTACCCGGAGACCTTTGGCAAGCCGGGCGCAGAGTACATCGCCAAGCAGTGGTCGACAGGGGAGGACCGGCGCATCGAGCGCTTGACCCAGGAAGCCTACGCGCAGGGCTATTTCGTTCCGACCGATTTCGACGCCGTCGCCCGCAAGCTGGTCGAAGCTGTTGTCGGGAACGAGCGTATCGTCGCGCGCTCCTGTGCCGGCTGAGGCACGCCGCAATTCGGCAGTGAGGGTGCCCTTCGCCTGAAAAAGCTCGCAGGAGTGGAACCCTGTGCGGCGGCTGGTCGCAGTCCGGTCGTCTTGATTCCGGCACGCCGGGCTTTATGTCTGCGGAGAACAAGAATCCGGGCCCCTCTGACGAGGACGTCGACACCGTCGGCCAACCTCGTGATGTCGGATGACCTGTCCCGCGCGAAAGCGATGGATTGGCCGATCGTCGGGCCCCCTGCGTTCCCTCCGACCATTCGTCCCGTCCCAGCTCCGTGCGGTCATCTCGCAAACCGAGGAGCTAGGATGTCCGACGTCGCCACTTCAAACTCGATCGAAATCACCGAGCCGACCAGCCTGAACGAGCAGGCGGCGGCAGCCCTTGTCATTGTCGGCGCGCTCGTCGCCGTTGCCGACCGCAGCGTGTCGCCGGCCGAGCGCGACGAGGTGATCCGCTTCATCAGGGACCGCAAGCTGGCACCGCACATCCCCGACGAGCGGCTGTCCGCCATGTTCGACGAACTGGCCGAACGTCTCGAACATCCTGACTTCGCCAATGTGGTGATCGACGCGCTGCGCCCGGTCTCGGATCTGCCGCTGGCATCGCATCTGATGGAATTGTCCGAGCGCGTCGCCGCCGCCGACGAGAACGTTCATCCGCACGAGGTGCAGGCCATCAAGCTGCTGCGCCTGCTGACCGTGGTGCTGCCACGCGCCAAACCCGTCGTGTCCAGCGCCTCGCGTGCCGCTGCGCAGGAATGAGAATGGCCGATAAGAGGGACAAGCATGCGACGGATAGCGCCGCCGGCCGAATGGCCGGCGGCGATCCGCGTCTCGACAAGCTCGTCCATCGCCTGCCGCCGCGCGCGGCGGATACCATCACCTATCTGCTGAAGCCCTCGAGCCGCTGGGTCAGGATCCCCTCCGGCGCGCTCCTGATTGCCGGCGGCGTGTTGTCCTTTCTGCCGGTGCTCGGCGTCTGGATGCTCCCGCTCGGTCTCGCATTGCTCGCCGAGGATGTGCCCGGCCTGCGCGCCTCGCGCGCCAAGGCACTCGACTGGGTCGAGCGCAAAAAGCCGCAATGGCTCGATCCATCCGTATCCGGGAATGACCGTACATGACTGAATTCATCACTGCCGATGCGCTCACGGCGCTTCTCCAGGTCGTCCTGATCGACCTCGTGCTGGCCGGCGACAACGCCGTCGTCATCGGCCTTGCCGCAGCCGGTCTGCCGGCCGAGCAGCGCCGCCGCGCCATCGTGGTCGGGATCGTCGCCGCGACGGCCCTGCGCATCGTCTTTGCGGGCGTCGCGACCCAGCTGCTCCAGGTGATCGGCCTCCTTCTTGCCGGCGGCGTGTTGCTGCTCTGGGTGTGCTGGAAGATGTGGCGCGAACTGCGCGAACAGGCAGCCCACAGCCAGCAGCTGGCCTACGGCCATGCCGGCGGGAGCGGCGCGGCGGCGGTGCCGCAGAAGACCTTCGGGCAGGCGGCCCTTCAGATCGTCGCGGCCGACGTCTCGATGTCGCTCGACAACGTCCTCGCGGTGGCCGGCGCCGCGCGCGAACATCCCTACATCCTCGCCTTCGGCCTGTTGCTGTCGGTGGCGCTGATGGGCGTTGCCGCCGACCTGCTCGGCCGTGTGTTGCAGAAGCAGCGCTGGATCGCCTATGTCGGCCTCGCCATCATCGTTTACGTCGCCTTCGAGATGATCTATCGGGGTTCTCTGGAGATCGCGCCTGTCATCGCGAGTCTCTAGGCAGCGTTTCCTGGATCGTCTCCGGAGTGATCAATGACGTCTGAACCCAAAGCGCCATCGGGGCCATCCGTGGCGCAGCCGCCGATCGGTCTGCTGGCCCAGCTGATCTTCGGTTCGCGCTGGCTGCAACTGCCGCTCTATGTCGGCCTGATCGTCGCGCAGGCCGTCTATGTGTTCCTCTTCCTCAAGGAACTCTGGCACCTGGTCCTGCACTCCTTCGAGGCGACCGAGCAGCAGATCATGCTGGTCGTGCTCGGGCTGATCGACGTCGTCATGATCTCGAACCTCCTGGTGATGGTGATCGTGGGCGGCTACGAGACCTTCGTGTCCCGCCTGAACCTGCGCGGCCACCCCGACGAGCCGGAATGGCTGAGCCACGTCAATGCCAGCGTGCTCAAGATCAAGCTGGCGATGGCGATCGTCGGCATTTCCTCGATCTCGCTGCTGCGGACCTTCATCGAGGCCGGCAATCTCGGCACGACGCGGAGCAATTTCACCGAGAGCGGCGTGATGTGGCAGGTGCTGATCCACCTGACCTTCATCATTTCGGCGATCGGCATCGCCTGGGTCGACCGTATCAGCGACGGTGGTCAGGGCAGCCAGGGCCGCCACTGAGGCTGCCGAGGCGGGACTTCAGCGGCGGCTGCGCGACAGCGTCTCGGACGGCGTTTCGCCGAAGGTGATCCGGTAGCTCCGCGAAAAGTCGCCGAAGTGCCAGAAGCCGTTGTCGAGGGCGGCGGCCTTGACGCTCAGTCCGGCTGCTCCCGTCATCAGCTGCACGCGGGCGGACCACAGCCGCTTGATGCGCAGATACTGATGCAGGCTCATGCCGTGCGTCGTGCGTGCCGCAAGCTGGAGCGTGCGCACGGCAACGCCGAGCGCGCGGGAGAGATCTTCGCTGTAGAGCGGCCGTCCGCCGGCCTGTGCGACGACATCATCGAGCTGCGCCATCAGCTTGCGGTGCGTGTCGAACGATCCGCGCCGCGCGGCCAGCATGGGCGCCGCTACCAGCGTGTCGTCGAGGCACGCGAGTAGTGTCTCCTGGATCGGCCGGGCGATGGCCTCGAACTCCGTTGGGTCATCGATGTCCGAGGCGAGGCTGAACATGCTCGAGATCGCGGCGCGCATGCGTGCCATCACCGGATCGGGCGAGCGAGAGAAGACCAGTCCGGTGTCGTAATCTGCCCATCCGCGTTGGCGCATGTCCGAGTTGAAGCGCATCATCATATAGGCATTCGGGCCATGGGCGATCGACTCGACCGGTGCCGTGCCGCGCACCACGCCGATCGTCGAGCTGTCGAGTTCGCGGCCGTTCGTGATCGTGTGAAACGAGAACGGCACGGAGAGGCCGATACCCCAGGGGGTGCCGATCTCCGCTTCGAAGCGACGGGCGAACGTGCGCTGGAGCACGAACAGGCCATCCGGAAGGGGCAGGATGGCGCGCGACAGCGAGGCATTGTCCGGTTGAAGCGGCGTGCTGGTGCCGATGCCGAGAACTTCATGGGGACGAAACTCGCCGAAATTCGAAAAGCGTTCGATCCGGAGAAGTCGCGAAGCTGTCAGCCGACGTAGCGGCATTCGAATTCCTGTCGAGCGGCGGGAGCGGGTCATCACAATAATCCACGAATCCCCGCGGACCACAGGCATTGTTCCACAAGATGTCGCCGGGATCAGGCGGTGTGCGGATAGGCCGCATTTTCCCGCCGCTCGCGTTCGCCGAGTTCGCGCACCAATTCCTGAAGGAAGGATTCGGTGTAGGCGGGCAGTGTGCGCTCGGCCCGCACATAGATGCCGAGGTCCGACCACACCGGGCTGCCCGCATTATCGAGCGGCAGGAACACCAATTGCCCTTCGCGCGACAGCCGGCCGATGCCGAGCTGGGTCTGGAATGCGACCCCGACACCGCGCGCGGCGAGCTCACGCATCAGGTCGATGGAATTGGCCTGGATCGCCGGCTCCGGCGTCTCGGACAGCTGCGCGATCAAGGGTTGCAGCAGGTGATAGATCGATAGTTCCGGCAGCGCATGGATGGCCGGGAAGGCGAGGCATTGCGCCAGCGTCACCGTCTTCCGCCGCGCCAGCGGATGGTCGCGAGAAACGATCGCGCCGAGACGAAACCGCTTCAAGGCGACCTGGCGCAGATCCGGCGAATGGCGCAGCGCCATGGCGATGCCGATGTCGGCCTCGCCCCGGCTCAGAGATTCGAGCACGTCGGACGATCCCTTGACCTCGGTGGTGAAACTGACGCGCCGGGCCCGGCCGCGATGGGCGGCAATCAGATCGGGAAGGACCGATTCCGTGAGCGACTCGATGCAGGCGATGCTGACATCGCCGTGCCAGGTTCCGGAGAGCGAGGCCACATCCGAGCGAAAACGGTCGAGGTCCTGGAGCACGTTCATGACGTGGCGGGCCAGCATTTCGCCGACCGTCGTGAGCGTCAGGCCGCGCGCATTGCGCTCGAACAGGGGCGAGCCAATCTCCTGTTCCAGCTTGAGAATCTGGCGGCTGACCGCCGACGATGCGACGTTGAGAATCCGCGCCGCCGCCCGGATCGAGCCGGTGCGGCGGACGGCATGGAAATACTGGATCGCGGGGGAGTGAAATCGCATGAGACCTCCGCCCGGACTATAGCCGCTGCCGAAACGGCATCAACCTGTACGAAAATCTCTGCTTTTCGGGGACGCTCACCCCACCTAGGTTGCCGGCCGGCTGGTCGGATCTGCCGGGGAGACGCCACGCCTGCGCAATGGCGGGTCAGGGGAATTGGGGTGGACGAGAATATCGCTTGCGGAACCGCGGCGCCGGGAGAGACGCGTCTGGTCGACCGCCGCCGGGCGGCGGCCTATGTCGGCGTGACCGCCGGCCGCTTCGAGCAATTGGTGCGCGACAATGTCGTGCCGCCGCCAGTCCTGGTCGACAACAAGCGGCGCTGGCCGCTCGGGCAGCTCGACCTGGCCCGGCAGGCGGTGGTGAGCAGCCTGCCGGCCCTGCCGCCGCCCGCGACCGATCCTGCCGTCGCGCTCCGCCCGTGCGAGCGGGATCTGTCGCAGGCTGTGCGCGAATTGCCCGATCAGGCCTGGTTCGAACAGCGCGCGCGGTTCGTTCAGCGGGTGCGCCGCTCGCTGCTGTCGGGCAACGAGATCCGTCTGCTGCGCGAGTTCAAGCTGCTGAAGCAGAACCAGATCAGCATGTACGGCTACTACGGGAGCTTCGAGGCCCTGATGGTCCGCGGCTATGTCGTCGAGGTCGCGCGCAAGCCGCCGTCGAGCCGTCCGCTGGTGACGTACCGGCTCACCGCGCAGGGCGAGCAGGTGATCTCGGCGCTGAAGGACGAGCCGGCCTGAGCGAAAGCTAAAATTGTCCGCAATCCGCTGAGGCGGCGCAAACCGTGCGGACAAGTCGCCTCTTGCCTTAAACCTCGGATTTGTCGGTTGCGATGCATGGTCCCGCAAAACGGTGGGGGCATCAACATGACAATCCTCAAGGAAATCATCGCCGCGGTCGCAGGGGTCTACGCGCTGCTGTTCGTCTGCGACGCGCTGTTCGGGGCCGGCGAGGCAAGGTTCGACGATTCCTATTACATGGCCAGCTTCTATGCGCCGCGGCCGCAGGAATTCCGCTTCAAGGGCGACACGCCGCCGGCCGTCCGCGTCAGCGAGGCCTTTGCCCAGTTCGCGCCGGGCGAGGTCAGGCCGAACCGGCGCTACTCGTCGCTGACGACGATCATCCGCTGATCGTCATCACTCCCCCTGGATCCATTCGGCGAGGCCGCGCCACAGCGTGTCGCGGTGCTGGGGACGGAAGAAGCCGAAATGGCCGATCGCCTTGGCGCCGACGTCGGACGGCTTGACGTCGATCACTTCCGGCATGGTCCCGGTGAAGCCGCCGGCGAGCAGTTCGACCGCCGGCCGCGTCGCCCAGGGATCGTCGGCGAAGCACAGCGCGCGCAATTCGCCCTTGAAAGTGGCGAAATTCGCCAGCGCCGGCAGCTTTGAATCGAAAAGATAGCGCGGGCTCGACACCCACTCGGCCCATTGCAGAAAGACGCCCTTGGGCAGGTCTTCGCCGATTCCGCTCCAGCCCGGTGCATAGCCGAGGGCGTGGACCAGCGGTACGCCGACGAAATTCATGTAGGCGAACACCCGATATTTCTCCGGCGGGGTCATCAGCCGCCAGGTGCCGGCCTGCGCGGCGACGAAGGCGGCCCGCGAGATCTCGGTGTTGTTGGCGATCAGGCCCAGCGCCTGGCCGCCGAACGAGTGTCCGACATAGGCCAGCGGCAGGCTGTGGTACCGTTCGCGCATCCAGTCGACCGCGGCGGTGACGTCGAGCGCGGCCCAGTCCGACATCGAGGCCTTGAAGCCGACCAGCGATTTCGGCTGGTTGTAGCCTACCATCGCCGGCTGCCTGGAATCGCCGATGCCGCGATAATCGTAGGTCAGCACCGCGCAGCCGCGATGGGCGAGGTAGGAGGCAAAGCCGCGATAGATCTTGCGCGGCACGGCGGTCGCGGAATTGATCAGCACGGCATGGCGTTTGGCTCCGCGCGGCAGGAAGAGGGTGCCGGTCAGCACGTACCCGTCGGTCGCCGGAAAGGTGATCTCGTCGATGAAAACGTCGTCCAGTGCCGCGTTCATGGGCAGAAGCTGTTGTGCCGGTTTTGCTCGCCGCGCCCAGCAAATGCGAATTTGACTTTGCCCGCAAGGGCTTGCAGTGCGAAATGGATTTACAACTGGCGGCCGCCGATCAGCCTGTGTATAAGGCGGCCCTCGCAACCCCCAGATCAGGTTGTACTTTTCGCTTCACGGAGAGAGTGCGATGTCCGAGCGGTGGACGCCCGAGTCCTGGCGCAGCAAGCCGGTGCTCCAGGTGCCCGACTATCCCGATGCCAAGGCCCTGGCCGACGTCGAGGCGCAGCTTGCGACCTTTCCGCCGCTGGTGTTCGCAGGCGAGGCGCGCAACCTGAAGAAGGCGCTGGCCCGCGTGGCAGCCGGCGAGGCCTTCCTGCTGCAGGGCGGCGATTGCGCCGAGAGCTTTGCCGAGCACGGCGCCAACAACATCCGCGACTTCTTCCGCGTGCTGCTGCAGATGGCGGTGGTGCTGACCTATGCCGGCGCCGTCCCCGTGGTGAAGGTCGGCCGCATCGCCGGCCAGTTCGCCAAGCCGCGCTCCTCGCCGACCGAGAAGATCAACGGGGTGGAACTGCCGAGCTATCGGGGCGACATCGTCAACGACATCGCCTTCACGCCCGAGGCGCGCGTGCCCGATCCGCAGCGCCAGCTGATGGCCTATCGCCAGTCGGCCGCCACGCTGAACCTGCTGCGCGCCTTCGCCACCGGCGGCTATGCCAATCTCGGCAGCGTGCATCAATGGATGCTCGGCTTCCTCAAGGACTCCCCGCAGTCCCGCCGCTACAAGGAGCTGGCCGACCGCATCTCCGACGCGCTCAATTTCATGCGGGCCTGCGGCCTCGATCTCGAGGCGCATCCCGAGCTGCGCGCCACCGACTTCTACACCAGCCATGAAGCGCTGCTGCTCGGCTACGAGCAGGCGATGACGCGCGTCGATTCCACCACGGGCGACTGGTACGCCACCAGCGGCCACATGATCTGGATCGGCGACCGCACCCGCCAGCTCGATCATGGCCATGTCGAGTATTTCCGCGGCATCAGGAATCCGATCGGGCTGAAATGCGGCCCGTCGCTGAAGGCCGACGAGCTCCTGAAGCTGATCGACGTGCTCAACCCCGACAACGAGCCGGGCCGCCTCACGCTGATCGGACGCTTCGGCTCCGACAAGATCGGCGAGCACCTGCCGAACATGATCCGCACGGTGAAGCGCGAGGGCAGGACCGTCGTGTGGTCGTGCGACCCCATGCACGGCAACACCATCACCTCGACCTCCGGCTACAAGACGCGGCCGTTCGACCGCATCCTGTCGGAGGTGAAGTCGTTCTTCGCGATCCATGCCGCCGAGGGCACCCATGCCGGCGGCGTGCATCTGGAGATGACTGGCCAGGACGTCACCGAATGCCTCGGTGGCGCGCGTGCGATCACCGACGAGGACCTCAACGACCGCTACCACACGGTCTGCGATCCGCGCCTCAACGCAGAGCAATCGATCGACATGGCTTTCCTGATCGCCGAACTGCTCAAGCAGGAGCGCGCCGGCAAGGCCAAGCCGATGCCGGTCGCGGCGGGGCTGTAAGCCTTGCTGCGGATCTGGAAGGCCACGATCAACTCCCGCAACGGTCTGGCCTTTGCGTTCCGGTCGGAGCAGGCGGTTCGCGAGGAGGTCTTCGCGCTCCTCCTGTCGCTGCCGCTGGCCTGGTTCATCGGCGCAACCGCGATGCGCGCGGTCGAGCTCGTCTGTGCGGTCGCCTTCGTGCTCGTGGTCGAACTGCTCAATACCGCGATCGAGAAGCTCGCCGACCGCCTGACCCTGGATCACGACAAGCAGATCGGCCGGGTCAAGGACATGGGGTCGGCCGCCGTCGGCGTCGCGCTGCTGATGGCGGGCGCATTCTGGATCTTCGCCGTGCTGGAGCGGCTCGGATTGGTGGGATGACGGAAGTTCACTTTCGCATCACGCTGGCGCAGCTGAACCCTACTGTCGGCGACATCGCCGGCAATCTCGCCAAGGCGCGCCATGCGCGGGCCGAGGCGCTGGCCGCCCGCGCCGACGTGATCGTGTTTCCGGAACTGTTCATCTCGGGCTACCCGCCCGAGGATCTCGTCCTCAAGCCGTCGTTCCAGGCGTCCTGCCGCGCCGCCATCGAGGCGCTGGCGCGCGACACCGCGGACGGCCACACCGCCATGCTGGTCGGCACGCCCTGGGTCGAGGACGGCAGGCTCTACAATGCCTGCGCCCTGCTCGACGAGGGGCGGATCGCCGCGCTACGCTTCAAGGTCAATCTGCCGAACTATGGCGTGTTCGACGAGAAGCGCGTGTTTGTGCGCGGCGCGCCCGCAGGTCCGGTAACGGTCAGCGGCGTGCGGCTCGGCGTTCCCGTCTGCGAGGATATCTGGGTCGAAGAGTCCGGCGACTATGAGAACGTCGTGGAGACGCTGGCCGAGACCGGTGCCGAGATCATCGTGGTGCCCAACGGCTCGCCTTACGCGCGCGGCAAGGGCGATGCCCGGCTGTCGGTCGCGGTCGCGCGCGTCACCGAGAGCGGATTGCCGCTGGTCTATGTCAATCAGGTCTGCGGGCAGGACGAACTGGTGTTCGACGGCGCGTCCTTTGCGCTCAACGGCGATCTGTCGGTGGCGGCGCAGTTGCCGGCATTCGCCGAGAGCCTGACCCATCTCGACTGGTACCGGAGCGAGCAGGGCTGGCGTTGCAGCGGACCTGTTGCCGCCATTCCGGAAGGAGATGAAGCCGACTACGCCGCCTGCGTGCTGGGCCTGCGCGACTACGTCAGCAAGAACGGCTTTCCGGGTGTCTTGCTCGGCATTTCCGGCGGCATCGATTCCGCGCTTTGCGCGACCATCGCGGTCGATGCGCTCGGCGCCGATCGGGTCCGCGGCGTGATGCTGCCCTATCGCTACACGGCCCAGACCTCGATCGACGAGGCGGCAGAGCTCGCCCGCCGTCTCGGCATTCGCCACGAGGTGCTGCCGATCGCGGATGCCGTGAGCGGGTTCGAGAGCACTCTGTCCGGCGTCTTCAAGGATTTGCCTTCCGACGTCACCGAAGAAAATCTGCAGGCGCGCACCCGCGGCACGGTGTTGATGGCGATTTCCAACAAGACCGGTCTGATGGTGGTTACGACCGGCAACAAGTCGGAGATGTCGGTCGGCTACGCCACGCTCTATGGCGACATGAATGGCGGCTTCAATCCGATCAAGGATATCTACAAGACGCAGGTGTTTCGCCTCGCGGCGCTGCGCAACCGCTGGAAGCCCGAGGGCGCGCTTGGACCCGTGGGCGAAGTGATTTCGCCAGGAACCATCACGCGGCCGCCGACGGCGGAATTGCGCGAGGACCAGCGCGACCAGGATTCGCTGCCGCCCTACGATGTGCTCGACCCGATCCTGCAGCGGCTGATCGAACGCGAGGAGCCGCTCGATCGGATCATCGCGGCCGGCTACGACCGCGACACCGTCACACGTATCGATCAACTGCTCAATATCGCCGAATACAAGCGCCGCCAGGCCGCGCCCGGCGTGAAGGTCACGCGCCGGAATTTCGGCCGCGACCGCCGCTATCCCATCACCAATCGCTTTCGCGACAAGGGCGAGATGTTGCCGGCGCCCGACGAGACACTGGTGTCGCGGGGCGGGCGCGCGTCGACCGACGTGTTCGAGGGATGAGGCTGGCCCTTGCGGTCGCCTTGCCTGGGGTGGAAGCTGAGAAGGGGCTCCGCAGTCAGCCGCCGAAATGACCTATTTCTGCTGCTGCGGCAGGAAGCTCGGACCGACCGAGCGGATCGGCTTGTTCTCGGGGGATGCGGCCGTGCCGGTGTCCGCGGGCGGCGCGGCGGCGGGCGCGCTCGCGGTGGTCGGCGCCGGCGCTGAGCCCTTCTTGGCGTTCGCCGGCGCGGCCTTGCCGAGCCGCTGCTGCTGCATTTTCTTCGCACTCTCCTCGGTCACGATGATGTCGCCCTGCTGCTCGACGGTCGCCTTGTCGTCGGCCGATTTCAGCGCATCGGCCCAGCTCTGGCCCGCCGCCTTGCAGGAGCAGGACGGGTTGAACTCGCTGCGGAACTTGAACGCGGTCGGTAAGGCCGAATAAGGCTGGCCGCTTGTCGAGACCGCCGAGTTCATGTCTTCGCCGGGATTGCGATAGGCATAGAGCGCGGCTTCCGCGGCCGGACACAGCGCCTTGCAGCTCTTCTCGTCGTCGGGGAAGCGCGCCGGCACGGTGGCGAAGGAGATCGGGAAATAGGCGCCGTCACAGGTGCGCACGCAGACCGTACGATAGGTGCCGGACTGCGGTCCGAGATCAGAAGGCGGCGCGCCCTGCGGATTGCCCGCGTTGTTGCCGCCGAAGAGGTTGCTGAGGAAGTTGCCTCCGCCCTGCGACTGCGCGGCATTGGCGTATTGCGGGCCGCAATTGTTCTGCGCCAATGCGAGCAGCACCGAGCGGCGCTGGCTGTCGCGTTCGGGGCTGAATCCGCCGCTGCCGGCGCGCAGGCGCTCCAGATTGGCGGTGATCTGGTCCAGATTGGCGCGCATCTGCTGGATCTGGGTGTTGACCGGACCGCACTGCGCCGACTGGCCATTGAACAGCGAGAAGAAGCCGGAGGAATCGCAGCCCATGCGCTTGGCCTGCATGGTGACGCGGTCGAGCTCGGCCTGCTGCTTGGCCTGGGAGTCCTGGTAACGGCGGATCTGCTCGTCCCGCGCGGGATCGCCGCCACCGCCGCCGCGATCGAGCGCGGCAAGCTGGCCCTCCAGTCGCACGCACATCGGATTGGGGCCGAGCCCGTTCTGACCGGGCTGCGGCGGCGGGCCGGCCTGTGCGACGGCGCCGGTGGCGAGCGCCAGCGAACTGAAAAGCACGGTGCAGGCGAGGACGCAGCGAGCACGGGACAGAGACAGAAATTCAGGCATGTCCGCCATTCTAGCGATGTCACGGCCCATGCGACATGAGGGGGGCCGAAGCGCGCCCTCCAATAGCCGCTTCCCGCGGCATCGTCACGTCGTTTCGGGGGCCGGGAGTGGGCCTAAGATACGCCAGCTCCGAGCAAAATCAGCGCTGGCAGGTGATTGCGACATATTCGTCGCAACGGCCATGAGGGCAGTTTGCGCCGGTTTTGGGGACGGAGCCGGTAATTTCGTCGGGATCGACCCGGCGATAGGCCGAAGCCTGGGCAAAATCCCGTGACTGGCAGTAGTTGCGCGCGACCTGAGCGCCGCATTTGTCGCCCCGCGCCAGGCACTGGTCGACCCCGTAGCCCCCGGCCTGGTTCGAAATGATGAACACGCGGGTCTCGGCGAAGGCGCAGGACGCCGCGACAATGCAGGCACATGAAACGAGCGCGAACAGGGGGCGCATGGTGCTGCCAAAGCTGTGAGGGAACTGCCAATCCCCTGAATAAACCCAAAAAGTTAACGATCATGAACCATATTTGCGCCGTCGGGATAAAGCGGCATATCCACGGCTCTCTTGACCGCGGGCGGCCCGATGGCCCATATGTCGACCCATGAACGGTCTCCTCGCCATTTGCGCCATTTGCCGCGAGATTACGAGCTAGCGATTCGCTGGCTGGAGCCGTCTTTTCTCAACACCTTTGAGAGCCCTGGACGCCCGGCCATCAGCCGACGGGTGTCTTTATGGAATTGCGTCTTTACGACACGTTGAGCCGGGAGAAGCGGACCTTCGTACCGCTCGATGCCAGCAATGTCCGCATGTATGTCTGCGGACCGACCGTCTACGACTTCGCGCATATCGGCAACGCCCGGCCGGTGATCGTGTTCGACGTGCTGTTTCGGCTGCTGCGCCACATCTGCGGCGAGGCGCACGTCAAATATGTCCGCAACATCACCGACGTCGACGACAAGATCAACGATCGCGCCGCCCGCGACTATCCCGGGTTGCCGCTCAACGAGGCAATCCGCAAGGTCACCGAGCAGACCGGCCAGCAGTTTCACGCCGACGTCGACGCGCTCGGCTGCCTCAGGCCAAGCGTCGAGCCGCGGGCGACCGAGCATATCGGCGAGATGCGCGAGATCATCGAAAGGCTGGTCGCGGGTGGCTTCGCCTATGTCGCGGAGGATCATGTGCTGTTCTCGCCGCAGGCGATGAACGCGGCGAATTCCACGCTGCCGCGCTATGGCACGCTGTCGAAACGTTCGCTCGACGAGATGATCGCCGGCGCCCGCGTCGACGTCGCGCCCTACAAGAAGGACTCGACCGATTTCGTGCTGTGGAAGCCGTCCAAGCCGGGCGAGCCGTCCTGGCCGTCGCCGGCCGGGATCGCCGCAGAGGGCCGTCCGGGCTGGCACATCGAATGCTCGGCGATGGCCTGGAAGCATCTCGGCGAGCAGTTCGACATTCACGGCGGTGGGATCGATCTGGTGTTCCCGCATCACGAGAACGAGGTCGCACAGACCTGCTGCGCCTTTCATCGCGAGCGCATGGCCAACACCTGGATGCACAACGGCTTTCTCCAGGTCGAGGGCGAGAAGATGTCGAAGAGCCTCGGCAACTTCATCACCATCCGCGACCTGCTCGCGGACTGGCCGGGCGAAGTGCTGCGCCTGAACATGCTGAAGACGCATTACCGATCGCCGATCGACTGGACGCTGAAATCGGTGGAAGAGAGCGCCAGGACGCTGGACGACTGGTACCGCGTTGCGGCCGATATCTCACCGGGCCGGGCGTCCTCGTCCGTGCTCGAGCCGCTGCTCGATGACCTCAACACGCCGCTGGCGATTGCGGCGCTGCATGGTCTGCGCAACAGCGATGTCGCGAGCCTCGCTGCTTCGTTGCGCCTGCTCGGCTTCCTGTCCGAAAGCGCCACACAGTGGGAAGGGCGCAAGCGGCAGGCAAGCGGCGTGGACGCCGGGGAGGTCGAACGCCTGATCGCGGAGCGGACCGCCGCCCGCGGACGCAAGGACTTCAGGGAGTCCGACCGGATCCGCGATCAACTTGCCGCCATGGGCATCGCGATCAAGGATTCCAAGGACGGCACCACATGGGAGGTCGCGCGATGAGCAGGCCCGATACGCCGTTTCCGCGACACTGGCTCTATTACATCGTGCTCAAGATCGCGCTGCTGGCCGGCGCGGTGGCACTGGTGCTCAAGCTCTACGGGATGTGGTGACGATCATGGGACAGACCTTGCCGAAGCCCGGCCTGCGGCCGTTCCTGCCCGATGACGTGCCGCTGCTCGCGGCGATCTTCACGGCCAGCATCGAGGAACTGACCGGCGACGATTACAGCGAAGCGCAGCAGGAGGCCTGGATGGCCGCGGCCGACGAGGCTGAGTTCGGCAAGCGTCTCGCCGCCGACCTGACGCTGATCGCGACGTTCGAAGGCTCGCCGGTCGGCTTCGCCTCGTTGCGCGGCAACGACCACATCCGCATGCTCTACGTCCATCCCGCGGTGAGCGGGCAGGGCGTGGCGACCATGCTGGTCGATGCGCTGGAGAAACTGGCCGGCGGCCGCGGCGCAACCAGCATGTCGGTTGATGCCAGCGACAACGCGCAGGGCTTCTTCGCCAAGCGCGGCTACACGGCGCAGCAGCGCAACAGCATCTCCGTCAACGACGAGTGGCTCGCCAACACGACGATGAAGAAGACGCTCGGAGCATCGCAATGAGCAAGGAGCGTCTCTATCTTTTCGACACCACGCTGCGCGACGGCGCGCAGACCAATGGCGTCGACTTCACCCTGGCCGACAAGCAGGTCATCGCGCAGATGCTGGACCAGCTCGGCATCGACTATGTCGAGGGCGGCTATCCCGGCGCCAATCCGCTCGATACCGAGTTCTTCGGGACAAGGCCGAAGCTCGCTCATGCGCGCTTCACCGCGTTCGGCATGACGCGGCGGGCCGGACGGTCGGTCTCGAACGATCCGGGCGTCGCCGGACTTCTGGAAGCCAAGGCCGACGCGATCTGTTTCGTGGCGAAGTCGTCGGCCTACCAGGTCCGGGTCGCGCTGGAGACGACCAACGAGGAGAATCTCGCTTCGATCCGCGACAGTGTCGCGGCGGCGTCGGCCGCGGGCCGCGAGGTCATGCTCGATTGCGAGCACTTCTTCGACGGCTACAAGGAGGATGCGAGCTTCGCGCTCGCCTGCGCCAAGGCCGCCTACGAGGCGGGCGCGCGCTGGGTCGTGCTGTGCGATACCAATGGCGGCACCATGCCGCACGAGATCGAGGCGATCGTCGGCGCGGTGGCGCGGCACATTCCCGGCGACCATCTCGGCATCCACGCCCATAACGACACCGAGCAGGCGGTGGCCAATTCGCTGGCCGCGGTGCGTGCCGGCGTCCGACAGATCCAGGGCACGCTGAACGGCCTCGGCGAACGCTGCGGCAACGCCAATCTCTGCTCGCTGATCCCGACGCTGAAGCTGAAGCAGGAGTTTTCCGACGCCTTCGAGATCGGCGTCACGACGGAGAAGCTCGCAACCCTGGTCAAGGTGTCGCGCACGCTCGACGACATGCTCAACCGCGTGCCGAACCGCCATGCCGCCTATGTCGGCGAGAGCGCTTTCGTCACCAAGACCGGCATCCACGCCTCCGCCGTGCTGAAGGATCCGCACACCTACGAGCACGTGCTGCCCGAGAGCGTCGGCAATCACCGCAAGGTGCTGGTGTCGGACCAGGCCGGGCGCTCCAACGTCATCGCCGAGCTCGACCGGGCCGGCATTCCCTACGAGAAGACCGATCCGAAACTGACGCGTCTCGTCGAGGAGTTGAAGGAGCGCGAGTCGGCCGGCTACGCCTATGAATCCGCCAACGCCTCGTTCGAATTGCTGGCGCGGCGGACGCTCGGCAAGGTGCCGCATTATTTCGAGGTCATGCAGTTCGACGTCAATGTCGAGCAGCGCTACAACGCGCTCGGCGAGCGCGTCACCGTGGCGCTCGCCGTGGTGAAGGTCGACGTCGCCGGCGAGCATCTGATCTCGGCCGCCGAAGGCAACGGCCCGGTCAACGCGCTCGACGTCGCGCTCCGCAAGGACCTCGGCAAGTATCAGAAATATATCGAGGGCCTGACGCTGATCGACTACCGCGTGCGTATCCTCAACGGAGGTACCGGCGCGGTCACGCGCGTCCTGATCGAGAGCGAGGACGAGACTGGTGAACGCTGGACCACGGTCGGCGTATCCCCCAATATCATCGACGCCTCGTTCCAGGCACTGATGGATTCGGTGATCTACAAGCTGGTGCGATCCGGCGCGCCGGCGTGATCAAAACGTAGCCCGGATGAGAGGACCGACATCGGGCGGTGCGCGCCAGGCAAAGGCTGTCCCGGATGTCGCTTCGCTCATCCGGGCCGCGATGATCGAGGGCAGGCCCATGATCGACCACGTCTCCGTCGGCGTCAGCAATCTGGAGCGCTCCGCAAAATTCTACGAGGCCGCGCTCGGCGCTCTCGGCTTCACGCGTCTCGTCACGCGGCCGCGCACGGTCGGCTTCGGCAAGACGCATCCCGAGTTCTGGATCAATCTGCGCGAAGGAATGTCGCGCGTGGCACCCGATAGCGGGGTGCACATCTGCCTGCGAGCCCGGACGACCGGCGAGGTCGATGCGTTCCACGCCGCCGCGCTGTCGGCCGGCGGTGCCTCCGAGAGCGCGCCGGCTCTCCGCCCGCACGAGCGGGTGCGCTACTACGCGACCTTCGTCGTCGATCCCGACGGCAACCGGATCGAGGCGGTGACGTTTCCGAGCGAGTGACGCGTTACATCTTGCGCGCCACGTCGGGCGCCATCTGCTTTTCCGCTTCCGCGAGCTGGGCCACGGCGGCCTTGAGCTGCGGCAGGATGTCCTCGACCCGGTCGGCCTTGAGGATGTCGACCGAGAGGCCGGCGCGGATGAACTCGGTCTGGCGCATGTGCGTCAGCAGCGAGAACAGCGGCTCCCAGAAATTGTCGATGTTGGCAAGCAGTACCGGCTTGGCGTGACGGCCGAGTTGCTTCCACGTCAATTGCTCGACCAGCTCCTCCAGCGTGCCGACGCCGCCAGGCAGCGCCACGAAGGCGTCCGAGCGCTCGAACATCAGCCGCTTGCGCTCGTGCATGTCGGGCGTGACGATCATTTCCTGCACGCGCGTCAGGGCATTCTCGCGCGCGCGAAGGAATTCGGGAATGATGCCGGTGACGGTGCCGCCGTGATCGAGTACGGAGGTCGCGACCGACCCCATCAGGCCGAGCGAGCCGCCGCCATAGACGAGGCGGATGTTGTTCTCGGCGAGCGCCTTGCCGAATGCCTTCGCGCCTTCGGTGAAGCGGGGATTGGTTCCGGGGCCGGAGCCGCAATAGACGCAGACGGTTTTGATCGTGCTCATTGGTGCCATGATGCATTGCAGCGAAGTGCCGTCAAGCCCAATCGGTGATTCGGCTTGTCCGGAAAGATACCGGTAAATGACGACAAACAATGCGGGATTCGGTTCCTCGCGGGATGCGCTTTGGCCCGGAAGTCTCTATATGACGAACGCAATCAAAACTCATCGCGCTGCCCGCATCCGGCGGGCGTCAAGGCCCCTATGACCCCTCCGCATTCGCCCCACAGCGCCGATGTGCCCGATTCCGCCGGCGCACCGGCGGAGCGGGCCACCCTGATGGGCACGCTGGCGCATCTGTGGCCTTACATCTGGCCAGGCGACCGCTTCGACCTGAAGATGCGCGTGGTCTGGTCGATGGTGCTGCTGCTCGCCGCCAAGCTAATTACGCTCACGGTACCGTTCAGCTTCAAATGGGCGACCGACGCCCTGACCGGTGCCAACACTGCGCCGGTGCAGGCCGACAATTGGCATCTCTGGGTGATCGCCTCGCCGTTGCTTCTGACCGTGAGCTACGGTGCGATGCGCATCTTCATGGCGGTGCTGACGCAATGGCGAGACGGCATCTTCGCGCGCGTCGCCATGCATGCGGTGCGCAAGCTCGCCACCATCACCTTCGTCCACATGCACGAATTGTCGCTGCGCTTCCACCTGGAACGCAAGACCGGCGGCCTGACGCGCGTGCTCGAGCGCGGCCGTGAGGGCATCGAGGTCATCGTGCGCATGGTGATCCTGCAACTGATCCCTACCATCGTCGAGGTCTCGCTGCTGATGGCGGTGCTGCTCTGGCAGTTCGACTGGCGCTACGTGCTCGCGACGCTGATCACCGTCACGCTCTATATGTATTACACCTATGTCGCGACCGAGTGGCGGATCGGCATCCGCCGCAAGATGAACGATTCCGACACCGAGGCGAACACCAAGGCGATCGACTCGCTGCTCAACTACGAGACCGTGAAGTATTTCAGCGCCGAGGCCCGCGAGGCGCAGCGTTACGACAAGTCGGTGGCGCGCTACGAGGAGGCGAGCGTGCACACCTACACCTCGCTCGCCGTGCTCAACACGGGGCAGGCCGTGATCTTCACGCTGGGGCTGACCGCCACCATGCTGATGTGCGCGATCGGCGTGCGCAACGGCACCAACACGGTCGGCGATTTCGTGCTGGTCAACGCGATGATGATCCAGCTCTACCAGCCGCTCAACTTCATGGGCATGGTCTACCGCGAGATCAAGCAGGCGATCATCGACATCGAGAAGATGTTCGGCGTGCTCGGCCGCGAGGCCGAGATCAAGGATTCGCCGGGCGCGCAGCCGCTGGTGGTCTCTGCCGGTACTGTGAAGTTCGAGGACGTGCGCTTCTCGTATGAGCCGACCCGGCCGATCCTCAAGGGCGTCAGCTTCGAGGTGCCGGCCGGCAAGACGGTTGCGATCGTGGGTCCCTCCGGCGCCGGCAAGTCCACGATCTCCCGGCTGCTGTTCCGTCTCTACGACGTCTCCGGCGGCAGGATCGTGATCGACGGCCAGGACATCCGCGAGGTGACGCAGGCGTCCCTGCGCGCCTCGATCGGCATGGTGCCGCAGGACACCGTGCTGTTCAACGACACCATCCGCTACAACATCCGCTACGGGCGCTGGGATGCGACCGACGCGGAGGTGGAGGAGGCCGCGCAGCTGGCGCAGATCGACAAATTCATCCGCATGGCGCCGAAGGGCTACGAGACGCAGGTCGGCGAACGCGGCCTCAAGCTCTCCGGCGGCGAGAAGCAGCGCGTCGCGATCGCCCGCACCGTGCTGAAGGCGCCGCCGATCCTGGTGCTGGACGAGGCGACTTCGGCGCTCGACACCCACACCGAGCACGAGATCCAGGGCGCGCTCGACCGCGTGGCCAGGAACCGCACCTCGCTGGTGATCGCGCACCGTCTTTCCACGATCGTGGGGGCCGACGAGATCATCGTGCTCGACCAGGGCCGCATCGCCGAGCGCGGCACCCACGCCTCGCTGCTCGCGCATGGCGGTCTCTATGCCAGCATGTGGAACAGGCAGCGCGAGGCGGAGGCGGCGCGCGAGAAACTGGCGATGATCGCAGAGGGGCCTGACGGCCCCGGCCGCGAGCCGCCGCCCGCCCGCGACACGCTGACGGCGCCCGCGGCCGCCGAGTGAGCTTGTCTCCGGTCCCAACTCTGGCCTAAACAACCCCACCGCCGGGGCGACCCGCGCGCTCAACCCAGTGGCAGACACCGATGTCCATCCTCGATTCGATCCAGCGTCAGATCCCGCCCATCCACAAGGAGGGGTATCCCTTCATCGGCGGCTTTGCGCTGGCGAGCCTGATCCTGTTCTGGCTGTGGTCGCCGCTGGGCTGGATCGGCACCATCCTGACAGTCTGGTGCGCGCTGTTCTTCCGCGACCCGGTACGGGTGACGCCCGTGCGCGAGGGGCTCGTGGTGTCGCCGGCCGATGGCCGGGTCTCGCTGATCACCCTGGCGCTCCCGCCGGCCGAACTTGGCCTCGGCGACCGCCCGCTGCCGCGCATCTCGGTCTTCATGAGCGTGTTCAACTGCCACGTGAACCGCGCGCCGGTCGCCGGCCGCGTCGACCGGATCGCCTATCGGCCGGGCCTGTTCATCAATGCCGAACTCGACAAGGCGAGCGAGGACAATGAGCGCAACTCGCTGGTGATTTCGACGCCGACGGCGCGGATCGGCGTGGTCCAGATCGCGGGCCTCGTCGCCAAGCGCATCGTCTGTTTCGTCAGGGAAGGGCAGGCGATCGGGGCCGGCGAGCGTTTCGGCCTGATCCGCTTCGGCTCGCGGCTCGACGTGTACCTGCCGCCGGGCACCAAGGCGCTGGTCTCGGTGGGCCAGACCGCAATCGCCGGCGAGACCATTCTGGCCGATCTGGCGGGCGACGATCCGGGCCGCGCGTTTCGGGCCAATTAACCAATCGGGCCGAATCGGCGGTCTTCGCCGCGATGGCGGCGGGCGCGTCGGCTTGCTATATCTCGCCTCAAGTGAGGACGAGCCATGACGGCCTATGAATTCAAATATCCCGATGTGCGCCGCCGGCGGTTCCGCCCGATCCCGGTGCGGATGCTGGTGCCCAACGTCATCACGCTGCTGGCGATCTGCGCCGGTCTGACCGCGATCCGGCTCTCGATCGAGGGGCGGATGACGCTGGCCGTCTACGCCATCGTGTTTGCCGCCGCGCTCGACGGCATCGACGGCCGTATCGCGCGCATGATCAAGGGCCAGTCCAAGTTCGGCGCCGAACTCGACAGCCTCGCCGACTTCGTCAATTTCGGCGTGGCGCCAGGCCTGATGCTGTATTTCTGGCAGTTGCACGAACTCGGCAATGCCGGCTGGATCGCGGCCATGGTGTTTGCGATTTCGGGTGGCCTGCGTCTGGCGCGTTTCAACGCCACGATGGACGATCCGAACAAGCCTCCGTTCGCCGCCAATTTCTTCACCGGCGTGCCGGCCCCGGCCGGCGCGATCACGGTGCTGCTGCCGATCTATGTCGCGTTCCTCGATCTCGGCCGCTTGCCGGTGGCGGTCACGGCCGCCTACACGCTGCTGATCGCCTTCCTGATGGTCTCGCGCCTGCCCGTGTTCTCCGGCAAGACCAAGCGCATGCGCGTGCCGCCCGAACTGGTGCTGCCGGCCTTCGTCGCGGTGATCGTCTTCATTGCCCTGCTGATCGCCTATCCCTGGCAAGTGCTCTCGATCGGCACGGTGCTGTACCTCCTGTGCCTGCCGCTCGGCTACAAATCCTATCGCGACCAGTCGCGCGCGCTGGAGGCGGCCACGCCGGGGGGAGGCGAGGTGACGCCCTCGTCGCCGTCGCCGCCGCTGGCCGCCAACATGTCCGAGCCGCCGCAGGACGACCGGCCCGAACGTCTCCACTGACCGGGCAGCCTGCGGATATCTGCCATGAGCCGCTTCGAGTTGGGCTGAGCGGCAATCTCGGCTATATCGCCCTGGAGCGGCGGCAGGCATCAATGAAGCCGCCAAACTGGGAGAGAACGCCGTGACCAATTCCGCGACCGGGCCGCTGCCCGCTTCCGTCCTCGAGGCGCTGGGCCGCTACGATACGCCGACGATCTGCAACGCCATGGAGATCGTGGCGCCCGAGCGCCGCCTGATCGGCTACACAACCAAGCCGCTGGTCTGCCCGTTCCCGGATCTGCCGCCGATCGTTGGTTATGCCCGCACGGTCGCAATTCGCTCGGTGCTGAAATCCTCGCTCCCGGCCGAGGAGCAGTCGAAGCGTCGCATCGACTATTACGAATATGTCGGCACCGGCCATGGTCCGCGTATCTCGGTGATCCAGGACATCGACGGCCCGGACGTCGGCTACGGCGCCTTCTGGGGCGAGGTGCAG
Source organism: uncultured Bradyrhizobium sp. (assembly GCA_964423245.1). Lineage (GTDB taxonomy): Bacteria > Pseudomonadota > Alphaproteobacteria > Rhizobiales > Xanthobacteraceae > Bradyrhizobium. Next base: position 66,244 of record CAYREH010000017.1, on the reverse strand, counting down.
AGCAATGTGCACAAGGCGCTCGGCTGCCTCGGGGTCATCACCGACGGCTCGATCCGCGACATCCCGCAATGGGCGCCGGGCTTCCAGGCGCTGGCCGGATCGATCGGCCCGTCGCATGCCTGGGTTCATGCCGAAAGCTTCGGCGGCGAGGTTCGTGTCGCCGGCATGACCGTGAAATCCGACGACCTGATCCACGCCGACCGGCACGGCGCGATCGTGATCCCGCTCGACATCGCCGCAAAGCTGCCCGAGGCGGCCGAACTCTGCGGCCGACGTGAGACGCCGATCCTCGAGATCGCGCGCAGTCCGGATTTCTCGCTCGAGAAGTTGAAAGCCGCTCTGAAGCGCTCGGCGGAGATCCACTGAGCGCAGAGGCTTCGTCGCGCGGACCGCGCGACCCGTCCTCGCGCGGCTCAGGCCACGTGAGGCCGGAGCTTGCCCTTGTCGGTTCCGCAATCCGGGCAGCGGAAGGTCTCAGGCAATTGCTGATAGGTCGTGCCCGGCGCGATTCCGTCGGCGGGCACGCCGGCATCCTCGGCGTAGATGTAGTAGCAGCCCCGGCAGATGAAGCGGCGACCGGTGCGGACCTTCGCTGCGGCGTGGGGCGCCGGCGTCGCCGTTGACGCAAACGGCACCGTCAGACGGTCATCGAGCGCAATGGTCCCGCTGCTTTCCACCGTGAGATAGACCCCGACATCCTTGTGTCCGAAACTGGCGCGCAGCGAACCGGGAATATCCATGTCCCGCACGCCCGATGCCGGATTGACGTTGGTGGCGCCGCATCGGCCGTTGCGGCGGTCGACGTGGAAGGTGACGTCGCCGATCGTGATCTCCTGGCTGACCCAGTCGAACTCCTCCCAGGCCCGCCCCGTGTCGACATAGAGATTGGCGCGGAAGCGTAACGGATCGATCTCGGTGCCCCAGCGCTCCTCCAGGCTGCGCAGGGTCGCAAGGTTGATCAGCGAGATCACGCTGTCGGGCTTGTCCATGAAATGACCGTCACGCGATCGCACCAGCGTCGGCGGTGCCGGCAGCGTCGGTACCAGCTGATGGAAATAGTCCTCCACGGTGCCCCGCGCGTCCGGATCGGCGAGATTGACGGTGAGGATCGTCTGGTTGCCGGCGCGGATCTCGAAATCCATCGTCTCGGGATCGAGATGGGTTTTCACCTTGGCCAGCGCCTCCTCGAGCATGAGCATGACGAACAGGCCCTTCTTGGCCCAACGAGGGTTGTCGGCCTGGAGGGGCACGCCGGGGCGCGCGAATGCGAACTGGCGGTCGTGCGGAAATGGCTTGCCTTTCGTCAAGCTCACGCTGGCGAGCGGCTGGCCGCTCAGTCCCTTGATCGGATAGTGATAGATGCTCTTCAGCAGCGGCATGGTGGACCCGGTCTCGATTGGCGCAAGGTTGCGGAAGTCTGTCCTGCCGCCGCGCCGCGATGTTAGGGCCGGCTGATGTTTTTTTTCTGAGGCCGCCATGCCGCGGATCCGGGCGGTCGGTATCGGCGGACGATCGGGCGGCAGGTCGACCAGGAGCTGGTCGATTTCGGTCAGATGATCGTCGAGCGCGTCGTCGACGATGTCAGAGAGTTTCGAGATTCCGCGTTCGATCTGCCGTTCGCTCAGCGCGCCGTATCCGAGCAGAATGCCGCGCTTTGCGATGGTTCCGGTCTCGGCGTCATGGACCGGCGCCGATCCGAGGCTGTAGACGCCGATCCGGCCGCGTTTTGCCTGATGCTCGAAGATCCGCGCCTGCGGCACGCCGGGCGGCAGTTGCCAGAACAGCTGCAGGCCGGAATTGCCGCCACCGAGCGTCACCTCGCCGAACGATCGCCGCAGCGCCGCCACAAGCGTGTTGCGCCCGGCGCGGTAATGCGCGCGGACGCGGAGCAAGTGCGAGGCCAGCTTGCCGCTCGAAATGAACTCGGCCAGCACCGCCTGATCGAGCCAGGACGCGCCGTCATTCAGCATCGTGCGGGTCAACCGCGCCGCCTCGGCGTAACGCTGCGGGACGATGAGATAGCCGAGCTTCAGTCCGCTGCCGAGTGAAGCCGAGAAGTCTCCGACATAGAGCGTGCAATCCGGGGCCAGCAGCGAGAGCGACTCGATCTGCGTTCCTTCGTCGTGAAATTCGTCGCCGAAACCGTCTTCGACGATCAAGCTGCCATGCCGTCGCGCCCACGTCACCAGTGACTTGCGGCGCGATGCCGAAAGCAACGCGCCGGTCGGATATTGGTGCGACGGGGTGACGTGGACCATCGCCCCGCCGCGATCGGGCAGCATCTCTGTGATGAGCCCGTTCTCATCGGTGGGGCACGCGATGATGCGGGCACCGGCCGCGCGGAACGCGAGGCGGGCGCCGAGATGGCACGGATCTTCCATCACTACGCGCGCATCATACGACAGGATGAGTCGCGCGATGAGGTTCAGAGCCTCGGTGCGGCCGCCGGTGATGATGACCTGCGACGCATCAACCGAAAGCCCGCGCGCTGCGCCCTGGTGAGCGGCAATCGCGGCACGCAGCTCCGGGGCTCCCGCCGGGTCGTCGGCCGAGGCAAAACGCGAGCCCGCGCCGTGAGACAGATGCTTCTGCACGAGCCGCCGCCACGTCTTGAGCGGAAAGACTGCCGGGCTGGTCTGGTCGACCGCAAAGTCGACCGCCATGCGGCGCTCCTTTCGGCCCGCCAGGCGCTTGAGCGTGACATCGATCATCGGCGGGGTCGGCGCGATCGACGGGCGCTCGGACGCTGGAACTGTCACGGGCCCTGCGAACGCCGGCTCCTGCGGTGATGTCACGAAGATTCCGGAGGCAGGCCGCGCTTCGGCATGGCCTTCGAGGATCAGGTTCTCATAGGCGCGAACCACCGTATTGCGGGAGATGCCCAGCTGGTCCGCGAGATTGCGCGACGACGGCAGTCGCGCGCCGCGGGCGATGCGGCCCCTGGCGATAGCCCGCCGGATCTGTTCGACCAACTGCTCGGTCAGCGATTCCCGCCGGGTTCTGTCGAGCAAGATGAGAAGCTGCATAGAGGTCCTGCCGTGCTCGGAAAGCCTTCAGAGAGCACCGATGCAAGGCAAAGGCCACGTGTGAGTTGGAGCCAGTTCGTATCGAAATCGGCCCGGCCCAGCTCCATTTCGCCGCAATCAGCCTGTGCAGACCAGTCCAGTTGACATCTGGCACCTTTCGCAAGGCGAGAACTGGACTCATGTCGCGCGGTCGTTCTGCCGCGCTGCCCGGGGCGCGCGCAAATCCCTGCTGCGGAAGGTGCCGTTCGCCGCTCCGTTGTCCAGTTTCTGGTCAGGCCGTTTGCGCCGGCCGTTCCGGGAAATGGCGCCATCGCAATTTCAGGGCGCGGCTCTCGGTGGCCGGCAGGGTGCGTGCGAGCTTCCCCGCAGGCGATCGACGGGCGCCTGCATGTGGCAGTCGCCGGAAATCGAGCGCGCTTTCGAACAGGAGACTCAAAGCCATGTCCATTGCACGCTACCTCAGAATTTGCGCGGTCCCGCTCATGATGGTTCTCGGCGCGCCCGCCCAGGCCGAGGAGGACACCATCAAGATCGGCATCCTGCATTCGTTGTCCGGCACCATGGCCATCAGCGAGACCATCCTGAAGGATCTGATGCTGATGGAGGTCGCCGACCTCAATGCCCGTGGCGGACTGCTCGGCAAGAAGGTCGAACCGGTCGTGGTGGACCCGGCCTCGAACTGGCCGCTGTTCGCGGAGAAGGCGCGCGAGCTGCTGACCAAGGACAAGGTCGCGGCCGTGTTCGGCTGCTGGACCTCGGTGTCGCGCAAATCCGTGCTGCCCGTGTTCGAGGAGTTGAACGGACTGTTGTTCTACCCTCTCGAATATGAGGGCGAGGAATCCTCCTACAACATCTTCTATGGCAGCTCGGTGCCGGACAACAAGGCGATCCCGGCCGTGGAGTACCTGATGTCGAAGGAAGGCGGAGAGGTGAAGCGGTTTGTTCTCGAAGGCACCGACTACGTGTATCCGCGCACGTCGAACAAGATCATCCGCGCCTTCCTGCAGAGCAAGGGCGTGAAGGATGAGGATATAATGGAGAATTACACGCCGTTCGGTTTCTCGGACTGGCAGACCGAAGTTGCGGCGATCAAGAAGTTCGGCACCGCCGGCAAGAAAACCGCGGTGATCTCGACGGTCAACGGCGATGCCAACGTGCCGTTCTACAAGGAGTTGGGCAACCAGGGCGTCAAGGCGAAGGACATTCCCGTCATCGCATTCTCGGTCGGCGAGGAAGAACTCGCCGGCGTCGACACCAAGCCGCTGGTCGGTCATCTCGCGGGCTGGAGCTACTTCCAGTCGGTCAACACGCCCGAGAACAAGGCGTTCATCGCCAAGTGGCGCGCCTACACCAAGAACCCGAAGCGAGTCACCAACGATCCCATGGAGTCTGCCTACATCCTGTTCCACATGTGGGTTCAGGCGGTCCAGCAGGCCGGCAGTACCAACGTCGATGCCGTGCGCCAGGCGATGATCGGCCAGAAGGTGAAATCGCCGTCGGGGGTCGAGGTCGTGATGGGCTCGAACCATCACATGGCCAAGCCCGTCATGATCGGCGAGATCCAGGCCGACGGTCAGTTCAGCATCGTCTACAAGAGCAAGCCGCTGCCGCCGAAAGCATGGAGCCCTTACGTCGAAGCCAACAAGGGCAAGGTCGCGGACTGGTCCTGGCCCTGGGTCTGCGGCGGCTGTTCGACTCCGCGTTTCGCCGCGAACTGATCCCTGACGCCGGCTGACGCGCGGACAGGCTCCGGTGGCGATACGATCCGTCACCGGAGCCGAGTCGCGTCCGCGTGGGAGATATTGGTTAGCGAATTGTTGAGATTTCTGTCGCTTGTCGGCGAGGCGCGGTACGCATGTCCGGCCGCGCCGACGTTCCCCACTTAACCTTTACGCGGCTTTAAGGGCGAGGTCCTAGGGTCGATCCGTGCGGCTCAGGTCGGGCCGCATCGCCGTCCCAGAAAGGGCGGCCGGTTCGCGTCTGCGTTGGAGTCGATGATGGATATCGCAACACTGATCGGCCTCGTCGCAGGCGCCACTGTTGTGTCGACCCTGATCCTGATGGGCGGCAGCTTCGGAATGTTCTACGACATCCACGCCGTCATCGTCATCTTCGGCGGTTCGTTTGCCGCCACGATGATCCGCTTTCCCTTGTCGGCGATGATCCACGGCGTGCCGCTGGGGGCAAAGTTCGCCTTCACCCTGAGCAGCCTGTCGGCTCACGACCTCGTCGACGAACTCGCCCGTATCGCCGAAATCGCCCGCAAGCAGGGGCCGGTGGGTCTGGAAAAGGTCGAGACCGACGAGCCGTTCCTCGCCAAGGGAATCCGCTACGTCGCCGACGGCTACGACCTTGACTTCATTCGCGACAATCTGGAGCGCGACCGCGACAATTTTCTGATGCATCTCAACGAAGGCAGCAAGATCTACCGCGCCGTGGGCGACTGCGCCCCGGCCTTCGGCATGATCGGCACGCTGCTCGGCATGGTGCAGATGTTCTCCAACATGTCCGATCCGTCCAAGCTCGGTCCGTTCATGGCCACCGCGCTGCTGGCGACGCTGTACGGCGCCGTCGTCGCCAACCTGATCTGTCTGCCCATCGCCGACAAGCTGCATGGCAAGCTGATCGACGAAGAGACGAACCGGACGCTGATCATCGACGGCATCCTGATGATCCGCGACTCCAAGAGCCCGACCCTGGTACGCGAAATGCTGCTGGCCTATCTTCCGGAGAAGCACCGCCACGCCGAAGGCGAGCCGGTTCCGGCGTAACGCCGGACACCGGGAACTGAACCATGGCAAAGAAGAAACGCGAAGAAGCACACGGCGGTCATGGCTGGTTCGTGACCTTTGCCGACCTGATGGCCTTGTTGCTGGCATTTTTCGTCATGCTGGTCGCGTTCTCCACCCAGGACGCCAACAAGCTGAAGATTGTCGCCGGCTCCATGCGTGAGGCTTTCGGCGTGCAGAGCGAGGCGCGCTATTCCGGCATCGTCGAGTCGGACGGACTGCCGACGCGACCGCGGCTGAAAAACGTCGATCACATCCAGCCCGAAGATTCGTCCAACACGCCGACTCCCGATCAGGAGGACCGTGACAAGACCGCAGGCGCCAAGGTCAAGGTCGACCGCAATTTCGCGCTGGCCGCCGCCTCGCTGCGCCAGGCCCTGCAGGACATGCCGGAACTGACCGAGATGTCCAAGCACATCATGTTCGAAGAGACCAAGCAGGGGCTAAATCTAGAGATCGTCGATCAGGACGGCCGGTCGATGTTCGCCGACGGCTCCAAGGTGCCCTATGACCGCACCCGCCGCCTGATCGAGAAGCTTGCGGTGCCGCTCAAGGCGACGCCGTTGCGGGTTTCCATCGCCGGCCACACGGCGGCCGGCTTCGTGCCGAACCGCAGCGATTACGGCGCATTCGACCTGTCGGCCGACCGCGCCAATGCGGTGCGCCAGATCCTGGAACGCGAGGGATTGCCGCCGTCGCACATCTTCGCCGTCTCGGGCAAGGCGGATACGCAGCCCCTGTTTCCCGACGATCCCTCGCTCGCCGCCAACCGTCGCGTCACCATCACCTTGATGCGTGAAGACCCGCCGCTGCCGCCGAATTTGAAGCCCTGATCTTCGGACTACTATAATACCGTGCGTCGTGACGTCGCGCCGCCGGTGATAGTGGCGGCACCGTCACAGCTTCCCGCGAGAGCCCTGCTATGCTGTGCCGATTGACAGGCGCGCAGGAACGGTCAAAAGGCGCCGGATCAATTTCAGGGAAGAAGCGTTTTCCACCCTCATGACGGCGAGCATCTCATCGACCGAGACCCAGGAAGGGTCGCCCTCTTCGGGTTTCTGGTCCCTTACGCTCGGGAGCATCGGCGTCGTCTTCGGCGATATCGGGACCTCGCCGCTCTACGCCTTCCACGAGGCGGTGAGGGGCGCGGCGCATGGCGAGCCGGTGACGCGGGCGATGGTGCTCGGCGTGCTGTCGCTGATCCTCTGGGCGCTGCTGATCGTCGTCACCGCCAAATACGTGCTGCTGCTGCTGCGCGCCGACAATAACGGGGAGGGCGGCACGCTCTCGCTGATGGCGCTGGGGCAGCGGGCGCTCGGGCGGCGGAGCTGGTTCCTGCTCGCGCTCGGCGTGGTCGGCGCATCGATGTTCATCGGCGATTCCATGATCACGCCGGCGATCTCGGTGCTGTCGGCGGTCGAGGGTCTCAAGCTCGCAACCCCCGCCTTCGAGCACTATGTCGTCCCGCTCACCGTGATCATCCTGGCGCTGCTGTTCGCGGTCCAGAGCAAGGGCACCGCGCTGGTGGCTTCGGCCTTCGGTCCCGTCATGGTGGTGTGGTTCACCTGCCTTGCGGTGATGGGGGCAGTCCATATCGCCGACGATCCCACGGTCTTGGCGGCGATCAATCCCTATTACGCCCTGCAATTCCTGCTCTCCCACGGCACCATCGGTCTGGTGACGCTCGGCGCCGTGTTCCTGGCGGTCACCGGGGGCGAGGCGCTGTACGCCGATCTTGGCCATTTCGGCCGCAAGCCGATCCAGTCGGCCTGGATGTTCTTCGTGCTGCCCTCGCTGCTGATCAATTATTTCGGGCAGGGCGCCCTGGTGCTGTCCGACCCGAGCGCAATCGAGCATTCGTTCTACCGGATGGTGCCGGAGAGTCTGGTGCTGCCGCTGGTGGGGCTGGCGACCGCCGCCACCGTGATCGCGAGCCAGGCGGTGATCACCGGCGCGTATTCCCTCGTCTACCAGGCGGTGCAACTCGGCCTGCTGCCGCGGTTCGAGGTGCGCTACACCTCCGAAACGCACGCCGGCCAGATCTATCTCCCCCGTGTCAACCGGCTTCTGCTGATCGGCGTGATGCTGCTCGTTCTGCTGTTCCACACCCCCAGCAATCTGGCCTCCGCCTATGGCATCGCGGTCTCGACTACGATGGTCGCCGACGGCATCATGGGTTTCGTGGTGATCTGGAAGCTGTGGAACTGGCGCGCTGCCACCGCCGCGGCGGTGATCGTGCCTTTCGTGGTCGTCGACCTCAGCTTTTTCAGCGCCAACCTGCTCAAGCTGCTCGAAGGCGCCTGGGTGCCGCTGCTGTTCGGCGTCGCCATGGCCGGTACGATCTGGACCTGGCGGAAGGGGTCGGGGATCCTGATCCAGAAGACGCGCCGGATCGAGGTGCCGCTCGACGATCTGATCCGGAGCCTGGAGAAGCGGCCGCCCCATATCGTCAAGGGCACCGCGGTGTTCCTGACTAGCGATCCGTCCTTCGTGCCGACCGCACTGCTGCACAATCTCAAGCACAACAAGGTGCTGCACGAGCATAATGTGATCCTCACCATCGAGACCGCGCATACGCCGCGGGTGGATCTGGCCGACCGCTTCCGGATGGAGAAGATCAGCGACAAGTTCTCCAAGGTGCGCCTGCGCTTCGGCTTCATGGAGCAGCCGAACGTGCCGAAGGCCTTGGCCATTGCCCGCAAGCAGGGCTGGCAGTTCGACATCATGTCGACCTCGTTCTTCGTCTCGCGGCGATCGCTGAAGGCCTCGGCCCAGTCGGGCATGCCGCTCTGGCAGGACCATCTGTTCATCGCGCTCAGCCGGTCCGCCAACGATGCCACCGACTATTTCCAGATACCGACCGGACGGGTGGTTGAAGTCGGCACCCAGGTCACCATTTGATGGCAGCGGACTTGTCCATGCAGATTTGCATGGCGCGGGCCCAGAATCGCGCTAGGCTATGCCGCCAGCGCAGGACTATAAGCCGCGCGCTCATCCGCCGTTGTGCAGTGAAGCATCCTAGAGGCCACCGGGCTCTCCCATGACAAGTGACGTAGCAGTTCCCGTCCCGGAAACGGCGGCGGCCAACGGGCATGGCGACGCCCACACCACCGCCCGTTTCGGGGCGCTGACGCTCGGCAGCATCGGTGTCGTCTATGGCGATATCGGCACCAGCCCGCTCTATGCGTTCCGCGAGGCCGTGATGGCCGCTTCCGGCGCCGAAGGCGCGCCCTCGGCCGCAGCCGTGCTCGGCGTCGTCTCGCTGATCCTGTGGGCGCTGATCGTCGTCGTGACGCTCAAATACGTCGTGATCCTGCTCCGGGCCGACAACAACGGCGAGGGCGGCACGCTGGCCTTGATGGCACTGGCCCAGCGCGCGGTCGGTACCAACGGTGCGGCCATCGTGTTCCTCGGCATCATTTCCGGCGCCTTGTTCTATGGCGATGCCGTGATCACCCCGGCCTTGTCGGTGCTGTCGGCGATCGAGGGCATGAAGGACGTCACGCTGCGGTTCGAACCTTATATCGTCCCGCTGACCGTGATCATCCTGGTCGGCCTGTTCGCGGTGCAGTCGCGGGGTACGGCCCGGGTGGCGGCCTTCTTCGGCCCGATCATGTGCGTGTGGTTTGCGGTCATCGCCCTCGCCGCGATCCATCCGGTGATCCAGCAGCCGCAGATTCTGTTCGCGCTCAATCCGCTCTACGCGGTGTCCTTCATGTTTAGCCATGGCCTGATCGGCTTCGTGACGCTGGGCGCGGTGTTCCTGGCGGTGACGGGGGCGGAGGCGCTCTATGCCGACCTCGGCCATTTCGGCAAGCGGCCGATCCAGACCGCCTGGCTTTTCGTCGTGCTGCCGGCGCTGGCGCTGAACTATCTCGGCCAGGGCGCGCTCGTGCTCGCCGATCCCGCCGCGATCGAAAGCCCGTTCTTCCAGCTGTTTCCGCAAGGCTGGGTCCGCGGCGGCATGGTGGTGCTCGCCACCGCCGCCACGGTGATCGCGAGCCAGGCCGTCATCACCGGCGCCTATTCGCTGACCCGCCAGGCCATCCAGCTCGGGCTGCTGCCGCGCTTCGAGATCCGCCATACCTCCGAAGCCCATTCCGGCCAGATCTTCATCCCGCGCATCAACCAGCTTCTGCTCGGGGCGGTGATGCTGCTGGTCCTGCTGTTCCGCTCCTCCAGCGCGCTCGCTTCCGCCTACGGCATCTCGGTCACCGGCACCATGGTGGTCACCGCGATGATGGGCTTCGTCGTGATCTGGAAGGTGTGGAAATGGTCACCCTTCGCAGCGGCAGCCCTTATTGCGCCATTCCTGTTCCTCGACCTGACCTTCCTCGCCGCCAATTTGCTCAAGGTGTTCGAGGGCGGCTGGGTGCCGCTGGCGCTCGGTACCCTCATGATCATCCTGATGTACACGTGGCGGCGCGGCAGCCGGCTGCTGTTCGAGAAGTCGCGCAAGCTCGAATTCCCGCTGGCCGACCTCGTGGCGATGCTGGAGAAGCGACCGCCGCAGCGTGTACCCGGCACGGCGGTGTTCCTGACCTCGGACCCGCTCAGCGCCCCGACCGCCTTGATGCATAGTCTGAAGCACTACAAGGTGCTCCACGAGAAGAATGTCATTCTCACCATCGAGACCGCCCAGACGCCGCGGATCGATCCGGCCGAGCGCGTCAAGCTGGAGCAGATCAGCCCGACCTTCTCCAAGGTGACGCTGAAGTTCGGCTTCATGGAATCGCCGAACGTGCCGAAGGCGCTGGCGATCGCCCGCAAGCTCGGCTGGCAGTTCGACATCATGTCGACCTCGTTCTTCCTGTCGCGGCGGGCCCTGAAGCCGGCCGCCCATTCCGGCATGCCGCGCTGGCAGGACCGGCTGTTCATCTCACTCAGCCGCTCCGCCAACGATGCCACCGACTATTTCCAGATCCCCTCCGGCCGCGTGGTCGAAGTCGGCACCCAGGTGACGATCTGAGTGCGGATTCACGGCGCACTTCAAGTCGCTGCGATTTCGCCTTAACTTGCACCTTGCAGCTCAAGCCCTTGTGGCGCTTGATTTTCGGCGGCCGAGAGGCGAGGTTGCGGCCAGCCGGGGATCGCCCCGGCCGCTAGCGCGACGTTGGAGGATGATGTGGCGAACCAGGTACAGGATCTGACCCCGGACGAGGTCTCCAAGGGGGTCGCGGAGGGCCGCTATCTTCTGGTCGACGTGCGCGAGCCGAACGAGGTCGAAGCCGAGGCCTATCCCTACGGCGTCGTCGTGCCGCTCTCCACCTTCGATCCCAAGGCGATCCCCGATCCCCAGGGCAAGCAGGTCGTGTTCGCCTGCCGCTCCGGCAAGCGTTCGGTGACGGCCTCGCTCGCGGCGCAGGCGGCGGGTCTGCCCTACGACAAGCATCTGGCCGGCGGCATGCTCGGCTGGAAGGCGGCGGGCCTGCCCAGCAAGGTCGGCGGCTGATCCGGCCGATGTCGAAAAGCTCGTCCCTGAACAAGGTCTTTGCCGACCTTCCCGTCACCATCTTCGAAGCGATGTCGCAGGCTGCCCGCGACAACGACGCGATCAATCTCGGCCAGGGCTTTCCGGACGATCCCGGCCCGGAGGACATCCGCCGCGCCGCGGCCGACGCCTCGCTGGACGGCTACAACCAGTACCCGTCGATGATGGGCATCCCGGAACTGCGCCGGGCGATCGCAACCCATTACCGGCACTGGCACGGCCTCGAACTCGACCCGATGAGCGAGGTCATGGTGACCTCCGGCGGCACCGAGGCGCTGACCTCGGCGATCCTCGCAGTGGTGCAGCCCGGCGACGAGGTGGTCTGCTTCCAGCCGGTCTATGATTCCTACCTGCCGATCATCCGCCAGGCCGGCGGCATTCCGCGCCTCGTGCGGCTCGAGCCGCCGCACTGGCGGCTGAACGAGGACATGCTGAAAAGCGTCTTCAATTCAAAGACGAAGGCGGTGCTGTTCAACAACCCCTTGAATCCCAGTGCCGTGGTCTATCCGCGCGAGGATCTCGAATTGCTGGCGCGCTACTGCCAGGAATTCGACGTCATCGCCATCTGCGACGAGGTCTGGGAGCATGTCACCTTCGATCAGCACAAGCACATTCCGCTGATCACCATCCCGGGCATGCGCGAGCGCACAATCAAGGTCGGCTCGGCCGGCAAGATCTTCTCGCTGACCGGTTGGAAGATCGGCTTCGTCTGCGCCGCGCCGCCGCTGTTACGGGTGGCTGCCAAGGTGCACCAGTTCCTGACCTTCACGACCGCGCCGAACCTGCAGGCCGCCGTCGCCTACGGGCTCGGCAAGCCCGACGAGTATTTCCTGACCATGCGCAAGGATCTGGCGCGGAGCAGGGACCGGCTGGCACGCGGACTGGAGAGCCTCGGCTTCCCCGTGCTGAAGTCGCAGGGCACCTACTTCCTCACGGTCGATCTGTCGCCGCTCGGGCTGAACGAGAGCGACACCGAGTTCTGCTGGCGGATCGTGAAGGATTACAAGGTCGCGGCGATCCCGGTCTCGGCGTTCTACGAGCAGGATCCGGTGACCTCGGTGGTGCGGTTCTGCTTTGCCAAGAAGGACCAGACGCTGGACACTGCGCTGGAGCGGCTGTCGGACGCGGTGCGCGGGCGCAAGAGGTAGGGACAATGACGACGATCGGCCGCTTCGGTTTCAGCCTTGGCCTTGCCGCGGCCGCCCTGATGGCCTGGTCCGCATCCGTCAGCGCCGAGGAACGGGTCGTCAACTTCTACAACTGGTCGAACTACATGGCGCCGGAGGTCCTCGAGGCCTTCACCAGGGAGACCGGCATCAAGGTGGTCTACGACACCTTTGATGCCAACGAGACGCTGGAGACGCGCCTGATGGCAGGCAAGTCCGGCTACGACGTCGTGGTGCCGACCGCCTATTTCCTGCAGCGCCAGATCAAGGCCAACATCTTCCAGAAGCTCGACAAGGCGAAGCTGCCGAACCTCGCCAACGCATGGCCGGTCGTGACCCAGCGGCTGGCGACCTACGACCCCGGCAACGTCTATGCCGCCAACTACATGTGGGGCACGACGGGCATCGGCTACAACGTCGCGAAGGTGAAGGAGATCCTGGGCGCGGATGCCAGGATCGACAGCTGGGACATCGTGTTCAAGCCGGAGAATCTGGCGAAGTTCAAAGATTGCGGCGTCCACATGCTCGACTCCGCCGACGACATCTTTCCTGCGGCGCTGAGCTGGCTCGGGCTCGATCCGAACTCGACCAAGCAGGCCGACCTCGAGAAGGCCGCCGATGCCGTCGCCAAGGTGCGGCCCGCGGTGCGCAAGTTTCATTCCTCCGAATATTTGAGCGCGCTCGCCACCGGCGAGATCTGCTTCGTGGTCGGCTGGTCCGGCGACATCATGCAGGCCCGCGCCCGCGCCGCCGAAGCCAAGGCCGGCATCGAGATCGGCTACACCATCCCGAAGGAGGGCGCGCAGATGTTCTTCGACAATCTGGCGATCCCCGCGGACGCGAAGAACGTCAAGGAAGCCTATGAGCTGATCAACTATCTCTACCGGCCGGACGTGGCCGCCAGGAACTCGGACTTCCTGTCCTACGCCAATGGCAATCTCGCGAGCCAGAAGCTGGTCGATCCGAAGATCCTGGGCGACAGGAACATCTATCCCGACGAGGCGACGCTTTCGAAACTCTTCGTCATCACGGCGCGCGAGCCGGCGACGCAGCGGGTCATCAACCGGCTCTGGACCAAGGTGAAGACGGGGCGGTGAGGGGCCGCGCCCGATCCATCAGCGCGATTTCCGTAAAACAACCCCATGCACAGTAGAACCGTTGCCGGCGAGGCTCCGGTCATTTGACACGTCGGGCAAAACACCGGCAGAATGGCATCATCGCCATCAGGTCCAGAGACCGCTCTCGTTGCTACGCATCGTGAGAGCAGGGCGCGCTACCACTCATATCGCACCGTGCCCTTGCCCGTGTAAGTCTGCGTGCTCCGCGAGAATTCGCCTTCGACCGTGCCCGCGAGCGAGAGGCCATTTCGCCATTGTATCTCGGCCCGACCGCCGACCAGAGCGGAGTCCGCGGCGGGGCGTGCGCCGCTGACCGTGAAGGCGGCGCCCGGCAGCGTCTGGAAGGCGGCACTGACGAGTCGGCTGGTGTTGGAATCGTGCGCCCAGGCGAGTCGGCCGCGCAAGGTCAGCGCGCCGTCATTGACGAGGAAGCGCTGGTCGGTGCGGGCGCCGAGCTCGGTGCGGACGTTCGTCGTGTCCTGCGAGTTGTAGGACAGCGCGAACTGGTTGCTGCCGACGATCGCGGTCTCGCCGTAGCCGGGGAGGTGGAAGGTCGTGACTTGCGCGGCCGCGTAGGGCGTCACGCCGAAGCTGGAGGCGGGGATGGGTGCGAAGCGCCAGCCGGCTTCCAGGCGGCCGGAGAAGGTGCTGGCCTTGAAGTTGGCGGTGAGCTTGTCGGTGCCCGCGACCGTCACGGTGCGGTCGGTGGTGACGTCCTGCCAGCCATAGGCGAGCGCGGCAGCGAGATAGGCCGGCCCGAATGTGTGGCGGCCGTAGAAGCCAGCCTGGAACAGATCGGCGCGGCCGCCGCCGAGGCTATCCGACAGCGCGAAATTGTAGCCGGCGCCGCCGAGCGCGAAACCAACAACGGTGTTCGGCGAGACGCGATAGTCTGCGCCGACCACGGTGCCGTAGATGCGGCTGGTGGTGGAGCTCGAGCCCGCTGTCGCATTGCCGCTCAAATTGCTGCCGCCGCCGTAAGCAGAGGCCCACACGCCCCAGCGCCGGTCGATGGTCTCGCCGCTGGTCTCGCCGCCGGTCTTGCCGCTGGTCTTGGGCGGCGTCACCGCGGCATAGGCCTCGCGCACCCTCGCATCGTCAGGCGCGGCGGCGGCATAGCTCATAGCGCCGGCGCCCGCGCCGCGCTCGCCGTCCGTACCGCCGCCGAGCGGATCGAGCATGCCCAGGAACTGATCCATCGCGTTGAACGCGGCCTGTGTGCTGGCGGCGCCGGGCTGGCCCGAGACCTGACCGAGCGCGCGGGCGAGCTGCGCGCCGCTCATGTTGAGCAACGTATCGAAGCCCGCCGGGGGCGTGGCGCCGCTCTCGACCGCGTTGTTGATGCCGCCGGCGACACCGGTCTGGTTACCGCTGCTGCCGGGCGGCAGGATGATCATGCCGGGATCGAGCACGAGGTAGACATTGTTCAGGTCGTAAGTCAGGTGCGGATTGCGGGTGGGGCTGAAGCTGCCGGAGACGCTTAGCCCGGCGAACTTCGTTCCGCCGAGGCCGCCGGTTGCATTGAGAATGGTGTAGGTCTGGCTGCGGAAGCTGCCGGGGATCGCCACCGCCTGCACGGTGGCGCCGGTGAGTGTCGCGGTGCCCGACACATTGGTCCGGTCGCTGGCGGTGGTGGAGACCTCGACCCGGTAGAAGCTGCCGGTACTGAAGGCGAGGTTGCCGCTGACGCTGAGTGTGCCCACGGAATTGCCCGGCGCCAGCGTGCCGCCGTTCACGATTGTCGTGTTGCCGACGGTGCCGGTGCCGCCGAGCGTGCCGCCGGTGTTCACGATGAGGCTGCTCGATGATGCGATTGAGCCGTTGACCGCCAGAATACCCCCGTCGATCCTGGTCGCGCCAGTGTAGGTGTTGATGCCCGCCAGCGTCAGCGTGCCGGTGCCGGCCTTGACCAGCGATGTTCCGGTCAGGCTTCCGTCGCCGGTGAGGACGCCGGTGACATTGGTCGACAGGTTGTTGCCGCCGACCGTCAGTTCCGCGCCGTAGAGATTGAAGCGGCCGTTGCCGGCGATCGAGCCGGCGTTGATCTTGCCGTCTCTGTTCGGGCCGGGGGTGAAGAAGTCGATGACGGCGCCGGAGGTGACGTTGACGAGCTGGGCGTTGCCGGCCGTGGAGTTGCGGTCGAACAGCACATTGCCGCTGTTGTGGATGGTCGCGCTGCCGGCTGAGGAGTTGCCGTAGAACGTCAACTGGCTCGTGTTGGTGACGGTGGCGTTGCCGGCCGTGGCGCTGTCGCGGAATGTCAATTGGGCGTTGTTGGTGATGGTGGCATAGCCGGCCGTCGCGCGGTCGATGAGCGTCATTTGTCCGTTGTTGTTGATGCTCGCGCCGCCTGCGGTGCTCGCATCATGGAATTCCAGCGTGCCGGTGCCGGCGTTGGTCACGGTCGCATTGCCGGCACTTGCGTTCTGCGTGAACCACAAATGATTGCCATTGTTGACGATCACGGCGTTCTCGGCCGTGCTGTCGGCCATGAACTCGATGACGGCATCGTTGGTAATCGTCGCGCTGCCGGCCTTTCCGTTGTTGAAAAAATAGATCGTGCCGCTGTTGCCGATGCTGGCGTGTCCTGCCGTGGACAGGTCGTCGAAGCGTATGGAGCCGCCGACATTGTTGGTGATGGTCGCGTTTGCGGCCGTGCCGGAGTCGTTGAAGTAGACGGTGTAGTCATTGGTGATGGTTGCGTGTCCGGCGCTGCCGGAATTGTTGAAGAAAAGGGCGCCGTCGTTGGTGATGGTGGCGCTTCCGGCTGTGCTCGATACGTTGAATCTCAGCGTTTGGCCGGTGTGATTGTTGATCGATGCCAGGCCCGCGGAGCTGTGGTCCAGGAAAGACAGCGTGCCACTGTTGTCGATGGATGCGGTGCCGGCCGTGCTGGTGTCGTAGAACGAGAGGGTTCCGCCGTTCGATACGCTGGCGCTGCCGGCGCTGTTGCTGTTGCGGAAGTTCGTGGTTCCGGCGTTATTGATGCCGGTGATGCCGCTCGTGTCGGCGTTGACGACTTCGAACGTGGCTCCGCTGCCGACGGCGACTGCTCCGCGGATGGAGCCGGTCACGCCGCCACCGCCGATCTGGAGCGTGCCGCCGGAGATCGTCGTGCCACCGCTATAGCTGTTCTGGCCGGTCAGGATCAGTGTGCCTGCGCCAGCCTTGGTGAGCGACGTGCCGTTCCAGCCGTTCGCGGGATTCGCCGCCTGATCCGTCAGCGCCGTCCCCAACGTGAAACTGTCGCTGGCGTTGGTCAGGGTGAAAGTGCCGGTGGCGGAGGAGTTGCCTGCGGTCCAGCTCAGACCGTAGCTGGCGAGGTATTGCAGGCCGTCGGTCGATTTGCGGACGTTCATCGTGAGATAGTCCACCGTGCCGCTGAAGCCGCCGATGGTGATGTTGGCGAAGTCGCCGCTGATGCCAGATCGGGTGTCGATCAGCACCTTGTCGAGCTGGCTCGCATCGTTGATGCCGCTGACGTTGAAGCCGACGCCGCTGCCGATTGCGACGGTGTTGGCGGATAGCGCAGGGCTGTTCGTTCCGGCGACGATGGCGAGCGCGGTGTTGTTTCCCAAGGTCACGGTCTGCGCGACGTTCAGGGATGCCGGTGCCTGGATCGCAAGCGTGCCGCCCGTGACGTTGACGTTGCCGGCCAGATTGGTGCGGCCGCTCACGCTGCCGTCCCCGAACTGCAACCGGCCAGCGGAGATGGTCGTATCGCCGCTATAGGTATTGGCGCCGGCCAAAATCGTGGTGCCAGAGCCGATCTGGCGCACGGAGCCGCTGCCGGATATGTTGGCGGCCAAAGCGAGCGTGTCGCTGCGGTTGAAGGCGAGCGTGCCCTCGTTGGCGACGTTGCCGACGATCGAGCCGGTCGTCCCGCCACTGCCCAGCTGCAAGGTGCCGGCCGTGATCGTGGTGCCGCCCGTATAGCTGTTGGTTCCTGTCAGGATCGTGGTGCCCGAACCGACCTGCTGCAGGGAGCCGCTGCCGGAAATATCGCCGCCAAGAGTGATCGTGTCGCTGCGGTTGATGGTGAGAACGCCGTTGTCGACGACATTGCTGACGAGCGAGCCGGTTGTGCCGCCGTTGCCGATCTGCAAGCTGCCGCCTGCGATCGTGGTGGTGCCCGTGAAGCTGTTGGCTCCGGTCAGGATCATGGTGTTCGAGCCGAGCTTCTGCATGTCGCCGGTGCCGGAAATATCGATGGCAACAGTGATTGTGTCGCTGCGGTTGAAGGCGAGCGTGCCGTTGTCGACGATGTTGCCGAGAATCGAGCCGGTCGTCCCGCCATCGCCGAGCTGCAGGGTGCCGGCCGTGATGGTGGTGCCGCCCGTATAGCTGTTGTTTGCCGACAGCGTCAGTACGCCGGTCCCGACTTTGACCAGCGAGCCGCCGGTGCCGCCGGCAGAACCGCCGTCGGCAATCACTCCGCTGACAGCGGTCGACTGATTGTTGGAGCCGACGGTCAATTCGTTGGCGCCGAGGAAAAACAGGCCGGCACCGGCAATCGAGCCGGCGTTGAGCTTATGGTCGTTGTTCGGGCCGGCGCTCGGCGAAAAATCGACGCTGCCTGGGTTGATGAGGGCGGCATTGCCTGCCGTGCTGTTGTCCCTGAAATAAATGCGGCCGTTGTTGGTGATAAGCGCGGAGCTGGCAGAGCTGGTCCCGTTGAAGATCAGGTCTCCGTCATTGAGGATGGTGGCACTGCCGCCCGAGGCGCTGTTGTTGAACATCAGGTAAGCGCCGGCGTTGTTGGTAATCACAGAGGCCGCTCCGGCCGAGCTGCCGTCGCTGAAGTTCAGGTTGGCGCTGTTGGTGATCAACGCGCTGCTGCCGCTGCTGGCGTCTTGGAAGGCGAGGGTTCCGCTGTTGGTGATGTTGGCAAGCTCGGCGGACGTAAGGTTGGTGAAGAACATGTTGCCGGCGTTGACGATGGTGGCGGAAGACGCAGTGCTGGTATTGCTAAAATTCAGATTGGCGCCGACGCTGTTGATGAGGTTTGCCTGGCCGCCACTGCTGCTGCCGGTGAAAAACAGGTTCTTGTTATTGGTGATGGTGGCATAGGCCGCGGTGGAGTCCAGGAAACTCATGAGGCCATTGTTCACGTTCGTACCGCTGGCCGCTGCGCCCCACTGAAACTCCACGGTGCCGCCGCTGTTGTTCGTGATGTCGCCGGCCATGCTTGTATATCTGGCATAGACATGACCGCTGTTATTGATCGTGGCTCCACCGGAGAAACTGTTGTCGAAAGCGAGGGTGCCGGTGTTGTTGATGGTCACGCCTGCGCCCCTAAGCGTGATGCCGCCGCCCGTGAAGCGCAATGTGTTGGTATTGGTGAAGGTGTAGGCGGGAGCGCCTGCGATGAACGTCCAGGCGCCGGCGGTCACAATCGTCGCCGGATTGTTTGAGAACGTCAGATTTGTCTGGCTCGATGCGCCGAAAGTCACGGTGCCGGTTGGCACGGTGCCGGTGCTCCAGTTTGAGCCGGTGTAGTAGTCGTTGCTGCCGGGCGAGGCCAGCCAGGTGGCGTCCTGCGCATGGGCGGGCGCGGACGGCAGCGACCAGGCCAGGGCCAGAGCCGACGACGTCAGCAGCGCGGCCCGCAGCCGGCCGGTCGCCTTGAAACAATCTTTCCCCGTCTTCACACTAGTCACCCCGGCATCGTCACGAGTCCTTGATCGGACTCATCGCACCGGGCCGGGAGGGGTGTCCTGATAAGGGCTTGGCTCATTTCTGAAAGTTTCTGATATTTCGCTTTCAGGCCCGATTTTCGGGCATTTTTGCCAGACTTCCGCTATATGAGCCGCCTTGAGAGACGCGTTGGGGGATCGCTTGCTTCGTTTCGCCGGGTTTGAGCTGGATCAGCAGCGGGCCGAGCTGCGTGGCCCCGATGGCTCCCCGATCAAGCTCCGCCCCAAGACCTTCGAGATGCTGCGCTTGTTCGCGGCCAGCAGTGGCCGCCTCCTGACCAAGCAGGAGCTGATGGAGGCGGTCTGGCCGAACGTCCATGTCGGTGAGGACAGCCTGTTCCAGTGCATCCGTGAGCTCCGCACCGCGCTCGGTGACGAGCGGCGGCAGCTCATCAAGCTCGTCTCCGGCGGCGGCTATCTGCTGGCGACGGAGGTGGTGGCTGCGCCCGCCGCAAGTCCTTCGTACGACGAGGGGACGCGACCGGAACCGACCGGCGAGGTCGCGCCAGCGGCCGACGTCGCCGCGATGCAAAAACGCGCGGTATTTGGTCTGAATCGGCAGGCCATGGTCGCCGCCTTGGCCGGGTTCTGTGCGATCCTCATGGGGCTTGCGGTTGCCGCGCCGGTGTTGAAGCCGGACCTCCTGTTCAAGCGAACGCTGCCGCGGCTCGCCGTGATGCCGATCGTTGACGACAGCAACGACCCGCGCGGCGCGGTGATGGCTGCGGAGGTCGCCGCGCGCCTGACGGACGGTTTTGCCAAGATCCAAAACATCAGCGTGGTCGCGCCGCAATCGACGGCCGTGGCGGGCGTCGAACGCGCGGCCGTGTCGACCGATTACGAAATACGCGGCGAGTTACAGCTCGTCGACCAATCCTGGACGCTGCGGGCGCGCGTGATCAAGACCGGCACCGGCGAGGTTCAGTCGGTCGTCGCATCGTCGGTCAGGGCTGACGAGGCAGACGCGCAGCTTGCGCAATCCCGGCTCGCTGCGGGCGCAGGGCACGTATTCGCGCGCCGCCTCAATGAAATTCTGGAGCCGAGTGCAGCGCCCTCCGGAACGCGCAAAGCGTCGGCGGGTGGCGACAAGGTCGCTGTCGAGCAGGCGCTCTCCTCGATCAATCAGACCACACGCGAGCGTTTTGGCGCGGCGCAGACCATGCTGCAGAAGGCGCTCGCGGACGACCCCGACAACGTCGATCTCGCGGTGGCGCTGGCTTCGCTGCAGATGCGCGGAATCCAGATGGTCTGGTTCGGTCCGGATGAAGCGGCTGCAGTCGAGACGAAGGCGAACACGACGCTCGAGAGCGCCTTGCGGATGAAGCCGAATTCCATTCCGGTGCTCGAGGCCTCCTGCCGCTTTCTCAGCGCGACCAATCATTTCGTGGAAAGTCTCGTCACCTGCGCCAAGGTTTTGAGCTTCGATCCCTGGGACGGGTCTGCGCTCTATCTGATCGGCCTAGGGCAGATCTTTCTCGGCCGCTTCGACGACGCGCTCGCCACATTTCGCCAGGCCGACCGTTACGACACGCCGTCACCCTCGCGCTGGACCTGGCTGCTTGGCGCGGGCTGGGCGACGCTCCTGAAGGGGCAAGGCGAAGAGGCGGTGCCGTGGCTGCAACGCTCGATCGCCATCACTGCGGCGACGGGCCGCTCGCATATGCTGCTCGCGGCCGCCTACCAGCGGGCGGGACGGTTCGAGGAGGCAAGGGCCGCGATCGAGCAGGGCCTCAAACTGCGGCCCGGAACGACCAGGCTCACTGTCTCGCCGCCGAGGAAGAATACGAGCCCGGTGTTTCTCGCCGCGTCGGATCGCGTCGTTCAGAGCATGGTCGACGCCGGCCTGCCGGAGCAGTGAACCTGGTCGTGTTCGCGCCTATCGCCACCTGCGATGCAGCCACAGCCATTGCTCGGGATATTCGCGCACCCAGCCTTCCACCACGTTGGTAATCGCCTGGGTCGTGCCCTGGATGTCGATCTTGCCCTCGGCGTCGCGCACCGGCGGGATCTCCTCGGTCAGTTCGGCGGTAAAGCGAAAGCCGGGCCTGCGGATGATGCGGACGCCGTGGATGGGACATTCGACCTGGCGCAGGAGGCGCGCAAGCATCGGGTTGGCGCGGGTCTTGCGGCCGAAGAAGGTGACCTCGACGCCGCCGGTGAGATACTGGTCGACCAGCATGGCGACGTGCTGGCCGTCCTTCAGCGCCTGACCGAGCCGCAGCGGCGCGTCGCGCCCCGCGGGGATCAAGGTGCCCATGTTGACCTGGCGCATCTCCTGGATGATTCGGTCGGCGGAGGCGATGTTGGGGCGGCGGTAGAGGATCGCTGTATCGAGGCCGTGCGCGACGGCGGCGAGCGCCGGCAGTTCCCAATTGGCCAGATGCGCGGCGAAGATCAGCGCCGGCCTGCCGTCGTCGCGGATGTGGTCGAACAGCTCGATCGTGCGCTTCGGCAGTTCGATCCGGCTGTTTTCCGGATGAGCGCGGTCGTAGTCCCAGACGTGATCGATATGGGCGAATTCGGCGCCGACGCGGCCGAGATTGTCCCAGACGCCCATCAGGATCTGCTCGATCTCCTCCGGCGACTTCTCGGGAAACGTTGCCGCGAGATTGGCGCGGCCGATGCGGTGCTCGCGCAGGCGCGGCCCGATCAGCCTGGTCATGCGCGCGAAGAAGTCGGAGGTCTTGACCGGATCGAAATAACGCGTCGTGCGCAGCATGCCGACGGTCGCTGCGCCGACGAGGCTGCCGCCGATCGACTTGGCTGCATTCCGCGCACGAAGCTTCGTGCCGAGGGACATCAGCGCCATGCCGCGTCCGGTCAGGCCGGTTCGCGGGTCAGGATCAGCGAGGCGTTCTGGCCGCCGAAGCCGAACGAGTTCGACATGACGGCGGTGACGCGGGCATCGCGCGCCGTGTTGCCGACCACGTTGAACAGGATCGTCGGATCCGGCGTCTCGTAATTGATCGTCGGCGGGATGCGCTGGTGCTCGAGCGTCAGCAGCGAGAAGATCGCCTCGACGGCGCCTGCGGCCGAGATGGTGTGGCCGACCATCGATTTGTTGGACGTCACCGGAATCTTCTGCGCGAGCTCGCCGAACACGGCCGAGGTCGTGTTGAATTCCATCTTGTCGTTCTCGGGCGTCGCAGTGCCGTGCGCGTTGATGTGGTCGATCTGGTCCGGCGTCATGCCGGCATCGGCCAGCGTCTTGTTCATGCAGCCGATGATCGGCTTGCCGTCCGGCGAGGAGCGGGTGCGATGGAAGGAATCGGTGAGCTCGCCGCAGCCGGCGATGACGCCGAGGATCTTCGCGCCGCGCGCGGTGGCGGCTTCATAGCTTTCCAGCACCAGCGCGCCGGCGCCTTCCGCCATGACGAAGCCGTCGCGGTTCTTGGAGAAGGGGCGGGAGGCCGCCTGCGGCGGATCGTTCTGCTGCGACAGCGCCGAGAGCAGCGAGAAGCGCACCAGCGCTTCCGGGTTCACGGTGCCGTCGGTCGCGACACACAGCGCGGCGTCGGTCTCGCCGCGGCGGATCGCCTCGACGCCGAGCTGGATCGAGGTCGCGCCGGAGGCGCAGGCCGTCGACAGCGAGATCGGTGAGCCCTTGGTGCCGAACGTCTCGGCGAGATATGCGGCAACCGATCCGAACATGAAGCGGTGATGATAGGCGCTGTACTTGCCGCCGCCGGAGATGCGCAAGAGGTCGTCATAGGTGAAGTCGGGCTTGCCGACGGCGCGGCCGAGCTCGCGGCGCTGCGGCCATTCCACCTCGACCGGCGCGACCGCCAGGAACAGCGGGCCGGGGAAATCGCCCTTGGCGCCGATGCCTGCTTGCTCGAGCGCTTCCTGCGTCACCAGCTCTGCCATCCGCTCGGACAGGCCCGTGGAGGAGAACGGATCGACGCTGACGAAATCCACGGTGCCGGCCATCGTTGTCTTGAGGCCGTCGACCGGAAAGCGCGTGATGGTGCGGATGCCGGATTCGCCGGCGACGAGCTTGGCCCAATTGTCCGCCTTGCCGGCGCCGAGCGAGGTCATGATGCCCATGCCGGTGACGACGACGACGGGACGTCCGAGTTTGTCGCGTGGTGCAGTCATGTGTCCCCCGATCGAACTAGAGCATCATCCCCGAAGCGCGCCGCGCTTCAGCGAACGGCTTCCACCAGCGCCATGCCTTCGCCGCGCCAGTGTCCGGCTCCCACCACCACAATCTGGGTGGGGGCTCCCTGCATTTCAATCTCGGTGCCGGTCGTATCGTTCGGCGGAAACAGCGCGCCGCGCGAGATCGACAGCGCCGCGAGCGCGATGCCGAGCGGAAACTGCGTCTCCATCGTGTGCCCGAACATCGTACCGGTCGCGCGGACGGGGAAGTCGACGCGACCCTTCAGGAAGTCGCGCTCTTCGCTGGTCGCGGGCTCCGCGCCGGTCGCGCCGGTGATGATCGCGCCCTTGCCCTCGCGCTTCGGCAGCTTGGCCCACAGCTTCTCCAGCGTCGCGGCCATGTCGCCGGGCTGCTTGCGCCGGGCGAGGTCGGCGACGACGCTCGAGAGCTTCGCGAACGGCTTGGCACCGCGCGCTTCCGCATGCGCCTTCGATTCCAGCACCAGGAACGCGCCGGCCGAACCGAGCGCGAAGCCGGAATGATCCTTGCGCGCCCACACGGGAGCGAATTTGTCCTTGAGGTTGAAGTCGCCGAATTCGTAGAGGACCATGAGGTCCTTGCGCTCGCCATTGTGCGAGCCTCCGACCAGCGCGATGTCGCTCTCGCCGGAGGCGATGCGCGACAGCGCGATGCGGGTGGCGTCAGCGCCCGCAACCTCTTCGCCCATGAAGGTGCGCGAGGTGCCGCCGAGACCGTGCACGATGGCGATGTTGCCGGCGAGGAGATTCGAGAGCTGCGCCAGGAACAGCGTCGGCCGGAGATCGCTCATCAGCCGTTCGTTCAGGAAGCCGGGCGCGTTCGCCCCCTTTGCCTCGGCCGTGAGCACGCCGGTGTCGACGTTGAGATCGCGCTCGCCGCCGCCGGCGGCGACCACCATGTCGATCTTCGACAGAATGTCCTTGTTGCCCTTGATCCCGGCGGAGTCGAGCGCAAGGCCCGCGGCATAGGTGCCGATGCGCTGCCAGGCTTCCATCTGGCGCTGGTCGCCCTTCTTCGGGATCTGGCTGTCGAAAGAGACCGGCATCAGGGGATGCACGATGTAGGGCGCGAAGCCCTTCTCGTCGACATTGATGCGCTTCTCCTGAAGCGCGGCCCAGTTGGCGTCGAGGCCTTCGCCAAGCGAGGTGGCGAGTCCAATGCCGGTGATCCAGACCTCGGTCTGGCCCGGCTTCGAAGCGGAAGTGTCGGTCATGGCAATGGGGCCTGTTGCGGAAAGCCGACGCGTTCGGCGACCTTCGCCATGTATCCGCGCATGTCCGCATTGGGGAAGGGGATGAGCGTGAAGGTCAGCGCGGAGTTCGCGCGCAGCTTGCCGCCGACCCTGATCTTGGCCTCGGTCATCGCGTAGCCCGAGCCTTCATGCGCGAGGCTCGCCTCGATGCTCATCAGCTCGCCCGGAAACACCGAGCCGCGAACCTTGGCTTCCTTGACGGCGGCCAGGATCGGCATGCGCTCGAACTTGAAGACCCCGAGCTGAAGCCAGCCCGAGGCCTGCGCCATCGATTCGATCAGCAGCACGCCGGGCATCAAGGGATAGCCCGGGAAATGACCTTCGAAGATGGTGCTCTCGGTCGGGACCTGGGCTTCGACAACGATCTTCTTCTCGCCGACATCGAGGTCGACGATCCGATCGATCATGTGGAAGTATTCGAGTTGCATGACAGCGCGCTTAGGCGCTCGCGCCCTTGGCCGCAACCAGTTCGTCGATGCGGGCGCACAGATTCTTCAGCACGAAATACTGCTCGGTGGTCGCCTTGCCGTCGTTGACCTCCTGGGTCCACTTTTCCAGCGGCAGCTTGATGCCGAACTGCTTGTCGATCGCGAACGCGATGTCCAGGAAATCGAGGCTGTCGATGCCGAGGTCATCGATGGCATGGCTATCCGGCGTGATCGTGTCGCGCGGGATGTCGCAGGTTTCAGCGATGATCGTGGCGACCTGATCGAATGTGGAGGACATCACTAAGCCTTTGAAAGATTGCGGATATTTGTCAGATATTCCAGACGAATGGGGTGGGCGGGCATCGCGCCCCGGATGACGCCCTCGAACCCCCCTCTGGCCGGGTCGAAAGCCCGTATATCGGAGCGCCGCCCTGAGTTCAATGGAGCCGGGCGGGACCTCCGGGCAGGGCTGGGGATGCCCGCGCGGGCCGTTCCGGAGCGACTCAGAGAGCCGGCGTCGCGATCCTGGCGCAGTCGCGCCGGCCCATCAGCACGCAATCCTGGGTCCGCCGCAGATCGGCGATGTTGACCGCAAGCCAGATCCCGATCGCGGTCAGCGCGATCGTAAAGGCGAGCGCTGCGATGTTGGCGAGCATGCGGTGGCGGAAATCGTCGGGTTCCCGGCGAGGTTGCTCGTAACGCGACAGGTCGAGTGGTTCGGGCGCTGCGTGCAGCGGCTGGACCGTGCCATTGCCGCGATGACCCGATGGCGCGGGCGGCTTGCGCGGCCTGAACTGAAGCACCCGGTGCTCGTCGTCGGAGCTGATGGGCCGCTGGGTTTTCATGGTGAGAGGATCACTCCGAAGCAGCGATTCAAACTAGCATAGCCGGCAAAGGCGTTGCGAGAAAATCTTCTCGATGCAAACGGGCAGAGCCGGCACGCATTATTCTTCATCATGTCCCGCAGGCACAGCGGATGTCCGCGTCAAGCCGCAATCCCGGCCACCCGGCCATGCACCGGTTGCGCTGCAAAAACAGCCGCCGGTGCATTTTGCCGCCCGCGGGCGCGTGGCAATATCGGTGAAAATCCGACCGCCGCTTGCCACCCTATGAGGGCCCATCCATCATGACCACCAACACGCGCGAGCCGAGGGTTCATCCCGTGCCGATCCTGTCGCTGCGGCCGACGCAGATGACGGTCGGCATGCGCGAGGTCAAGGAAAAGCGCATGCG
Source organism: uncultured Bradyrhizobium sp. (assembly GCA_964423245.1). Classification (GTDB taxonomy): domain Bacteria; phylum Pseudomonadota; class Alphaproteobacteria; order Rhizobiales; family Xanthobacteraceae; genus Bradyrhizobium. The sequence continues at coordinate 39,904 of CAYREH010000017.1, read as the reverse complement.
CTGGCGCGAGCACGGCAAGAAGAAGCAGGCCGAGTTGCTCGGCACCCACATGATCCCGGTCGTGTACGGCCCCGACGAGCGCTACTACGTGATCGACCATCATCATCTCGGCCGTGCGCTGCATGACGAGGGCGTCAAGGAGGTGCTGGTCACCGTGATCGGCGACCTGCGGATGGTCGAGCGCGATGCCTTCTGGGGCGTGATGGACAACAAGCGTTGGGTCTATCCCTACGACGCCAAGGGTGAACGGCGGCCTTTCGACGATCTGCCGAAATCCGTGGCGGACCTCAAGGACGATCCGTTCCGCAGCCTCGCCGGCGAACTGCGCCGCATGGGCGGATTTGCCAAGGACACGACGCCGTTCTCGGAATTCCTGTGGGCCGACTATCTGCGCCGAAAACTGTCGCGCAAGGCAGTCGATGCCAATTTCGAGAAGGCGCTGGAAAAGGCGATGGCCGAAGCCAAGAGCAAGGATGCCATTTATCTGCCGGGTTGGTGCGGCCCGGCATCCGACGATTAGGCCGGCGGGGTTCAGCCGGCAGGCCGGTCCGCCAACGGCGCCTCATCACAGCCTCTTGAGCGACATCGTTTTCCGCGCCGGTGAAACCGTCCTGAAACAGAGCCATCCCATCTGTGTGGGGTCGTCGAGCTCACACAGGAGGCCACAATGCGCCGTCTGATCTTCGTCATTGCCTTGCTCGCAGTCGCCTCAGCGGGAATTTCGGCCTCGTTTGCCGCGGTTCACCACGCCAAGACACGGACATTCTCCGAGCGCTTCGCTCCGGCGCTGGACCTGATGGCGAAGCGGTAGCGACAGAGCGCTCCGACGCCGCAGGCCATGCGGGTCACTTCGGTGCCTGAAGGCCCGGTGAGGACAGCCAGCGCTCCATCTCCGCGGCGGCTTCGCCGTCGCGGGCTTTTTGCAGCAGCGTGTAGCGCTCCGCGCCGGCAGGCATTGTCCTGGCGGCGGCGCGGGCCTCCTGCGTGAAGCGGTTCAGGCGTTCCTGAAGCGACAGGGCCGGTCGTGTGCGGTTGCGTTTCCTGGTCATGGCTTGGCCTTTCGTCCCTCGCGGAAACCAATCATGACGGCATCGGCGACGTCCTTAACTTTTGTTGGAACTTGGCCGGCGTCACGCGCATTTTAACACGGGCGCGACGCGCCTCAGGTTCCATTCCCAAACCGGAGTTCCCGGGGTGCCCAGCGATCCCATCCGCGCGGCGCTTGTCAGACGGCTGCGCATCTCCTCCAACATTTCCGACGACGATCTGAGGGAAATCGAAACGCTTCCTGTCACCGTCAGGCACATGCCGGCAGAGACGCCAGTGGTGCGCGACGGCGAGCGGGCCACCAGCTCCTGCCTGATCGCGGATGGCTTCTGCGCCCGCTCGAAGACGATTGCGAGCGGCAGGCGGCAGATTCTCTCACTCCATATTCCCGGCGAGATTCCCGATCTGATGAGCCTGTTCCTGCACGTCATGGACCATGATCTCACCACGCTGACCCCATGCACGCTGGCCTTCATCAATCACGAGACGCTGCAGCGCTTGCATCGCCGAAGACCGTCCGTGGCCGAGATGTTCTGGCGCGACACGCTGATCGATGCGGCGATGTTCCGGGAATGGATCGTCAATGTCGGCCAGCGCCCGGCGCCGGCGCGCCTTGCCCACGTCATGATCGAATTGCGAGAGCGACTCAGGGTCATCGGGGCGGTCGAGGGCGACAGCTTCGAAATGCCGCTCACCCAGGAGCAGATCGGCGAAGCGCTGGGCATCACCGCCGTCCACGCCAACCGCGTGATCAAGCAGTTGCGCCAAGAGGGCGTCGTCGAGGTGCAGCGCGGGCGCGTCACCGTGCTCGACGAGCGGAAATTTCTGCAACTTGCCGATTTCGACGGCCGTTACCTCCATCAGTCGCCGACATCGTGAGGCCACGATGTCGTTTCGAACCGCCCCCTTGATGCTTGCGCGAGCCGAGGTCTGGCTCACGCCCTGGCGGGCTTCGGCAGGCGTCCCATCAGGTAGAATTCGTCGTTCGGCCGCATGCCCGTGAAGTTCGCCAGCCGGTTCGACAGTGCGAAGAAGGAGGCAATGGCTGCGATGTCCCAGATGTCGTCGTCGCCGAAGCCGTGCGGCGCCAGCGCGGCGAAGTCCTCGTCCGAAATGCGCTGCGCGTCGGCCGAGACCTTCATGGCGAAGTCGAGCATGGCCTTCTGCCGCGGCGTGATGTCGGCCTTGCGATAGTTGATCGCGACCTGGTCGGCGATCAACGGATTCTTCGCCCGGATGCGCAGAATGGCGCCATGCGCGATCACGCAATATTGGCACTGGTTCGCGGCCGAGGTCGCGACCACGATCATCTCGCGCTCGGCCTTGCTGAGGCCGCCATCCTTCTCCATCAGCGCGTCATGATAGGCGAAGAAGGCGCGGAATTCGTCGGGCCGGTAGGCCAGTGTCAGGAACACGTTGGGCACGAAGCCGCTCTTCTCCTGCACGGCGAGGAGACGTGTGCGGATGTCGTCGGGCAGGCTGTCGAGGGCGGGGGCGGGAAAACGCTGGGCGGCGGGCTTTGTCATGGGCATGGATCCGGCTTGGGGCCGGCAACCATAGTCGATGCGAGTGACAGGCTCAATGTGCTGCGCCGAAGTGGCCGCGACGAAAGTGCGTGTCGTGAACGACGCGCCATCCACCGTCATTGCGAGCGCAGCGAAGCAATCCAGACTTTTTCCGCGGTGGGATTCTGGATTGCTTCGCTGCGCTCGCAATGACGGCGCGGATAGGGCGGCGCGCCCAACGGGTGACGTGCTACCGCAGCGGCTTCTTCAGGAGCGAGAAGCGGTCGGGGTCGAGGCCCATCGAGGGCTGCAGCATCGGAGCCTCGACGTTGGAAATCGTCTTGGCCGGCGGCGCCTGGAACACCGGGTCGTTCGGCGCGTCGCGCTGTGAGGTCGCACCGCGCCAGCGCTCGAGGACCGCGCCGACGAAGTGCATGTCGTGGCCGGATGTGGCGGACGGCACGCTGGAGATGGTGGCCTCGCCGCGCGGCAATTGATGCGGCGGAACTTCCTTGAAACGCAGGCGCGTCGGCAGCGCGACGCCTTCGCCGAACGCCAGCACCTCGCGGGTGCCGAGCGAGGGGACGAAGGACAGGAGGTTCGCGGCCGCATCCGACACCGCCGCGCGCAGCAGCGCCTGGTCGCGTTCGTTGGCGAGGCGCATCGTGAACAGCGTGTTGCACTGGGAGATGATGGTGGCGTCGAGCTCGGCGGGACGCTGGGTGATGAGGCCGAGATAGACGCCGTATTTGCGGCCTTCCTTGGCGATGCGCGAGACCGCCTTGCGGGTCGGCCCGAAGCCGACATTGCGGTCGGCGGACGCGTAGCGGTGCGCCTCCTCGCAGACGAACAGCAGCGGTGAGACGCCGTCGCTCCACAGGCCGAAGTCGAAGGCCATGCGGCAGAGCACCGAGACGACGGAATCGATCACTTCCGCCGGGAAGCCGGCCAGCTGCATCACCGTCATCGGCTTGCCGTTCGCCGGCAGGCGGAACAGATGGCTGATGACCTCGGCCATGGTGTCGCCGCCGACATTGGCGTTGTCGAACATGAAGGCGTAGCGCGGATCGTTGCGTACCGCGTCGATGCGCGAGATCAGCTTGTGGTAGATGATGCGCGAGGACCGGTTCTCGAGCTTGCCCATGCGCTCGTCGATCAGCGACACGAGATCGACGAGGCGATAGGGCACCGGCGTATCGACGGTGTAGCCGACCTGCTTGGGATCGATGCGCTTCAGCCCGATGCGGTCGGCGTTCTGGTACTGGGTGTAGACGCCCTTGGCGAGCGGGATCACCTCGGCGAGGATGTCGAGTTCCTCGGGCACGCCGGGACGTCCCCCGAATAAAACGTCGACGATTTCCTCGAAGTTGAACAGCCAGAACGGCAGCTTCAGGTTGCGCGGGTTCAGCACCAGCGCGCGGTCGCCGAAGCAGCGGCCATATTCGTTGTGCACGTCGAGCAGGAAGATGCGCAGGTTCGGACGCGCTTTCAGGATTTCGTTGAGCAGAAGCGATACGCCGGTCGACTTGCCGACGCCGGTCGATCCCAGCACGGCGAAGTGCTTGGAAAGCATTTCCTCGACGTCGACATAGGCGACGACAGAACGGTCCTGCTGGAGGAAGCCGACATTGATCTGGTCCGAACCGGTCGGCGCGTAGATGGTGCGCAGCTCCTGGCTGGTGATCAGGTCGACGGCATCGCCGATGGTCGGGTAATTGGTGACGCCGCGCTGGAATTTGGCCTTGTCGGCGGCATTGAGGATTTCGCCCAGCAGATCGACCGAGGCGACGGCGATGTAATCGTTGGCGCTGGACAGATTCTCGCAGGAGACCTCGGTGATCATGGCGACGATGACCGAGCTGGCGCAGCGGATGCTGATGAAGCGGCCGACGGTGGCGCGGACCTCCGCAATCGGCATGCCGCCCTCGGCCAGCAGGCCGACCCGGGCCTGTGATCCGCGAACCGAAATCACGCGTCCAAAGGATGTCACGATGGATGAACCTGACATAGCGAGAGATTGATCTCGAACTATGGGAGGCGGGGCTGCACAAACGGTTAAGCCCGAGGGGCGGCGACTTTGTTAAATGTACCGAAATTCGGCAGGATCATTTGTCCACATTGCATACGTGCCGGCGAAATCTGCAGGAATCTGCCGATTTTATGGGCCGGTGCGGCGGGCGGGGGTTAAGGAACAGTTCACCATTCGGCCAGTCTGTCCATCATTCGGACGAGGATTGCCGCCGTCCGTGGACGCTCGCCTTCGGCTGACCCCTCTGCCTCGATTTTGTTGACGGGACCTAATCATTTGTACATTAGTACAAATAGGTCGCAGCCTTTCGCGTCACGCTCTGGTCGACCGATCAAGCGGTCCCGTGCGATCGCGCGAAACGTGTGGAGGACAGCATGCAGCCCGAACCGATCCTGGATCTCGCCCATCTCGGCCACATGGAGCTGCTGACGCCCAAGCCTGACGAGAGCCTGAAATTCTTCGTCGATGTCATGGGCATGACGGTCAGCGGGCAGAAGGGCGAGTCCGTTTATCTGCGTGGCTGGGACGATTACGAACGCTATTCGCTCAAGCTGACCGCCGCGAAAACCTCAGGCATGGGACACATGGCCCTGCGCGCGCGCAGCCAGCAGGCCCTGGAGCGCCGCGTGGCCGCGCTGAAGGGCTCCGGCTTCGACATCGGCTGGATCGACGGCGACATGGGGCAGGGGCCGACCTTCCGCTGCCGCGATCCGGACGGCCATATCGTCGAGCTCTATTATGAGACCGAATGGTATCAGGCGCCGCCGGAGCTGAAGCCGGCGCTGAAGAACCAGGCGCAGCGCTTTCCGGCGCGCGGCGTCAATGTTCGCCGGCTGGACCACCTCAACTGCCTCGCCGTCGACATCAAGGCCAATCGCGAGTTCTTCGAGAACTATCTCGGCTGCCGTCTCACCGAGCAGATCGTGCTCAACAATGGCACCGAAGCCGCGATGTGGCTGACGACGTCGAACAAGAGCTACGACTTCGCCTATTCGCTCGATCATTCCGGCGTGCCCGGCCGTTTCCACCACGTCACCTACGCGCTCGACAGCCGCGAGGAGATCCTGCGCGCCGCCGACATCTTCCTCGAGAACGGCGTGCACATCGAGACCGGTCCGCACAAGCACGCGATCCAGCAGACCTTCTTTCTCTATGTCTACGAGCCCGGCGGCAATCGCGTCGAAGTCGCCAATGCCGGCGCCCGTCTCATTCTCGCGCCCGACTGGAAGCCGATCGTGTGGACCGAGGAAGAGCGCAAGAAGGGCCAGGCCTGGGGCCTGAAGACGATCGAGTCGTTCCATACCCACGGCACGCCGCCGGTAGAGGTGAAGGCGCACGCCTAGTTCGGCGACGCCCGGACCCGCGCGATCGTCTCGCGAACGCCGCTCCATGCCGGCTTGTCCGGCGCGAACTGCTGGCGCAGGAAGCTGACGAGTTCCTCGACCTGCGCGTCGCTCATGCTGTTGCGGAAAGCGGGCATGTAGCCGAGATCGCTGGAGACCGGTTCGGCGATGCCGTGCAGGATCACCTGCACGAGATTGTCCGGTGTGTCGCCGTGCAGATTGCTGTTGAGCGAGAGCGAGGGCCGGCTGCCGAACAGCGGCAGCCCGCCAACCTCGTGGCAGACCGCGCAGGCGCCGAGATAGAGCCGCGCGCCGGCGCTGCCGGTCACGGTGACCTTCGTTGTGGTCTCGAGCCTCGCCGCGATCGCATCCGGACGATCCGCGGCGGCTTCATTGAAAGAGTTCAGGTAGACCGCCATCGCGCGGATGTCCTGGTCGGGCAGGGCCTTGAGATCCCTGACGATGGGGGCCATCGGGCCGGCCGCAACGCCATGGTAGCGGGACTGGCCGGTGCGCAAATAGGCGAACAGCTCGTCCTCGTTCCACGGAATCGGCGCGCGCGACAGCGAGGTCAGCGCCGGTGCCTCCCAGCCTTCCGCGAAGCCGCCAGCCAGATAGGCATTGCGCTGCTCGGCGCCGAGCGCGTTGCGCGGCGAATGGCAGCCGCTGCAATGGCCGAGGCTCTCGACCAGATAGGCGCCGCGATTCCATTGCGCGGACTTGGCGGGATCGGGCTTGAACTCCTCGCTCTGATGAAACAGCGCATTCCAACCGGCGAGCAGGGGGCGCAGGTTGAACGGGAAGCGAAGCGTGTTCGGCGGCGCCGTTGCGCGCACCGCAGGCCGTGCCATGAGATAGGCATAGAGCGCCTGAAGGTCGGCCTCGCTGGTCTTCGCAAAATGCGTGTAGGGGAAGGCGGGATAGAGTTGCCGCCCGTCGCGATGCAGCCCCTCGCGCATGGCGCGCTCGAAGGCCGGATAGGACCATGCGCCGATGCCGGTCTCGACATCGGGCGTGATGTTGGTCGCGTAGATCGTGCCGAAGGGGGTCTCCAGCGCGCGGCCTCCGGCATAGGTCGCGCCGCCGATCGCGGTGTGGCACTCCGCGCAATTGCCGAGCGCCGCCAGCTGCTCGCCGCGTGCGATGGTCGCCGCGGAGTAGACCGCAGGATCGGGCCTTGCAATCGGTGCCATGGCACGGCCTGGCAGCAGCGCTGCGCCGATGCCGATCGCGGCGGTGCAGACGGCGGCGATCGCCGCAGCGATCCCCTTGCGCCTTGTGAATGGATTCTCCCAGATACGCGACGGCGGCCGTGCGGCCGGTGGCGGCAGGGCCTGCAGCGCTGCCGGTGTCTCGCCATGCAGGCCTTTCAGAATGCGTTCGGGCGTGAACGGGGGCTCGCGAAAGCGCACACCGGTGGCATCGAAGATCGCATTGGCAATCGCTGCGGCGCTCGGCACCGACGCGGACTCGCCGACGCCGAGCGGCGGCTGGTCCGGACGCGGCAGCATCAGGACGTCGATCTTGGGCACGTCGGGGAAGGGGATGATCGGATAGGCGCCCCATTCGCGCGCGGCCACAGAGCCGCGCTCGAACGACACCTCCTCCATCAGCGCCCGGCTGGTGGACTGGATGACGTTGCCGTGGATCTGGTGGCGCACGCCGTCCGGATTGATCATCAGGCCCGAGTCCTGCCCCGCCACCACGCGGGTGACGCTGACATCGCCGGTGCTCTTGTTGACAGCGACGTCGGCGACCCAGGCGGACCACGCGGCGCCGTAGCCGGGGAACTTGCTGTGGACATAGAGCGCATAGGCGAAGCCGCGTCCGTGCACGACCTCGCCGTCTTTCTCTTCGCGGACCGGACGCGGCGTCCAGCCGGCGCGCTCGGCGACCGCATTGACGAGATCGATCGCGCGCTGGTCCTTGAGATAGCGCAGGCGATAGGCGATCGGGTCGACGCCGGCCTCGGTCGCGGCCTCGTCGATATAGGACTCGTGCGCGAATGTGTTCGGCAGGGCCGACACGCCGCGGAACCAGGATGCGCGCACGATCGGCGCCATGTCGTGGGCGACGACGCGCATGTGCTCGTAGTCGTAAGGCGGGATCGCGGTGCGATCGCCCATCTGGAGCACCGCCGGGTCCGGCGCGATGCGTCCCGTCAGCAGCAGCGCAAGGGTCGGTGCGGCGTTCGACGGATAGCGCGTGGCAAGATCATAGGCCGCGATGCCGCCATCGGCGCCGAGGCCGCCGTTGACGTCGATCAGCTGCGCGGTGCCCTTCGGCTCCCAGGCATGCTCCTGCTCGCGGGTCAGTTGCACGCGCACGGGACGTCCGACCGCGCGTGACAGCAGCAGCGCATCCGCGGTGACGTCGTCGGCGCAATTGCGGCCGTAGCAACCCGCGGCTTCGAGCCGGATCACCTCGATCTCGCTCTCCGGGCGTTCGACCAGAAGTGCCAGATCGCCGCGCAAAATGTGCGGATTTTGCGTCCCCGACCAGACCCGGATGTTGCCCTCGGTGAAATCGGCGACCGCACAGGACGGTCCGATCGAGGCGTGCATCTGGTACGGCCAGACGTAGGTGCGCTGCATCGGTTTTGCCGCCGAGGCAATGGCCTGCGCGACGTCGCCCTTGTCGATCAGCGTGCGCGGCGTCGAGGGATTGGCGCGCAAGGCCTTTTCCAAATCGGCGAGATCGGTCAGATCAGGGACCGGCTTCCAGCTCACGGCCAGCTGCTCGGCCGCCCGGATCGCATTCTCCTCGCGCTCGGCAACGACGCCGACGAAATCGCCGATGCGAACGACCGCGACGAGGCCGGGAATGTCGCGCACCGAGCCTTCGTCGACCGCGATGAGGCTGGCGCCGACGAACGGTCCGGCATCGACGCCGGCATAGGGTGGGCGCACCACGCGCCCGTGCAACATGCCGGGGACGCGGACGTCGTGCACGAAGGTCAGCTCGCCCGTCGCCTTGGCCGGAAGGTCGACGCGCGGAACGGATTGGCCGACGATGGCGTAGTCGCCGACGGACTTGACCGCGACGCTCTGGTCAAGTTCGAGCCGGATCGTCTCGTCGCCGATCAGTTCGCCATAGCTGACGCTGCGATTGTCCGGCCCGCGGACCAATCCGTCCTCGATTCTCAGTTCGGCCGCGGCAAGCTCCAGCCGCTCGGCCGCACGTGCGACCAGGACATGCCGTGCCTGGGCCGCGGCCTTGCGCAGGGGAACGGCGGTGATCTGGATGGTCTCGCTCGCAATCGTCGCGCCCTGGTTCGGCACCACCGCGGTGTCGCCGAGTACGACCACGACGCGGGCAAAGGAGACGTCGAGTTCCTCGGCCACGATCTGGCCGAGCGCGGTGCGGATGCCGGTGCCGAGATCGACGTGACCATTATAGGCGGTGACCGCCCCGTCGGCGGTGATCCGCACGAAGGTCTCGGAAGTGCATTCGTCCACCGTGCGGACGACGACGAGCGATCCGGTGCGCCGTTCGGAAACGGTCGAGACAGGGGAGGCCATCAATCACCGGCCTCGGCGAGCTGACCCGAGGCGCGCATCACCGCCCGCAGGATTTCGACATGCGTGCCGCAGCGGCAGAGATTGTAGCGCAACGCGGCCAGCGCCTCCTGCTCGCTTGGCCTGGGATTGACTGCGAGCAGCGCCTTGGTGGTCATGATCATGCCGTTGAGGCAGTAGCCGCATTGCGCGGCCTGCTCGTCGATGAAGGCCTGCTGCACCACGTCGGGCCTGTCGCGGTTGCCGAGGCCCTCGAGCGTCACGACGCTCCGCCCGGCGCAGCCCTTGACCGGGATGACGCAGGAGCGCGCCGCGACGCCGTCGATCAGCACCGTACAGGCGCCGCATTCGCCGAGGCCGCACCCATATTTCGGTGCGTTCAGTTCGAGATCGTTGCGCAGCACGAACAGCAGCGGCGTGTCCGGTGCCGCCGTGACGTCGTGGCTCCTGCCATTCACCGTGATGCGGATCGGTGCCTGCGTCATTCCTGTCCCAGCCCTGCAAAGCCTGCCGTCGCGAAAATTCTACGTCGCGACGATACCGTTTGTACACAAACGTGCAAGTCGCCATGCCGCAGTGCAGCGCGATTGCTCGCTTTGTGGACAGAGTCGGCAGGCAAATGAGCTATTATTCGGCAGTCGCGGCTTTTCGCACGCGGCGCCGCTTGACAGCCTTCGGGCACGCGCGCACCATCGTTCGTATACGAATGATAACTGCGGTGCCGACGGCTTGCACATCATGACTGAAACGACGAGCGCTGCCACCGACAAGATCCGCTGCGACGCCTGTCCGGTGATGTGCTACATCAAGCCGGGCGCGGCGGGCGCCTGCGATCGCTACGCCAACCATGACGGCAAGCTCGTCCGCGTCGATCCCCACATCATCCTCGAGCGCACGGTGACGCAGGGCGGCAAGCTGGTTCCGTTCAGCCGTTCGGAAGACTGGGACGGCAAGATCGTCCACGAACCCTCGACCTTCGTCACCGCGATCGGCGCCGGCACCACCTATCCCGACTACAAGCCGGCGCCCTTCATCGTCTCCGCGGAGGTCGATGGCGTCGACATGGTGACGGTCGTCACCGAGGGCATCTTCTCCTATTGCGGAATCAAGGTGAAGATCGACACCGACCGCTATCTCGGGCCGGAGACCGCGACCGTCCGCGCGCAGGGCGAGGCGGTGGGGCATGTCACGACCAGCGAATACGGTTCGCAGATGCTGTCGCTCGGCGGCGTGCATCATCTCACCGGTGGCTCCAAGAAGGAGGGGCGTGTCACCTGCGACACGTTGATGGACCTCGCCAATTGCAAGGCGGTCGAACTCGCCATCGATGGCGGCGCGACCGTGGTCGTGCAGGCCGGCCAGCCGCCGATCGTCAATGGCGTCCGTGAAGAGCGCATGCGGGTCGGCTGCGGTTCGGCGACGATCGGCATGTTCGCCAAGCAATGGCATGGCAAGGTCGACGAGGTCGTCGTGGTCGACGACCACATCACCGGCGTGCTCTCCGAGCACCAGGCCGGCAAGCTGCTCGACATCGCCGATACCGGCATCAAGATGAAGGGGCGCCGCTCGACGCCCGGCCGCTATTTCCAGGTCGCCGATCCCGGCACCGGCTGGGGCGGCACCAACATCTCCGATCCGCTGGCGATCCTCGGGCCGTTTGATCCCAAGGAGGCCAAGCCGGGCCTCACCATGCTGATGGTCTCCACCACCGGCGAGCATTCGTCCTACTATGTGCTGGATGAGGCCCTGAAGCCGGTCGAGACCAAGATGCCGGCCGACCTGAAATTCTCCGTGGAGCGCATCCAGGAAAATTGCGAGCCGGCGCTCTGCACCGTGCTGTTCATGGCCGGCGCCGGCGGCTCGCTGCGCGCAGGTGTCACCGACAATCCGGTGCGGCTGACGCGCTCGGTCAAGGATGCGCTGACGCGCGTCACCAGCGGCGGCGCACCTGTCTATGTCTGGCCGGGCGGCGGCATCACCTACATGGTCGATGTGACGCAGATGCCGTCGGGTGCGTTCGGCTATGTGCCGACGCCGGCGCTGGTTGCGCCGATCGAGTTCACGATGAAACTGTCCGACTATGCCGCGCTCGGCGGGCACATGGATTACGTCAAGCCGCTGGCCGAGGTGCAGCGTGGTGAGGACGTCCGCCAGCTGCCCTGGCAGAACCCGATCCCGGGGCTGCGGGCATGACGAGGCGCCCGCAGATCGCATTGCTGTCCGACGGCCGGCGGCTGCATTTGCAGGATGGACCGATTGATCTGATCGTCGAAGCGAAGGGCTCTCGCGATGCCGTGCAGGCGGCCTATGAGGCTGCGGCGCGGCGCTTTACCGGCCTGCTCGACGAACTCTGTGTGGAATTGCCGGCGCTGCGGCGACAGGCCGGTCCGGCGCCAGGCACTTTGAACGGCGTCGTCGCCCGCCGCATGCAGGCCGCCGTCGCGCCTTTCGCCGCGGATCACTTCATCACGCCGATGGCGGCGGTGGCTGGAAGCGTCGCCGAAGAGATCCTCGGCGGGATGCTGCGCGTGGCGTTGCTCGATCGGGCCTATGTCAACAATGGCGGCGATATCGCGCTGCATCTGATGCGCGGCGAACGGTTCTCGGTCGGCCTGGTCGATCGGCCGGACAGCGATGGCGTGATGCGGGGCATGACGATCGAGGCGGATGATCCGGTGCGCGGCATCGCCACCAGCGGCCGGCATGGGCGTAGCTTCTCGCTCGGCATTGCCGATGCGGTGACGGCGCTGGCGGCGACCGCCTCGCAGGCCGATGCCGCGGCCACCATCATTGCCAATGCCGTCGATTGTCCCGGCCATCCCGCCATCACCCGGCTGCCGGCAAATGAGCTTCAGCCCGACAGCGATCTCGGTGACCGTCTCGTGACCCGCGCGGTCGGTGAATTGTCGCAGCAGGATATTGCGGCGGCGCTGGACTCTGGCGCGGAATGTGCACGACAATTGTTCGATCGCGGACTGATCGAAGGTGCCGTGTTGCAGCTGTGTGGTGATATGATCGTCGTCGGACCGAAACATGTTGAAAGGCCGCAGCCGCCTTCGCCGGTGCTGGAGCATGCGGTCCATGCCTGACCAGGGAAGAGCCTCGAGGACACACTCATGAGCGCGATCATCCGCAAGATCGTCACCGTCGTCGAAGAGACGCAGATGGAAATGGGCCGGCAGGTGTCGCCGCCGACGCGGCGCGCGGCTGCGATCGCGGTGATCGAAAATCCGTTCGCCGGACAATATGTCGACGATCTCGCGCCGCTGATCGCAATCGGCGAGGAACTCGGAGAGCTCCTGTCGAAACGGGCGGTGGCCGCTCTGGGCATCGACGGTTCCAAGGTGCAGAGTTACGGCAAGGCTGCCGCCGTCGGCGAAAACGGCGAACTGGAACATGCTGCCGCCATCCTGCATCCGAAAATGGGCGCGCCGGTGCGCAAGGTGCTGAGCAAGGGCGCGGCGCTGATCCCCTCGTCGAAGAAGCGCAGCGGTCCCGGCACGACCCTCGACATTCCGCTGGGTCACAAGGACGCAGCCTTCGTGCGCAGCCATTTCGACGGCATGGAAGTCCAGATCAACGATGCGCCGCGCGCCAACGAGATCATGGTCGCCGTCGCCGTGACCGACAGCGGCCGTCCGTTGCCGCGCGTCGGCGGCTTGACCGTTGCGGAGATCAAGGGCGAAGACGGTCTGAGATAAAGCATGATCCGGAAAAGCGGGAACCGGTTCTCCGATAGGATCATGCTCAGCAAGGCGAGTTCAAAACTGGAGGTTGGGATGCGAGCAAGACATATTTTCGCCGGCGCGGCCTTTGCGCTTCTGGCGGGCGGCATGGCGCAGTCGGCCATGGCGCAGGACATCAAGATCGGCGAGATCAACAGCTATTCGCTGTTGCCGGCCTTCACCGAGCCGTACCGCAAGGGCTGGCAGCTCGCGGTCGAGGAGATCAACGCGGCCGGCGGCGTCAACGGCAAGAAGCTCGTCGTCATCTCCAAGGACGACAGCGGCAAGCCGGCGGATGCGCAGACCGCGGCCAACGAACTGGTCTCGAGCGAGGGCGTTGCCATGCTCGCCGGCACGTTCCTGTCCAACATCGGTCTTGCTGTCAGCGATTTCGCCAACCAGAAGAAGGTGTTTTTCCTGGCCGCCGAGCCCCTGACCGACGCCATCACCTGGTCGAAGGGCAACAAGTACACGTTCCGCCTGCGTCCCTCCAACTACATGCAGGCGGCGATGCTCGTGGAGGCGGCTGCGAAGCTGCCGGCCAAGCGCTGGGCGACGATCGCGCCGAACTACGAATATGGCCAGTCCGCGGTCGCCGTGTTCAAGAAGCTGATGTCGGAGAAGCGCCCCGACATCCAGTGGGTGGACGAGCAGTGGCCGCCGCAGGGCAAGATCGACGCAGGTCCGGTCGTGCAGGCCGTGGCCGCCGCCAATCCGGAGGCGATCCTCAACGTCACCTTCGGCGCCGATCTCGTCAAGCTCGTGCGGGAAGGCAACACCCGCGGCCTGTTCAAGGGGCGCGAGGTCGTCTCCTTCCTGACTGGCGAACCGGAATATCTCGATCCGCTCAAGGATGAGACCCCTGAAGGGTGGATCGTCACCGGCTATCCCTGGTACTCGATCAAGACGCCCGAGCATGATGCGTTCCTGAAGGCCTATCAGGCCAAGTACAACGACTATCCGCGGCTCGGCTCGATCGTCGGCTACCAGACCATCAAGGCGGCCGCCGCGATCCTGACGAAGGCCGGTTCGACCGACACCGACAAGCTGATCGCTGCCGCCGAAGGCCTGTCGATGCCGTCGCCGTTCGGCGAGATCACGTTCCGCAAGATCGACCATCAGTCGACCCTCGGCGCCTATGTCGGCAAGACCGCGTTGAAGGACGGCAAGGGCGTGATGGTGGACTCCACTTACAAGAAGGGCTCGGACTACCTGCCGAGCGATGCCGAAGTCGAGAAGCTGCGTCCGAAGGATTGATACGCGCTGCCGTAGGGTGGGTTGGCCGAAGGCGTAACCCACCCTACGGCGCCATACGCGAAAAGCTGGTGGGTTACGCTGCGCCAACCCACCCCACCCTGCGAAGCTTCCTCTCCCCGCAACCGGGGAGAGGTGAACCAAACATCCAACCCGGACCGCCGATGGCCTTTTACGTCGTACAGTTTCTGACCGGTCTCGCCAGCGCAGCGTCGCTGTTCCTGGTGGCCTCGGGCCTGTCGATCATCTTCGGCGTGACGCGGATCGTGAATTTCGCGCATGGCGCCTTCTACATGATCGGCGCCTACATCGCCTTCACGCTGACTGAGCGCCTGTCGGGAGCGTTCGGCTTCTGGGGCGCCATCGTGCTGGCGGCGCTCGCGGTGGCGCTGATCGGCGTTCTCGTCGAGATGGTGCTGCTGCGGCGCATCTATCATGCGCCCGAACTCTTCCAGTTGCTCGCGACCTTCGGCCTGACCCTGATGGTCGAGGATCTCGTCGTGCTGATCTGGGGGCCTGACGATCTCGTCGGCCGCCGCGCGCCGGGCTTCCGCGGCGCGATCGATTTCTTCGGCCAGAACATCCCGAGCTACGACCTGTTCCTGATCGTGCTGGGGCCCGTCGTGCTCGGCGTCCTCTGGCTGCTGTTTCAGCGCACCCGCTGGGGCGTGCTGGTGCGCGCGGCGACCCAGGACCGCGACATGGTCGCGGCGCTGGGCGTGAACCAGAAATGGCTGTTCACCTCGGTGTTCGCCGTCGGCGTCTTCCTCGCCGCGCTCGGCGGGGCGCTGCAGATCCCGCGCGATGCCGTGCACCACGCCATGGACCTTCGCATCATCGTGGAAGTCTTCGTCGTGGTCGTGATCGGCGGCCTCGGCAGCATCGTCGGCGCCTTCGTTGCGGCGGTGCTGGTGTCCGAGCTCAACGCCTTCGGCATCCTGATCTTCCCGAAGATCTCCATCATCCTGGTCTTCCTGGTGATGGCGGTGGTCCTGATCGTGCGGCCCTGGGGCCTGTTCGGCAAGCCGGAGGCGGCCGCGCGCAAGACGCCCGGCCTCACCGTCAATCCGTGGCGGCCGCTGACGGGGAACGAGCGGCTGGCGTCGCTGGTCGCCCTTCTGCTTGCGGCGACGCTGCCGCTGTTCGCCGGCAATTACGCACTCACCGTCGGCTCGGAGATCGCGATTTTCGTGATCTTCGCCGTCAGCCTGCACTTCCTGATGTCGGTCGGCGGGCTCGCCTCGTTCGGTCATGCCGCCTATTTCGGCCTCGGCGCCTACGGCGTCGCCTTCCTCGCCAAGATGGCAGGGCTGCCGATGATCGTCTGCCTGCTGCTCGGTCCGTTGCTCGGCTGCATGGGGGCGGCAGTGTTCGGCTTCTTCGCGGTGCAACTGTCCGGGGTCTATTTCGCGATGCTGACGCTCGCGTTCGCGCAGATCGTCTGGTCGATCGCCTTCCAGTGGGTCAGCGTCACCGGCGGCGACAATGGCATTCTGGGCATCTGGCCTGAGAAATGGGCGGCCAGCCCGTCGCATTTCTACTGGCTCGCGCTCGGCGTCGCCGCCCTGGTGACGATCGCCCTGCGGATCGCGGTGTTCTCGCCGTTCGGCTATGCGCTGCGGGCCACGCGCGACTCCCTGCTGCGCAGCGAAGCAGTCGGCATCGATGCCAAGCGGATCCAATGGACGGCCTTCGTGATCGCGGGTACCACCGCGGGCATCGGCGGAGCGCTGTTCGCCTATCTCAAGGGCAGCGTGTTTCCCGACAATCTCGGCATCTCGCTCTCGGTCGATGCGCTCGTCATGGTGCTGCTCGGCGGCGTCGAGACGGTATCCGGCGCGGTGATCGGCGCCATCGTCTACAAGGCGCTCAACATCTGGCTGGTCAGCCAGACCGATCTGTCGAAGCTCGTGCTTGGCGGCTTCATCATGCTGATCGTCGTGGTCTTCCCCAAGGGCATCGTCGGCGTGCTGGAAATGCTGGCGCAGCGCCGCAGGAAGCCTTCGCCGCCGACATCCCCCTTGCTCGTCAAGCCGATCGAGTCCGCCGAATGAGTGCCGCTTCCCCACTTCTCGCCGTCGAAGGCCTGACCAAATCCTATGGCGGCATCCATGCCGTGCGCGGCGTCTCCTTCTCGCTGCGAGCAGGCGAAATCCTGGCGCTGATCGGTCCGAACGGCGCCGGCAAGAGCACCTGTTTCGACATGCTCAACGGCCAGAACACGCCCGATTCCGGCGAGGTTCGCCTGCTCGGCGAATCCGTTACCGGTCGGAAGCCACGCGAGATCTGGCGACTCGGTGTCGGTCGCACGTTCCAGATCACCGCGACGTTCGCCACCATGACGGTGCGCGAGAACGTGCAGGTCGCGCTGATCTCGCATGAGAAGAAGTTGTTCAATCTCTTCGGCTCGGCGCCGAATTTCGACCGGGGCGAGGCCGGGCGCCTGCTCGAGCTGGTCGGCATGGGCGGCTATGCGGATCGGCCCTGCGGGGAACTCGCCTATGGCGACCTCAAGCGGTTGGAGCTTGCGGTTGCGCTTGCCAACCGGCCGAAACTGCTCCTGATGGACGAGCCGACCGCCGGCATGGCGCCGCGCGAGCGCGTCGACCTGATGCGGCTGACCGCTCAAATCGCGCGCGAGAAGTCGATCGGCGTGCTGTTCACCGAACACGACATGGACGTGGTGTTCGAGCACGCCGACCGCATCATCGTGCTCAACCGCGGCACGCTGATCGCCGAGGGCTCGCCCGCCGAAGTGCGCGGCAATCCGCAGGTGCAGGCGGTCTATCTCGGCGAGGGCCTCGTCTACGATGCCCGCCATCGCGAGGGAGCTTCGGCATGAAGCTGACAGTGGAGGGGCTCAACAGCCATTACGGCCCGGCGCATATCCTGTTTGACATCGGCTTTTCTGTCGGGGAGGGCGAGGTTGTCGCGCTGCTCGGCCGCAATGGCGCCGGCAAGTCGACGACGTTCCGGTCGATCGTCGGGCTGGTGGCGCAGCGGACCGGCCGCATCATGTTCGAGGGCAAGGATGTCTCGTCGCGTCCCACCCACGAGATCGTGCGGGAGGGGCTCGGCTATGTTCCGGAGGAGCGGCGCATCTTCACCGACCTGACGGTGGAGGAGAATCTCGAGGTCGGCCGCCAGCCGAAGCGCCCCAATGCGCCGTATTGGACACGCGAGAAACTGTTCACGCTGTTTCCCAATCTCGGCGAGATGAAGAATCGTCCGGGCGGCCGCATGAGCGGCGGCGAGCAGCAGATGCTGACGATCGCGCGCACGCTGATGGGCAATCCCTCGCTGGTGCTGCTGGACGAGCCTTCGGAAGGGCTGTCGCCCAAGATCGTGGAGCAGATGGTGGATGCCATCCTCACGATGAAGAAAGAGGGCGTCAGCATCGTCGTCTCCGAACAGAACCTGCATTTCGCGCGGCTGATCTCCGATCGCGTCTACATCATCGAGCGCGGCCGCATCTGCTTCGGTGGCACGATGGCCGAACTCGACGCCCGTCCGGATATCCGCGACGCGCATCTGTCGTTGTGAGGAGCGGGGAACGGATGGCCAGAAGCGTCGCGGCCAAGAAGAGCGCCAAGCCGGCCAAACCGCCTTACGTGCTCGACGAGCAGGTCGGATTCATCCTGCGACAGGTCTGGCAGCGCCACAGCGCGATCTTCTCGCGCGAGATCGGTACCAATCTGACCCCGACGCAATGGGCGGCGCTGTCGAAGCTCGCCGAGACCGGGCCGTGCTCGCAGAACCAGCTCGGCCGCCTCACCGCGATGGACGTCGCCACCATCAAGGGCGTGATCGACCGCCTGACCGCGCGCGGTCTCACAGAGACCAGCCAGGATCCCGAAGACGGCCGGCGCCTTCTCGTCAGCCTCACGCGCGTCGGCCAGCAACTGGCCGAAAAGCTCGCGCCGAACGCGATCGCCATCACCCGCGAGACGCTGGCCCCGCTCGACGCCAAGGAGCGGGAGACGTTGATGGCGCTGCTGACCAAGCTGCGGTGAGCTTTCGCAAGTCCGCGGGCGAAGCGTAACTCCACCAGGCTTCCGCGATTGCGGAGCGGCATCGGTGGGTTATGCCAGGCGATCTGCGTTTCCGGCAGTCCGCAAGCCTAACCCACCCTTCGCAAGCGCTACTTCGCGACCACCTCCGGCACCATTCCCGCCGGCGGGGTGTTCCGGCTGCGTTGCGTCCGCACGATGCCGTCGATGATGGTCATGCCGATGCCGGGGAGGTCGCCGAGCTGGACGCTCTCCAGAATGTTCTTGCCGGGCGAATGCTGGGCCTTGTCCATGATGACGAAGTCGGCGGAGCGGCCGACTTCGATCAGGCCGCAATCGAGCTGACGCATCCGCGCCGTGTTGCCGGTCGCGAGGCAGAAGGCGATCTCCGCCGGCAAATCGCCGAGCGAGGACAGCATTGACACCATGCGCAGGATGCCGAGCGGCTGCACGCCCGAGCCGGCCGGCGCGTCGGTGCCGAGGATGACGCGATGCAGATCGCCCATCTCGCGCGCGGTGCGCAGCGTGAACAAGGCGGAGCGCTCATTGCCGTTGTGCACGAGTTCGAGGCCGCGCTTGCAGCCCTCGCAGATGCAGCGGATCTGATCGTCGGGCAGCGCGGTGTGGCCGCCATTGATGTGGCCGACCACGTCGGTGTCGGCTTCCAGCACGACGTCCTTGTCGATCAGGCCCGAGCCCGGGATCGACGGGCCGCCGGTGTGGATCGTGCTCTGGATGCCGTATTTGCGGGCCCAGCCGACCATCTTGCGCGCGGTCGGGCCGTCCTTGACGCCGCCGAGGCCGACCTCGCCGAGCAGCTTGACGCCGTTGGCGGCCATCTCCTTGAAGTCTTCCTCGACCATCTCGCATTCGATGACGGGCGCGCCGGCATGCACCTTCACGCCGCCCGGACGCAGGGTCCAGAACGCGCGCTGGGCGAACACCGCCATGGCCTTCAGGCCGACGACGTCGCGCGGGCGGCCGGGCATGTGCACTTCGCCGGCCGAGATCATGGTGGTGACGCCGCCGTGAAGGTAGCTGTCGATCCAGTTGATCTGGTTCTGCCGCGGGGTCCAGTCGCCGGCGACGGGATGAACGTGGCTGTCGATCAGGCCCGGCGCGACCGTGGTGCCATGGGCGTCGACGATGGTGGTGGCGCCTTCCGTGTTCAGATCCTTGAAGCGGCCGATCGCGGTGATCTTGCCGTTCTCGGCGACGATGGTGTCGCCGTCCAGGATCGGCTTTTCCAGCGCGCCGGACAGGATCAGGCCGATGTTTCGGATCACGAGCTTCGAGGGTCCGGCGGCCTGGGGTGCGTCATGCGCCATGAAAAGTGTCCTTGTTCCTGAACTGCAACGCTGCCGATCTTGGGCAGCCTTGACCGCCGGATCAAGTCGGATTATTCATTAGTATACGAATGATCGTGTACGAACGACGCATAGCTGACCGCCTCGAGACCAAGAGCCTGCGACTGGGAAGGGTGAGATGAGCAATTTCAATCAGGAAAGCGTTCTGAGCGTCCATCATTGGACCGACACGCTGTTCTCGTTCAGGACCACCCGCAGCCCGACCTTCCGCTTTCGTAACGGCGAATTCACCATGATCGGGCTCAAGGTCGGCGAGAAGCCGCTGCTGCGGGCCTACAGCGTCGCCAGCGCCAATTACGAGGACACGCTGGAGTTCTTCTCGATCAAGGTGCCTGATGGCCCGCTGACCTCGCGGCTCCAGCATCTGAAAGAGGGCGACGAGATCATCGTCAGCCGCAAGGCGACCGGCACGCTGGTCATCGACAACCTGGAAGAGGGCCGCAATCTCTACCTCGTCGGCACCGGCACCGGCCTTGCACCGTTCCTGAGCGTCATCAAGGATCCCGAGACCTACGAGCGTTTCGAGAAGGTCGTGCTGCTGCACGGCTGCCGTCACGTCAAGGAACTCGCTTACGGCGAGATGATCACCGAGCAACTGCCGAACGACGAGTTGCTCGGCGAGTACATCCGCAACCAGCTGATCTATTATCCGACCGTGACGCGCGATCCGTTCCGCAATCGCGGACGCATCACGGACCTCATCACCTCCGGCAAGCTGTTCGCCGACATCGGCCTGCCGCAGCTGGAGGCCGCACATGACCGCGTCATGATCTGCGGCAGTCCGGCGCTGGTCGCCGACACCCGCGTCCTGCTGGGGGAGCGGGGCTTCGTCGAAGGCAATCACGGCGAACCGGCCCAGTTCGTGGTCGAAAAGGCGTTCGCCGAGCGCTGAGCCCGCCTTCCGCCGGAAAGGGTCGCATTTCCGCCATTGCGCGCCCGTTGCGGCGCCGATTCGGCGCGCGATACACTGTGGGTGCGAATCAGCGGAGTTCCCACATGGTTGCGGACAGCGACAGCAATATCGCCTGGCACCGGGTCCAGTTGAAGAAGAACCGCGCCGCCTTGAAGGCGCTGGAGACCGCCCGCTTCACGATGGGCGAGATCGCCTCGTCAAAGCGCGCCGGTGACACCCAGAAGGCGGTCGCGGAGCTCAAGCGCAAGATCGCGCAGTCCGAGCGGGCCGTCGCCGAGCACGACAAGCGCACGCGGCGACCGCTCGCCACCGATCTTCAGAGCCTGAGCAACGGCAGCTGGAGCCACTGGGACGCCTACACGCAGCAGCGCAAGACACCCCCACGCGCGCCGGGACGCGGCTGAAGCTCAAGCCTGTTTCGGCGCCTTCGCTGCGGCGAGGTCGCGTTCCCATCCGAACACCGATCGACCGTCGAGATCGGGCGAGGCGGCCCGCTCGCCGGCGATGAACGCCTCGACCGACGGCCCGCGTGCGGTCTTCTCGAGGCGCCGGGCCTGATCGTCGAGACGCTTGAGCGCCTGCATCTCTTCCTCGCGGCCGAGACGGGCGCTCTGGATCGCGCCTTTCAGCACGCGAATGGTCTCGTCATAGACCTTGATCGGCACGGGATAGGGATGCCGGTCCTTGCCGCCATGGGCGAGCGAGAAGCGCGCGGGATCGGCGAAGCGGTAGGGCGCGCCGTGCACGACCTCCGCGACCATCGCGAGGGACCGCACCGTGCGCGCGCCGACACCGGGTGTGAGCAACAGATCCGGGAAGTCGACGGGGCCCCGCTCGGCGGCGGCCGCCAGCGTGCCATGCAGGCGCCGCGCGAACACGTCCTTGGGACGGACGTCGTGATGATCAGGCATGATCAGGTGCGGCAGCAGGCCCTGCGCGGGCGTCGTCCCGGTGAGCTGCTCGAATTCGGTGACGATGCGATCGGGGCCGAGCTCGTGCAGCAGTTCGAGCTGCGCGCTGCGCGAGACGTAGGCGCGGTGGTCGGTGAGATTGACGATCTCGCCCTGGAGCGGTCCGTCGATCGCGCTATGCGGCGCATCGACGAAACTCTTCAGCGCCTCCGAATGCCAGTGATAGCGGCGGGCCTGTCTCCTGTCGCCGTTCATGCCCTGCTGCACGACGGTCCATTTGCCGTCGCGCGTGACGAAGAAGCCGTGCAGATAGAGATCGAAGCCGTCCTGCACCGCCGCGCTGTCGACTTTGGCAACGAGGCGGCTGGCCCGCGTGAGCTTTACGCCATCGAAGCCGACACGATCGCCGAGCTGCAACAGCTCGTCCGGCGTCTTGCGGGAATGCTGGCCGCGGCCGCCGCAGACATAGAGGCCGAGTTCGTCCTGGAGCGGCCCGAGCCCGCGCTTCAAGGCGCCGATCACGGAGGTCGTGATTCCCGACGAGTGCCAGTCCATCCCCATCACGGCGCCGAAGGACTGGAACCAGAAAGGATGTGACAGCCGCTGCAGGAATGCGTCGCGGCCGTAATGATGCACGATCGCCTGCGTCACGATCGCGCCGAGGCTCGCCATGCGGCTGGCAAGCCAGGGCGGAACCCGCCCGCTGTGGAGAGGTAGATCGGCGCTGCCGGTGCGTCTGGTCATTGCTGTCTTGAGTCTAGCGCAATCCGCCGAGGATTGCACCAGACGGACACCTGCATCGCAGGAGAGCGCGAAGCCATGCGCCGCAATCCCGGGATCTGCGTTGCAAGATGTACGAGCGCAACGAGACGCCGGGGGCGCTGCCGCGCGCCCTCAGGCGGCTGCGGTGATGGTCGGTTCGGAGCGGCCGCTGGTTCGCGCCCGCGGCTTGCGCAGTTTCCGCCGTGCCCAGATCAGCAGCCCCGTCGTGAGCAGCGTCAGCAGCGCAATCGACGTCACCACGTTCAAGGGCGATGCCATCCATGCCGACCAATTGCCTTCATGGATCAGGCGCGGCCAGTTGCGCGGCAGCGGCGTGACGCCTGACGAATTGACGGCATAGGCGCGCAGCTCTCCACCCTCGTAGATTCGCGCCATCATGCGACCGCCGCGCACGCCGATGGAGATCACGTGCGACAGATCGTGCGAGGCTGCGACTATGGCGACCGCATCAGGCAAGGGGAGCGGACGTCCGCCAGTGGATGGGGAGGCCGTCCCCTGAAAGGTCAGTCCGAACGCCATGCACAGGCCGGTGAGGGGGCTCAGCAGGATCAGCGGCAGCGCGAACCAGGCCGTGCCCTTGTGCCAGCCGGACAGTGTGTTGCGCAGCCGCGGCCATCCCATGAGGATGCCGAGCACCATCAGCGCGACCATGGCCACGGTCGAACTCGTCACCAGCCAGGCCTGGCCGAGCAACCGTTCATGCGTGACGCGCGCCCAGGGGAAGATGTCCGACAGTCCGGATCCGCCGGTCGCAACCTCGCCGGTGGCGAGGTCGATGGCCGGCAGGCCCGCGCCCTGCAACGTCAGGCGCCCGGCGCCGGCATTGAGCGACAGGCCGCGCGCCTTGCCGTCCACATCGTAGCGTTTGATCAGGGCGGTGACCTGCGTGGCGTCGAGCGGCGCACCGCCGAGACCGCCGACCTGGACCATCGGCTCGGCCGACAGGATCAGTCCGGTGGCGATGATTGCGAACAGAGGGAGTGCGAAGACAAGGGTGAGCCAACGATGGAGTGTCAACAACAGCGGCTTGCTCATGTTCGGGTCTCCCACAGTCTGTCGCGTTCGTCGCGCAGCGCGGCGCCGAATACAAATGACGCTTTGTCCATGTTGTTGCGTTGATTTGCAGCAAAGGGTTGTCGCCGTGCTGGCGGCGAATGCTAGTCGTTTGCAGGTTCGATCGTGGCCAGCAGTTTGTGCAGCAATTGGGTGGTGCGCTGGACATCGGCGATCGAGAGGCCGCCGAGGACCACCTTGTCGCCGTGTTTCAGGACATCCGCCATGACCCGCTCCGCCAGCACACGGCCCTTGGCGGTCAGGTGAACCGGCTTGCTGCGCTTGTCGTCGGCGCCTTCCGCCCGGGCGATCAGGCCTCGCTTCTGCAGGGAGGCGAGCACTTTCGTCAATCCGCCCGACGAGATCAGAATCGCCGGATAAAGCTCGGTCGGAATCATCTCAAAGGGCGGGCCGACACCGCGAAGCGTGATCAGTACTTCGAACTCCATGAAGGACAGTTCGTGCGCCGCGACGCGTTGCGCCACGCCGTCATGCATCAGATTGCTCAGACGGTAGATGCGCACGAGGAATTCTCCAACCGGCGTGACGGATTGAGGCCAGTGCTTCTTCCGGAGCGTGAGCAGCTTGTCGGCCGGATAGCGTGTCTCGGTCATGGCGGTTCCTTACGTAAACTTCATGCCGTTATATCTTGCTGGAAAGATAATAACGATATATCTTGCTAGAAAGATAAGGCCGAGTGAAGCTGCTCGGCTGAGCCATCGGACGAACCCGGCGCGCATTGTGGCCCAGTGCGCGAACGGGAGGGCTTTTGACAGATCGGAGACGAGCAATGACGAGAACGTGCCTGACCCTGACCATCGTTGCGGCTGCGTTCCTCGCGACGCAGGGTGCGTTCGCCGCGGAACACCAGACCAGAACCTCCGTGGCGCGCAAGGTTGCAAGCAACCATCCATCCTTGCGGCAGGCCTATGGTGCCGTGCGGAGCCATGATGCCACGATCCCCGCAGCGGCCGTCGCTGTGGCCCGTCCGCCGGCACAGCCGGGGGCGTGGTAGCGAGCCTGCGGCTCAAGATTCGAGGTCATCCGGTGTCCCTGACATCGGCAGCATCGGGCCTCACATCGTCTCACGGCATTGTCAGGTGAGGATAGCTTGCTGGAAAGATAACGTCCAGCGGGCTGATCACGGGGCGGGATGCCCAACCGGACCACCTGAAAGGATGATCATGAACCAGTCAGTTGCAGAGATCGCCACCGACCGCGCGAGCATCTATCTGCAGCAGCTCTGCAAGCACTTTGCGCACAAGCTGCCCGTCACGTTCACGCCGGAGCAGGGGACCATTCCCTTCTCGGTCTGGACGTGCCGGCTCGAAGCGGCAGGCGGCACGCTGACGCTCCGGGTCGAAGCCGAGACACCCGAACTCGTCGTGCAGGTCGAGGGCATCGTCGAACGGCATCTGGTCCGCTTCGCCTTCCGCGATCCGCCGCAGATCGTGTGGCGCTCGGTGGAGCAGGCGGCAGGCTGATGCCTATTCGCGGGGCGCTCTGATGGCGCCGCGCAGG
This sequence comes from uncultured Bradyrhizobium sp., assembly GCA_964423245.1. Lineage (GTDB taxonomy): Bacteria > Pseudomonadota > Alphaproteobacteria > Rhizobiales > Xanthobacteraceae > Bradyrhizobium. The sequence continues at coordinate 14,925 of CAYREH010000017.1, read as the reverse complement.
CCAGCCTGCTGCTGGATCGTCTCGAGTGTCCCGGAGGCCTGCTCGTCGCTGACGAAATGGTTGATCAGGGGGAGTGCGGCCTCGCGTCCCGGAGGAATGGCGATGGCCATGTGCTCGAGGCCCCAATTGCCGGCGAGGATGCGTGCGCCCGGCATCTGGTCCGACATCTCGAACAAGGTCGGCTTGTTGGTCGCATAGAGGTCGATCTCGCCGCGCGAGAACATGGCGATCGCCAGCTTGACGCTGTCGGCGGGGACGATGACCGCGTTCCTGAACCTGGCGGGCAGGGTGCGCTCCGAGGTCGATCCCCTGGTCACGCCAATCCTTACGCCCGGCTTGTCGATGTCCTCGACCTTGCCGATCGGCGAATTCGCGGGAACGAGATAGCCGAGTTCGATCGCCAGAACGGGCTGGCTGAAGCTGACCTCCCTGGCGCGCGCCGGGGTCGCGTTGGTGACGGTGAAATCGACCTGGCCGTCGCGGATGGCGCTGACGATGTCTGCGACACGCTCAAACATGACAAAATCGATCCCGACGCCGAGCCGCTTGGCGAGTTCGCCGCCGAGATCGTAGGCGAGGCCGTGGGCCTTGCCGGATGCGTCCGTCACCATCGAGGTCGGGCTGCCCGGATAGATGCCGACGCGCAAGGTGCCGCTTGGCGCCAGCAGTTGGGCCTCGCCCTCGGCCCGTGCCTGTCCGCCGAGCAAGGCGAGCAGAGCCGTCGCGATCAGGGCGCGATGCACCCGTCGCGGAAGACCGGTCGTGACGCCGAAGAGCGTCATTGGGCGCGAATGTCGGCCGCCTTCAGCACCGGCTCCCATTTGGTCGCCTCGGCGCGCATGTAGGCGTCGAAGTCCTTGGCGGAGGAGCCGACCGGGGTCGCGCCGATCTTGCCGAGCGTCGACAGCACGTTCGGATCCTGCAGCGCCGCCTTGAGGTCGGTCTCGAGCTTGGACACGATCTCGGACGGCATCTTGGCCGGACCGAGGACGCCCCACCAGACCGAGACGTCGTAGCCGGCGACGCCTGACTCGGCGACGGTCGGGACATTCGGCAGCGCCTTGGAGCGCTCGGCCGAGGTCACCGCAAGTGCGCGTACCGGGCCGCCTTCCAGCTGGCCGATCGCCTCGGCGAGCGGATTGATGCTGAGCGGGATCTCGCCCGAGATGACGGCCGTCAGGGCCGGCGCGCCGCCCTTGTAGGGGATCGCGACGATCCTGGTGCCGGACATGTATTTCAACAGTTCACCAGCCAGATGCGCCGAGGTGCCGTTGCCGGACATGCCGTAGGACAGCTTGTCGGGATCTTTTTTTGCTGCGGCGAGGAGATCGCCGAGCGTCTTGTACGGGCTGTCCTTCGCCACCACGATCGCAAGCGGCGAGGACGCGACCTCACTGATCGCCGTGAAATCCTTGAACGTGTCATAGGGCACGCTCGGATAGATGAACTGGTTCAGCGGATGGCCGCTCGCGACCAGGATCAACGTGTAGCCGTCCGGCGCGGCCTGGGTCAGCGCCTGCGAGGCGACGATGCCGCCGGCGCCGGGGCGGTTGTCGATGACGGGCTGCTGGCCCCAGGTCTTGGCCAGTGCCTGACCCAGTGTGCGGGCCAGCACGTCGACCGCACCACCGGCCGCGTAGGGCACCAGGATATGGACCGGCTTGCTCGGATAGGCATCCGCAGCCTTCGCGGCACTGCCCGCCAGCAGCAGGGCGGCGCCCAGCATCATGCGGCCGATCTTCATGTTCATACCCGGCATTCCCAAAGCTCCTTCGGGGGTTCGCGCGCGGACCTGCGAAGCGGGCCCGGGCGCGGCCCGCCGTTCTTGTTGACGAGACCTGATCTTTTGTACGATAGTACAAATCGCATGGTACGCAAGCCCATCAGCAAGGACACGGCCCGCAAGCCGAACATGCGCGAGGCGATCCTCGTGGCGGCCGAGGAGCTGTTTGCCACCAACGGCTTCAATGCCGTCTCGGTGCGCGACATCGCGCAGGCGGCCGGCGCCAATCCCGGCAGCGTGACCTATCATTTCAAGACCAAGGATGGCCTGCTGCTGGAGATCTACCGGCGTCATTGCGGGCCGATGAACCTGCGCCGCTCCGAGCTGCTCGCCGCCGCCCAGCGCGTGCGCGATCTGCAGGACCGGCTCGAGGCGATCGTGCGCGCCTATGTCGTGCCGGCCTTCACCTCGGGCAGCGATCTGGCCGGGGGCGGAGCCCGCTTCACGCGGCTTCGCGCGGTGATGTCGGCCGAAGGCAACGAAGTCGCGCGGAAGATCATCGCGCAGACCTTCGACGATACCAGCCATGCCTTCATCGATGCGATCCACGAGAGCCTGCCGCACATTCCGCGCACGGACATCGTCTGGCGCAGCCACTTCCTGCTCGGCGCCCTCTATTATTCTCTTGTGACGCCCGACCGTGTCTCGCGCCTGTCGCGCGGCGCAGCCGACGGGCACGATCCTGCCGGGGCCATCGAGCAATTGGTGCAGGCGACCGTCGCCGCGTTGCAGGCCCCGCCGCTCGACCATGGCACGCCGGCGCGCCGACGGCCCGCGGCCGCGACCAGCCAGACTTGATGTTGACGCCGACCATTCCGGGACCCGATCCCTTTACGCGCAGGCCGACATTCGTGCTGCCGCCGCTCGCCTGCGACGCGCATTGCCACATCTTCGGCCCGGGTACGAAATACCCTTACGCGCCCGACCGGTCCTACACGCCGCCGGACGCGCCGCTGGAAGACTTTCGCGCGCTGCACGCAAAGCTCGGGGTGCAGCGTGCCGTCATCGTCAATGCCAGCGTCCATGGGACCGACAACAGGGTCGCCCTCGACGCCATCGCGCAGAGCAACGGCGCCTATCGCGCGGTCGCCAATATCGACGACAGCATCACCGAGCGCGGGCTGCGCGAGTTGCAGGACGGCGGTGTCCGCGGCTGCCGCTTCAATTTCGTCCGGCATCTCGGCGGCGTTCCCGACAAGCGCGTGTTCGACCGCGTCATCGCGATGGTCGCGCCGCTCGGCTGGCACGTCGATCTGCATTTCGATGCGATCGACCTGCCTGATCATGCCGACATGCTGGCCCGTCTGCCGCTGAACTACACCATCGATCACATGGGGCGCGTGAAGGCGTCCGACGGGCTCGACCAGCTTCCGTTCAGGATCCTGATCGAGCTGATGCAGCGTGACGAGAAATGCTGGGTGAAGGTCTGCGGCGCCGAGCGGGTCTCATCCGCCGGTCCGCCGTTTACTGATGCCGTCCCTTTTGCGCGCCGTCTGGTCGAGACCGCGCCGAACCGCGTCATCTGGGGCACCGACTGGCCGCATCCCAACGTCAAGGTGATGCCGAATGACGGCGATCTGGTCGATCTCATTCCGCTGTTCGCGCCGGAGCCGGAGCTCCAGCAGAAGCTTCTGGTCGATAATCCCGCGCGGCTGTTCGGGTTCGACCAACCACATGAAACGCCAGGAAAGGTTGTCCCATGAAAACAGGTCTCGTCGTCACCGCCCATCCCGGCGACTTCGTCTGGCGCGCGGGTGGGGCGATCGCGCTGCATGCGAAGAAGGGCTATCGCATGAAAATCGTCTGCCTGTCCTTCGGCGAACGCGGCGAGAGCCAGTTCGCGTGGAAGGAGAAGGGAGCAACGCTGGAGTCGGTCAAGGCGGGCCGCAGGGACGAAGCCGAACGCGCCGCCAAGCTGCTCGGCGCCGAGATCGAGTTCTTCGACTGCGGCGACTATCCACTGAAGCTGAATGAAGAGCATTTCGATCGCATGGTCGACATCTACCGCGAGCTCAATCCGAGCTTCGTGCTGACGCATGCGCTGGAAGACCCCTACAATTTCGATCACCCCAACGCAGCGCATTTCGCGCAGGAGACCCGCGTGGTGGCGCAGGCGATGGGTCACAAGCCGGGTGCCCAGTACAAATATTCGGCGCCGCCGGTGTTCCTGTTCGAGCCGCACCAGCCGGAGCAATGCAATTTCAAGCCGGATCTGCTGCTCAAGATCGACGAGGTCTGGGCGCAGAAATACGAGGCCTTCCAGATCCTCGCCGCGCAGAAGCATCTCTGGGGTTATTACGAGCGCGTCGCGCTGAACCGCGGCATCCAGGGCAGCCGCAACACCGGCGTGCCCATGACCTATGGCGAGGCTTATCAGCGCCTGTTCCCGACCGTCGCGGAGGAGCTGGCATGAAGAGCGTCGTCGTTCGCAACATCGAGCGGGCCGATCCCGCCGGCATGGCCGACTACGGCGTCTCCACCGTGCACGAGGCCTACGGCCGCATCGGCCTGATGAAGCCCTATCTGCGGCCGGTCTGGCCGGGGGCGGCGATCGCCGGCCCGGCCGTCACCGTGCTGGCGCAGCCCGGCGACAACTGGATGATTCATGTCGCGGTCGAGCAGTGCCGGACAGGGGACGTTCTCGTCGTCGGCTGTACCACCGACAATACCGACGGCATGTTCGGCGAATTGCTGGCGACATCGCTGCAGGCGCGCGGCGTGCAGGGGCTGATCATCGACGCCGGCTGCCGTGACGTGAAGGCGTTGCACGAGATGAGGTTCCCGGTGTGGTCGCGCGCGGTTTCGGCCAAGGGCACGGTGAAGGCGACGCTCGGCTCGGTCAACGTCCCCGTGGTCTGCGCCGGCGTCAATGTCGAGCCCGGCGACATCGTCGTGGCCGATGACGACGGCGTGGTCGTGGTGCCGAAGCGATACGCGGCCGAGGTTGCCGAAAAGGCCAGGAAGCGCAACGCGGACGAAGGCGGCAAGCGCAAGCGGCTGGCCTCGGGCGAGCTCGGCCTCGACATGTACAACATGCGCGAGGCGCTGGCGAAAGCCGGGCTCGTCTATGTCGATCGTCCCGAGGACGTCTGAAGCAACGACACGGGGAGCGAGCGGATGGAACGTCACAAGCTGAAGGCGGTGCTCGGCAGCCACCCGCATGTCCAGGCGGTGAAGAGCGGCGCGCTCCGCTCCGACCTGTTCGAGCTCGACTTCATCGAGTACACGCCGACGAACACGGCGTTCAAGCCGATGGTGCGCGAGCAGGCCTTCGATGTCTGCGAGATGGCGATCGTCACGTTTCTGATGGCGAAGGCGCATGGCAAGCCGCTGGTGCTGTTGCCGGCGACGATGCTCGGACGATTCCAGCATGGCTACGCGCTCTACAACCCTGCGCATGGCGTGCTCGGCCCCGCCGATCTCGAAGGCAAGCGCGTCGGCATCCGCTCGTTCACGACGACGACGGGCGCCTGGATCAGGGGCATTCTCGCCAACGATTACGGCGTCAAGCTCGACCGGATCAACTGGATCACCTTCGAGGACCCGCACGTCGCCGAATATGTCGACACCACCGCGCGTGCGCCGAAGGACAAGAAGATCCTGCAAATGCTGCTCGACGGCGAGCTCGATGCCGTCCTTGGCGAGACCTCGACCGACGCGCGCCTGAAACCGCTATTCCCGGATCCTGCCGCGGAAGCCGCCCGATGGTATGCGCAGCGCGGCGTCGTGCCGGTCAATCATCTCGTGGTCGTGACCGCCCAGCTTGCGGCATCCCGACCCGACGTGGTCGCGGGCATCTATGATCTGCTCAAGCAAAACAAGGCGCAGGCGGGGCCGGCGGCGACCCCGGACCTTCTCCCATTCGGGATCGAGGCCAACAGGAAGCCGCTGGAACTGATCGTCGACTACGCGTTCCAGCAGGGGCTGATCCCGCGGCGCTTCGCGGTCGAGGAGCTGTTCGACGAGACGACGCGAGGGCTGAATTGATGAGCGGTGATCCCAGGCGCTGGCAGATCGGGCTGGTCGGCTATGGCGAGGTCGGCAGGATCCTTGCTGAGGATCTGCGCCGGCAGGACATCAAGGTCGCGGCCTATGACGTCAAGCTCGGAAGCGAGCAGGCCAATTCGCTGGAGGACCATGCAGCGAAAATCGGCGTCGTGCTCGCGGCGTCCCATGCGGAGCTGACCGCGTCCGCCGATTTCATCATTTCCGCGGTCACGGCGAGCCAGGCGGTGCCTGTCGCAAAGGCCTGCGCGGCCGCGATCAATCAGGGCACCTGGTTCCTCGATTTCAACTCGGCCTCTCCCGGCGCAAAGCAGCGCGCCGCCGCGCTCATCGACGGAGCGGCCGGCCGCTATGTCGAGGGCGCGGTGATGACCTCGGTGCCGCCATACCGGATCAAGGTGCCACTGCTGCTCGGCGGCCCCGGTGCGAGGGAACTCGCGCCGCTGCTGAATGCGATCGGGTTTGCCGCCAGGGTCGCCAGTGATGAACTCGGCGTGTCGTCCGCGGTGAAGATGTGCCGCAGCATCATGATCAAGGGGCTCGAGGCCATGGTGATCGAAAGCTTCACCACCGCGCGTGCCTATGGCGTCGAAGACGCCGTGCTGGCTTCACTGGCGGAGACCTTCCCCGGCATCGACTGGGAGAAGCAGGGCGCTTACTTCTTCCAGCGCGTGATCGAGCACGGCCGCCGCCGTGCCGAGGAGGTGCGGGAGGTGGCCGAGACCGTGCGCGAGGCGGGCCTGACACCATGGTCGGCGCAGGGCACGGCCGAGCGTCAGGCCTGGGTCGCCGATCTCGCCGATGAGGGACTGTTCGGTCCGAGAGGAACCCCAGAGTTCGCCCGCAGTGCCGACTGGCGCACAGAGGCCGACCGCATCCTCGCAAGGATCAGGCGCGCGACTTAGCCCTGCCTCAATTGAGCACGACGGAGCGCTGCGTCAGGATTTCATCCCGAGCCTGCTCGATCCGTTCGATCAGGTTTCTGGACTTTCGGGCAAGCTGATCGGCGGCTGGATGTTCGCGGAACTCGGCGAGAACCGCGCGGATGCATTTGACGGCGGCGTCGAGGGTCCAGAGCGCGCGATTGATGTCCTGCTGGGTCCTCAACGCGGGCATGTCGAGCTCCGCCACGATCTGACCGATGCCATCGAGACGCCTGACAGCGGCGTCCGCGGACGTTCCGGCTTGACCCGATTGCAGGTTGAGGCCGCTGAATGCGCGGAACATGTCCAAACTCCGGTGAACGCTGGCCCCAGAACAGGCTCCAGTATCGTCAGCTGGCCCCGGACTCGCAACGCCGGGAATCTACCGGACTCCCCGGTCCGATCGAACGACGTGTCAGCTTCGACCGACAACCTTGCCGTTTAAAGCGACAAGCCGGCCGTCCTTGTATACGGAGCGGCCCTCGGGCGGACTGGCGACGGCATCGGGAACATGCTCGGCCTGCAGCGTCACGAAATCGGCCCTGGCGCCGATCCGAAGGCCATAGGCTTCGAGGCGGAGCGCCTTCGCAGCCGCGTCGGTCACGAGATCGAAGGCGACCCGCAATTCCTCATCGACGTTGAAGCCGGAGCGATAGCCGATCGTGGTCGCACGCCGCAGCATGTCGCCGTCGCCATAGGGCCACCAGGAGTCCCGGATGTTGTCGTTGCCGCCAAAGACGGTGACGCCGGCCTTGCGCAAGGCAAGCACCGGCGGGAAGGGGCGGGCACCGGGCGCGGTGGTCATGATCGCGACGCCGGAACGGGCAAGGCGTTCGGCGATCTTCATCAAGCGGTCTGCAGGGATCTCGCCGAGCGCGTAGGCATGGCTGATGGCGACATGGCCCTCCATGCCGAGCGCGCGGGTGCGGGCCGCGATCTGTTCGATCTCGAAGGCGCCGAGCGTGCCCATGTCGTGCAGATGGATGTCGACATCGACGCCGTGTTTTCCGGCCACGCCGAACACCACGTCGAGATGCCTTTCGACGTCGCGGTCGAAGCTGGCGGGATCGAGGCCGCCGACGAGGTCGGCGCCGAGCCCGATCGCCTCGTCGAGCAATTGCGGCGTGCCGGGGCTCGACAGAATGCCGCTCTGGGGAAATGCCACGAGCTGGATCTCGATCAGGCTCCTGTATTCCTCGCGCACGCGCAGGATGGTTTCGAGCGAGCGCAGCCCGACGGAGCCGTCGACCATGACATGGCTGCGCATCCGCGTGGTGCCGTGTCCGATGCAGAGCTCGAGCTGGTTGCGCGCGCGCACGTCCATCGGCGCGGCTTTCGCCATGTTCTCGGCCTGGAAGGCGACACGCTCCCGCACGTCGAAGCCGTCGGTGCACGGCTTGTGGGGCCGCCAGGCATCGCCATGGAAGCTGGTGTCGAGATGGACGTGGCCTTCGACGAAGCCGGGCACGACGAGCGCGTTGTCGAGATCGATCGTGTTGCGACCGGCGGGCGGCTGCCCCGCCGGTGTGATCGCTGCGATCAGGCCGCCTTCGACCGCGATGTGATGGCTGGCGCCGTCGTCGAAGCGCGCATTGAGAAAAACGGTATCGAAGGCCATCCGGATGTCTCCGCTGAGCGACGCTCGCGATACTGCGCACGGCTTGGGCGTGGCGCAAGGCGCGCCATCGTTCAGTCCGGCGGACGGAACAAGGTCGGCCGGGTCCGTGCGAAGGTCTGGCGGCCGGCCTTGAAGCCCATCATGACGTCGGGCAGTTCGGCGATGGCGAAGCGGCTGTCCCTGGTGTCGAGCACGATGAGATCGGCCGGGTTGCCGACGGCGATGCCGTAGTCATCAAGGTTCATCAGCCGCGCCGGGAGTGAGGTGACGAGATCGAGGCAGGTGTCGAAATCGCTCACCGAAGCGTGGGCGACATTGGCGTAGAAATTGGCCATGCGCAGCAGCGAGGCATCGCCGAACGGCGTGAAGGGATTGAGCACGTTGTTGGTCGCGACCGAACAAAGGACCCCGTCACCCACCAGCTTGTGCGCCAGCGTCAATCCCCGGGGGGCGTTGTGGGTAGCCTCGCGCCCCATGAGATAGAGATCGGTGGCCGGCAGCACGGTGACGGCCACGCCGGCTTTCGCCAGCTGGGCTGTCGCGGCCTTCATGCGGTCCGGCGGCAGGGCCGAGAGCTTGGTGGCATGGCCGATCGCGACCCGGCCCTGATAGTTGCGCCGTTCTGTCTGGCGGCAGACCTCGTCGAGATGCCACCAGGACGGATCGAGGTCGAAATCGAGATGGAGATCGACATCGATGTCGAACTCCTGGGCGAGGTCGAAGATGCGGGCGAGATGGGCGTTGGGGTCGGTGTCCATATAGGGACAGCCGCCGATCGAATCGGCGCCGTCGCGCAGCGCCTGTACCAGCAAATCCTCGGCCCCGGGATCGTTGGTCAGGCCCTCCTGCGGAAACACGCAGAGCGACAGATCGATCGCCCAGGCGTAGTCGCGCTTCAGCGCCCTGACAGCCTCGAAGCCGCGCAAGCCGATGCGCGGGTCGATCTCGACATGGGTGCGCATCCGCGTCGTGCCGAACGTGATGGCGCGTTCGACGACGCCAGCGCCGCGCGCGTAGACGTCCTCGACCGTAAAATCCTTTTTCATGCCGGCCACGGCGCGGATGGCGTCCGAGACGCTGCCGTGATCGTGCCCGCAGCGCCCGAGCAGGCAGGCCTTGTCGAGATGGATGTGGGTGTCGACGAAGCCGGGCAGGGCCAGCCGGCCACCAATATCGACCTCGACGGCCTCGCAGGCGAGGCTGGGTGCGATCGCGGCAAAGCGTCCGCCTTTCACGCCGATGTCGACGGGGGCAGCGGACGATCGCAACTGCGCGTTGCGGAAGATCAGGTCGAAGGCGGTCTGGGTGGTCATGGCGTTACATGTGGCGCCCACAGGCTAGCGGAAGAGGCGGAACGAGGCAGCTCCAGATTGTGTGCAATTCAATGCACGAATTGTTCAAAAAAGATGCATGCAGTTCTGGGGACAGATTGTAGACTGGTCAGGCTCCCGGAGATGCCCCATGTCCGTGCCCGCCACAGCCGACGCACCCATGACCGATGCCGAAATCGTCGAAGCCTATCTCACGGCCTCGATGATTCCCGATCCGGACGCGGCGGCCGCCTTCATGAAACCCGGCACGACCATCACCTTCACCGGGGGCCGCACCTTCGATCATCCGCGCGGGCCGACCGGCTTCAACGCCAAGCGCTATCGCTGGGTCAAGAAGAAGATGGATCGTTTCGACGTCTGCCCGGGCGCGGACGAGACCGTCGTCTACAGCGTCGGCACGCTCTATGGCGAGTGGATGGACGGCACGCCCTTCGAGGGCAATCGCTATGTCGATCGCTTCGTGGTCAAGGGTGGCCAGATCGTGAAGATGGATGTCTGGAACGACAGCGCCGAGCGGATCCTCGTCCAGCGCGGCATCGAAGCCTAGAGCGGTTTCGCGCGACGTGGATACCGGTTCTCGCGAAGAAGACGCGTCAAAACAGGAATTGAGAGCTTCAGGTGTGATTCAATCAGGGCCGAAGCTCTAGCCTCTGCGCGCCACCTTGGGCAGCCTGACCACCCGGTTGCTGGCGACTTCCTCGGCATAGGGCGCGAGAATGTCGAGGAGGTCGCGGCCGCGCTGCGGGGCAGGGGCGACCAGGGCGCGATTGGCGACGGAATCGAGGTGGTGGTGCATCAGATCCATCACCTTGGCCGAATCGCCCTTGGCAAGCGCCGCGATGATGGCGCGGTGCTCGTTGATCGCACATTCGGTCGAATGCGGCCGGCTGTAGAGCGACAGCGTCAGGCAGCAGCGATAGGCGACCTCGCTGACATAGCGTACCAGGATCGGGCTGTTCGTCATATGCGCGAGCAGGATGTGGAATTCGGTGGCGAGCCGGATCGAGACGGCATCCGAGCCGTCGCGCGCCCGGTCCTCGGCATCGACATGGGCGTTCAACTCGGCGATCTGGCTCTTCGTCAGTTTGCCGGCGAGCTGGCGGACGACCAGCCGTTCGAGCTCGATGCGGACATCGAAGGCATCGCGCGCCTCCTGCCAGCTCGGCGTCGCCACCACGGCGATCCGGTTGCGGCGGAGTTCGACGAGGCCTTCGGCGGCGAGTTGCCCGAGCGCATGGCGCGCGATGGTGCGGCTGACACCGAAACGCTCGCCCAGCGAATCCTCGGGCAATTTCGCGCCGGGCTCGAGCGCCTGCTCGATGATCGCACGCCGCAGCGCGCGGCAGATCATGGCGACCTTGTCCGAGGATTCGGACGTCTTGCTGGTGGTGCGCGCCGGCATCGGCGAATTCCCGGACGGTGGAGCTCTTGCCGCGAGCTTAGCACAAAGTTCCGCCGGATCGTCGCTTCAATTGCATGCAGTTTGACGTCGCGATTGCTTAAATCGAACGCGATGGATTGCGCGGCGAGGTCGCCAATTCGCTGATTTTGTTGCGGCTAGCGGCTGGCATTCAGCTTGCATGCACTTTTTGCAAGATGCGTATGCAACCCAAAACCCAGTTTGACGGTCTTCCCGCCGCCGCGACCGCGATCGAGCTTTCGGACGCGTCGGTGACGTTCGGGCGGGGCGAGCGCGCCGTTCCGGCGCTGTCGAAGACCACGCTCAAGATCAGCGACGGCGAGTTTGTCGCACTTGTCGGCCCTTCCGGATGCGGCAAATCGACCATCCTGCGGCTCGTCAGCGGGCTGGTGCAGCCGACATCAGGCGTCGTCATCGTCGGCGGCCGCGAGGTGGCGGCACGCGCGGTGCGGGTCGGCATGGCGTTCCAGAACCCGACGATGCTTCCGTGGATGACGATCGAGCGGAACATCATGCTGCCGCTGAAGATCGTCGAGCCGTTCCGATCGAACTTCCGCAGGCTGCGCAAGAGCGACTATCGCGACAAGGCGCATGCGCTGCTGGCGCAGGTCGGCCTCAAAGGCTTCGCCAGCCGCTATCCCTGGCAGCTCTCCGGCGGCATGCTCCAGCGCGCCAATCTCTGCCGTGCGCTGATTCACGAGCCCCGGATGTTGCTGCTCGACGAGCCGTTCGGCGCGCTCGACCAGTTCACCCGAGAGGAGTTGTGGTCGATCCTCCAGGATCTCTGGATGACCCACAAGCCGACGGTGCTGCTGGTGACGCACGATCTGCGCGAGGCGGGGTTTCTCGCCAGCCGGATCTGCGTGATGAGCGCGCGTCCCGGCCGCATCCTCGACGACAGCCACGTCGCGTTCGCGCGGCCGCGCACCGTCGCGATGACCTTCGAGCCGGAATTCGTCGCATTGAACCAGAAGCTGCGCGCCTTCATCGAGGATGCGCGCAGCGCCAGCGGGCAGGGGACGGGCTGATGTTCGGGATCGATGTCAGGCAGAAGGCGTGGTCGGCCGGACTGATCGTGCTGTTCTTCGTCGCCTGGGAGCTGTTCTGCCTGATGACGGGCATGTCGGACCTGGTGCTGCCGCGCCCGTCGCAGGTGTTCGTGACGCTGGTGCAGCGCTTTCCGGTGCTGTGGCCGCACATCCTGCAGACGCTCGCCACCACCATGACCGGCTTTGTGCTTGGAGTTGCGCTCGGCGTGGCGCTCGGTGCCGTCATCGGCGTATCGAAGACCGCCTATGACACCTGCTATCCGCTTCTGATCGGATTCTCCTCCATCCCGAAGGTCGCAGTGGTGCCGATCTTCGTGCTGTGGTTCGGCTCGGGCACCGTCCCGGCGGTGCTCACCGCGCTGTCGATCTGCTTCTTCCCGATCGTGGTCAACATCGCCACGGGCCTTGCGACCACCGAGCCGGAGCTCGAGGACGTGCTGAAGGCGCTGGGCGCCAGCAAGTTCGACATCCTCTGGAATGTCGGGCTGCCGAGGACCATGCCGTTCTTCTTCGCCTCGCTGAAGGTCGCGATCTCCTATGCCTTCGTCGGTGCGGTGCTGTCGGAGACGGTCGCCTCCAACCGCGGCATCGGCAATGTCATGATGACCGCGTCCTCGAATTTCAACGTGCCGCTGGTGTTCGCCGGGCTGTTCGTGCTCGCCGGCCTCGGCGTCGCGCTCTACGCCGTGTTCTCGCTGATCGAGGGCCAGGTCACCGGCTGGGCCACGCGCAAGAACGACGTGATCGCCACCTGATCGAAACCGACCATTGTCATGCAAACGTAGCTGAGGAGGCCTCGATGTTGAGAAAAGTCACTGTCGCGCTCATGGGACTGGCGCTGTCCGCAGCGGCTGCCGCCGCCCAGGAAACCACCATCAAGTTCACGCTGGGCTGGAAGACGCAAGGCAGCGACGCCGCGTTCTTCTATGCCAAGGACAACGGCTTCTTCAAGGAAGAGGGCCTCAACGTCGTCATCGACCAGGGCGAGGGCTCCGGCGCGACGGTGACGCGCGTGATGTCGGGCGCCTATGATGCCGGCTTCGGCGACGTCAATGCGATCATCCAGAACGCCTCGACCAAGCCGCAGGAGGCGCCCGTCATGGTCTACATGATGTGGAACCAGCCGCCGTTTGCGATCGTCGCCAAGAAGACCAGCGGCATCAACACCATCAAGGACTTCGAGGGCCACACCCTTGGCGGCGCGCAGGGCACGCCGACGACCCGCCTGCTGCCGGTGTTCACGCGCAAGAACGGGCTGGACGCCGAGAAGATCAAGATCTCCAACATGGCGCCGAACCTCCAGGAGCCGATGCTCATCAAGGGCGATATCGACGCTGCGCTCGTCTTCAACATCACCAGCTATTTCAACCTCGTGCTGAACCGCCAGGATCCGGACAAGGACTTCAAATGGTTCTCGTTCGGCGATTACGGCCTGGATCTCTATTCCAACGGCGTGATGGTGTCGCGGAAGCTGCTGGCCTCGAACCCCAAGGCCGTGGCGGGCCTCGTCCGCGCCATCAACAAGGGCGCGATCGCGGTCGCCAAGGATCAGAATGCCGGCATGAAGGCGGCGGTGAACTATGACAATCTGATCGACGTGACCGTGGAGAAGCGGCGGCTGCAATATTCCTTCGAGAAGCTGATCGTCTCGCCCGAGATGAAGGAGATCGGCATTGGCGACATCAAGGACGACCGTATGACGCGCGCGATCGGAATCGTGGTCGAGGGCTATCAGCTTGCCCGCGCCCCGACGCCGGCCGAAGTGTTCTCGCGTGACTTCCTGCCGCCGCGCGCGGAGCGCGAATTGGTGTATACCGCCAACTGATCGGAGGACGATGGTCATGGCCACGGAAATTGCGGCAACCAGCCTGTTCCGTGGCCCCGATCTCGGCGTCCAGCACGACGTCGTGCTGCGGCACGCGGATGGCCTGATTACCGGCATCTCGGAAGGGGCGGGGCCTTCGCCGCGCTCCTTCGTCATCCCGGCCTTCGTCAATGCGCATGACCACGCCCGCGCCACCGCCTCGTCCTTCGCGGCCGTCGGCATGCCCCTGGAAAGCTGGATCCTGCGGACGGTGCTCGGCACGCCCGTCGATCCCTATCTGACCGCGGCCTCGGCGCTTGCCCGGTCCGCGCGTGCCGGCTGCGCCGCGATGATGGTGCACTATACGCGGCCGAGCGGCACCATGCCCTTGCTGGACGAGGCCAAGGCGATCGCGCGGGCGGCCTCCGATGTCGGCATCCGCATGGCCTTTGCGATTGCCGTGCGGGACCAGAATCCGATCGTCTATGGCGATGCCGAGCCGGTGCTTTCCGGCCTGTCGAACGACGACCGCAAGACCATCGAGGAGTTGTTCGTTCGCGCGCCGATGTCGCCGGCGGCCTATCTCGAGCTGACCGACGCCATCGCGGCCGCCATCGCAGGTCCCATGATCGACGTCCAGCTCGGACCGGCCGGGGTGCAATGGTGCTCGAAGCCGCTGCTGGAGGCGGTGGCGGAGAATTCGGCGCTGACGGGCCGCCGTATCCACATGCATCTGCTCGAAACCGTCCATCAGCGGGCCTGGGCCGACCGGCACTTTCCGGACATGGTGCGCTGGCTGCGCGACATAGGATTCCTCTCGGAGCGGCTGACTCTCGCGCATTGCATTCATGCCCGCCCGGACGAGGTCGAGATGATCGCGGCCTCCGGCGCGCGCATCGTCACCAATTTGAGCTCGAACATGCATCTGCGCTCGGGGCTCGCCCCGATCGCGGCCGCGCACAAATGCGGCTGCGCCATCGCGGTCGGCGTTG
>CAYREH010000016.1:0-133220 GCA_964423245.1 uncultured Bradyrhizobium sp. | reverse complement strand
CCCCTCTCGCACCCTTGCCCCTGCCCCCCCCCGCCCCCCCCCAGGGGGGGGAGGGGGGCGCCCCCCCGCCCCCCCCCCTTCTGGGCGGGCCGGGCCCTTTCCCGTTCCAGGGGGCGGGCGACAGGGCGACCGAATCAGTTCGCCGCGACTGGACCAACCGCCCGTCTTTGGGCGCCATTTTTGCTCGCCTCGCCGGCTTAGAACGACTATTTTAGTCGTAGTTCTGGCGCGCTCGGTCGGCCCGGTGGGAGGTGATCATGCATGATCACCGCCCGACAATCGCGGGCCGCTCGCGCGTTGCTGGGATGGACGCAGGAAACGCTTGCTGACCGGGCCGTTGTTTCGCTCACGGCGCTGAAGCGCCTCGAGTCCGGTCGTCGCGCCATCTACGAGTCGACGGAAGACCAGGTCCGCCGCACGCTAGAGGCAAATGGCATCGTCTTCCTGTCGTCTGACCAGGGCGAAGGAGTGATGCTTGTCCGCGCGAAGGTGGGAGCCCACGGCAAGAAATGACGCCGCACACGAGTGCAGCGCCCGAACGACCGGGCACGGCACTCCTCTTGCGCGGGCCGCAAGTGTGCGTAGGGTTAACGATCCGTTGCACCCAACACATCTCGACCGTCGGGGCTCGAATTGAAACAAGAGGCATTCCTAGACGAGCCGCCGCAAAGCACGCTGCTGACGAGCTACGACCGCGCTCACATGAAGCTCTATTTGCGGCTGCTCGACGCGGAAACTGACGGCGCCGACTGGCGCGAAGCCGTCGCGCTGCTCTTCGGCATCGACGCCGGCAAGGAACCCGAACGCGCCAATCGCGTGCACCGCAGCCATCTGGCCCGAGCTCACTGGATGCGTGAGCACGGATACCGACAACTCGCGAGCGAGGCCTGACATCCACACGTGATGCTGTCCTAGCATCACGCCTTGCATGCTCGGCGCTTCCCGCCATCGACTCAACCCGCGATCGTATTCCTCCTTCGCACGCGCCCGACCAAGGGTCGGGGGAGGAAACATATGGGCCCCGATACATCGCGTTGGCGTACCTCCGAGATCTACGATTATCTCGATCATCTCTACGCGCCGGACCTGGCCTGGGAGTGGCTGAGGCGCAACCCGAAATACCAACGAGATTTTGCAGAAAGCGAGCGATCCTCCGCTGCCGCCCAGCGCTTCGCCGCGCTGGTCCGGCCGCGTTGGGGGTTGCTCTTTCGCGATCGATCCCGCGCTCGCAGCCACTAACGCCATCGTCTTCTGGACCCCCGATGTCGATCCGGGCACCGTCATTCTCAAAGCCGCTCCTACAGCGCCTCCGGTGGAGAGCGCCGTCCCGCCTGATCTCGACGGAAATACCGCCCGCGCTGGCGCAGACGGGCTGAGCATCGTTCATGGCCGCGGCGCGAGCGCCGTTCGACTCTTCCTCACAACCGATAGCTCGCCAGCGAACCCAGTTGTCGCATTGGTTCCGCTCGGCGCCGATGGCCTCGACCGTATCGATGCGGTCACACGCCTCTGGCGCGCAGTCAACCGCCGTCAGGTGCCGATCGACGCCCGACTGACCAAGCAGCAGCGTCGGCGGCTTCGGCGCATGCTTCAGGCGGTGGATGGACACACAGAAGGCGCGAGCTACCGTGAAATCGCCGAAGCCATCTTCGGGGCCGCCCGCATCGCCGATGCGTCTTGGAAGACCTCCGCCCTTCGCGACGTGACGATCGATCTCGTGAAGGACGGCCTCGCGCTGATCGCTGGTGGCTATCGTGCGCTCCTGCGTCGGCGACGCCGTCAGTAGTCTTGCCGCGCCATTCCGCAGGGGTGCGATTTTAGCACTCGTATCTTCGCCATCCCCCCACGCAGCTTTCCTCCGCCACCGTGGCCTTCGCTCGCCGGTACTCGCCGGCAACCTGAACGAACGCCCGGAGGTGCGACATGACAAATCTCGCCGGCTTGCCGCCGCGCTTCTTGCGGACGCCGGAGGCCGCCGACTTTCTCGGCCTCTCTAGCCGGACACTCGAGAAGCATCGCACCTACGGCACCGGCCCCGCTTACCGCAAGCTCGGCGGGCGCGTCGTCTACGCGCTCGACGATCTCAAGGCCTGGGCCGACCGAGGCGCGGTCACATCGACGTCCGACCCGCGCGGCTCCGTGCTGCCCGCGAAGCGTCACGACTCGGCCTCGGCGCAGGCCGGGCGCAGCCGTCGCTGAGGCGCCGCGCATGTCCTCGGCGCGACGCAATAGCGAACGCGAGCAGCTCGATCTCTTCCGGGCGCTGCCCGGCGATCTCGCGCCGCGCGACACGCAGGACCTCATGGCCTATCCGTTCTTCTCGCTCGCCAAGTCGAAGCGGCTGACGCCGATCGACTTCAAGGCCGGCACCATCGTCATCCGGGTCGAGGCGGTCCCGGAGCACGGCATGGCGACAATCTGGGACGCCGACGTGCTGATCTGGGCAGCCTCACAGATCGTCGAGGCGCGGGACCTCGGCCTGCGGCCGTCGCGCCTGATGGCCGCCACGCCCTACGAAATTCTCTCCTTTATCGGCCGCGGCGTGAGCGTGCGCGATTACGACCGTTTGAAGGCCGCGCTCGACCGCCTGCAGTCGACCACCGTCGCGACCTCGATCCGCCAGCCGACCGAGCGGCGGATGCACCGCTTCTCCTGGATCAACGAGTGGAAGGAGCGCGCGGACGTGCACGGCCGTCCGCTCGGCCTCGAGCTGATCGTGCCGGACTGGTTCTTCGCCGCTGTCCTTGATGACGCGCTCGTGCTGACGATCGACCGCGCCTACTTCCGCCTCACCGGCGGCCTCGAACGCTGGCTCTATCGCCTCGTGCGCAAGCACGGCGGCCGCCAGCCGAACGG
This sequence comes from uncultured Bradyrhizobium sp., assembly GCA_964423245.1. GTDB lineage: Bacteria > Pseudomonadota > Alphaproteobacteria > Rhizobiales > Xanthobacteraceae > Bradyrhizobium. Next base: position 130,364 of record CAYREH010000016.1, on the reverse strand, counting down.
CTGGAGCTTCGACGTCGCCTATCTTCACGCGAAGTCCGGCAGCCTCTCGCCGCTCAAGCACTTCGCCTACGACCTGCGCAACGTTGTTCGCCGCCAGACACTGCCTGGCTACCGGCTGACGATCCAGCAGCCACCGCATGCTCCGGAACGCCTCTCCTTCGCTCCCATCGATCCCGCTGCACTCGCTCCGCCAGAGCGGCACAGGAGCTCTCGCGCTGGGGATAAGCTGTGAATCGCCTCGTGCTATCAGGGACCCGACCTATCGTGCCATCGGGGACCCGATCCTCGTGCTATCGGGGACCGGAATCATCGAATCCGGGCGCCCATTCAAGGCGTTGCGCGCGCCGTAACTCTTCTAACCAAGATTCCTTCGGAATCTTTCTAACGGCCCTCCCGCTCTCCACACCTGTGCATGAGCGCCGCCGAGAACGGGGCGCGCCATGATCGTTGCGCTGCTCAACCAGAAGGGCGGCGTCGGGAAGACCACGCTCGCTCTGCATTTCGCCGGTGAGTGGGCGAGACGCGGCCAGCGTGTGACGCTCATCGACGCCGACCCGCAAGGCTCAGCGCTCGACTGGTCGCAGCAGCGCGCACGCGAAAGCCTTCCACGCCTGTTCGGCGTCCTCGGCCTGGCGCGCGATACGCTCCACCGTGAGGCGCCCGAGCTCGCCCGCAATGTCCATCACATCGTCATCGATGGTCCACCACGCGTCGCCGGGCTGATGCGTTCCGCGCTGCTAGCGGCCGACTTCGTCCTGATCCCGGTTCAGCCATCGCCGTTCGACGGCTGGGGCTCGGCAGAGATGCTCGCGTTGCTGAGTGAAGCGCGTGTCTATCGCCCGCAGCTCGTCGCCCGCTTCGTTCTCAATCGGTGCGGCGCGCGCACCGTCATCGCGCGCGAGACGGCGCTGACGCTCGCCGATCACGATCCGCCGCTGCTCGCCTCCAAGATCGGCCAGCGCGTCGCCTTTGCCGACGCCGCCCAATCCGGGCGTCTCGTCTGGGAAGCACATATGGCAAGTCCGGCGGCGCGCGAGATCACCGCTCTCGCCGCAGAGGTCGGGAGGCTGGGGCGATGACGCAGCGCTCTTCCAAACGCGCCTTCATCGCGCGGCCGGCCGATCCCGAACGCTGGATCAAGGCGCCGGAGCCGCGCTCCAGCGGCAACAGCGACGCGGCCGGATTTACCGCACGGCTGACGATCGACATCACACCCGAGCTGCGCGGCCGCATCAAGGTCGCCGCCTTTCAGCGCGGACTGACGGTCGCGGACATGCTGCGCGACCTGCTCGCCCGCGAATTCCCTGCAGCCGAAGGAGACCTGCCATGATGGGTGCCTCCCACCTGCGTCTCGTGCCGCCGCCCCTTCCCGTCGACGGCCTGACGCGCGTCGAACTGACGTGGATCGAGAAGAAGGTCGAATACTGGATCCGCTTCGGCAAGGAGAAGGAGGAGCAGATCCTCGATCGGCGCCGCCGGACTCTGAGCTTCACGGCGAACAGCATCTTCGCCCTGGTGCGCTGGGCGTCGAACGATCACGGCACCGTCATCTCGCGTATCGACATCGTGCGCGCGATCGTGCCCGGCGAGGACTTCCAGACGCTCCCCTTCGTCCGCCCTGGCGGTGACATCCTCCTCAAGATGGAGGGCTGGCCGAAGGTCGAGCGCGTGCTTCAGGTCATCGATGCGATCGAGGCGATCGGCATCGATCCAGCGGAGGTCTCGCCGCATCACTGGCGCCATGTCCACAACCGTCTGACTGCCGGCCAGGAGCCGCGCAGCTACACCGTCGAGCAGCATCGGGCGATCCTCCTGCGGCGGAGCGTCGAGCCATGACGCGCTTCGGCTACGTCATGACGACCTACTTCGCCGTGATGGCGGTCGCTGTTCTTTCCTTCCTTCCGGTTGCGCCGAAGCTCATCTGGAATGCGTCCGCCAGCGTGCCGCTGGGTTTCTATTCTATAGAGCCGGCGCGTCACCTCGAAGTCACCGACCTCGTCGCCGTCGAGACGCCCGAACCGCTCGCTTCCTTCTTGGCCGAACGGCGCTATCTGCCGCGCGGCGTGCCGCTGATGAAACGCGTCGCCGCTCTTCCCGGACAGCGCATATGCCGCAACGGATCGCACATCACGATAGACGGCATCGACATGGGCGAGGCGCTGGCGCGCGACCGCGCCGGCCGTGTGCTGCCGTCGTGGCACGGCTGCCGCCGCATCGCGGACGGTGAAGTCTTCCTCATGAACTGGGCCGCTCCCGACAGCATGGACGGCCGCTACTTCGGTCCACTCGCCATCAACTCGATCATCGGCCGCGCGATCCCGCTGTGGACCGATGAGGACGGCGACGGCCGGTTCGAATGGCGCGCCGCAACGCGGTGACGGCGCACCAAACACGTCCCTCTTCACCGCACATAGGGAGCTTTCAATGCCACAGATCGGAGAGTTCACACGCACCAAGAACGGCTATACCGGCCATGTCCGCACGCTCTCGCTCAACAGCGGGATGGTGCTGATTCCTGCCGAGCATTCCGACGCCGAGAATGCGCCGGACTATCGCGTCCATCTCGGTGACAGCGACGGTCCCGAGATCGGCGCTGGCTGGAAGCGCACCGGCGAGAAGGCCGGCGACTACGTCTCCGTCCAGATCGACGACCCGACGCTGGGCCAGCCGATCCGCGCCAATCTCTTTCAGTCGGGCGACGCAAAGTCGGTTTGGGGTTTGCACTGGAGTCGTCCCCAGAAGCGGCCCGAGCGGGATTGACGCGATGGTCATCCGCTTGATCTCGCGGAGGCGGAGTGAGACGGCTGGGCGGGGCTCGCCCGCCCGGCGTCTTCCCGCTTTTCTCCTTTCCGGCCTGCTGATCGCCGGTCCGCTCACTGGCGTTGCGCTTGCCCAGAGCGCGCCCGCCGTGCGTCCGCAGCGCGCGCATCCGATTGCCGACTACATCGCGGAAGCCGCGCGTCGCTTCCGCGTGCCCGTGTCCTGGATACGGGCCGTCCTGGGCGCGGAAAGCGCCGGCGATGCGCGCGCCATTTCGCGCAAGGGCGCGATGGGCTTGATGCAGATTATGCCGGACACGTGGTCGGACCTGCGCGCCCGTTACGGCCTCGGTCGCGATCCTTTCGATCCGCACGACAACATCCTCGCCGGTGCGGCGTACTTGCGGGAGATGCACGACCGCTACGGATCGCCGGGCTTCCTTGCGGCCTACAATGCGGGGCCTCAGCGCTACGACGATTACCTCGCGGGCATTCGCGCATTGCCAGCCGAGACGCGCGGCTATGTCGCGACGTTGGCGCCCCTTATCGGTGTGGAACCGCTGGAAAGCAGTATTGCGATTCCGATTGCCGATCCGCTCGCGTGGACCCGCTCGCCGCTCTTTGTTGTGCGAGCGGGCGGCAGCGCGAATGCAGATCGATCGCAAGGTGAGCGCGACCCGGAAGCCGGCTCGCGAACGCCACGAGCGCGTGAGGCCGTGCCACTCTCTCCGCGTTCGTCGGACCTGTTCGTCGCACAGGCACGTCCTCACGGACAGCGATGATCTGCGCTCTGCCCAATCGCGGTCTAGCGAACCCCAGCGCACGAGAGAGTGCGATGAGGCGGGAGGGCGCAACCACAACCGCACGATGGCAGGATAAAGGGGCGCGATGTGCGCGCCATGACGGTTGTGCTTTTTCAATAGGTTACATGCCGAAACCGCGAGGTGCGCCGTCCCGGCGCAGCCTGCGGCTTCGGCACTTTCTCAATGAATTCCTCGCCTTGGCGCGATGTGCGGGACCACGGCCATGAGCGCCGAAGACGACTTCCGCATACGGCCCGGCCGCATCCGCTCCACCCGCGCGCAGCGGGCCCGGCCCTTCATCGCGCAGGCGCTTGCCGCCGCCCAACGGGCGGGCGGCTCCGTCTCCCGTAAGGGGACGATCGGCCCCGGCCATCGTTCGCGCTTCGGCCGCGGCCAGCGCGCCTCGGTGCAGGCCAACCGCCTCATTACTTCGCGCTCGCGCGGCGCCGTGGTGAAGGCGCGCGTTGTCCGCCACAGCGCGCGCGGCGCGCCTCTCGCCACGCATCTCGGCTACCTGCAGCGCGAGGGCGTCACCCAGGACGGGGAGCGGGCGCGGCTCTTCGGTCCCGGCACCGACGAGGCCAACCCCAAGGCCTTCGCCGATCGCTGTGCGGATGACCGTCATCATTTCCGCTTCATCGTCTCGCCGGACGACGCGATCGAAATGTCCGACCTCAAGCAGTTTACGCGCGAGCTCGTCGGCCAGATGGAGAAGGATCTCGGCACGAGGCTGGACTGGGTGGCCGTGGATCACTGGAACACCGAGCATCCGCATGTCCACTTGATCGTTCGCGGCGTCCGTGACGATGGCGAGAACCTCGTCATCTCGCGCGACTACATCAAGCAAGGCATGCGTGACCGCGCGCGTGACCTCATTACCCAGGAGCTCGGCCCGCGCACGGATCACGACATCCGCACCACGCTGGAGCGCCAGATCAAAGCCGAGCGCTGGACGAATCTCGACCGTCAGCTCGCGCGCGATGCTTATCGGACTGGTGTGATCGACCTTGCGCCGCACGCGGACCGCCAGCCCGACGAATTCCAAGCGCTGAAGGTCGGGCGCCTGCGCAAGCTCGAGGCTCTTGGGCTCGCCGATCAGATCGGGCCGGGCCAATGGGCCATTTCCGAAACGGCCGAAAAGAGTTTGCGCGAGCTGGGCGAACGCGGCGACATCATCAAGCGCATACATCACGGCCTCGCGGAGCGCGGCATCGAACGCGGGGCGGCGAGCTACGTGCTGGCCGGCGAGAGCCTGGATGAGCCGATCATCGGCCGCTTGCTTGCGCGCGGGCTCGACGACGAACTAAAGGGCAGCGCCTTTGCGATCGTCGATGGCGTCGATGGCCGCACCCACCACATCAAACTCGCCGATCTCAACGCGGCTGGGGATTCGACCCCCGGCTCGATTGTCGAGCTGCGCCGGTTCGACGACGCCCAGGGTCGGCGGCGCGTCGCGCTGGCTGCTCGATCGGACCTTCCGCTCGAGCAGCAGATCACGGCGAATGGGGCCACCTGGCTCGACCGCCAGGCGATCGCACGGGAGCCGGTCCCACTCGGCGGCGGCGGCTTCGGCGCCGAGGTCCGTGACGCGCTTGAACGCCGTGCCGAGCATCTCATCGGTCAGGGCCTGGCGGAACGACAAAGCCGTGGCGTCAGCTTCAGCCGCAACCTGATCGAGACACTGCGGCGTCGCGAGCTCGACACGTTGAGCGAACGTCTCACGGCCGAGACGGGCCAAGCGGCGGTCAGGCATGGCGCCGGTGAATACGTCGCGGGCACCTATCGTCGACGGTTCGATCTTGCGTCTGGCCGGTTCGCGATGCTCGACGATGGTCTCGGTTTCCAACTCGTTCCCTGGTCGCCGTCACTCGAGCAGCAACTCGGGCGACACGTCGCGGGCGTCGCGCGCGGCGATGGCGGGATCGATTGGAGCTTCGGGCGCAAGCGAGGAATCGGCCTGTGACAAAGCCATTCGACAAGGAGCGCAGGTGATGTCCGCAACAAAGATTCTCTGGGGCCAGATCCTCGTCGTCGCGCTGATCATCCTCGCCACGTCGTGGGGTGCGACCGAGTGGACCGCGTGGCGGCTGGGCTTCCAGGCGCAACTCGGTGAGCCTTGGTTCACCATCCTGGGATGGCCCGTCTATTATCCGCCGTCATTTTACATGTGGTGGATCGTCTACGACGCTTACGCGCCGGCGATCTTCGTCGAGGGTGCCTATATCGCGGCGTCGGGCGGCTTCATCGCGATCGCGGTCGCGATTGCGATGTCGGTGTGGCGGGCTCGTGAAGCCAAGAACGTCGACACCTACGGCTCCGCGCGGTGGGCGCGGCCCGATGAAATCGAGGCTGCAGGCCTTCTCGGCCCCGACGGCGTGGTGCTCGGCAAGCTCGGCCACGACTATCTCCGGCACGACGGCCCCGAGCACGTTCTCTGCTTTGCCCCGACCAGGAGCGGCAAGGGCGTCGGCCTGGTCATCCCCTCGCTTCTCACCTGGCCGGGCAGCGCGATCGTGCATGACATCAAGGGGGAAAACTGGCAGCTCACCGCCGGCTTTCGCGCGCGATACGGGCGCGTGCTGCTGTTCGATCCGACCAACGCGAAGTCTTCCACCTACAATCCGTTGCTCGAAGTCCGGCGCGGCGTGTGGGAGGTCAGGGACGTCCAGAACATCGCCGACATCCTCGTCGATCCGGAAGGCTCGTTGGACAAGCGGAACCATTGGGAGAAGACCTCCCATGCGTTGCTCGTCGGCGCCATCCTCCACGTGCTCTACGCGGAGGAGGACAAGACGCTGGCCGGAGTCGCGTCCTTCCTTTCCGATCCCCGCCGCCCGATTGAGTCGACGCTCGCTGCGATGATGAAGACTCCGCATCTTGGCGAGGCTGGACCGCACCCGGTCATTGCAAGCGCGGCGCGCGAGCTGCTCAACAAGTCGGACAACGAGCGTAGCGGTGTCCTGAGCACCGCGATGTCGTTCCTCGGCCTCTATCGCGATCCCGTTGTCGCCGCCGTCACGCGCCGGTGCGAGTGGCGCATCACCGACATCGTCGGGGGAGCGCGGCCGACGACGCTCTATCTCGTCGTGCCGCCGTCGGACATTGCGCGCACCAAGCCTCTGATCCGTCTGATCCTCAACCAGGTCGGACGACGCCTGACCGAAGATCTCCATGCGAAGTCGCGCCGCCATCGCCTGCTTCTCATGCTCGACGAGTTTCCCGCGCTTGGCCGCCTCGACTTCTTCGAGAGCGCGCTGGCATTCATGGCCGGCTATGGGCTGAAGGCATTCCTGATCGCGCAGAGCCTCAACCAGATCGAGAAGGCCTACGGACCCAACAACTCAATCCTGGACAATTGCCACGTCAGGGTGTCTTTCGCCACCAACGACGAAAGAACCGCCAAGCGGGTCAGCGATGCGCTCGGCACCGCGACCGAGCTCCGCGCGATGCGCAACTATGCCGGTCACCGGCTGAGTCCCTGGCTCGGCCATTTGATGGTATCGCGCTCCGAGACCGCGCGCCCGCTGCTTACGCCCGGCGAGATCATGCAACTCCCGCCGACGGATGAGATCGTCATGGTCGCAGGAACGCCGCCCCTGCGCGCCAAGAAGGCGCGCTATTTCGAGGACCATAGATTTCAGGCGCGCATCTTGTCGCCGCCGACCTTGGCGAAGCCGGACGACCCGCAGTTGAACGACTGGACCGGCCGGTCCTTGCCTCCGCGACCTTTGCAGGAGGTCGCACCACCCGTGAGCAACACGGACGATGAGGACACGACGGGCTCCGAGAAGCGGCGTCAGCCGGAGCTCGATCGCGCAGCACCGATCGAGAAGAAGGCTCCGATCGACAACGAATTCGAGATCGATCCCAATGATGACGAGCCGGACGATGCCGCGCGGCTGAGCCGCATGAACCGTCTCGTGCAAGGCGTCGCGCGTCAGGTATCGCTCGATCCCAACGACGGCATGGAGCTGTAGAAACCCATGCCGAATCCGAACAAGAAGCGGCGGCTTTCCGTCTATCTTGAGCCAGGCGTGACAAAGGCACTCGCCGAGTACGCCGCGCGACGTGCGCAGCCGCGCTCGCTCATCGCCGAGGCCGCGATAGCATCGTTCCTTTCGCCGGACGCCGCCGAGCGGCAGGAGGCAGCCCTCACTAAGCGACTCGACCAGCTCGACCGGCGGATGGCACGCCTCGAACGTGACCTTGGCATCGCCGTCGAGACGCTCGCGGTCTTTGTGCGCTTCTGGCTGACCACCAACCCGCCACTGCCCGAGCCTGCGCAGGCGGCCGCACGCGCGCAGGCCGGCGAACGCTACGACGCCTTTGTCGCCGCACTCGGACGTCGACTCGCCAAAGGTCCAAAGCTTCGGCAAGAGATCTCCGAGGACGTTCCGGCCAACGCGAGTAGCGAATAGGCGCGATCAGGCCGCTCGCAAGCCGTCATCGACTTCGCCGTTTCCCTGTATTTCTACGCCACACTACGACGACCCCATCAGGGTTGTTGCGCCGCCCCATTTTCTGCCTCTTCTACTCATCCCCGATCCAGGGCCGCTCGCGAGCGGTCCCGCGCAGAACGGGGGCGAAGTGGCAGTGTCATTCCAACAATCCGAGGCAGTTCTTCGCGGCACACGGATGCTGCGCACGGCCCTCGGCCCGGCCATCGCCGCTTTCCTCGAAGACCCGTCGATCGTCGAGGTGATGCTCAATCCCGATGGGCGGCTCTGGATCGACCGGCTCTCGGCGGGCTTGGCCGACACAGGCGAGCGCTTATCGCCTGCCGACGGCGAACGCATCGTTCGGCTGGTCGCCCATCATGTCGGCGCCGAGGTTCACGCCGGAAGCCCGCGTGTGTCGGCGGAGCTGCCCGGAACGGGAGAGCGTTTCGAGGGTCTCTTGCCGCCGGTGGTGGCCGCCCCGGCGTTTGCGATCCGCAAGCCGGCCGTCGCCGTGTTCACGCTGCAGGACTATGTGGCCGCCGCGATCATGACGGCCGACCAGGCGGAGATACTTCGCCAAGCGGTCGCCGATCGCCGCAACATTCTCGTCGCCGGGGGAACGAGCACCGGCAAGACCACGCTCACCAACGCGCTGCTCGCTGAGGTGTCGAAGTCCGCTGATCGCGTCGTCCTCATCGAGGACACACGCGAGCTTCAGTGCGCCGCGCCCAACCTTGTCGCCATGCGCACCAAGGATGGCGTCGCCACGCTGTCCGATCTGGTGCGCTCTTCTCTGCGCCTGCGGCCCGACCGCATCCCCATTGGTGAGGTGCGCGGCGCCGAGGCACTCGACTTGTTGAAGGCGTGGGGCACCGGCCATCCCGGCGGAATCGGCACGATCCACGCGGGCACCGCCATCGGTGCGCTGCGCCGCCTCGAGCAACTCATCCAGGAAGCCGTGGTCACGGTCCCGCGCGCACTGATTGCCGAGACCATCGATCTCGTCGCCGTGCTGAGCGGCCGCGGTGCGTCCCGCCGTCTCGCCGAACTCGCCCGCGTCGAAGACCTCGGATCAAGCGGCGACTACCGCATCACCCCCGCAACAGCAGGCACAGCAGGAGACCACGCATGACCGCGGCTCAACAGCCATCATTCAAGCAACGCCTATTCGCCGGCCCGATTCTCGATCGGATCGGCACCATTGGTCTGACGGCGGCAGGGTTTCTCTACGCTGCGCCGGCCTATGCCAGCGGCTCGTCCATGCCCTGGGAACAACCGCTTCAGCAGATCCTGCAATCGATCGAAGGTCCGGTGGCGAAGGTCATTGCGGTGATCATCATCATCGTCACCGGCCTGACGCTGGCCTTCGGCGACACGAGCGGTGGCTTCCGCAGGCTTGTGCAGATCGTGTTTGGCCTGTCCATCGCCTTCGCCGCATCCAGCTTCTTCCTGTCGTTCTTCAGCTTCGGCGGCGGAGCGCTGGTATGACCACGGCTGTCATCGACGGCGCCGAAGTGCCCGGCTTCTCAGTGCCGGTGCATCGGGCGCTGACCGAACACATCCTCCTCGGCGGTGCGCCGCGCTCGATCGCCATCCTCAACGGTACGCTCGCCGCTGCGCTCGGACTCGGGCTGCGGCTCTGGCTCGTCGGCCTCGGCCTCTGGGCCGTTGGCCACTTCGCGGCCGTCTGGGCGGCGAAGCGCGACCCGATGTTCGTCGAGGTGACGCGCCGGCATCTGCGCATTCCGGGCTTCATGGGCGCGTGAGGCGGCCGATGATGAACCTCGCAGAATATCGCCGCACGTCCTCGCGCCTCGCCGATTTCCTGCCCTGGGCAGCGCTCGTCGGAGAGGGCGTCGTCCTCAACAAGGACGGCAGCTTCCAGCGCACGGCACGCTTTCGCGGCCCCGATCTCGACTCCGCCGTGCAGGCCGAGTTGGTCGCGGTTGCCGGTCGCCTCAACAACACGTTCCGTCGCCTCGGGTCGGGTTGGGCGATCTTCGTCGAAGCGCAGCGTCACGGCGTCGGCGCCTATCCGTCGAGCCGCTTTCCTGACGCCGCATCCGCCCTGGTCGACGCGGAGCGCAGGGCGGACTTTGAGGAAGCGACCGCGCATTTCGAATCGAGCTACTTCCTCACGTTCACTTACCTGCCACCGGCCGAAGACGCCGCCCGAGCCGAGAGCTGGCTCTACGAGGGCAAGGCCGACCGGAGCGTCGATCCCTACGAGGTCCTGCGCGGCTTCGTCGATCGCACCGACCGCGTTCTCCAGCTCATCGAAGCCTTCATGCCCGAATGCGCCTGGCTCGATGACGGCGAGACGCTGACCTACCTGCATTCCTGCATTTCGACCAAGCGGCATCGCGTGCGGGTGCCCGAGACGCCAATGTATCTCGACGCGCTGCTGGCCGACCAGCCGCTCACGGGAGGCCTCGAGCCGCGCCTCGGCCAAGCACACCTTCGTGTCCTGACGATCGTCGGCTTTCCGAGCGCCACGACGCCGGGACTCCTCGACGATCTCAATCGGCTCGCCTTCAGCTATCGGTGGAGCACGCGCGCCATCCTGCTCGACAAGACCGACGCGACCAAACTGCTGACGAAGATCAGGCGGCAGTGGTTCGCCAAGCGCAAGAGCATCGCAGCGATCCTGAAGGAGGTGATGACCAACGAGGCATCCGCTCTCGTTGACACCGATGCCGCGAACAAGGCGGCCGACGCTGACCTCGCACTGCAGGAGCTGGGCGCTGATTACGCCGGCGAGGCCTACGTCACCACGACGGTGACGGTCTGGGACAATGACCCCCGCATTGCTGCCGAGAAGCTGCGGCTGGTCGAGAAGGTCGTGCAAGGCCGCGACTTCACGGCGATGCCCGAAACGATCAATGCCGTCGATGCCTGGCTCGGCTCACTGCCGGGTCACGTCTATGGCAACGTGCGGCAGCCGCCGATCTCGACGCTCAATCTCGCCCATATGATTCCGCTGTCGGCGGTGTGGGCGGGGCCGGAACGGGATGAGCACTTTGGTGCGCCCCCCTTGCTGTTCGGCAAGACCGAAGGGTCCACCCCGTTCCGGTTCTCTTTGCACGTTGGCGACGTCGGTCACACGCTCGTGGTCGGTCCGACAGGCGCCGGCAAGTCGGTGCTACTCGCGCTGATGGCCCTCCAGTTCCGGCGCTATTCCAACTCGCAGGTCTTCGCCTTCGACTTCGGAGGTTCGATCCGCGCCGCGGCACTCGCGATGGGCGGCGACTGGCACGATCTCGGCGGCGGCCTGACGGAAGGATCCGCGGAGAGCGTTTCGCTGCAGCCGCTCGCCGGCATCCATCATGTGCCCGAACGGGCCTGGGCCGCCGACTGGATCGTCGCGATCCTGATGCGCGAGGGCGTACCGATCACGCCCGAGGTCAAGGAGCATCTCTGGACCGCGCTGACCTCGCTTGCGAGCGCGCCCGTGGTCGAGCGCACGATCACCGGTCTCGCGGTCCTCCTGCAATCCAACGATCTCAAGCAGGCGCTCCGGCCATTCTGCGTCGGCGGGGCATATGGCCGCCTCCTCGACGCTGAGCGCGAACATCTCGGCGAAGCGTCGGTCCAAGCATTCGAGACCGAAGGCCTCATCGGGACCGGCGCGGCGCCGGCCGTGCTCGCCTATCTGTTCCACCGCATCGAGGATCGCCTCGACGGGCGGCCCACATTGCTGATCGTCGACGAAGGCTGGCTGGCGCTCGACGACGAAGGCTTCGCCGGTCAGCTCAGAGAATGGCTGAAGACGCTCCGGAAAAAGAACGCCAGCGTCGTCTTCGCCACGCAGTCTCTGTCAGACATCGATAATTCGCCCATCGCCCCAGCCATCATCGAAAGCTGCCCGACCCGATTGCTGCTCCCGAACGAGCGCGCGATCGAGCCGCAGATCACCGCGATCTACGGCAGGTTCGGATTGAACGTCCGCCAGATCGAGATTCTCGCGCGCGCGATGCCGAAGCGCGACTACTACTGCCAATCGCGGCGTGGCAATCGGCTCTTCGAACTCGGCCTCTCAGACGTTGCCCTCGCGCTGTGCGCCGCGTCCTCCAAGACCGATCAGGCCGCTATCGCCCGCATCGCTGCCGAGCACGGCCACGACGGCTTCCTGCCTGCGTGGCTGCGCCACCGCGGCGTCGATTGGGCCTCCGACCTCATCCCGAGCCTCACCAACCTGGAGACACCATCATGATTGTCCGTCGCACCCGCGCGGCGCTTCTTGCCGCAGCTTTCTCACTTCCGCTTTCGCTTTCGCTTTCGCCCCTCTGGGTCGCACCCGCTTCGGCGCAGTGGATCGTCTACGACCCGACTAACTACGCGCAAAATGTCCTACAAGCGGCACGAGCTCTGGAGCAGATCAACAACCAGATCACCTCGCTTCAGAACGAGGCGCAGATGCTGATCAATCAGGCCCGCAATCTCGCGAGCTTGCCCTACTCATCGCTGCAGCGTCTTCAGCAATCCATCCAGCGCACGCAGCAGCTCCTCGGCCAGGCGCAGAACATCGCCTTCGACGTCCAGCAGGTCGACCGCGCCTTCCAGACGACCTACGGCAGCGCCTCGCTCTCGGCATCTGACCAGCAATTGATCGCCGATGCGCGTACACGCTGGCAGAATACGGTCGGTGGTCTTCAGGACGCGATGCGTGTCCAGGCCGGCGTGGTCGGCAACATCGACACGAACCGGATGGAGATGTCGGCGCTGGTCGGCCAGAGCCAGGGCGCTACTGGCGCGCTGCAGGCGACCCAGGCCGGCAATCAGATCCTCGCGCTGCAGGCGCAGCAGCTCGCGGACCTCACGGCCGTCGTGGCGGCCGACGGACGCGCACGCGCGCTTGCCGATGCCGAGCGCGCAGCCGCCGCCGAGCAAGGGCGCGAACAGCGCCGCCGTTTCCTGACGCCCGGCTCCGGCTATCAGGCCGGCAACGCGCGCATGTTCCCGAGCAGCGGCAACTGAGGGCGCTGCGGTGGACGCCAAGCTCCTCGCCCGGATCGGCGCAGTCGCGTTCGTCGCCGTTGCGATCACTGCGACGGTCCTTGAGCTGACCCGGAAAGAGGAGCGGCCTGAGATCAGGCCGGCGCGGCCGGCGCAGGCGGGTGCCGCGGACCCGCTGCGAGCCGAGCTGTTGCGATGCCAGGAACTCGGCGAGGCCGGACCGCGCGATCCCGCATGCCTGCGCGCCTGGGCGGAGAGCCGCCGGCGATTCCTGATGCCGCGCACCACACCTTCGACGAGCCCGTCGCGTGCGAGCCGGCCCACCAGCGAGACCCGCGGCGAAGGCGCCGTGCTGAGCGACGAGTAGCATCATGGGTGGCACAGGCGTCATCGACCATTTCCTCGAAGTCTTCACCCGCTACATCGACAGTGGCTTCGGATTGCTCGGCGGGGAAGTCGCGTTCGTTGCGACCACGCTGATCGTGATCGACGTGACGCTTGCCGCGCTCTTCTGGAGTTGGGGCGCCGACGACGACATCCTCGCCCGCCTGGTCAAGAAGACCCTGTTCGTCGGCGTGTTCGCCTACCTCATCGGCAACTGGAACAACCTCGCGCGGATCGTCTTCGAATCCTTCGCCGGCCTCGGCCTGAAGGCGAGCGGGACAGGCTTCACGACCGCCGATCTTTTGCGCCCGGGCAAGGTCGCGCAGACCGGCCTCGATGCCGGGCGCCCGCTCCTCGATTCGATCAGCGGCCTCATGGGCTACTGGTCGTTCTTCGAGAACTTCATCCAGATCGCGTGCCTTTTCCTGGCCTGGGCGCTCGTCCTGCTCGCTTTCTTCATCCTCGCGGTCCAGCTCTTCGTCACGCTCATCGAATTCAAATTGTCGACGCTGGCAGGCTTCGTCCTCATCCCGTTCGGGCTGTTTGGGCAGAGCGCGTTCATGGCCGAGCGCGTGCTCGGCAATGTGATCAGCTCTGGGATCAAGGTGTTGGTGCTGGCCGTCATCATCGGCATCGGCTCGACCCTGTTCTCCGAGTTCACGAGCGGCTTCGGCGGCGCCAGCCCGACAATCGACGATGCAATGGCGATCGTCCTGGCCGCGCTCTCGCTGCTCGGCCTCGGGATCTTCGGGCCCGGAATCGCCAATGGCCTGGTCAGCGGCGGCCCGCAACTCAGTGCCGGCGCGGCGGTCGGCACCGGCCTCGCCGCGGGCGGCGCGATGGTCGCCGCAGGTGCAGCCGGCGGACTCGCCTTGCGCGGTGGCGCGGCCGCGATCTCGGGCACGGCTGCCGCGGCACGCGGCGGGGCTACGCTCGCGGGCGGTGCCGCCACGGCCTACAGCCTGGGAGCCGCCGGACAATCGGGCGCGGCTGGGTTCGCGTCGGGGCTTGGCGGCATCGCGCGTGCCGCAGGCGGCGCAGCCGCTTCGCCGCTTCGCCGGGCCGCGAGCCGTGCCGCAGACAGCATGAAGGAGAGCTTCTCCGCAGGTGGTCGTGCCGCCTCCGAGGCGACTGGAGGCACGTCAACGATGGGCACGATCGGCGGCGCTAACTCCGCTGCATCTGACAGCGCTGGGACCCAAGAACCGCCCGCCTGGGCCCGCCGCATGAAGCGCTCGCAGCAGCTCAATCACGGCGTCATGGCCACCGCTCACGCGATCCGCGCCGGCGACAGCCATGGCGGCGGCAGCTCCGTCAACCTTTCCCAGCGAGACCAATGATGTTCAAACGACCCTCCACGCACTACGGCAAGGCACCCGAGCCCGAGACGCCCTATCAGCGCGCCGCGCAGGTCTGGGACGAGCGAATCGGCTCGGCGCGTGTGCAGGCGAAGAACTGGCGGCTCATGGCCTTCGGCTCGCTGGCCTTGTCGGCCGCTTTCGCCGGCGCGCTGGTGTGGCAATCGGCGCGCGGGTCAATCGTGCCGTGGGTGGTTCAGGTCGACAACCTCGGCCAGGCCCAAGCCGTCGCGCCCGCGGTTGCGGACTATCGCCCGACCGATCCGCAGATCGCGTTCCATCTCGCGCGATTCATCGAGCAGGTCCGCTCGATCCCGGCCGATCCGATCGTCGTTCGGCAGAATTGGCTCCGCGCCTACGATTTCACAACCGACCGTGGCGCTGCGGCTCTGAACGACTACGCCCGCGCGAACGACCCCTTCACCAAGGTCGGCAAGCAGCAGGTCGCGGTCGACGTCTCAAGTGTCATTCGAGCGTCGCCCGACAGCTTCCGCGTCGCCTGGACGGAGCGGCGCTACGACAACGGCCAGCTCGCATCGACCGAACGCTGGACCGCCATTCTCACCATCGTCGTGCAGCCGCCGCGTGACGCGGAGCGGCTGCGCGCCAATCCGCTCGGGATCTACGTCAATGCGATCAACTGGTCGCGGGAGCTGGGGTAATAATGAACCGGGAGAACGTCAGCGCCGTAAATCCGGCTTTCCGTAAATCCGCACTCTCTGCCGCGCTTCTATCGGCCACGCTGCTGGGCGCGTGCGCCACGAAGCCACCGCAGATCAGCTATGATTCCGATGTCCCGCCCTTGCCGGCCGTTCCGGCGGCGGTTGTCGACGAGCGGCCGCGCCCACTGCACATCCCACCGGCCTGGTCGCCCAGCCATGGCGGCGCGGTCGCGAGCTCTCCGACACTTCGCGTGGCCAATGCCAATGCCGCTGCACGCGTCGAGCCGCGCCGGGAGGGCTATTACAACGCCATCCAGATCTATCCGTGGTCAGAAGGTGCGCTCTATCAGGTCTACACGTCACCGGGCCAGATCACGGACATCGCGCTCGAACCAGGCGAAAGCCTGACCGGCGCCGGCCCGATCGCCGCCGGCGACACCGCGCGATGGATCATCGGCGACACCGAAAGCGGATCGGGCGTCACCCGCCGCGTCCATGTGCTCGTGAAGCCGACACGGGCCGACATCACGACGAACTTGGTCATCACCACCGACCGCCGCATCTACATGCTCGAGCTGCGCGCCGACGCCAATCCCTACATGCCGGCCGTCGCGTGGGCCTATCCGCAACTTCCTGCTTCGCAGGCCCAAGGTGTCCCGGTGACGCCGGTCATCCCCGCCGCCGCGGCGCGCAACTATCGCTACGCGCTGAGCGGCAACAATCCGCCGTGGCGGCCGACCGCTGTCTATGACGACGGCCGGCGCGTCTACATCGAATTCCCACGCGGCATCGTCCAGGGCGAGATGCCACCGGTCTTCGTCATCGGCGCGGAAGGCGAACTCCAGATCGTCAACAGCCGCATCTACCAGAACATCCTGATCGTCGATCGCCTCTTCGGCGCCGCTGAGCTCCGCCTCGGCAGCGGTGACCACCAGCAAACAGTGAGGATCTCGCGCAGTGACGGGAGGCCATCATAATGAGTGACTTCGACAATCCCGGCCGCAGCGTCGAGACAGAGGAGCGCCCAACGGACTCCGCGGCGCCTATGCGGCTGCGCGGAGATCCACCTCGTGTCACCCGACTGTCCCGCAAAACCCTGGCGGCGATCGGCTTGGTCGCGTCGATCGGTCTTGGCGGCGCGCTGATCTACGCACTCCAGACCCGCAACGCCGGACCTCGGAACGAGGAACTCTATTCGACCACGAATAGACCGACCGCCGATGGACTAGCCGGCTTGCCACGCGACTATGCTGGCCCGCGCCTTGGGCCGCCGCTGCCGGGCGACCTGGGCCGTCCCATTCTGAGCGCGCAGGATCGCGGACAACCGGTCGTACCGCCAACCGTCCAGCCGGCCGTGGATGCGGCGGAACAGCGTCGTCTCGCCGAGCAGGAAGCCGCGCGCACGAGCCGTGTCTTCTTCCAGACGGAAGTGCGGACGACTGCCGCTTCACCCGCACTTGGCGGCGGTACCACCAATGCGAACCTCATAGGCTTCGGGCTTCCCGGCCAATTCAACACGCCGACGGCGCAAGAACGCGCGCAGGATCGGCAACTCGCCTTCCTCAACGCCGCCACCGATCGCCGCACTGTCGCTCCGGATCGTGTCATGGGGCCGGCTTCGCCCTACGTCCTGCAAGCCGGAGCGGTGATCCCCGCCGCCTTGATTACCGGCATTCGCTCCGACCTCCCCGGACAGATCACCGCCCAAGTGACCGAGAACATCTATGACAGCCCGACGGGCCGACTCCTCCTCGTGCCGCAGGGCACCCGTATCATCGGCCAGTACGATAATGCGGTGCAGTTCGGCCAGCGTCGTGTGCTGCTCGTGTGGAATCGCCTGATCTTCCCCAACGGCCGCTCGATCGTGCTTGAGCGCCAGCCGGGTGCGGACGCGGCAGGATATGCGGGCCTCGAGGATGGCGTCGATTATCACTGGTGGGACCTCGCCAAGGCCGCCGGCCTCTCTACGCTGCTCAGCGTGGGCGCCGAACTGGCAATCGACGATGACGATCGCCTGCTCCGCGCCATCCGCAATGGCGGCCAGGACACGATCAACGACGCGGGTCAGGAAATCATCCGCCGGCAGCTGAACGTCGCGCCGACGCTGACCATCCGGCCCGGCTTCCCGGTCCGGGTGATCGTCACCCGCGACCTCGTGCTCGAACCATATCGGGGATAGCGATGACAAAACTTAAGCTCGCCGCTCTCGAAGACGACAAGCCCGTCAGGGTGTCCTTCGATCTGCCAGCGGACGTCCACCGCGAGCTCATTGCATATGCAGAAGTCCTGGCAAAGGAGACTGGAAAGCCTGTTTCCGATCCTGTGAAGCTTCTACCTCACATGATCCGACGATTCATGGCCACCGATCGCGGCTTCGCAAAAGCGCGCCGACGGCGTGACGCTTAAACGGGCCATCCAAATTCCTTGATAAGCGATCGGGCCGGCGCGGCGTATTGAATAACTTGCCGACCGCAAACCCGAACATGAGCTGCACCCCTGCATCGCAAGGTCAATAAGCACGACGCGCTGAGCCACGGTGGTAGAGCCGACCACCTCAACATTCTTGGCACCGACCACCGGCTAGCGAATGCGCATGGCGCTCCAGCGATACTTGGGGATCAATCTGCGCCACTACAGGCAGCGGTTCGATCAACAATGCGCACATGCGCCCGGCATCGCCGAGCACCAAGAAATTGAGGCAAATAGCAAGAGCAGTTCAGATCAGTCAGGACTTCGAGCAGAATTCTGACCCTTCTTCATCGCGCGTGCGAGGCTGACCAAGCGCCGAAGTGCTGGATTGTCATTGCCAGGCAGCCATACCCCCACCGTCGGCAGCAGGTCCTCATCGCCGGCCATGGGTTTGAACTGGACGCCTCGGAATGGCGTTGCGACAGCCGATTCGCTCGTCAGCGTCAGGCCGAAACCCATGGACACGAGGTGGAACAGACTCTCGCGGCAAACTGACAAGCGCCTCACGCGCGGGTGAAAGCCGAGGGTTGCCAGCCGGCGGATAAGATATTCATGGATTTCGGGACCAGGCTCCTCATGGCCGACAATAAAGCTTTCCCCCTGAATGTCCGGCCAATGAGCTGCCTCGAGCGAACACAGCCGATGATCTTCCGGCAGTGCACAGAAAACGCGTTCATGCCACAGCAGCTCGACATCACAATCAGGTAGCTCGGGGAGGCCCGTGAAGAAGGCTATGTCCATACTGCGATCACGTATCTGGCGAATGTGATCACGCGATCCCCCGTATACTACGTCCACAGTGACAGTTCTATGACTTCGGGTAAACTCCACCAACAGGCTGCGGAGAAAGCCCGACGAGAGCGAGCAGAGAAATCCAATCCGAATGAGTCCGCGAGACCCACATCCAGCGTTCCGCGCCAACTTCACCGCATAGTCGAGATCGCTCAGGGCAGCTTTCGCCTGGCGAATGAATTCCTCTCCGGCTGCCGTCGGTCGAATGCCGGTGCGATCGCGCTCAAACAGAGAAACACCCAACTCGTCTTCGAGCGCCCGGATCCTGCGGCTGAGGGCAGACTGGTCGATCCCGATTACGTTCGCGGCTCGATGAAAGCTTCGTTGCTCCAATGCCACGATCGAGTGCAATATGGCGGGAAGATTGATCTTCGATCTCGTCAACGCGAGAGTGAGTCCGTTCCCTAAACTGGAGACTGCATCGTCCAGACCTGCTCGCGACCTGCCAGTCACGCTAGTAACATCAACTGGATCTGGTTGAGCCGCCTGATCCGCGCGATGCGACGCACCGCCGCGCCCCGAATCGTAAGGCCAAGAAGTAGCGCTCCCAAGATTTCCACTGACATAACTGCTGTCGCACCCGATACTGTTCTCTATTGGCTCGCCGCGTATCCAATTCGTGCAAGAGATTTGCAATCTCACCATCAAGCGCGCGGAAGTTCGCGTGCTATAATCATCTGCTGGATCTCGCTTGTGCCGTCGAAAATGCCGAATGGTCGTGAATGCCGATAAGGCCGTTCGACGGTCGCCCCTTCACAACGCCGAGTCCGCCAAACACTTGCACGGCTTCATCAACAACACTGCTACGCCATTCATCATCTCTGCCACGTTCCTCGTACGATTCGTTTTTCGTCTCCAGCGACTTTGGCTCGGCGTTTCGGCACTACACGTTGCGTTGGTTGAACGGTCATCCGCCTCAACATTGTCTGAGCCAATCGAGCCTGCGCGGCAGCTTACATTCTGTAGTCGCTACAGGATCAAGCTAAATATGATCGAAATTGGAGCTGGCTAGTCCTAGTCTCGCCGTGGCCCCACGTTCATGACTGAACCTGCCCGTTGCCATGGGGCTAGCCAGACCGCGCTTAGCCCCATCGCTGACGAGATTCCGCTCCTGCACGCCGGCTAGCTCGGCGCCTGCTCAGTCAAGGGCGGTCACGTTGGCATCGGAACCATGCTCTGAGATTCCCTGGGAAATGGCTAAGGCTCATCCAGATTTTTCGGGGTCCGACACGGCCGCGTGCTGCGCCTCGCGAGCCTCCTTCAGAATGTCCCAACCACCTTTGATGACGATTCCACCAACCACGAGTCCGATGACCAGATCAGGAAGCGGAGATCCGAGCAGCATGACTGCGGCGCCGGACACAACGATGCCGGCGTTGGCCAGCATGTCGTTAGTCGTAAAGATCCAGGATGCCTTCAAGTGCACACCTTGATCCCTGTGCGAGCGCAGCAACCGTAGGCAAACCAGATTGGTCGCGGCGTTTGCGATGGCGGTAACAATCATGGCTAAACCGATCGGCTCAGCGCCTACGAAGAACCGCCGAAGGACCTCCACGAGCAGCGCCAGGCCCAAAACGATCAAAAAGACGCCGGACGCACGTGCGACACGCGCCTTGGCTGCAATCGTGCGCCCAACGGCATAGATACTAACGGCATAAACGCCGGCGTCCGCTAAATTGTCGAGCGCAGCGCCCAAAAGACCCGTGGAGTCTGCGACAACGCCAACGAGCCCGGCCACGAGCACCTGCAAGAAATTGATCGCCAGCACCCGAACAAGGGTTTTGCGTTCAGCAGCGTCACTCGCGTCAAGCTGGATTTCAGATTCTTGCTCGTCTTGTTGGTTCGGGCTCATGCAGGAATCCAAAAATAATCCGCATCACGCGACATAGCCCTGCGCAATCGCCGCTATGAGAAAGATACCAAGGGCACCTCGGTAAATCACGAATGGCCAAGCAGAAAAGCGCTCAAGCATCTGCATCAGCCCCCAGATCGCAAAGAATGCCGAGACAGAGCCCACCACGAGGCCAAAAAGAAGTATCGACCAACCATCAAGAGACAGGTGGACTTCATAGAGCTCCCAAAGTTCCTTGAAGCCTGCCAGGGCAATAGCAGGCAAGCCGAGAAGGAACGAAAATCGCGCTGCCTCTTCTCGCTTGAAGCCAAGTGCAAGAGCCGCGGTCAATGTGGAGCCCGATCGCGACACTCCCGGAATTAGCGCGCCGATCTGAGCAATGCCCACGATCACTGCATCGATCAGAGACACGTTGGTGAGTGTACGTCTGTGGCGTGCGTAAATCTCCGCGAGCGCCAGAAGGATGGCCATGACGATGCAGGCCCAGCCTATGACTGAGAGGGTCCGCAATGGGGAACCGCAGGCATTCAGGGGCCCCGACAAGAACAGACCTGCCACCCCAATCGGGATCGTCGCAACGATAATCCAAAAAGAGAACCGGAGGTGTCGGTCCCGGAACTCCCGATGCGCAAGCGCGCTAAGCGAGTCCGTGACCAACTGACTCACATCCCGCCAAAAATAGCTGACGACGGCAGCCAATGCTGCAAGCTGCATGGCTGCGGAGAAGGCAGAACCGGGATCTTGCCAACCGAGCAATGCAGGGACGACCCGCATATGCGCCGTCGAGGAGATCGGCAGCAGTTCTGTGATCCCTTGGACGGCTCCCAGCAAGGCAACCTTGGCATAACCCAACATCACGAATCCGGTGTCTATGCCCTGCGTACAGGCCTCCGTCATGTACATTCCTCTATATCGACAAGGGGCCGTTCGAATGTGCGGAGGACGAATTCGCCCCGCGCGCGTCGGAAGGGGCGTACACACCGACTGATGCGCCAGCCGAGCACGCCAATGACGGCCGCACGCCTCACCCGATGCTGCCGAGCGCTGGAAACGTCGTCAGCATCCAGATGGCGATGTCCTGCAGACGCCCCGTCATCATCAGAACGCCGATGCCGACCATCACCGCCCCTGCGCCGATATTAAGCGCCGCGCCGGCTCGCCGCATACGTTTCAAAGCCATCGCTGCACTGCCGAAAAACAGCGCTGCCAGGAGAAACGGGACGCCAAGCCCGAGCCCATACGCACCGAGCAGCACCGCGCCATTGCCAGCCGAGGCAGCCGTGACGGTGAGGATTGAAGCCAGCACGGGTCCGATGCAAGGCGTCCAGCCAAAGGCAAATGCAATGCCGAGGAGGAGCGCCCCGAAAGGACCTCCAATCTGCGTAGGCCCCCGCCAGCGCCAATCGCCCATCAATGCGACGGGTAAGCGCAGCAATCCCGTCATAGCGAGCCCGAAAGCGACGA
This sequence comes from uncultured Bradyrhizobium sp., assembly GCA_964423245.1. Taxonomy (GTDB): domain Bacteria; phylum Pseudomonadota; class Alphaproteobacteria; order Rhizobiales; family Xanthobacteraceae; genus Bradyrhizobium. The sequence continues at coordinate 108,426 of CAYREH010000016.1, read as the reverse complement.
CCAGCGCACCGCCGATCACGTTCGCTTCGATCTGGTACCGCTGCAGAAATCCACCGAGCGCCATCGCGCTGAGCCCGAGCAGAACAAAGACCGTGGTGAAGCCGAGCACGAAGAGGAGCGCTGGCGCGAGAACATGTAGTTGGCGGAGCCTTCCGTTGCCGACGGTCCGGTCCGCGCCGCCCGCGACATAGGACAGGTAGCCCGGAACGAGCGGCAGCACGCAGGGCGAGAGGAAGGAAATGGCTCCGGCTATCGCAGCCGTAGCCAACCCGAGCAATGACACATCTATGAGCGCAGTCATCAAGGCTCCGCCCGGCTCGGCCGCTCGTGGACGGACATCGTCGACTTCGCCGGCCAAAATGAACCCGCGATCAGCAGGACGACGCCGATCGTGATCATCGCGTCCGCCGTGTTGAAGGCAGGCCAGCGCCAGCCACCGACATGGAGGTCCAAAAAATCAGTGACGGCACCTTGGCGCATCCGATCCAACGCATTGCCCAGAGCACCGCCCGCAACCAAGCCGAGGCCAACTGTCTCGGAGGGCTTTGCCGTTCTCATGGCCCAGATCAGAAGCCCGGCGACGATCACCAACTTGATTCCGGCGAGCACCAGCGGGCGATCAAGGAAAAGCTCACGGAACATCCCAAAGCTGACACCCGTGTTGAAACCGAGCGTCAGATTGAAGAACGGTGTGATCTCGATCGTGCGCGGCGGCACCATCACAATATTGAGGATCACCCATTTCGTGACAACATCGGTCGCAAGCGCCGCGACTACTGAACCACCGGCCAGTGCCGCTCGTTGGATCAACTTCGGATAAGCCACAGTCAAATCGGTCCTTATTATGCGGGCTGTTTGCCGAGCGCGGCAATTGCTGGGGCGGAATCGAGTCGGAACAGCCTTGAGCTATGCCGGCGCAGTCTTGGTGATCACGGGGGCGTGACGCTGGTGCGCCGAGACTCCAACTCCGCCTGAGGGGCCGCCCCGTTCAGTGCTGGTCTGATCGCGGTTGAGCAGGCGCAGGCCGTTAAGGACTACGAGCAATGACGCACCGACATCGGCCGCGATGGCGCCCCACAGAGACGCAAGACCAATCACCGTCAGGGCTGTGAACACCAGTTTTACGGCGATAGAGAAGCCGACGTTCTGTCGAATGACCGCGAGCGTCGCGCGCGAATGGCGTATCAGCCACGGGAGTTTTGAAAGATCGTCCGACATGAGTGCGACATCGGCCGTTTCAATGGCGGCATCGCTGCCCATCGCGCCCATGGCGATGCCGAGATTGGCCCGCCCCATTGCGGGAGCATCGTTGACACCGTCACCAACCATCGCGACCGATCCATGGCGCCGCACCAGATCCTCGACGGCCGCGACCTTGTCGCCTGGTAGAAGTTCCGCTTGGACCTCATCGATGCCGGTCTGCTTGGCAATCGCCTCTGCGGTCGCCCGGTTGTCTCCCGTAAGCATCACGACGTGTTTGACGCCGGCGCGGTGAAGCGCGGCAACGATCTCCCTTGCTTCTGGTCTGACGGCATCGGCGACCGCGATGAACCCCCAGACATCCTCTCCATCGCCGGCCGCGACGATGGTGCGCCCGGCGCTCGAAAGGGCATCGGCCTGCCGCAGAACAAGTTCCGAGCTGATACCCCGCTCCGCGAGGTAGCGGCGCGAGCCGAGCCAGACTTCGCGGCCGGCCACTCGACCGGTAACGCCTCGACCCATTACCGCCTGGACGCTTTCGGCAGGTTCCGCGATTATCTTGAGTTCGATGGCCTTGGTGAGGACGGCGTTCGCAATCGGATGCTGGCTACGTGCTTCCAGAGCTGCGGCCACGCGGAGAAGCTCCGTTTCGCTGCGGCCATCGAGGGGCACGATCTCGACCACCTGCGGCCGCCCCTCGGTGAGCGTGCCCGTCTTATCCATAGCAACGGCTTTGAGGTGAGCAGGAGTTTCGAGATGGGTGCCGCCCTTCACCAGGACGCCCTGTTTCGCCGCTCCGGCGAGCGCCGCAACGATGGTCACTGGCGTCGAAATCACTAGAGCGCAGGGGCAGGCGATCACGAGAAGCACGAGTGACCGGTAGAACCAGACGTCCCAAGCGCCGCCCGACAGCAGGGGTGGAGCAAGAAAGACCGCAATGGCGAGCACCATCACGACGGGCGTGTAGATGCGCGCGAACTTCTCCACCCATTGCTCACTCGGCGCGCGTCGGCTCTGAGCCGAGCCGACCATTCGGATAATCTGGGCCAGCGTCGTATCGTTCGCCACTTTAGTGGTGACGACATCAAGTGCGCCTTCGCCGTTGATGGTACCCGCGAAGACCTCGTCGCCCTGAGTCTTGAACAGAGGCACGCTCTCGCCGGTGATCGGCGCTTGATTGAGTTCACTCTCACCGGCGGCAATTCGTCCATCCAGCGGCACCTTGTCGCCCGGCCGGACGATTATGTGCGTTCCAACCCGAACCTCGGCCGCTGGGACATCATGCTCAGAGCCGTCTTCGAGCCTGACGCGAGCGGTCGGCGGAGCGAGTTCCATGAGGGCCGCGACCGCTCGGCGCGCGCGGCCCAGGCTCCAAGCCTCGAGCGCGAGAGCTAGCGCGAAAAAGAAAGAAACAGTGGCCGCCTCGAACCAAGCGCCAATTCCGATGGCTCCGGCGACTGCGACGGTCATCAGCAGATTCATGTCGGGACGCAGCCGCTTGGCGGCGAGCCAGGCCTTGGGCGCGACATAGCGTGCCGCGAGCAGCACTGCGAGCGTGTAGAGGATGATGCTTGGCAGAGGGGTCGAGCCCAAAGCGTGTTCGCCTGCCTCGAATGCCGCAATAACGCCGCCTCCGAGCCACGCATGGACTGCGAAGCCTAGCGCGGTGAATACGCCACTCGCTGTCGTCAGCCACGATTGCAAGCGCCTACGCCGCTCTTCGGCCTGTGCGGCTTCACTCGTGTCGCTTTCGGTCCATGGCTCAGCCTGTAGACCCGCGCGAGCGACTGCCTTTTCAATGCGAGCCTCGAGCGCCGGATCGGGCGTCATGTCGATAGACATGCGGCCGTTGAGAAGATCGAACGCGAGCTTGTCCTCCCCGACGAGTGGACCGACCTCCCGCTTCAGTGCCGCGATCTCGTCGGCACAATCCATGCCATGAATGCGGAATACGACTTGACCGGACAGGTGGGTCGGGATTGGCGGACTGAGGGCCTCCTGAACCTCCAACGAACAGCCGCACGCGGCTCCGTCCGAGGCTGCTGCCGACTCGGCCGCGCTAGGCAGGACTGCTGGCGGCGACCACCGCTCACCGCGCATGCCGGTTCGGGCTATTGCTTTTTCGATCGCCTCTGAACCAACCCGGTTCTGCGGGCCCACGGTCATCAGGCCTCGCATGGTGTCGAAGGCGAGCGTTTCCTCACCGACGAGCGGCCCTAGTTCCCGCGTGAGCTGAGCCACTTCGTTCTTACAGTCGAGACCGTCGACTCGATAGAGCAACGTCTCTGCCATGCCACCTGCAACAAGCGAGGCACGCATGCCGGTCGGTGCGACGGCTCGGATGATGTCATCGACTGTCGCTTGCCGCTGCGGCGCGACGGTCATCATCCCCTTCGCGGTGTCGAAGGCCAGCCGATCCTCGCCCCCTACGAGCGGACCGATCTCTCGGTTGAGGGCTGCGACCTCGTTCTTGCAGTCGAGCCCCTCAATCCGAAAAAGCAGCGCCGATATCGTCAGCCGTGCTGGCTCATCCAGAAGATGCGCCCGCATTCCGGTCGTATCGACCGCCTGAGTGACGCTGTTCGCCAGAGTAAGATCCCCGCTCATCACCTCCATCAGACCGATCTTGGTATCGAAGGACAGTTTGTCCTCGCCTCCGACAATTGGTCCAACAGCAGCCCGAAGCGCGCGGACCTCGTTCTGGCAATCCAAGCCTTCGACTTTGAAGTGCAGCGTGGTCGGAGTGCTCATCGTCGCGGCATCAACCTTCATCATCGTGTCCTTCCGACCGCGCTCCTGCTCGGTTTCCAAGTTTCCTCTCGCTTAAGATAAATGCTGTAGTCACTACAGAATCAAGAGCTACGATTCGAGCAAAATTGGCCCTCCGAACGCGATGGCCAGCCAATCACGAAATCGGACCTGGCGTATCTCGCCCGCAGGATCCTCGATCCTGGAGCAGGAGCGCGATGACTGCCGAAATATGCCGCCCCTGTGCTCGTGGACCGGGGTCTTCGCAGGGTGCCATTCACCGCCAGCGCGGCACTGCTAATGCGCCAAGCGTAAGCAGGAAGGCGATAAGGCCCGCCTGCGAAGCCGGTGAAGAACTTCGCAATTTTCTTTCATGGCAGCCTCCTCGAATTCGCCGCAGGGGGAGGCGCATCGGAGAGCGGGATGACTTGCCGAAACTTGCCGCCCTTCGTCTGTTCCGGCGGTTCCTCAGCGCGCTCCACGGCAACATGGTTGAGCCCGTGATCTGCGAGAACGCGCTTCAGTTCGGCGTGTGCCTTTTCCCATACGGTGTCGGGATCGGCGCCGACGTCGATAAGTAGACGGACTCGCAAGCGCGCGGGCTCCGTCTGTACGATCTGCGACAGCGCCAAGCCGGGTAAGTGGTCGATCTCGAACGCCAGCGGCGGGATCGTGACCTGCTCGCCGCCTGGCGTCGGAAAAGTGAGCACTTCGCTGGAGCGGCCGTGGACGCGGATCGCCGGCAGGGGATTGCCGCATGGGCAGGGGTCGGGCCGCTGCAGGATGCTGTCGCCGAGGTCGTAGCGAAGGATCGGCTGCACCCGGTTGGCGAGATTGGTGAGCAAGACCGTATGCGAATGCTTCCCTGGAAGAACAGGCCGGTAGTCGGCATCGACCGGTTCAAGAATGACCCAGTCCGCGTTGACGTGCAGCCACTTGTGCTCGCAACTGTAACTCAGGAACTGGCACTCGCTCGCGGCATAGGTGTTGCCGACCTTGGCATCGAACGCCTCCGCAATGTGATCGTAGTCGTCAACCGAAAGTTCCTCCGCAAAGGACACGACCAGCACCGGCCTGATATTGAGGCGCCCGGCCTTCTGCTCGATCGCGAGGAGCTTGGAGGTGCTGGCATAGGAAGCCAGAATTGCCGGACGAAAGGCATTCAGCCGAGAAACGAGCTCCGCCACCGGGGTGTGCACGGGCATTGGTAGGATTCGCTTGCGTCCCCTGGCGGATCGGCGTGAGCGCGCGGCAGAGACGCCCGTCGGGGTGTGGCCAGGCGCCTCGTTGAAGGCCGCTCGACCGCCGCCACGTACCAGTCGGACGAAATCGTCAAACCCGAGCCAGGTGGTCAGCGTGCGCAAGGCCATGGCCGAGACGACGGCCATCGTTCGATCGTCAGTGAGGAAGAGGCCGGGTCTTCCCGTTGTGCCAGAGGTGCTGGCCACGGTGTAGCGGCCGACGAAGCGTTCGCCGACACGGTCCGGATCGGCGACTAAGCCGCGGACCTTCTTGAGCGTCACCTCCCCGTCCGTTACCCAGTCGTCGAAGCTCCCCATCAGCGTCTTCTTGTCGGTCATGGGGAGTTGCTCGATGTTTTGCACCTTCTCGGGGAGATCGCGGTACAGCTCGCGATAATAGGGTGAGCGAGCCTTAGCATGAGCGACCATGTCAGCGAGACGTGCGCGCTGGCGCTGGGCGATCGCGTTCGCGCCCTTCTTCTTTGTGCGCCAGGCGTCCCAGATCAGGCCTATGACATGCTCGGTCATAATCGTTCTCGGTTTCACACACCTCCGGTCAATTGCTATACCTACTTCCTGTAGCCGCTACGGAATCAACCCCGATGATCACTATCGGAGCCTTGTCTAAGTGCACGCGCGTCAATATCGAGACGATCCGCTATTATGAGCGGATCAGGCTGATACCGCCGCCGCCCCGAACCGACAGTGGACGACGCCTCTATGGAGCAGAGGACGTTCGGCGGCTGACCTTTATCCGCCACGCCAGAGATCTTGGTTTCGACATCGCGGCCATTAAGGCGATGCTCGCTCTGCAAGAGGTGCCCGAAGCGTCTTGCGAGGAAGTGAGCCGGATCGCTACCGATCAGCTCCAAGCAGTCGAGAGACGAATCCGGCGGCTACTTGGGCTTAGGACTGAGCTCACTCGGATGATCAAGGAGTGCGATAACGGCAAAGTTGCAACCTGCCGAATTATCGAAGTTCTCGCGGAATCTCCTGATCATCCGCACGGTCCACAGCGTCCCCAAGTGCAAGGAGCACGACGCCACAGACAATCGCCGCGTCAGCGAAATTGAAGGCGGGCTAATAGTGGCCCCACACCTGAAAATCCAGAGCGGCTATCCGAGGACGGTCAACACGTTGCTCAGCGCGCCGCCGAGTCGAGTATGGCTTGTGCTGCAGAGCCGGAAACGATAGCGTCAGGTGTCCCGCGCAGAGCGTCTACGATTGAGCCAGAAACCGGTAGCGAGAATGGCCAGGGCCGCCAGTTGCGCCATCACCGTCTCGGTTGTGGGGAACAGCCCAAGCATCTGGATGCGCGGTACGCTTGAGAGCGGCGCAACTTCCAGCAGCCCCGCCTCTTGGAGACCCGCGGTCCCTTTTCCCGCCAACACAACGGCAAGGATCGCAATAAGGACAGCACTCCAGGAAAAGAACTGGGTGATCGGCAAACGGGTGCTGAAGCGGAGCATGACCAAGGCCAGCACCGTGAGCAGCGCCGCTGCCGCCGCTGCACCGCCCAGCATCGCCAGCCCATTTCCCTGGGCCCAAAGCGCCGCATAGAAAAGGATTGTCTCAAACACTTCCCGATACACGACGATAAAGGCCAACAGGAAGAGAAACCAACCCGAGCGCTTGGACAAAGCGTGCGTCATCTTCTCTTTGATGTAACGCTGCCAAGCCTCCGCGTTGCTCTTCCCGTGCATCCAGATTCCGACCGTAAGCAAGATGATCGCAGCAAACAGCGACCCGAAACCCTCGGTGAGCTCGCGCGACGCCCCGCTGACGCCGATGAAATAAGTGGCGATGAACCAGGTGACTACGCCGGCAGCAAGTGCCCCCACCCATCCGGCGTGAACGAAGCCGAGCACTTCGGTTCGTTCGGTCTTGCGGAGGAAGGCGATCATCGCGACCACGATCAGCAAGGCTTCAAGCCCTTCACGCAGCAGAACGCCAAAGGCACCTAGGAAGCTGGACGCGCTGCTTGCCCTCTCGGGTGCAAGTGTCGTCTCCGCCTCGCCGAACAGGCCGGCGAGCTCTTGATTGGCGGCTTGGACTTCAGGGAGCGGACGTGCATTGCCAATCGCGGCCCGAAGCGCACCCATCGCCTGCTCAATCCTAGCCATCAACGCGGGATCACGCGCAGCGAGCATGGGCTCCACGGGCTCGAAGCCGTCGAGATAGGCAGACAAGGCTAGGTCGGCAGCCGCCCGCCGATTGCCCGCCGCATATGCCCTGAGACTCGCATCTAGACGTTCGCGGGTCAGCGCGAGCGAACCGTCGGCGCGTGCCGCGACCGCGTCCGGATGACGGCGCAGATAGGCGGTCAGGGCGTCAGCTTCACGAGGGTCCATCCCGGCGGCGAGTGACGCAGGCGTTTCACTGACGAACGCCGCCATGTTGGGATATCGCTGGCGAGCCGATGAATCTGCGCGCCACAGCCTTTCGCCCAACTCCGTCTCGGAGGTCGGATACGCAAAGCTGCCGACATAGAACGCGAGCGCCCAACGATCTTGACTGGGAAGCGAGTCGAAACTCGCCATCGCTGTGCCATCGAGACCTTGGCTAATGACCTGATAGAGGCCGAACAAACTGCGTTGGTCGGCACGAGTCTTGTCGGTGAACGCGATTGGCGCTGGATCAAGTCCGGTAGAGTTTGGTCCGTGTCCATCGCCCATCGTGCCGTGGCAGGCCGCACAATTCTGCGCATAGAGTGCAGCGCCGCGCATGACGTCGGGTGGTGCCGTCGGGGCAAGCGGCACGGGATAGATCGCGAGGAGGGTGGATGCCAACGACCTGGATTGTGCCGCAACGTCGTCGGGCGCCGCCTTGGCTGCAATTGTGGCGCGCAACGCGCTCACTCGGCGCAGCAGGTCTGCTTTGCCAGGCCTTTCGGGTAAGGCTCTTAGCCTCGCCTCTACCTGACCCGCAAACTCCACCATTTCTGCATATTCCGCCTCGCTGGTAATCTGCCCGCCGGAAACCGCGCCGTGATAGTCCACCGCCACATAGTCTAGCAGCCGCCAAGCCGTCTGGATTTGGGCCTCATCGGCGAACGCCTGAGCGGGAATGAAAAGCGCCAGACCGACGAACAGCAGCGCCATCCAAGCGCAGCGACGAGCCTTTTTCACGGCACCCACGAGGCAAACAGGATGTTTCAACAAGCCCATCAACGAGTCTCTATTAGGAATCGTTCGCAACATAATTCTGTAGTCACTACAGGGTCAAGCCACGACAGACATCATCAATCGATCGCGGGTTTCCCACCGCCCCACCGCTCATCGCGAGTGGCACATTCGTACCCGCCAGCTTGTTGGATGTGACCGTCGGGCAGTCATGCTGAACGGCTTTTAGTCAGCAGTCGCAAGCTAGCCCACCGTCACTGACTATTTTTCATCTCGCCCAGCTGACAAAGGCATCACCAGATGCACGCCAACAGCGGCGAAACGCGCCATAGCGTATAGCGTATCCGATCGGTGGCGTTACTGAGCGCGCCTCCGATCACGAGACCTTGCTAGTCCTGCCAGGACGCGCATGCTTGTTGTTCGGCTAGCCTCAGCTACTCCCTGCAGCCCGAGCAAAAAGAAGCCAAATGGAATAAATCCTTTGATGATCCAGGCCGGAATGTTGCTGGTGCTCTCTCGCGTCGCACGCGACTCGCCCGCCACGAATGCTTCGACAAAGTGAGGCCAGCTAACCCACACCATCGCGATGCATACTGGCAGAAGAACGAGCAAAATCCCGAATAGATCAAGCCACGCTAGACCCCGTTCGCCTAAGCGATGGGCGAAAACATCGATCCTAACGTGCTCATCACGCCTCAATGCGTAAGCAGCCATCAGCAGCACAACGGCGGCAAAGAACTGCCACTGCAGATCGAATGCTGATGGCGAAGCAAGCGAAAAAAACTTTCGGCTGAAGGCGTTTCCTGCAATCACCAAAGCATTGGCGAGCAATCCCCACCGCACAATCCGAGCGACAGAGTCACTGAGCCGGTCGATTCTGTCAGCAACCTGAAGTGCAATCCGCATTGGCTAATCCCCCCATTATCCAATGTTCTGGTGATCGATAAACGCGCCTTTGGTTCACAGAGTCCCCGCTTCTCGACTACGGCGGCGATCGTGGCCGCCCAAGGTTCTCTCCGACCCCTCAACTTTCCGCCTTTGCCGACGAAGGTCACCAGCGCATTAGCTTTGGTCGCATCCAGGCATCTCGGAGCTCCACACGCCTCCTGGTGTGGCCATCACAGTTCCATGACTTCTCAAGATAGTTCCTGCACTGGCTACAGGATCAAGCGGCACCATTGAGAGCGAGCGCGAGGCTCAGCCCCTATCCTGCGGCGCGATAGGCCACAGTCGTAGCGACCTTGGCGAGCCTCAGATGTTCGCCGCGGCGGCCCTCCGGTGAAAACGTACTTATCAATTTAATCTACGCTGGAGCACCGGGCGAGATTGGAACTCACGACCTCTGCCTCCCGGAGACCGAAAAGTCGTTTACGCCAAGATTTTTTATTGCACGCCACACTATCCAGTTTTCGATTTCCGAAAGTCTGCCCTTCCCTTTCGAGACTTATCGCGGATCTCGCGGAGGTCGAGGCCTGGCTGGCCTCGCGCCGATCAATCCCCATAGTTCGCGCGCAGTTCTCCTGACGTCAGGCAACGGCGATCGCGCACGGTTCGAGAGCCGGGTCGGGTCAAGCAGCGGCATCGAAGGCGGGATGAGTACCGGGATGCGCTTTCTTCCCAGCAACCCAGGCGTCGATGACGTCCGACCACTCCTGCATCATATGGAGGCGCTGCATCTCATACTCCGCCTTGTTATAGACGCCGCGTGACGAACGGCCACCTTCGTGCGCGAGATACTTCTCGACCCAATCGCTGTTGAAACCCGGTTCTGGGCCGACCGCGGCGCAGTCACCTCGACGTCCGACCCGCGCGGCGCGGTGCTGCCGGCCAAGCGCATGCGTTCGATGCCATCAGAACAGTCCTTTGAGCTTCTCCCAGAGTCCCGGCTGCTGGTGCCCATGCGGCTTTTGTGCGCGGTTGGTGAGCGCATTGACGAAGATCACCAGATTGACCGGCTCAAACTCCAGGCCATGAAAGCGGGCACGCAGTCGTCCATCCTGATCGATGACATGGGTGACGATGCCGTGCATCTGCATGCCGTCGTCGCCTTGCGTGAACTTGAGCCCATAGGCCTCTGCGATCTTGCGCGTGCTGTCCTCGGGCTGATCAGGCTCCGCTGTTAGAAACACCCAGTTCACAGGGTCGAGGCCGTGAGCCTTGCCGTAATCGCGCAGGACCTCGCCAGTGTCGCGCTTCGGGTCTGTCGTAATGGTGACGAACTCGACCATCGCCTTCATCGGCGTCTGATTGATCATGGCCTGGAGCTCGGCGATCCGCTCGGCGTGGAGCGGGCAGACATCGGGACAGTTCGTGTAGATGAAATTCAGGACGACGACCTTGCCGCGCAGGCTGGCAAGACTGACGATCCGGCCATCGGCATCCTGCAACGAGAAGCCGGGCGCCTCGCTGTCGACCGGCTGGAAATACTTGTCCTTGTCGCGCAGATCCTGATCGACCTCTTCGAGGGAATGCGCCAGGACCGGCGCGACGGTCGCCATCATGAGGGCAAACGCGAGCGCCACAGACTTCAGGAGCCGCATGGTGTCACCTCGAAGGACTGTCTGCTGCTGGTGAACAGCACGATCCGCCAGCCCTGGCCGTACCATCGGGCACTGCAGCAGCGCGGGCTCCGGTCGGCGATGCCTCGGGCGAACTGCTCATCCGGTTCATGCACAGGCCGAGCGCGCACATGGCGAGACACGGAAGCGCGCTCAGCAGCAGAGGAGCAGCGCCGATCGCAACGAGCCAGCTCCAATTGAACGCTACGCCGAGCGTGAGCGCCAGGATCGCAAGCAGGATCAGGCCACGCCGATCTTGTAGCCAGCGCCGCAATCGTCGTGGGCTTTCCGGGGCTCGGCACGGGTCGGCAGGTCAGTCGCATTGATGTCAGTCATAGCGGTTGGTCCTTCTGGTGTGGGGATGACAGGTGTCCCTCTTTTCGGCCGATTATTGATTTGAGGAATGCGACCATGTCCGGCGCATCCCATTCGGCAGGGCCGATCAGTCGGCCGAGTTCCCGACCCTGACGGTCGATCAGGAGCGTTGTCGGCAGGCCGGCGGTTGCCAAAGCGAAGCCGGCCTTGCCGGAGCTGTCGATGTGAATGCCGAGATGCTGGATGCCGATGTCGCTGTAGAACTTCTTCACGACCTCGGCCCCGCCGCGGTCGATCGACAAGGCGACGACTTCGAAATCCGGCCCGCCGAGCGCTGCCTGCAGCCGGTCGAGCGTCGGCATCTCCTTTCGGCACGGCAGGCACCAGGTTGCCCAGACGTTGAGGAGGACCACCTTGCCGCGGAAATTCGCGAGGGCCTGCGGCTTGCCCTCACCGGTAAACTGGAGCTCGGGCACAGGCGCCGGCGTCTCGTGCAGCACGAAATTCTGCGGCGGATCGGCGAGTGCCGGCCCGATCGCAACAATAAGCGCAGCAAGAGTGAAGGCGAGCCATCTCATGGCTGACCTCCTTTTGCCTGCCGGCGCAGCCGCTCAATGAGCGGCAGGACGGTCTCCTCCAGCGCCTTGTCGGTGATCGGGCCGATCTGCTTATACGCGATGCGTCCATCCGCGCCGATCACGAAGGTCTCGGGCACGCCGTAGACGCCCCAGTCCATCGCGACCCTGCCGTCCCGGTCTGCCCCGGTGCGGGTGTAAGGGTCGCCAAGACTGTCGAGCCAGCGGGCCGCATCCTCGGGCCGATCCTTGTAGTTCAGCCCGTGGACAGGCACCGTCTTATCCCGGGCAAGGCGCAAGAACAGCGGATGCTCGGCCCGGCAGGCGACGCACCAGGACGCGAAGACGTTGACGAGCGAGACTTCACCGTGGAGGTCGTCGCTCGACAGGCCAAGGGTGCGGCCCTGGACCGGCGGCAGATCGAAGATCGGAACGGGCTTGCCGATCAGGGCCGAGGGAAGCTGGCTCGGATCGCTTCCGAGCCGCGCGGCGAATAGGGCCGCAAGCCCTCCAAAACCGATGGCTGGTGCGGCCAAGAGCAAGCGGCGCCGTGTGACCGCGCCCGCCGGCCGTTCAACCATCTCCGGGGGATGTGTCGTTGCGATCTCAGTCATCGAAGCGACCTCCCGGCGCCGGTCATTCCGTCGCGTAGACGGTCGGGGCTTTGCCATCCTTCGTGAGGGCGTAGATCACGAATTTCTCGGTCTTGGTCCCGACCATGCCGGGCGAGCCCATCGGCATGCCCGGCAGGGTGATGCCGGCAATCGCGGGTTTCTCCGCGAGGAGCCTGCGAACGACGTTGACCGGCACGTGACCGTCGATCACGTAGTTGTCGATAAACATCGTGTGGCAGCCTTCCAACTCCGCCGGGACCCCGGCCTTGCGACTGATCTCGGCCAGATCATTGGTCGGCTTGACCTCCACCTGGAAACCGTTCTGTCGCAGGTAGCCTGCATAGCCCTCGCAGCAACTGCATTGAGGGTTCTTGTAGAGTGTCGCGCGAATGCCGGTGTCTGCGATCGCCGGGATCGGCAGGAGCAGAATGGCGGCGCTTCCGAGCAGAAAAGTTCGTCTTTGCATCGATGATCTCCTTCATCAGGTTCGAGTTCAGGCCACGCGCAGCACGGTCATCAGGCCGGCCATCTGGTGGTCCATGACGTGGCAATGCAGCATCCAGTCGCCGGGATTGTCGGCGACGAAGGCAACTTCAACGGTGTCCCTGGGAGCCATTAGGACCGTGTCCTGCCACTGCCGATGAGGCACCGGCGCGCCATTGCGGCTCAGCACCAACATGCTGTGGCCGTGTAGGTGCATCGGGTGCCACCAAGCGGTTTCGTTGCGCAGCTTCAGCACGACGCTGCGCCCGCGCAAGAAGGTGAGGGCTGGCTCCATGCCGGCGTGACCGTCGCCGGTCATCGACATGCCGTTGATGGTCCAGGCGGCACCGCCGCCCATGCCCATCATTCCTCCCATCATGCCACCGCTCATCATCCCGCCCATCCCGCCGCCACCCATCATGCCGCCCTGAAGCGTCAACTCGTGGCGGTCGGCATCGGCAAGGTCGGGCTCCGGCAGGGGATTGCGCGGCAGGTTGAGCGGCGTTTCGAGTGGATGCGCCCTGATGGGTGGCCTCTCGTCGTAGGCCAGTTCGGTCACCCAATAAGCCAGGCCATCGTAGAAATCGTCGACGACGCGATAACGGCGCCCCGGCTCGCCCTGCAGGTCGAACGCGACGTCGATACGCATGGCGGGGCCGAGCAGGATCCGGCCATCCTTAGGCTCATGCGGTTCGCAAGGCTGGCCGTCGACCGCCACAACCATTGGCCGGTGCCCGTCGAAGCGCAGTGCCATGATGCGGGCGAGGGAGCCGTTGACGAGGCGCAGACGGATACGCTCGCCGGCACGCACCGGCTCCTCCTTCGACACGCTGCCGTTGATCGTGACGGTGTTGCCCACCCGGCCGGACATCGCCGCTTCCATGCGGTTGCCGAATCCGGCGGCGATCTCAGCCTGCGCGTTCAGCCGCCAATCGGCCAGAAGCCAGAGAAGATCGCGATCGACGGCGACGGGCTCACGCTCCTCGACAATGACGGCTCCGGCAAGTCCGCGGCCGAGCTGCTCGAGGCTGTTGGCGTGCGGGTGATACCAGAACGTCCCTGCATCCGGCGGCGTGAATTCGTAGGCAAAGCTCTCACCCGGCTTGATCGGCGGTTGGGTCAGGCCGGGGACGCCATCCATGGGGTTCGGCAATCTGATGCCGTGCCAATGGACGGTGGTCTCCTGATCAAGGCGGTTCTCGACGATGAGGCGTACCGGCTCGCCTTGGCGCAGGCGAACAAGGGGACCGGGCACCGTGCCGTCATAAGCCCAGACGTCGGTTTCCGGATGACCAGCGCCGGCAAGGCGTGCGCGGGTTGGACCTGCTACGATGCGGCGCTCGACAGGCGTGCCGGCCCAGGCTGGCCGCCACGCCATCGTCAAGAAGAAGCCTCCACCCGCCTGGAGCAGGGTCCGGCGAGAGAGAGGGCAAATGGATTGCGTAGTCACATGCGATCCTTCCGATCATCGTTGATGACGGAACGCGTCGGCGTTCAGCGAGCTATCGCGTGAAAAAGGCGCGCAGACGCGTTCGCTCGACCGGCTCAGTCGCTTCTTGCGACGGCCGGAGCGTCAGCCGATGTCGGTGGTTCGCGGCGGGTAAGGATCGGGCGGCGCTCGCCTTCCATGGAGAAAGGCGTCGCGCGCCGGATAGGAGTCTGGCCTTTGAGCTGCCGGCATGGATGCTCCCTCCGGGAGCATCGCGAGAACGGGGGCGGCGCAGACCACGCCGCACACCATCGCCTTCATGCCATCATCGCCGTCGTCATTCGGACAGCCAGGGCAACCGTCATGTACCGAGCCAGACATGTCGGAAGCCATCGCCATTTGCGCCGACATGCTGCTCGCCTGAACGGCGGACAGGCTCATCCCCACGGTGACGAACACCGCGAGGAACACAGCGACAAGCTTTCGAGCCGACCAACGTTCCATGACAACTCGAAGGATGACGCCAAAATGTGCCAAAAACAAGCCGTCACCGATGCTCCTGCGGCGCGATAGGTCAAATCAGTCGTGGTGACTTTGGCGAGCCTCAGATGCTCGCTGCGGCAGCCGCAGAGGCCGAAAAGTCGTTTACGCTAAGATCTTTATTTGCACGCCACGCTATCCAGTTTTTCGACTTCCGAACTTCTGCCCTTCCCTTTCGAGACCTATCGCGCTCATTTCCTCAAGAACGGTAGCTGAGGAGATGATGAATGGCTTACGGAAAAGATACGCCAATTAAACGAACCATCCGGCGACAGCAGTTGCGTGAAATGGTGCCTCTCGCCGACAGCACCATCTACGAAATGGAGCAGCGCGGGGAATTTCCACGGCGCTTCGCGCTCTCGCCGCGCTGCGTCGTTTGGGACTTGGCGGAAGTCGAGGCGTGGCTGGCTTCGCGCCGAGCAGCCCCCCTTAACCGCGCCCAGTCTCCTGACGTCAGGTTGCGGCGATCGCGCCCGGTTCGAGAGCCGGGTCTGGCTCAAGCAGCGGCATCGAAGGCGGGATGAGTACCGGGACGCGCTTCTTCCCAGCGACCCAGGCGTCGATGATGTCCGACCACTCCTGCATCATGTGGCGACGCTGAACTTCGTACTCCGCCTTGTTGTAGACGCCGCGCGACGAACGACCATCCTCGTGGGCAAGACACTTTTCGATCCAGTCGCTATTGAAACCCAGCTCGTTGAGCAGCGTGGATCCCGTCCTTCGCAGATCATGAACCGTGAATGGCTCGAGTGGCAGGCCTTCCTTCTTCGCCAGTTCAACAACCGAGTAGGTTACCCGGTTGAACGTCGCGCGCGACATCGGCGCATCCGCGTCATACCGCGACGGCAGCAGGTATCGCGAATTCCCTGCGCAGGTCTTCAGCGCGATCATGATGTCGAGTGTTTGCCGCGACAGATAGACGTTGTGCGCTTTCGAACGCTTCATGCGCTCCTTCGGAATCGTCCACACGGCATTCTCGAAATCGACTTCGTCCCACGTGGCATCCTGCAGCTCGCTCTTGCGCACCATGGTCTGTAGATAAAGCCGCATGCCGAGCCTGATGGTCGGCAATGTCGCGACCTTCTCGATCAGCTTGAGCATGATCCTGATCTCGGTAGGCGAGAGCGATCGGTCCTTCGGCACGAACGTCGCGATCGAAGACGGTCCCACATCGTCAGCGGGGTTGGCGACCTTCTCCCCGTGCAGGATCGCGAAGCCGTAGATTTGCTTGACGATGTCGCGGACGTGGATCGCCGTCGCGGGTGCGCCCCGCTCGACGATCGCCCCGCAAAGAGCCCGGAGGTCATCCGGTGTGATCTCGGTCAGCAGCCTGTTGCGCCACTTGGGCAGCAGCTCGCGCTCGAAGATTGACCGGCGCATCGCCCGCGTGCTGTCCGCCATCGGCGCCGCGGTCAGCCATTTCTCGCCGAACTGACCAAAGCTCTTCGCTTCCAGCAGCCGGCGCTTCTCCCGCTGCTTTTCGATCGCCGGCGATCGTCCCTCGCTGATCGCCCGCTTGGCATCGATGCACAGCTCTCGTGCTCGAGCGAGGGACAGGCCCGCAGGGCCGTACTTGCCGAAGGTGACGGTCTCGCGCCGCCCATTCATCCGGTAGTCCAGCCGAAACGTGAGTGTCCCCGACGGCTTCACCAGGACGTACATGCCGTCCCGGTCCGTCACCTTATAAATTTTGTCTTTTGGTTTCAGGTGCTTAAGAGCTGCATCCGTCAGCATTCGGGCCGCCTCCTCGAAAAAAGACCGTCAGGCCAATTTCGGGCGCCATCACGACAAAATCTCTTTTTCTTACAGTATCTTAGGTCGAAAAAAAGACCGTCACATGGCGCTCAGAGCCTGACGGTATCGGATGAAATCGGATTTCGCAACGGGGAGCCGGACCGTCAGGGAGTACGTCACCGGCGATCTCTGCCGACCGATAGTCCTCGAACGTCCTTGGGTAATTTTATTTTGTTTATCAGTTTGTTACGGCGTATTCTGGCGTGCCGTAGGATAGCGCCGGATGGGCACGAATCATTCCCACTCGATCGTCCCCGGCGGCTTGCTCGTCACGTCGTACACCACCCGGTTCACGCCCTTCACCTCGTTGATGATG
Organism: uncultured Bradyrhizobium sp.; assembly: GCA_964423245.1. Classification (GTDB taxonomy): domain Bacteria; phylum Pseudomonadota; class Alphaproteobacteria; order Rhizobiales; family Xanthobacteraceae; genus Bradyrhizobium. The sequence goes on along the minus strand of CAYREH010000016.1, from coordinate 91,491 downwards.
CGCGTGGCGGTCTCCCCTAAGAACTTCATGTCGAACGAATAGAAGTCCGCGGTCATGCCGTCGGTGGAGGTGACGGCGCGCAGGCCGACGACGTAGTCGTAGGTGCGGCCGTCGCCCATGACGCCGACGGTCTTGACGGGGAGCAGCACGGCGAAGGCCTGCCAGATCTCGTCGTAGAGGCCGTGCTTGCGGATCTGGTCGATGTAGACGGCGTCGGCCTTGCGCAGGATGTCGAGCTTGTCCTTCGTGATCTCGCCGGGGCAGCGGATGGCGAGGCCCGGGCCCGGGAACGGGTGGCGGCCGACGAAGATTTCGGGCAGGCCCAGTTCTCGCCCCAACTTGCGGACCTCGTCCTTGAACAATTCGCGCAAGGGCTCGACGAGCTTCATGTTCATGCGCTCGGGCAGGCCACCGACATTGTGGTGCGACTTGATTGTGACCGAAGGCCCGCCGGTGAAGGAGACGCTCTCGATCACATCAGGGTAGAGCGTGCCCTGCGCGAGGAAATCGGCGCCGCCGATCTTCTTGGCCTCCTGCTCGAACACCTCGATGAAGAGGCGGCCGATGGTCTTGCGCTTGGTTTCCGGATCGGTGACGCCTTCGAGCTCGCCCAGGAACTGCTTCGAGGCATCCACGTGCACCAGCGGGATGTTGTAGTGGTGGCGGAACAGGTCGACGACCTGCTCGGCCTCGTTGAGGCGCATCAAGCCGTGGTCGACGAAGACGCAGGTGAGCTGGTCGCCGATGGCCTCGTGGATCAGCACCGCCGCGACGGCGGAATCGACGCCGCCGGAGAGGCCGCAGATCACCCGGCCCTTGCCGACCTGGGCGCGGATCTTGGCGATCTCCTCCTCGCGGAAGGCGCGCATGGTCCAGTCGCCGGAGAGGCCGGCGATCTTGCGGACGAAGTTGCGGATGAGTTTCGCGCCGTCGGGCGTGTGCACCACTTCGGGATGGAACATCAGGCCGTAATATTTGCGTTTCTCGTCCTGGATGATCGCGAACGGCGCGTTCGGCGAGGTGCCGGCGACGGAGAAGCCCGGCGGCATCTTCGTGATGCGGTCGCCATGGCTCATCCAGACCTGGTTCTTGCTGCCGGATGACCAGACGTCCTCGAACAGCTTGCTGTCGGCCTTGACCTCGACATCGGCGCGGCCGAATTCGCGGTGATGGCCGCCCTCGACCTCGCCCCCTAACTGGGCCGCCATCGTCATCTGGCCGTAGCAGATGCCCATCACCGGCACGCCCGAGGCGAAGATCAGCTGCGGGGCGCGCGGCGAGCCCTCTTCATGAACCGACTCCGGACCACCGGAGAGGATCACGGCTTTCGGCTGCATCGCCTTGAAGGCCTCTTCGGCCTTGTTGAACGGGACGATCTCGCAATAGACGCCGTCCTCGCGGACGCGACGCGCGATGAGCTGCGTCACCTGGCTGCCGAAATCGACGATGAGAATCTTGTCATGCGCCGAGGCCGATGAGGGCGTCGACGCGGAGCGGTCGGTCTGTGCTGCTGTCATGGCAAGCCAATACGCTGGCGGCGCCCGGCCCGCAACCGCGCGGGAACGCCGGCCCACATCCTTGTTGGGCATGGACAAGGCAATATAGGTCAGTATCATTGACCTAATGTGATCCGGATCACACACGAGCCGATCAGGGAGACCGCCAAGAAAACCGTGGAGGAGACCGCCATGCCGCAACCGCACCACCCACCATCGGACCTCGCCGCGCTCGGCCGAACCTGGGTCGAGGCCTGGAACGCGCGCGATCTCGCGCGCGTTCTCACGCTCTATGCCGAGGACGCCGTGATGACGTCCGACCGCATTCCCATGATGGGCTTCGATCCCGGCGGCACCGTGCGCGGCAAGGACGCTTTGCGCGCCTATTGGGGCAAGGCGCTGGGACTGATCCCGAACCTGCACTTCACGCTGATCGATCTGTTCGTCAGCCCCGACAGCGTCGTGGTGTTCTACGAGAACGAGCGCGGCAAGAAGATCTGCGAATATCTGCGGGTCGATGCAGCGGGGCTGATCGTGCAGGGTTCGGCGAACCATCCGGTGGGGTAACGTTGCTCTCTCGGCGTGATTGCGAGGAGCTCTTGCGACGAAGCAATCCAGGCTGTCTCCGCAGATGCATTTCTGGATTGCTTCGCTGCGCTCGCAATGACGCAGACTGTGGCAACGACGTGCGATAACAGAAGCACTGCCGGCTCTCGAGACAGGATCCCTCATCATGAAACTCCCCGCCTCGCCCTTCACCGTCACCGACTGGAGCAAGGTCGAGCCGACCACGCATGCCGGCGAGACCGGGCACGCGTTGTGGCGGACGCTGAACATCGGCGAGCTCCGGGTGCGGATGGTGGAGTATTCGCCGGGCTATCTCGCCGACCATTGGTGCGACCGCGGCCACGTGCTCTACGTGCTGAAGGGCGAACTCGACAGCGAACTGAAAGACGGGCGCAAGTTCAGGCTGACGGCCGGCATGAGCTACCAGGTGTCGGATTTCGGCGACGCCGCGCACCGGTCCTCGACCGCGACCGGCGCGACGCTGTTCATTGTCGATTAACACCTTCGCGCTGCACCGCGAGATAGCATCGGCGCGCGACCGCGCGGGCGGCGCGTGATGCCTTGAAGTGGCCAAAATATCTCTCTATATTGTGATCATCGATACTTGGCCGAACGACTGGGCCGCTTCGCTTCGTTGCTGACGGGCGCGCACGCTTCAGATGATTTCCCCAACATCGACTGATCAGGATCACGGGCGCAATGATGCGTGCCGGTCCAGCGTGTAACTCTCGAGCAAAGGAATATCCCATGGCTATGGGCACCGTGAAGTGGTTCAACAATCAGAAGGGCTTCGGCTTCATCCAGCCGGACGACGGTCAGAAGGACGTGTTCGTGCACATCAGCGCCGTCGAGCGCGCCGGCCTCTCGACCCTCAACGAGGGCCAGAAGGTCTCGTTCGACATCGTCGCCGATCGTCGCAGCGGCAAGTCGTCCGCTGACAATCTGCGCGTCGGCTAATTAGCTGAGCTTTCAGTGTTCTGACCACGGACGTACCGGCAGAACACCACCCATCAAGCCCCGCGACCGGGATCCCGGTTCGCGGGGCTTTTGTTTGGGCTCGTGATTCCGGGACAGCCGCAGGGCGAAACCGGAATGACGGCGATGGCGGAATGATCAGCCGGTCTTCTTCAGCACCGAGACGAAGAAGCCGTCGGTTCCGGTGCGGCGCGGGGTCATCAGCCAGCCCTCCGGCGACTTCAGCGCCGCTTCCGCGAACGCCTCGGCCTTGTCCCAGAGCACGGTGACGGTGTCGTCCGGCGGCACGACCGAGAACTCGGGATGGCGGGCGACGAACGCCCTCACCTGCTCGCAATTCTCCTCGGGCAGCACCGAGCAGGTGATGTAGGCGATGCGGCCACCCGGTTTGACCAGCGGAACCGCGCGCTCCAGCACCTCGACCTGATCGCGCAGGCGGATTTCCAGCGCGCCCGGGCGCATGCGCCATTTGGCGTCGGGATTGCGCCGCCAGGTTCCGGTTCCCGTGCAGGGCGCGTCGATCACGACGAGATCGGCCGAGGCGCGGATGTCGGCGAGCGGATCGGCCTCGCCTTTGGGCGTGCGGATATCGGCATTGTGGACACCGGCGCGGGACAGGCGTTCGTGGATCGGCGCGAGCTGGCGCTTGTCGCTGTCGGTGGCGATGAGGCGGCCCTTGCCCTGCATCAGCGCGGCCAGCGCCAGCGTCTTGCCGCCGGCCCCGGCGCAGAGATCGATCACCTGCTCGCCGGGCTTGGCCGCGGTGAAGGCAGCCGCCAGCTGCGATCCCTCGTCCTGGACCTCGATCGCGCCCTTGATGAAATCCTCCTCGGCCTGGATTCCGGGATTGCGCGCATCGGCGGACAGCTCGATGCGCAGCCCGTTCGCGGCCCAGGGCGTCGGCTTCGCATGAAGATGAGCAAGCCGCGCCAGCACCTTGTCGCGACTGGATTTCAGCGTGTTGACGCGCAGGTCGAGCGGAGCCCGGCTCGCCATCGCGGCGGCCTCGGCGGCGCGGTCCTCGCCGAACACCTTGGCCAGATGCGGATCGAGCCAGTCGGGATAGTCGCCGGCGATCGCGGCGGGCGCATCTTTCAGCGAGCGCGAGGCGAGCGCGGCACGCTCCGCCTCCGTCAGCGGCGCCGGCGCAAAGCGGCTGCCGTCGAACAGCGCCGCCATGGTGTCGGTGTCCATCTGCCGCTCGAGGCGCAGCATGCCGATCAGCCGGGCCCGGGCCGTGTCGGCCTGCATCAGGAAGGCGCTGGAGGCGTAGCGGCGCAGCACGTCCCAGACGAGGCCCGCGATGGCGGCGCGGTCGCCGGAGCCGGCGAAGCGGTGCGCGGTGCCCCACTCCTTCAGTGCCTTGGCGGCGGGAATGCGGTCCTTCTCGATGGTGTCGATCAGGTCGATGGCGGCGGACAGGCGGGCAGCGGGAGTCATGGCAATCTTTCGGATCAGGAATGGCGCGCAGGGGCGCTCAGATCAGCAGCAGCATCTTGAGGGCGAAGTAGATCCACATCGCCAGCAGCACCAGCACGCTGGCGAGCCAGGCCATGGAGCGGCGGCCGAGATCGTTGGAGGTGACGAATACGCCGGCATGGGCAAAGCGCGCCACCACGAACACCCAGGACATCAGCACGATGAAGAGATCGGCATGGCGCAGCGGCAGCGCCAGGGCGATCAGGGCGTAGAACAGCACCGGCAGTTCGAACTGGTTGCGGTAGCAATTGGCGACCTGGGTGGCGCCCTTCGGCCAGTTCGGCTCGCCGAGCGCAATGTCGCGGATCTTCGTCTCGCCGGCGACCAACGCCCGCCGACGGCCGATCACCATGCCGATCAGAAGCGCGAAGGTGAGCCCGACCTGCACGAAGACAGGCAGCAAAACCATTTGAACTGTCATCGAAAATCGTCCCGTTGGCCGGCGCCGGGCGACGGCTGGCTCTGGTCCATTAGCGGTCAGCGCTGGTCCTGACAATGAAGCAGTTGAACCCGTGTTCCCGCAAAGGCGACCAACTGGCGGTTATCACAGCAATTTCTGCCCGTCCCGGCGAGAGGCGAGCGACCGCCATGAACACCCTGTCCGCCCTGTTGACCGATCCTGCCGAAGGCCAGCTCGGCCTCCTGATGTCGGCGCTGTCAGGCGTCGCCGCGGCGCTGGCCGTGGCGCTGGCCATGACCGTCTATCTGCGCATGAGCACGCGGAGCTGGCGCGAGATCGTCAGGCAGGGATTGGTGGCTCTGGCGGCGATCGCCCTGTTCACGTTCGCCGCCTGGGACACGCGCCACGCGGCGCTGGCCTATCTCGGGCTCAACCCGTCGAAGCCCGCGGTGGAGTTCGAAATCCGGATGCCGCGCGAGATGCTCGCGGCGATGACCGACACCCAGATCGAGCTGCACACCGACCGCAACCAGACCCTCGCTCTGGTCGATGGCGTGCGCGACCTCGGCGACGGAAGGGCGCTGCTGCGCGGCGCGGTCGGGCTCAACCATCGCACCGCCGATCGCCTGCTGGTGGTCAATCTGCCCGGCAAGGGCACCTTCGAGTTCCGCCTGCGCCTGCCGGCCGAGCCGCATCGCGCCGACCAGTTCGGCCCCTGGCACCTCGCCGACCGCATCGCTTCGCCGCGCGCCGGCAGCGTCGCCCCGCAGGATTCCTACACGATCCGCTACCGCGTCATGTGAGGCAAATGGCGGACGTCAGGCGACGCTCTTGAGGTCCTGCTGAATCGCGGCGAGCAGCGATTGCAAGGTCTCGCTGGTCACGGGCTTCGGATCCGCATCCTGGGCGGCCGGCTGGCGGGCGGACACGACGGCCTTGGCTTGGCGCTTTGGAAACGGCGGCGGAGCCAGCGGCATCGCCGGAGGCACGACCCCGGCGTCGTCCTCGACATGCACGAACTTGCCGTGGATGACGTCATCGCGACGCCCCATGATGAACAGGGTCGCCCAATAGAAGGCGGCAACGAGGATGACGCAAAAAACACTGATCTCTAACATCGCAACACCTAAATATGCGCGATGATTCAATGTCTTCGGCTGGAGGTCAATGAACCGCCGGCCACACCCGCGTATCTTTACGGGGAGTGTGGCCGAAGCGTCACATTTGATTAACCATCCCCTCGCCCAGCAGCGAGGCGATCACGCCTTGTCCGGGCCGACCCGGACCAGCTGCTTGCCGAAATTGGCGCCCTTCAGCAGCCCCATGAACGCGCCGGGCGCGCTCTCCAGGCCCTCGGTCACGAACTCCTTGTACTTGACCTTGCCGTCGCGGACCCAGCCCGACATGTCGCGCAGGAAGTCGCCGTGGCGGGAGGCGAAGTCGGAGACGATGAAGCCGCGGAAGGTCAGCCGCTTGGTCAGCGTCGCCCGCATCATCGCGGCCGCCCATTTCGGCGGCTTGGATTCGGTGTCGTTATAGTGGGCGATCAGGCCGCACACCGGCACGCGGGCAAACGGATTGAGCAGCGGGAACACCGCCTCGAACACGGCGCCGCCGACATTCTCGAAATAGACGTCGATGCCCTTCGGGCAGGCGTCCTTCAGCTTCGCCGCGAAATCTGGATCGCGGTGATCGAGACAGGCATCGAAGCCGAGTTCCTTCACGACGTAATCGCACTTGTCCTTGCCGCCGGCGATGCCGACCGCGCGCGCCCCCTTGATCTTCGCGATCTGGCCCACCGCCGAGCCGACTGCGCCGGAGGCGCCGGCGACGACGACGGTCTCGCCGGCCTGCGGCTTGCCGATGTCGAGCAGGCCGGTATAGGCGGTCATGCCGGGCATGCCGAGCACGCCGATCGAGGTCGAGATCGGCCCGAGCGTCGGATCGACCTTGATCAGGCCCTTGCCGTTCGAGATCGCATGCGTCTGCCAGCCGGTGCGGGCGCGGACGACGTCGCCGACCGCGAAATCAGGATTGTTCGAGGCCGCGACCTGGCTGACGGCCTCGCCTTCCATCACGCCGCCGAGCGGCACGGGCGCAGCATAGGACGGCCCGTCGCTCATCCGGCCGCGCATATAGGGATCGAGCGACAGCCAGATCGTGCGCAGCAGGACCTCGCCGGCGCCCGGGGTCGGCACCGCGAATTCTTCCAGGCGAAAATCGGACGGCTTGGGCTCGCCGACGGGACGCGCGGCGAGAATGATGCGTTTTGCTTGGGACATGATGGCTTCCTCCTGAAGGCTTGTCGCCGCGAACGGAAGCGGAGGGAGCGAGTTGCGTCAACACAAAAGCGCGCGCACTCGCCACAGCCTCGCTGTCATCGCCCGACTTGATCGGGCGATCCAGTATTCCAGAGAGCGTCGTGATTGAACCGAAAGGCTACGGCGTACTGGATGCCCCGCCTTCGCGGGGCATGACAACGGCATGTGGGGCGACTAGCCACCGCCCGGATAGTTCGGGCTTTCACGCGTGATCGTCACGTCGTGGACATGACTTTCGCGCAGGCCCGCGCCGGTGATGCGGACGAACTGGGCCTTCTCGTGCAGGTCCTTCATGTCCTTGGCGCCGACATAACCCATCGCCGCACGCAGGCCGCCGGCGAGCTGGTGCATGACGTTGGCGACCGGCCCCTTGTAGGGCACCTGGCCCTCGATGCCTTCGGGCACGAGCTTGAGCGTGTCCTTGATGTCCTGCTGGAAATAGCGGTCGGCCGAGCCGCGCGCCATCGCGCCGACCGAACCCATGCCGCGATAGGCCTTGTAGGAACGGCCCTGCCACAGGAACACCTCGCCGGGCGTCTCGTCGGTGCCCGCGAGCAGCGAGCCGACCATGGCGATGTCGGCACCGGCGGCGAGCGCCTTGGCGAGATCGCCCGAGAACTTGATGCCGCCATCGGCGATGACGGGAATGTCGGCCTTCTTGGCCGCCTCCACCGCATCCATGATCGCGGTGAGCTGGGGCACGCCGACACCGGCGACGATGCGCGTGGTGCAGATCGAGCCCGGACCGATGCCGACCTTGATGCAGTCCGCGCCGGCATCGATCAGCGCCTGCGCGCCGTCCTCGGTCGCGACGTTGCCGGCGACGACCTGCACGGAGTTGGACAGGCGCTTGATGCGGTTCACCGCGTGCAGCACGTGACGGGAATGACCATGCGCGGTATCGACGACCACGAGATCGACGCCGGCATCGATCAGGCGCTCGGTGCGCTCGAAGCCGGTGTCGCCGACCGTGGTGGCGGCAGCGACGCGCAGGCGGCCCTGCGCGTCCTTGCAGGCGAGCGGATGGGCGACCGCCTTCTCCATGTCCTTCACGGTAATCAGGCCGACGCAGCGATACTGGTCGTCGACGACCAGCAGCTTCTCGATGCGATGCTTGTGCAGCATGCGCCGCGCTTCATCCTGGCTGACATTCTCCCGCACGGTCACGAGATTCTCGTGCGTCATCAGCTCGGAGATCTTCTGCTGCCGGTTGGTCGCAAAACGCACGTCACGGTTGGTGAGAATGCCAACCAGCTTGCCGGGCACCGACTTGGCCGCGCCGGTGACGACGGGAATGCCGGAGATGCCGTGATCGCTCATCAGCTTGAGCGCATCCTCCAGCGTGGCGTCGGGGCTGATGGTCAGCGGGTTCACCACCATGCCCGACTCGAAGCGCTTGACCTGGCGGACCTGGGCGGCCTGGCCTTCGGGATCGAAGTTCCGATGGATCACGCCGAGACCGCCGGCCTGCGCCATGGCGATCGCCATCCTTGCCTCGGTGACGGTGTCCATGGCGGAGGCCATGATCGGAATGTTCAGCGGAATGGCGCGGGTGACGCGCGAGCGGATGTCGACCTCGGAGGGAAGCACGTCCGACAGGCCGGGCTTCAACAGCACGTCGTCGAACGTAAAGGCCTCGCGAATGCCCTGAAGTTGCACCCTGGCCATCTGCCAACTCCTTCCTGCGGCCCTGCCGCAAATGCTTATGGATGAGCGCCGCCCTCGGCGTACCTTGCGGCAGCGCCGGAGAATCGGAGCCCATCGGTGGGGTTGACGCGGGTCGATAGCACGGGTCGATGACGAATCAAAGCGAATCGGACCGCTGGCCAGCCATGCACAGGCTTTTTGGGTAAATTCCGCGTGGATAGCCCCCGGCGTCGTCGATCCCGCAACCATTGCGGGGGCGCGACAACGCCGCGCCTCCCGAAATCCATGCAACGGCGATCCGCGCGCGGCACGATGAAGGCCGGGCGCGCGCGAAGCGGCCGGCCCCGGACTCACGCGAGATGGTCACACCGTTGTTACGCGGGAGTTGGGTGCCATGCGCCAATCCGCAATGGCCCATGGTCGGCGGCGGTGATAAGCCGCAACTCACCCTTCCTTCCGATATCCAGCCCCAATCCGACATGGTCGACAAGCAACGCGTCATCCCGCTGATCGTGGCCACTGCTCTCTTCATGGAAAACATGGACTCGACGGTGATCGCCACCTCGCTGCCGGCGATCGCGGCCGATATCGGCACCAGCCCGCTGACGCTGAAGCTCGCGATCACGTCCTACCTGCTGTCGCTCGCCGTGTTCATCCCGGCGAGCGGCTGGACCGCGGACCGGTTCGGCGCGCGGATGGTGTTCGCGATCGCGGTGGGCGTCTTCATGGTGGGCTCGGTCGGCTGCGCGCTCTCGACGTCGGTCACCGATTTCGTCTTCGCGCGCATCCTGCAGGGCATGGGCGGCGCGATGATGACGCCGGTCGGGCGGCTCGTGCTGCTGCGGTCGGTCGACAAGAGCGCGCTGGTCAACGCCATGGCGTGGGTGACGGTCCCTGCCCTGATCGGTCCGGTGATCGGACCGCCGCTCGGCGGCTTCATCACCACCTACGCGTCGTGGCACTGGATCTTCCTGATCAACATTCCGATCGGCCTGCTCGGCATCTTCATGGCGCTGAAGTTCATCGATCCGATCAAGAGCGAGGAGCGCGAGCCGTTCGATCTCTACGGCATGATCCTGGCCGGGATCGGGCTTGCCGGCATCGCGTTCGGACTGTCGGTCGCCGGACTCAATCTGCTGCCCTGGACCACGGTCGCCGCGCTGGTTGCGGGCGGCGCGATCTCGATGACGCTCTATGTCATCCATGCGCGGCGGACAGGATCGCCGGTGCTGGACTTTTCGCTGCTGAACCTGCCGACGCTGCGCGCCGCCGTGCTGGGCGGCTTCCTGTTCCGGCTCGGCATCGGCGCATTGCCCTTCCTGCTGCCGCTCCTGATGCAGATCGGCTTCGGCCTGTCGCCGTTCCATTCCGGCCTCGTCACCTTCGCCTCCTCGCTCGGTGCGATGGGCATGAAGACGCTGGCGGCCCGCATCATCCGCACCTTCGGTTTCCGCAACCTGATGACCGTCAACGCGATCGTCAGCGCGTTCTTCCTCGGCATCTGCGCCCTCTTCACGGTGACGACACCGCTCCTGATCATCATGGTGATCCTCGTCGTCGGCGGCTTCTTCCGCTCGCTCGAATTCACCGCGATCAACACGGTCGCCTATGCCGAGGTCGAGACCGCGCAGATGAGCCGGGCGACGACACTGGTCAGCGTCAACCAGCAGCTCGCGGTGTCGGCCGGCGTCGCGGTGGGCGCCGCATCCGTGGAGACGACGATGTGGCTCAGCCATGTCAGCGAACTCAACGCCAACGTGTTCGCGCCGGCCTTCGTCGTCGTCGCCCTGACCTCGGCGGCGTCGAGCTGGTTCTTCTGGCAGATGCCCGCGGATGCCGGCCACGAGATTTCCGGCCGCAAGGCCACGGAAATCGCCAGCCGCAAGGGCGCCGGCAAAGGCGCCACCCAGGCCGCCGTCAAGGCCGCGAGCGAGAACACCCAGGATGCGCGGGATCAGCGGCTGGGGTGAGCCTCGAGAGGAGCGATGGCTAGGAGGCCATCGCTCTGTGACAAAAACGCATCAGTTCAGGGTGATGCGATAGAGTGTAACGCCCAGTCCCAACGGCTTTGGCGACGAGCCTGCGGTGGAGCTATCAAGATGAAGCTCGCCATTGACGGCGGTCGCCGTGAAGTCCTGGATGAGTTGGAGGCCCGGATCCGGTGCCCCGCCGGTGCTGCCAGAGTGGGCGTTGGCGTAGTCGAGGAAGTTCTTCAGGTTGCTCGTGTCGCTGTCGACCTGATAGCGCCGAACTCTCACCTGCCCGGTGTAGCCAGCCCTCTTGAAGATGTTCGAGACGGAAATGGAGAAGTTCTCAGGCGTATCTGTCCGCGTGTTGGCGTCGTTGTTGAAGACCAGATAGGGATTGAAATTGTAGACCATCACGCTGGTCGAGAACGGGTCGCTGGTGACGAAAGCATCGAGGTGCGAACCGGAGGTCGGCGTCACCGTCACCTGATTGCGAAGACCGCTCATCAGGCCATACATCTTGAAGACGTTGGTCGGAGGCTTGGGGAGGAAGGTGTAGGAGCTCCCCGCCCCATGGGTGTGCCAGAGGCTAGCGACGCCTGTGAGTGACGTCGCGGTCGGCCCGCCATAGACAAGCCTGTCCTCGACAGTGAGGAATGATCCCATCGTAACGCCCTGGGCCAGCGCCTTCGGCAGGAAAGCCGCTGTCCAGGCCGCTCCCTTGTGTGAAATGTTCACATCGCCGCTGTCGCACGCAGTCGGCCCCCATTCCGACAGGAACAGCGGCACGTTCGACTTGTTGGCTGCGTCGAGCTTGGTCTTGTAGGCCGTGACCATCTGCTCGAACAGGTTGAAAGGATCGGCGATATCCGTCGTGCAGAGATACTGGGGAGCCACGATGCGGAGAGCCTCGATCGAACCATAGTAATGGAACGAGAAGCGATCGAGATTGGCATGGAACGGGCCTGATGCATTGAAAGTCTGCTCAATGAACTGCTCTTCCAGGGAGGGGAGCGCCCCCTGCGGCCTCACCGCCAGATTCCAGCCGGCCATGGCAGGACCAGCGATCTCGATCGTCTTTCCTCCATAGAGATTCTGGCCGTTGACCGCAGCGATCGCATCGGAAACGATCTTCTGCAGCGGAAGGAGATGGTGGCTGATGCGGCGTACATCGCCGTTGTAAGGGAAGCCAAATCGCGCCGTGCTCTCCTGGGCAATCGTGTAGACCTGCGAGTATCCACCGACGTCATAAGAGTTCGGATCCAACCACCACAGCCAACGCCCCCACGGACCAAGCGACTGAAGGGTGCAAACCGGAATCGGGTTTGAACGGTTGCACGTCGGATAGTCGTTGGCGATGTCGATCTCGTTGCTGACCTCGAAGATCGCCGATTGTGCGCCGGCGGCGAACATCTTGCCCGCGATGTGGCGCACCAGCCCGCTCATGTAGGCCTTGTAGTGATCGATGATCTTCGGGCTGTTGTCGTCGTTCGGATTGATCCGGCGGTCTTGCCAGGTCTCCGCCTCGCCGAACTGCGCGAAACTTCCCGGCATGTGCGAGGCCACCGCCATGTGCGGCGAGAGACCGGCCTTGATCAGCCAGTCAAGCTGCCAGTCCAGCGGATTGCATTCGTTCACGACAAAGCTGCCGCTGGAGGTCCCGCCAAAATTCCCCTGGGCGTCGATATCGCAAAATTCATCGACCAGCAGCAGCCGTGCCCGCTTCACGCCAAGGATCGCCATCAGCGGCAGTACCTGGTCGGCGAGCGGATCGGGATAGCCGCTCACACTCCCCGGCGCGTTGCCGCTCTGGAAGATGTTCTTGATGATCGGCAGTACGTCTCCACCAGCTTGAGGAAGCGTCGAAGCCGCGTCGACCGAAATGGTCGCGTCCGCCGCGGCAATCTCAATCTGACTCAAACTCAGCGCTGTGGCGGCAAGGGCCGCGAGGACAATACGACGCTGTTGCCGTCCCACCGGACGGCGCGAATTTTTCAGGATGTTCATACGAAGCCCCAGAAAGCCGAATGCCCGCCTAGATTGCGGCCGACATCAGCATCACCCCGGATCGCTACAGGATTGTGATACTGCAAAGTCGACCGTGTTATTTTTGGCAGGCAAGTCCTGAGCGATCGCATCGCAGTCGACCATGCGCGAGCTGATCGTCGCCCACAGCAAAAGGATGATGGCCTGACATTCCACGCAGGTCAGGACTATCGGCTCGGACCTGTCGCCGGAGCGTTGCAGATCTTCCCCGTCGTGCCCGTGACAGAACGGAACCTAACCTATGTTGGCCCGTTGTCTGGAGCCAAACAAAGGAGACATCACATGAGTGGAACGACCGACAAGATCAAGGGAATGACCAACGAGGCGATCGGCAAGGCCAAGCAGGGCATCGGCTCTGCCGTCGGATCCGACAAGCTTCGCGTCGAAGGCGCCGCGCAGGAAGCCAAGGGCGATGCGCAGCAGGCGATGGGCGATGCCAAGAATGCCACGAAGGACGCCATCAACAAGACCGCAGACGCGCTGAAGAAGCCGCTCTGATCCGGCCCAGTTGACATGCGCCTGCCGACCCCGTCGGCAGGCGTCTTTCTATTCGAGCCTCACGATCAGGCTCATTCGCCCTGGCGCTCGTTGCTGCCGCGAAATCCCGTCGCCAGCACGTAGCGTTCCGATGAATCCTGCCGGCTGGCAGCCGGCTTGACGTGACGCACGGTCGCGAAATCGCGCTTGAGCTGGGCGAGCAGATCGGCATCGGCGCCGCTCTGGAACGTCTTCGCGAGAAACGCACCGCCGGGCTTGAGCACGTCGCAGGCGAACGCCGCGGCGGTCTCGATCAGGCCGACGATGCGGAGCTGGTCGGTCTTGCGGTGGCCGGTGGTATTGGCCGCCATGTCCGACATCACGATGTCGGCGCCGCCGCCGAGCATGGCGTTGAGCTTGTCGGGCGCATCCTGGTCCATGAAATCGAGCTGCGCGAAGTCGACGCCAGCGATCTCCGGCATGTCCAGGAGATCGATCGCGACGACCTTGCCCTTGCCGTCGACGGAACCGACGCGCTTGGCTGCGATCTGGCTCCAGCCGCCGGGCGCGGCGCCGAGGTCGACCACGGCCATGCCGGCCTTCAACAGCCGGTATTTGTCGTCGATCTCGAGGAGCTTGAAGGCCGCGCGGGAGCGATAGCCCATCGCCTTGGCCTTGACCACATAGGGATCGTTGAGCTGCCGCTCGAGCCACAGCTTCGACGACAGTTTGCGCTTGCCGCCCGTCTTGACCTTGGTTTTGACTTGGACGTGCAGGCGACCGGTGGTGTCCTTGGCCATCTCACCAGCTCCTGAGGGCGCCGTCCTCGCGCATCATCTCGACCAGCATGCCCTCGCGCAGGCCCCGGTCGGCGACGCGCAGGCGCGGCAGCGGAAAGGCGCGGCGGATCGCATCCAGAATCGCGCAGCCGGCCAGCACGAGGTCGGCCCGCTCGACGCTGATGCAGCTGTTTGCGGCGCGCTCGTCGTAGCTCATGGCGAGCAGCTTGCGGATGGTCGCGGTGATGTCGGCATCGTTCATCCAGATGCTGTCGATGCGGCGGCGGTCGTAGCGCGCCAGATTGAGGTGGATACCGGCCAGCGTCGTCACGGTGCCGGAGGTGCCGAGCAGGTGCATGTCGGCGAGATCGCCGCCATGGGCTTCTGCGAACGGCCCGACATGGCTGGCGACCTCCCGCTCCATCGCGGCGTAGATCTCCGGCGTGACGTCCCGACCGCCGAACTTCTCCGCCAGTGTGACCACGCCGAGCGGAATCGACATCCAGGCCTTGATGCGCGGCTCCGGGTTCTCGGCATCGCGCTCGATACGGACGAGCTCTGTCGACCCGCCGCCGATGTCGAACAGGATGGCGCCGCGTCCCCTGGTGTCGATCAGCGGCGAGCAGCCGAGCACGGCCAGGGCGGCTTCGGTCTCGCGATCGATCACCTCGAGCTCGATCCCGGTCTCGGCGGCGACGCGGCTGCGGAAGCCTTCCGCGTTGGAGGCGGCGCGGCAGGCTTCGGTGGCGATCAGGCGCAGCCGCCGCGCCTTGCGCAGATTGATCTTGTCGCGGCAGATGCTGAGCGCGGAGATCGCCCGCTCGATCGCCGCGTCGCTGATCGAGCCGGTCGACGAGATTCCCTCGCCGAGCCGGATGATGCGCGAGAAAGAATCGACCACGCGAAAGCCGTCGCTGGTCGGACAGGCGATCAGCAGCCTGCAATTGTTGGTGCCGAGATCGAGCGCCGCGTAGACGCCGGTTCCGGGCCCCTGCGCGGAGGCGGCCGGTTCGGAGGCCAGCGCCGCCGTCGCCATCGACCCCTCCAGCTCGCCGCGCGGCCCTAGGTGCGTCCCGGGGCCATCGCGAAGCCGCGTGTGGTCATTCATACAAACTGTCTTTCCACGGCCGGTCAGGCCGATCCGGAATTGCTTTTTCGCCTCAAACATTAGCAGCGCGGCAGGACTGCGCAACAAGGCATCACATGGGACCATGCCCATTCGTGCGTTGTCGTGAACGGGGTGGTGGGCTATCTGAGCATGATCCGGTCCTCCGCCGCCGCGAAAATGCGCAAATGCCGGCTTTTCAGGTCATTTCCATGCAAGATCACACCCCTTCGTCCTCGCTCGAAAACGCCATTGCACTGCAAAAATATGGTGTCGGCCAGCCGGTCCGCCGCAAGGAGGACGACACGCTGGTGCGCGGCAAGGGCCGCTATACCGACGATTTCAACCTGCCCGGCCAGGCCCATGCCGTTGTGGTCCGTTCGACCCATGCCCATGGCATCATCCGCGGCATCAAACTCGACGCCGCCAAGGCGATGCCGGGCGTGCTCGGGGCCTGGACCGGACGAGACCTCGATGCCGCCGGCTACGGCCCCTTCACCTGCGGCCTGCCGCTGAAGAGCCGCGACGGCTCGCCCCTGCTGCAGACCAACCGCCAGCCGCTCGCCACCGACAAGGTCCGCTTCGTCGGCGATCCCGTCGCCTTCGTGGTCGCCGAGACGCTGGCGCAGGCGCGCGACGCGGCCGAGGCCGTCGAGGTCGACATCGAGCCGCTGCCGGCGGTGACCGATCCCGAGGAAGCCGCCAGGCCCGGCGCGCCTCTTCTCTACGACCACATCCCCAACAACGTCGCGCTCGACTATCATTATGGCGATATGGACAAGGTCAACGCGGCCTTTGCGAGTGCGGCCCATGTGACGAAGCTCGACATCGAGAACACCCGCGTCGCCGTGGTCTCGATGGAGCCGCGCGTCGGCCTCGCCTCCTACGACAGGAAGACCGAGCGCTACACGATCCAGATGCCGACGCAGGGCGTTGCCGGCAACCGCGCCAATCTCGCCAAGAACCTGAAAGTGCCGAACGAGAAGGTGCGCATCCTCACCGCCAATGTCGGCGGCTCCTTCGGCATGAAGAACGTCAACTATCCCGAATATATGTGCATCCTGTACGCGGCGAAGGCGCTGGACCGGCCGGTCAAGTGGCTCGACGAGCGCTCGACCGCCTTCCTCTCCGACAGCCATGGCCGCGCCCAGAAGATCCATGCCGAACTGGCGCTCGATGCCGAGGGGCACTTCCTCGCCGCCAAGCTGTCCGGCTACGGCAATCTCGGCGCCTACATCACCGGCGTCGCACCGGGACCGCTGTCGCTGAACACCGGCAAGAACTTCTCCAGCGTCTACCGCACGCCGCTGATGGCGGTCGACATCAAGACGGTGCTGACCAACACCACGCTGATGGGCGCCTATCGCGGCGCCGGCCGACCCGAGGCGAACTATTACATGGAGCGGCTGATCGACCGCGCCGCCGACGAAATGGGCATCAACCGGCTCACCTTGCGCAAGCGCAACTTCATCAAGCCGAACCAGATGCCGTTCCCGGCCTCCTCCGGCGTCACCTATGACAGCGGCGACTTCCAGGCGGTGTTCAACAAGGCGCTGGAGATCGCCGACCACGAGAACTTCGCCAGGCGCAAGAAGGAGAGCCGCAAGGCCGGCAAGCTGCGCGGCATCGCGGTCGGCTCCTATCTCGAGGTCACCGCGCCGCCGAGCCCCGAACTCGGCAAGATCGTGTTCGATCCTGATGGGTCCGTGCAGCTCATCACCGGCACGCTCGACTACGGCCAGGGCCACGCCACGCCCTTCGCACAGGTGCTGTGCGCGCAGCTTGGCGTTCCCTTCGAGAGCGTCAAGCTGGTGCAGGGCGACAGCGACATCGTCCATACCGGCAACGGCACGGGCGGCTCGCGCTCGATCATGGCCAGCGGCCAGGCCATCGTGGGCGCGGCCAAGCTCGTCATCGAGAAGGGCAAGCGCGCCGCGGCGTACATGCTGGAGGCGTCCGAGGCCGACATCGAATTCGCCGACGGCAGCTTCACCATCGCCGGCACCGACCGCAGCATCGACATCATGGAGCTCGCCAAGAAGCTGCATGAGGCCAAGATGCCGGAGGGCGTGCCCGACAGCCTCGACGTCGACCATACCAGCGAGCCGGTGCCGTCGGCGTTCCCGAACGGCTGCCATGTCTGCGAGGTCGAGATCGATCCGGAGACCGGCGTGGTGCAGATCGTGCGCTACAGCGCGGTGAACGATTTCGGCACGGTGATCAACCCGATGCTGGTGGCGGGCCAGCTGCATGGCGGCGTCGTCCAGGGCATCGGCCAGGCACTGATGGAGCACGTCCGCTACGACGAGAGCGGCCAGCCGATCACGGGTTCGCTGATGGACTACGCGCTGCCGCGCGCCGAGGACGTGCCGAACATGACGGTCGGCGACCATCCGGTGCCGGCCACGACCAACCCGCTCGGCAGCAAGGGCTGCGGTGAAGCCGGCTGCGCCGGCAGCCTGTCGACCGTGGTGAACGCGGTGGTCGATGCGCTCTCGGACTACGGCATCAAGCACATCGACATGCCGCTGACGCCGGAGCGGGTGTGGCGCGCGATCCAGGATGCGAAGCGCAAGGCGGCGTAGTCTTGCTCACCTCTCCCGCTTGCGGGAGAGGTCGGCGCGAAGCGCCGGGTGAGGGTTCTCTCCTCTTGGGGGCTCTCGACTGCGGAGACACCCTCTCCCCAACCCTCCCCCGCAGGCGGGGGAGGGAGCGCACCGTCCGCTTGGCTGCCGTGCCGCCTGAGCAAGAGCCTAGCAGGCGCCGTTGCCTACGCCGCCACCTGCTCCCGCGGCTGGTAGATCGCAATGTGCTGGCAGTGCGCCAGCGGCGTGGTGCCGTTGGCGACCACCAGCGCATCGAACTCGACGAAGCGGTGGCCCTTCTTCTCGTAGTTGGCGGTGACCTTCGCCCGCGCCGTGATCTCGTCGCCGGCGCGCGCGGGCGACAGCAGCTGCATGCGGCTGCCGACATGGATCCACGGACCGAGGATCGTGTTGTCGACCAGCACGCGGTTCATGACGCGCTGGATCAGTCCGGGATGGCCGAGGCCCTCGCGGGCATAGATCGGATCGGTCTCCCTGATGTCGGTGAGATAGTCGGCCGCATCCTGCGCGAGCCAGCGGCGCGGCGCCGTGCCCAGCCATTTGCCGGTCTCGAACGTCGCTGGACTGACCGGCTTGCGCTCGGCGACGGCGGGAACCGCGAGATAGTCGCCCAGCGAGACCGCCGGCGCGGCGGCCGGCAGCGAGGCCGTTCCGGTCGCGCAGAGCTCGGTGCGGCTGAACACCTCGATCGTGAGCAGGCCGTTATGCTCGGTGGCATCGACATCGGCGGCCTCGCCGTCATAGACCGGCTTGACGAAGCGCGCCTCGATCAGCCCGCGCGAGAGGAAATCGCGGCCCCAGCGTGCCACCGGCACGTGCATCATGTAGGCGAACACGTCGACGCCGGGCACCAGCCCGCCGGAGAAGCCGAAGCGGCGGGCCACGCTGTCGTCATGCATCTTGTTTTCGGATTGCTTGGCGGTGTTGTAGGCCTGGACGCGCCAGGTTTCGAGCCGGTTCGGCATGATGGGCGTTCCCCAATTCCCGTTGTTTCGGCCGATCGTAGGCCCCCCCGAAACGGGGTCAATCCCCTCGCCTTTACGGTCGGGATGAGGTACCACGCGGCGGAATGACCGACACCCCTACCCGCATCTATGTCGACGCCGACGCCTGCCCGGTGAAGGACGAGATCTACCGCGTCGCGCTCCGGCACGGCGTGCCCGTCAGCGTCGTCGCTGGCAATTTCATCCGTGTTCCGCAGGACCCCCTGATCGAGCGCATCGCTGCGGGCAGTGGCATGGACGCAGCCGATGACTGGATCGCCGCGCGCGCGAAGCCTGGCGACGTCGTCGTGACCTCGGACATTCCGCTAGCCAGCCGCTGCGTCAAGGCGGGGGCCGACGTGATCGCGCCGAACGGCAAACCGTTCACGGAAGAATCGATCGGCATGACGCTGGCGGTGCGCAATTTGATGACGGATCTGCGCTCGGCCGGGGAAGTCACCGGCGGGCCGCGCTCCTTCGCGCCGCGCGACCGCTCCAGTTTTCTCTCCGCGCTCGACCAGACGCTGCGCCGGATCCAGCGCCGCCGTGCCGATCAGGCCGCGACGAGCCATCATTCGAGTCAAGGCTAGCCATGGCGCCGCCGCTGATCCAGCTCAAGGATATCAAGCTCACCTTCGGCGGGACGCCGCTGCTGCAAGGCGTCGAACTCAATGTCGCGTCGGCCGAGCGGGTCTGCCTGATCGGCCGCAACGGCTCCGGCAAGTCGACGCTGCTGAAGATCGCCGCGGGCCTCGTCGAGCCCGATGGCGGCACGCGCTTCGTGCAGCCAGGCGCGACGGTGCGCTATCTGCCGCAGGAGCCCGATTTCGGCGATCACAAGACCACGCTCGCCTATGTCGAGTCCGGGCTCGCGCCCGGCGACGACCACCATCAGGCGCGCTATCTGCTGGAGCAGCTCGGCCTGACCGGCGAGGAGAATCCGCACAATCTCTCGGGCGGCGAGGCCCGCCGCACGGCGCTGGCCTATGTGCTGGCACCCTCGCCCGACATCCTGCTGCTGGACGAGCCAACCAACCATCTCGACCTCGCCACCATCGAGTGGCTGGAACAGGAGCTCGACAGTCGCCGCAGCGCCTTGGTGATCATCAGCCACGATCGCCGCTTCCTGACCAATCTCTCGCGCTCTACGGCCTGGCTCGACCGCGGCAAGATCAAGCAGATCGACCGCGGCTTTGCCGCCTTCGAGGCCTGGCGCGACGAGGTGCTGGCGGAGGAGGAACGCGACCAGCACAAGCTCGACCGCAAGATCGTCGACGAGGAACACTGGCTGCGCCACGGCGTCTCCGGGCGGCGCAAGCGCAACGTCAAGCGGCTCTCCAATCTGCACGCGCTGCGCGACCAGCGCCGCAACTATCGCGGCACGGCCGGCACCGCCAGTCTCGCCGCCGCCGAGGCCGAGCAATCCGGCAAGCTCGTGATCGAAGCCAAGGGTATCTCCAAGGCCTATGGCGAGCGCATGATCGTCGACAATTTCTCCACCCGCATCCAGCGCGGCGATCGCCTCGGCATCGTGGGGCCGAACGGCGCCGGCAAGACCACGCTGGTCAATCTGCTCACCGGCGCCGACCAACCGGATTCCGGAACCGTGCGGCTTGGCGCCAATCTGGAGACGGCAACGCTCGACCAGCACCGCGAAAGCCTCGATCCGAAGTCGACGCTGGCGGAGGCGCTGACCGGCGGCCGCGGCGACCAGATCATGGTCGGCGGCAAGCCCAAGCACGTCGTCGGCTACATGAAGGACTTCCTGTTCGCGCAGGAGCAGCGCGGCACGCCTGTGGAGGTCCTCTCCGGCGGCGAACGTGGCCGGCTGATGCTGGCGCGCGCGCTGGCGAAGCCGTCGAACCTGTTGGTGCTGGACGAGCCCACCAACGATCTCGACCTCGAGACCCTCGACGTGCTCGAAGACATGCTCGGCGACTATGACGGCACCGTCATCCTGATCAGCCACGACCGCGACTTCCTCGACCGCGTCGTGACGTCGGTGATCGCGCCGGAGGGCAACGGCAAGTGGACCGAATATGCCGGCGGCTACAGCGACATGCTGGTCCAGCGCGGCGCCGACCTCAAGCGCGAGAGCGCGAAGGCGCAGGCCCCGGCGGAGAAGAAAGAGGAGCGCAGCGCGGCGCCGGTGTCGGCCCCCAAGCGCAAGCTGAGCTTCAACGAGAAGCATGCGCTGGAAACGCTGCCGAAGAAGATGGAGGCGCTGCAGGCCGATATCGCCAGGCTTCAGCGCGTGCTCGACGATCCCAACCTCTACGCGAAGGATCGCAAGCGATTCGACGACACCTCCGCCGCCATCGCCAAGGCGCATGAAGACCTGTCGGCCGCCGAAGAGCGCTGGCTGGAGCTGGAAATGCTTCGCGAAGAGATTGAACAGGCCTAGCACGCATTCCGCAAAATTGGGCACCGGTCTTGCGACCGGAATGCGCGCCAACCAAGAGACGACCATGACCACTCCCCTCGCCGCCAAGATCGCCCGCGAATACGGCACGCCCTGTGCCGTCATTGACATGGACAAGGTCGAGCGCAACATCGCGCGGATCCAGAAGG
Organism: uncultured Bradyrhizobium sp.; assembly: GCA_964423245.1. Classification (GTDB taxonomy): domain Bacteria; phylum Pseudomonadota; class Alphaproteobacteria; order Rhizobiales; family Xanthobacteraceae; genus Bradyrhizobium. Next base: position 70,072 of record CAYREH010000016.1, on the reverse strand, counting down.
CCTGCGACGAGGCCGGCGTCGCCAACCGGCCCCACATCAAGACGCACAAGAATCCGAGCATCGCGAAGCTGCAAATCGCGGCCGGCGCCAAGGGCATCACCTGCCAGAAGCTCGGCGAGGCCGAGATCATGGTCAATGCCGGCATCGACGACATCCTGATCAGCTACAACCTCCTCGGCGAGGAGAAGATGGCGCGGCTCGGCGCGTTGCAGGCCAAGGCCAACATGACCGTCGCCGCCGACAATTCCACCGTCGTCGCCGGCCTGACCAGGGCGGCCGCAGCCTCGGGCCGTCCGCTCTCGGTGGTGGTCGAGTGCGATACGGGGCGCAAGCGAGCCGGCGTCGAAACGCCCGCGGAGGCGATTGCGCTGGCGCGCGAGATCGCCGCGTCGAAGGGACTGCAATTTGCCGGCTTCATGCTGTACCCGACCGAGACCGGCTGGGCGGATGCGCAGACATTCTATGACGAGGCGCTGGCCGGCGTGCGCGCGCACGGGCTCGACGCAAAGATCGTCTCGACCGGCGGCACGCCGAACCTGAAGAATCTCGGCAAGCTCAAGGGCGGCACCGAGCATCGCTTCGGCACCTACATCTACAACGACCGCATGCAGGTCGCCGCGGGATCGGCGACCTCAGACGATTGCGCGCTCCACATCTACTCGACCGTGGTGAGCCGCGCCGCACCCGAGCGCGGCATTCTCGATGCCGGCTCGAAGACGCTGACCACGGACACCGGCGGCCTCGACGGGCACGGCCTGATCCTGGAGCATCCCGAAGCCAAAATCGCGCGCTTTGCCGAAGAGCACGGCTTCCTCGACCTCTCCCGCAGTAACACGCGGCCCAACGTCGGCGACGTCGTCCGCATCGTGCCGAACCATGTCTGCGTCGTCGTCAACATGATGGACGAGGTGGTGATGGTGCGCGGCGAGGAAATCATCGGCACGCTGCCGGTGGCGGCGCGGGGCAAGCTGCGGTAGGGCCAGTTGTCGTAGGGTGGGCAAAGCGCAGCGTGCCCACGATCTGCATCCAACACGGGTAAAGGGTGGGCACGGCGCCTTTGCCCACCCTACGAATTTTGCGGTCAGCCGTAACGCTCTCGATCGTCCAGACTCTTACCGTGGAAAGACTCTGGATTGCTTCGCTGCGCTCGCAATGACGGCGGTCAGCGCTTCAGCCACGCCAGCAAGCCCCTGCCCGCCGAGGCCCCCGTCGCGAAGGAGGCCTGCAGCAGATAGCCGCCGGTCGGCGCTTCCCAGTCAAGCATCTCGCCGGCGGCGAACACGCCTGGCAATTTGCGGAGCATGAAACGCTCGTCCAGTTCGTTGAAGAAAATGCCCCCCGCGGTCGAGATCGCGCGGTCGATCGGCGCGGTGCCGGTGAGCTGAACCGGAACGGCATTGATCAGTTCGGCAAGCTCTGCCGGCGAATACGCAGACAGCGGGCGGCCGGATGCGATCGCCGCCTCCTGCATCAGGCCGATGCCGACCGGCGACACCTGCGCCGCCTTGCGCAGGAAGTTCGCGAGGGATTGCTTGCCGCGCGTGCCCGACAGGCGCGTAGTCAGCGAGGCCGCGTCGAGGTCGGGCCGCAATGCGATCATCAAGGTCGCTAGCCCGAGCTCCAGAACCGCCTCGCGCAACTCGGCCGACAGGGCATAAACCGCGCCGCCCTCGATACCGCTGCGCGTGATCATGGCTTCGCCACGGACCGTATGCGCGCCGATCGTCAGGGCCACGCCCTTGAGCGGCTGGCCCTCGAACTTGTCGCGAAACAATTCGGACCATGCGACGGTGAAACTGGAATTGGCCGGCCGCAGTCGCGAGATGGCGACGCCTTTTGCCGCGAGAGTGTCGACCCAGCCACCATCCGACCCCAGTCGCGGCCAGCTTGCGCCGCCTAGCGCGAGCACGGTGGCATCGGCGACAATCGCCAGCGCCCCGTCGGGCGTCTGAAAGCGCAGCCGCCCCTCCTCGTCCCAGCCGCTCCAGCGGTGACGAAAAGCGAACCGAACGCCGGCCGCATCGAGCCGCCGCAACCACGCCCGCAGCAGGGGCGATGCCTTGAAAGTCTTCGGAAACACCCGGCCGCTGGTGCCGACGAAGGTCGGCTCTCCCAGCGCCTCGCTCCAGGCGCGCAGCGCATCGGGCGAAAAGGCCTCGATCGCGCCCTGCAGATGCGACGCGGCCTCGCGGTAGCGCGGCATGAAATGCGGCAGCGGCTCGCTATGGGTGAGGTTGAGCCCGCCGCGCCCGGCCATCAGGAATTTGCGCCCGGCGGACGGCATCGCATCGTACACGGTGACGCGCACGCCGCCCTCCGCCAGCACCTCCGCCGCCATGAGCCCGGCGGGGCCGGCGCCGATGACGGCGATGTTGTTTTCCGCTGTGGTCATCATGCGAATTTAGAGCACACCGGCGCTGCGCAACAGGTCGTCATGCCCGGGCTTGTCCCGGGCCTCCACGAGGATCGCGCGGCCGGTGCCCAAGAACGTGGATGGCCGGGACAAGCCCGGCCATGACGGAGAGAGAAGGCCTCGATCGACGCTGCGGAATGACGGCGGAGTTACAGCTTGATGCCCGCCCGGGCCGCGGCCTGGGCGACATATTTCTGCGTCTGCTCGAAGGCGCCGGTGAGCGCCCGCGCTTTCGACATGTCGCTGATCTCGGCGAAATGGGCGGCAACCGCGTCCGGCGTCCAGTCGGACTCCGGCAGGTTGATGCCCTCGCTCTCCAGGATCTGGATCACCGCGAACGAGCCTGCGCCGGCGCCCATGATGGTGCGGGTCGGCGCATCCTCGCTGAGCAGGTACTCCACCGCCGGCGTGATCGCATTCGGCTTCATCAATTGCAGTGCCTGCGGCGGCAGCAGTTCTTCCGTCATGCGGGTCGCCGCGGTCGGCGAGATGATGTTGACGCGGATGTTGGTCTTGCGGCCTTCCTCGGCCAGGACGTTCATCAGACCGACCATGCCGGACTTGGCCGCGCCGTAATTGGCCTGGCCGAAATTGCCGTAGAGGCCGGAGGACGAGGTCGTCAGCACGATGCGGCCGTAATTGCGGTCGCGCATGCCGGCCCACACGGCCTTGCAGCAGTAGAAGGTGCCGACGAGGTGCACGTCGAGCACCTTCTGGAAATCGGCGGCCTCCATCTTGCCGAACGACTTGTCGCGCAGGATGCCGGCATTGGCGCACATGATGTCGACGCTGCCCCACTCCCTGGTGGCGCGCTCGACCATCGCGGTGACCTGCTCGAAACTGGAAACGTCGGCACCGTCGGCCATCGCCGTGCCGCCGGCCTTCCGGATTTCCTCGACCACCGACTCCGCCGGCGACAGCGAACCGCCGGTGCCGTCGCGCGCGCCGCCGAAATCGTTGACCACGACCTTGGCGCCGCGGCTGGCCAGCCCCAGCGCATGCGCCTTGCCGAGACCATTGCCCGCGCCGGTGACGATGGCGACGCGTCCGTCGAACCTGATTGCCATGCTTTGATGTCTCTGTGCTTCTTCCCTTCTCCCCTCGTGGGAGAAGGTGGCGCGAAGCGCCGGATGAGGGGTCTCTCTCGGCAGATGCGCTGGCGGAGAGAGACCCCTCACCCGGCTTCGCGTTCCGCGAAGCCACCCTCTCCCACAAGGGGAGAGGGTCCGAGCGCTCCGCGAGAAATTGAGAGACTTTTGAGCAGCGCCGGGTTTCCGGGTCAAGCCCGGCAATGACGCCTGTCAGGCCAGATAGACGAGGCCCAGCCATTCCGCGATCAGCGCGGGCTTGTCCTCGCCTTCGATCTCAACCGTCACGTTGGTGCGCGACTGCAATTCGTTCGGCTTGCGCAGCTTGGCCTCGGCCAGCACGAAGCGGCCCCGGATGCGCTTGCCCGCCCGCACCGGGGAGATGAAGCGCAGCTTGTCGAAGCCGTAATTGACGCCCATCGTGGTGCCGGAAATCGCCGGCATGACCTCATAGGACATCACCGACATCATCGACATCGTCAGGAAGCCATGTGCGATCGTGGTGCCGAACGCGGTCTCCGCCCTGGCGCGTTCAGGATCGACGTGGATGAACTGATGGTCTTCCGTCGTGTCGGCGAAGGCATTGATGCGGGGCTGGTCGATCACGTGCCAGGACGACACGCCGATCTCCTGCCCGACCAGCGCCTGATAGGCCTCGAGCGAGATCGGCGGCTTCTTCCAGATTTGGTTCATTGATAACTCCAAATGCCGTCATGCCGGGGCACGCGCAGCGTGAGCCCGGAATGACGAATTCTTGTCTTTCATTACCCCTCGCCGCGCGCCTTCGCCAGCTCGGGAAAATCCTCCTCGCGGAATTCCCGTCCGCGCAGGGAATCGGTGCGGTCATCGTCCCGCTCCAGGCGGCGGAGCTGCACGCGGCGGATCTTGCCGGAGATCGTCTTCGGCAGTTCGGTGACGATTTCGAGGCGGCGGATACGCTTGAACGGCGCGAGGCGGGCATGCAGATGCCGGAAGATCGACAGCGCCGTCTCCGGTGAGCGCTCCGCACCTGCAGTCAGCAGCACGAACGCCTTGGGGATCGCGAGCCGGATCGGATCGGGGCTCGGCACCACGGCGGCTTCCGCAACCAGTTCGTGCTCCAGCAGCACGCTCTCCAGCTCGAACGGGCTGATGCGGTAATCGGAGGATTTGAAGACGTCGTCGGAGCGGCCGACGAAGGTGAGATAGCCGTCGTCATCGGCGAACACGACGTCGCCGCTGCGATAGAGCTCGCCCTCGGCTCCGCCGAGCTTGCCGTCATCGCCCTGATAGCCCTGCATCAGGCCGGCGGGACGGTCTGCGCCGAGCAGCAGCGTCACCTCGCCCTCCTTCGCGGGATGGCCGTCGGCATCGCTGACCTGAACCCGATAGCCCGGCAGCGGGCGCCCCATCGAGCCGATCTTGATTTTCTGTCCCGGCGAATTGCCGGCGAGCGCCGTGGTTTCGGTCTGGCCGTAGCCGTCGCGGATGGTGAGGCCCCAGGCGGCCTTCACCTGGTCGATCACTTCAGGATTGAGCGGTTCGCCGGCGCCGCAGACTTCGCGCAAGGACACCTTGAAGGAGGCGAGGTTCTCCTGAATGAAGAGCCGCCACACCGTCGGCGGCGCGCATAGCGTGGTGACGCCGCAGCGGCCGATGGTGGCGAGCAACGCCTTGGCATCGAAGCGCGGCTGGTTGACCACGAACACGGTCGCGCCGGCATTCCATGGCGCGAAGAAGCAGCTCCAGGCATGCTTGGCCCAGCCGGGCGAGGAGATGTTGAGGTGCACGTCGCCGGGCTGCAGGCCGATCCAGTACATCGTCGAGAGATGGCCGACCGGATAACTGCGCTGGCTGTGGCGCACGAGCTTCGGCTTGGCCGTCGTGCCCGAGGTGAAATAGAGCAGCATCGGGTCGTCGGCCTGCGTCGGACCATCGGGCGTGAAGCTCTCGGACGCCGCGGCGGTGTCGCCATAGGACAGCCAGCCGTCGGAAGCCGCGCCGGCGACGATCCGCACGACATTCTCGACGCCGAGACTGGCGAACTTCGCGACCTGGTCCTCGGCAGCCACCACCGCGCGCGCCCTGCCGCGATCGAGCCGGTCGCGCAACTCCTCGGCCGTGAGCAGGGTCGTCGCGGGAATCACGACGACACCGAGCTTCATCGCCGCCAGCATCGTCTCCCACAGCGGCACGACATTGCCGAGCAGCAGCAGCAGATGATCGCCGCGCTTCAGGCCCTGCGCACGCAGGAAATTCGCGACCTGGTTGGAGCGCTTCGACAGCGCCGCGAACGACAATTTCGTCTGCCGGTCCTGTGCGGCATCGACGATCCACAGCGCGGGACGATCGCGGCTTTCGGCATTCGTCGCCAGCTCGGCGTCGAACCAGTCGAGCGCCCAGTTGAATGGAACCGGATCGGGCCAGCGGAAATCGCGCACCGCCGTCTCGTAATCGGTGCGGTGATCCAGCAGAAAGCGCCGTGCGTCCTGAAATGTCGTCATGATCCGGGCCCGTCGAATTGACCTTCGAACGTAGCCCGGATGGAGCGAAGCGCAATCCGGGGCCGACTACGCAATTGGCGGCAATTGTCCCGGATTTCGCTTCGCTCCATCCAGGCTACGAAGCCGCTATTTTCCAGCGAGATCGCGAACGTGCTTGATAATTCCGGAAAAATCCACCCCACCCTGCCCGGCCTTGTCGAAGGTCTGATAGATCTCCTGGGCATGCTTGCCGAGCGGCGTCGCCGCACCCGCGGCCTTCGCCGCCTCCTGCGCCAGGGTCAGATCCTTCACCATCAGCGCCGAGGCGAAGCCCGGCTTGTAATCGTTGTTCGCCGGCGAGGTCGGGACCGGGCCCGGAACCGGGCAGTAGGTCGTCAGCGACCAGCACTGACCCGACGAGGTCGAGGCGACGTCGAACAGGGCCTGATGCGAGAGGCCGAGCTTCTCGCCGAGCGCAAACGCTTCGCTCACCGCGATCATGGAGATGCCGAGGATCATGTTGTTGCAGATCTTGGCGGCCTGGCCGGCGCCGGCGCCGCCGCAATGCACGATCTTCTTGCCCATCTTCTCCAGCACGGGCTTGGCCGCCGCGAAGGCGGCCTCCTCGCCGCCGCACATGAAGGTGAGCGTCGCGCCCTTGGCGCCGCCCGTGCCGCCGGAGACCGGCGCATCGACCGAATGCACGCCGTGTTTCGCAGCCAGCGCATGCGCCGCGCGCGCGCTCTCCACGTCGATGGTCGAGCTGTCGATGATCAGCGCGCCCTTGCTCATCGCCGGAACCACCTCGTTCCAGACGCCGAGCACATGCTTGCCGGCGGGCAGCATGGTGACGACGACATCGGCGCCTTTCGTCGCGGCGGGCGCGCTGTCGGCAATGGCGGCGCCATCGGCCCTGGCCTGGTTGCGGGAGGCTTCGACAAGATCGAACGCCACCACCTTGTGGCCGGCCTTGACCAGATTGGCGGCCATCGGGCCACCCATGTTGCCGAGACCGATGAATGCGATGGTGGCCATTGTCGTTTCCTCCGTTGCGCGTCTTGTTGATCAGAATCCAGTACCGCAGGTGCCGGTGCGGGGGTTACCTCTCCCCAGCGGGGAGAGGTGGTTCGAGCGCTTGCGCCGCCTCTCACCACTCACCGATTGAATCTCAACTCGTCGGGGCCGATCTCGGCGAGATATGGCGCCAGCATCTGCGGCGTCACGTCCTCGATGCGCGGCGGCGACCAGGTCGGGTTGCGGTCCTTGTCGATCACGGCGGCGCGCACGCCTTCGCGGAAATCGTCGCTGCGGAACACCTCCAGCGCGGCGCGATATTCGCGCACGAGGCATTCCTCCAGGCTCGAGGCGGTGCGCGCCAGCCGCAGCAATTTCAGCGTCACCACCATGCCGCGCGGCGATTTCTCCTTGAGCGTCTTCAGCGTGGCCAGCGCGAACTCCGAACCGTCACGCTCCAGCGCGGCAAAGATATCCTCCATCCGGTCGAAGCGGAACAGCGCGTCGATGGCCGCCTGCTTCCCGGCGACCGGTCCCGCAGCCTCACCGGTCGCGAACCCGTTGATCAGCGTGCTGATCTCGGTGGCCGTCACGCCCGGGCGAACCCTGGTCAGCGCCTCGCGCAGTTCCGGCCACTTCGCCGCCGGCACCACCGCGTCGGCAAACTTCGCATGGATCGCATCGGGACCGTTCATGGTCTGGCCGGTCAGACCGAAATAGGTGCCGATCTCGCCGGGCGCGCGCGACAGCAGCCAGGTGCCACCGACATCCGGGAAGAAGCCGAGCCCGACTTCCGGCATCGCCAGTTTGGTCCGGTCGGTGACGACGCGGTGGCTGGCATGGCCGGACAGCCCGACGCCGCCGCCCATCACGAGACCGTCCATGAAGGCGACATAGGGTTTCGGATAGCGCGCGATGCGCGCATTCATGATGTATTCCTGGCGCCAGAACCGGGCGCCGAGATCGCCGCCCTCGCGCGAACTCTCCCAGAGGCCGCGGATGTCGCCGCCGGCGCAGAGACCACGCTCGCCGGCCCCTTCGAGGACGATCACGGCGACGTCCGGATCGGTTTCGAAGCGGTCGAGCGCGGCATCGATGCCTTCCGACATCTCCAGCGTCATGGCGTTGATCGCCTTGGGACGGTTGAGCCGGATGACGCCCGCCGCGCCCTCGCGGCGAACGATCAGGTCGCCCTCTTCCACCGCGTTCATCGCGCGCCCTCGATCAGTTTGCGCGCCACGATGAGCCGCATGATTTCATTGGTACCTTCGAGGATCTGATGCACGCGCAGGTCGCGCACGATCTTCTCGATGCCATATTCGCTGAGATAGCCGTAGCCGCCATGCAGCTGCAGCGCCTGGTTGGCGACCTCGAAGCCGACATCGGTGCCGAAGCGCTTGGCCATCGCGCACAGCATGGTGGCATCGGGGTCCTTGCGGTCGAGCGCGGCCGCGGCGCGCCACAGGAAGGTCCGAGCGGCCTCGAGCTCGATCGCCATGTCGGCCAGGCGAAACTGCAAAGCCTGGAATTCGTCGAGGCGCTTGCCGAAGGCCTTGCGCTCCTTCATGTAACCGCGCGCCTTGTCGAGCGCGGTCTGGGCCCCGCCGAGCGAACAGGCGGTGATGTTGAGGCGGCCGCCGTCGAGACCGGCCATCGCGATCTTGAAACCCATGCCTTCGTCGCCGAGCAGGTTGGCGACGGGCACGCGGGCGTTCTCGAACACCACGGCGCGGGTCGGCTGGGCGTTCCAGCCCATCTTGCGCTCATTGGCGCCGTAGGAGACGCCCGGCGTCCTGCCGTCGATGACCAGGGTCGAGATGCCGCCGGGGCCGTCACCGCCGGTGCGCACCATCGCCACCAGCAGGTCGGTGCCGCCGGCGCCCGAGATGAACTGTTTCTGGCCGTTGAGGACGTAATGATCGCCGTCGCGCACCGCGCGGGTGCGCAGGGCCGCCGCGTCCGAGCCCGCGCCCGGCTCGGTCAGGCAATAGCTCGCGATCAGCTCCATGGTGCAGAGCTTCGGCAGCCAGGTATGACGCTGGGTGTCGTTGCCATAGGCATCGATCATCCAGCTCGCCATGTTGTGGATGGAGATGAAGGCTGATGTCGTCGGGCACCCCGTCGCCAGCGCCTCGAAGATCAGCGCCGCATCGAACCGCGTCATGGCGGAGCCGCCCACGTCGTCGCGAATGTAGATGCCGCCCATGCCGAGGCTTGCCGCCTCGCGCATCACATCGACAGGGAAATGCTTCTCCTCGTCCCAGCGCAGCGCATGCGGCGCGATCTTCTCGGACGCAAATCCCAGCGCCATGTCGCGGATTGCGACCTGATCCTCGTTCAGAGCGAACTGCATGCTATTCTGTACCCTTTCACTCCGTCGTCATTGCGAGCGCAGCGAAGCAATCCAGCATCCCTCCGCGGAGACAGCCTGGATTGCTTCGTCGCAAGGGCTCCTCGCAATGACGGCTGACGCCGTCACTTCATCAGCGGGATCGAGAACTCCGCACCTTCCTTGACGCCGGACGGCCAGCGCGAGGTGACCGTCTTGGTCTTGGTGTAGAAGCGAACCGAATCCGGGCCGTGCTGGTTGAGATCGCCGAAGCCGGACTTCTTCCAGCCGCCGAAGGTGTAATAGGCGATCGGCACCGGGATCGGCACATTGATGCCGACCATGCCGACGTTCACCTTGGCAGCGAAGTCGCGCGCGGCGTCGCCGTCGCGGGTGAAGATGGCAACGCCGTTGCCGTAGTCATGCTCGGACGGCAGCGCCAGCGCTTCCTTGTAGTCCTGGGCGCGCACCACCGAGAGGACCGGGCCGAAGATCTCTTCCTTGTAGATCCGCATGTCCTTGGTGACGTTGTCGAACAGCGAACCGCCGAGATAGAATCCGTTCTCGTAGCCCTGCATCTTGAAGCCGCGGCCGTCGACGGCCAGCGTCGCGCCTTCCTTGACGCCGATGTCGATGTAGTTCTTGACCTTCTCGACCGCCTCGCGCGTCACCAGCGGGCCGTAATCGGCCGACGGATCGATCGAGGTGCCGATCTTGAGGCTCTCGACGCGCGGGATCAGCTTCTCCATCAGCCGGTCGGCGGTGGTCTTGCCGACGGGAACGGCGACCGAGACCGCCATGCAGCGCTCGCCGGCCGAGCCGTAGCCGGCGCCGATCAGCGCATCGACCGCCTGGTCCATGTCGGCGTCGGGCATGATGATGGCGTGGTTCTTGGCGCCGCCGAAGCACTGGCAGCGCTTGCCGGTCTGGGCGGCGCGCTCGTAGATGTACTGCGCGATCGGCGTCGAGCCGACGAAGCCGACGGCCTTGATATCGGGGTCGTCGAGGATGGCGTCGACCGCCTCCTTGTCGCCGTTGACGACGTTGAGGATGCCGGCCGGCAGGCCCGCTTCCATCATGAGTTCGGCGAGCAGCATCGGCACGCCGGGATCGCGCTCCGAGGGCTTGAGGATGAAGGCGTTGCCGCAGGCGATCGCGGGGGCGAACTTCCACATCGGGATCATCGCCGGGAAATTGAACGGCGTGATACCGGCAACGACACCGAGCGGCTGGCGCATGGAGTAGATGTCGATGCCGGGGCCTGCACCCTCGGTGTACTCGCCCTTCATCAGATGCGGAATGCCGCAGGCGAACTCGGCGACCTCGAGGCCGCGCTGGATGTCGCCCTTGGCGTCCGGCACGGTCTTGCCGTGCTCGCGGGCCAGCAGTTCGGCCAGCTTGTCGTAGTCGCGCTGCACCAGTTCGACGAACTTCATCATGACGCGGGCGCGGCGCTGCGGGTTGGTCGCGGCCCATTCCGGCTGCGCGGCACGGGCATTCTCGACCGCGGCGCGGACCTCGGCCTTGCTGGCCAGCGCCACCTTGGCCTGGACGTCACCGGTCATCGGCTCGAAAACGTCGGCGGTGCGGCCCGAGGTGCCCTTGACCTCCTTGCCACCGATGAAATGTCCGATTGCACGCATGGAAAGATCTCCTTGAAGGCCAGCCTGATCGCTTTGACAAATCCTATCGACCTGCATTTTATAGGATTCAAGTCTGAGATAATGCACCATAGATGTGCGAAAATGCTGGATCAAGGCGCCATCGACTGGGACGACTTCCGCTTCGTGCTGGCCATCGTGCGGGGCGGCTCGGTGTCGGCTGCCGCCAAACAGCTCGGCGTCGACCACGCCACGGTGATCCGGCGCGTCGACCGGCTGGAGAAGCACCTTTCGGCCAAGCTGTTCGACCGGCGCAAGACCGGCTATTTGCTGACCGAGGCCGGCCAGCGCGTCGCCGACAGCGCGGAAGCGATGGAATCGACCATCGTCGCCAACCAGGAGCAGGTCGGCGGCTCGGTGGCGCGGCTGACCGGAACGGTGCGGATCGGCGCCCCTGACGGCTTCGGCACCGCCTTCCTGGCGCCGCGGCTGGCGCCCTTCGCCGACCGCTATCCCGATCTCGACCTGCAACTCGTGGCCACCGCCCGGCTGTTCAGCCTCTCCAAGCGTGAGGCCGACATCGCGATCAGCCTGACCATGCCGAAAGAAGGCCGCATCGTCGGCCGCAAGCTGCTCGATTATCGCCTCGGGCTCTATGCCGCCCCGGCCTATCTCGATCGCTTCCCGAAGATTGCCTCGCGCCAGGACCTGCCGCAGCACCGCTTCGTCGGCTATATCGAGGAGCTGCTGTTCACCCCGGAACTCGACTATCTGCCGCAGGTCTCCCCGCGAATCTCGGCGCGCTTCCGCAGCGCCAATCTGATCGCACAGCTCAATGCGACGCTCGCAGGCTTCGGCATCGCAGTGCTGCCGCATTTCATGGCGAGCGACTATCCGCAGCTCGTGGCCGTGCTGCCCGAGGACATCTCGATCACACGGACGTTCTGGATGCTGATGCACGCCGACAGCAAGGACCTCGCCCGGATCCGGGCCGTGGCGGATTACATCGGCGAGATCGTGGAACGGGATCGGGCGTTGTTTGCGGGGCGGTAGCGCCGCTCTCGTAGGGCGGGCGAAGGCGCCCTAGCACCGTGCCCACCATCTCTCAACACGCGCAGCGACAAGGTGGGCACGCTTCGCTTGGCCCACCCTGGGGCATCTCGGCTAACTCTGCTTCGCCTTCTTCGCCGCCGCCACCTTCGGCTCGCGCTTCGCACCCTCGAGCGCGCTGTCCTTGCCGGCCTTCAGCACCTCGTCCGACAGTTCGCTCGAGCCGGCGATGCGGGCCAGCAGCATGGTGCCGGCCATGGTCGCCAGCGTCGCAATTGCCTGCTTGCGTGCGGCCTTGCGCGGCAGGTTCGGAATGTAGTCGGTCATCATCTCGACCATCTCGTCGAGCTTGCCGGCGAAGGCCTTGCGGGTCTTCGGGCTCTCGCGGGCGATCTCGGCGCCAAGCGCGGGGATCGAACAGCCATGGCCGGGATTGTCGCGGTGGAGGGTCGAGAGGTAGGTCTCGACGATCTGGGTGAGTTGCTTCTCGGGTGCGACCTGCTCGGACTGCTTGCGCCAGTGCTCCATCGAGCGGTCCATGGCGTAGGCAAAGGCCTCGATCACCAGCGCTTCCCGGGAGTCGAAATGGGCGTAGAAGCCGCCATGGGTCAGGCCGGCCTCCTTCATGAGATCGGCGACGCCGATGCCGTGGGCCCCCTTCTCGCGCAGGCGCACGGAGGCCTTCCTGACGATCCGGTCGTGGGTTTCCTGCTTGTGTTCCCGTGAATAGCGCATGCGATCTCATTGAATGTCGAAGATCATCCTAACACGAATGCGGCCCCTCCGGAGCATTAATTCACATCAAGGCATTGCCGATCATGGAAAATGTCGCGGTGGCGTGGACCGCGAGTGCTCCCTTACCGTCGCGGACAAACCCCTCCGTATAGCTGGTCTGGCGTCCCAGCTTGATCACCTTGCCCTCGGCCGAAATCAGCCCGGACTTGACCGAGAGTGGGCGCAGGAACGTCATTTTCAGGTCGAGCGTGACCGAAGACTGCCCGGCCTCCAGCCGTGTCGAGATCGCGCAGCCCATGGCCGTGTCGATCAGCGCCGCCGCCGTTGCACCGTGCAGCAGGCCGATGGTGTTTTCGAGATCCTCGCGCGGCTCCAATTCCATCACGATGCGGCCGGGCTCGACCACGGCCATGGCGAAACCGATCAGCCTGGCGAAGGGCGGCGGCGGCAGACGGCCATCGCGAATGCCCTGCATCGCCTCCATGCCCGACAATCCCATCGCCACCCTGGCGACCGGTGCCGGAACCTGCCAGTCCACCACCCGCTCGCGCCGCTGCGCGGGAGAAAACAGGTCGGATCGATCGATGTCGTTCATGACGCCCTCTTTGAATGATGACCATCATGCTACATCGCGGACTTTGCACTGGCAACAGGTCGCCCTGCCCGCTTGACAAGTCCGGCGTTTCGGCCCGGAAGTGATCCCGACACGCGCGCCTCGCGCCTGTCCACGAAGCCTCGAGATCTCAAGATGGACATGCTCAACAATCACTGCGGCGTGACGCGCGACGGGCGCGGCGTCGTTCACGTCTCGATCTGCAATGCCGGTTCGCTGAACATCCTGGGTTCGCCCGTGACGATGGCGATGCGCGAAGGCCTGGAGCAGCTGGGTTCCGACCGCAGCATCCGTGCCTTGGTGCTGCGCGGCCAGAGCGAGAAGAGCATGATCGGCGGCGCCGACATCAAGGAGATGGCGACGCTCGACCAGAAGTCTGCCGAAGCCTTCATCAGCCGCCTGCGCGATCTCTGCGAGGCCGTGCGCGCCTTCCCGGCGCCCGTCATCGCGCGCATGCCCGGCTGGTGCCTCGGCGGCGGGCTGGAAGTGGCCGCGGCCTGCGATTTCCGCATCGCCGCGCATGATGCGCATTTCGGCATGCCCGAGGTCCGCGTCGGCATTCCCTCGGTGATCCACGCCGCGCTGTTGCCGCGCCTGATCGGCTGGGCCCGTGCGCGCTGGCTGGTGATGACGGCCGAGAACATCGATGCCGACACGGCGCTGGCCTGGGGCCTCGTCGACAAGGTCGCGCCCGAGGGCGGGCTGGACGCGGCGATCGAGCAGCTCGTGAAGATGCTGCTCGAATGCGGACCCGAGGCGCTGCGGTCGCAGAAGGCGCTGCTGCGCCGGTGGGAGGAACTGCCGCTGACGGAGTCGGTGAACCTGAGCGTCAAGGTGTTCGGCGAGTCCTTCCTGACCGACGAGCCGACGCGGCTGATGGGCGCGTTCGTGAACCGGAAGCGGTAGGCCGGGCAGAAGGCGCCCGCTCAGACACGCTGTAATGCCCCGCCAAGGCGGGCGATGGCAGCGTGCCTCGGGTCGCGTCCCACCAGACGACCACGCCTCATCCGACCACGACATTTTCTCATCCCGGGCGCGGTTGCATTTTTTGCGCCGCATCATATGATGTCCATCATATTAATTCCGCTCCCGGGGAGTTCCGTCATGGCCGAAGCCACCGATCCCGTCGTCATCGTCTCCGCGGCCCGCACGCCGCTTGGCCGCTTCATGGGCGAATTGTCGCCGCTGGCGGCGCACAGGCTTGGCGCGCATGTGATCGGCGCGGCGCTGGAGCGTGCCAAGCTCGCGCCTGAAAAGGTGGACGAGGTGTTCATGGGCTGCGTGCTCCCGGCCGGCCAGGGGCAGGCGCCGGCGCGCCAGGCGGCGCGCGCCGCCGGTCTGCCGGATGCCACCGGGGCCACCACCGTCAACAAGGTCTGCGGCTCCGGCATGAAGGCGACCATGCTGGCGCACGACATCATCCGCGCCGGCTCGGCCGAGATCGTCGTCTCCGGTGGCATGGAGAGCATGAGCAACGCGCCCTATCTCCTCGCCAAGGCCCGCGGCGGCTACCGCGTCGGCCATGACCGCATCATCGACCACATGATGATGGACGGCCTCGAGGACGCCTACGAGACCGGCCGGTCCATGGGCGATTTCGGCGAGGCGACCGCCGAGGCCTACCAGTTCAGCCGCAAGGACCAGGACGATTACGCCATGGAGACGCTGAGCCGCGCCCGCAAGGCGGTCGAGGGCGGCGCCTTCAAGGCCGAGATCGCGCCGGTCACACTTGCCGAAAAGGCAGGTTCCCGGGTCGTCGCCAACGACGAACATCCGCTCAAGGTCGATCCGGCGAAAATCCCGGGCCTGAAACCGGCCTTCCGCGCCGGCGGCACGATCACGCCGGCCGCCTCGTCCGCCAATGCCGACGGCGCCGCCGCGCTGGTGCTGACGCAGCGCTCGCGCGCCGATCGCGACGGGCTTCCGGTACTGGCGGAGATCAAGGGCCATGCGACGCACAGCCAGGAGCCGCAATGGTTCACCACCGCGCCAATTCCGGCGATCCGCAAGCTGCTCGACAAGGTCGGCTGGACAGCCTCCGACGTCGACCTGTTCGAGATCAACGAGGCCTTTGCGGTGGTGGCAATGGCCGCGCAGCGCGACCTCGGCATTCCCCGCGACAAGCTGAACATCAATGGCGGGGCCTGCGCGCTCGGTCATCCCATCGGCGCCACCGGCGCGCGGCTGATCGTGACGCTGCTGCATGCGCTCGAGGCGCACAATCTCAGGCGCGGCGTCGCGGCGCTGTGCATCGGCGGCGGCGAGGCCACCGCCATCGCCGTGGAGCGGCGCGTATCCTGAGCGTCCGGAATCGAGGGACCTCTGTCATTTGAGACAGAGGCCTTCCGTGGCAGAGTAGACATCCAGAGGCGACCAGGTCGCCCCATCCGCATTGAGGCCCGATGATCTCGAACTGGCTCGCGGCAGCGCTTCTCCGCCGCAACATCCATTACGGCTGGGTGATGGTCGGCGTGACCTTCCTCGCCTCGCTGATCAGTGCAGGCACGGTCGGCGCCCCGGGCGTCTTCATCGTGCCCCTGCAGAAGGAGTTCGGCTGGAGTACGGCGGAGATCTCGTCGGCGCTCTCGATCCGGTTCGTGCTGTTCGGCCTGATGGCGCCGTTCGCGGCCGCCCTGCTCAACCGCTACGGCCTGCGCAACGTCACGCTGACGGCGCAGCTGATCGTCGTGTCCGCCCTGATCCTCTCGCTCGGCATGACCGAGGTCTGGCAGCTCGTGCTGCTGTGGGGCGTCGTGATCGGCATCGGCACCGGCATGACGGCGCTGGTGCTCGGCGCCACCATCGCCACGCGCTGGTTCGCCGCAAGGCGCGGGCTCGTGGTCGGCATCCTGACGGCGAGCGTCGCCACCGGACAGCTCGTGTTCCTGCCGCTGCTGGCAAGCCTCACCGAACGCTATGGCTGGCGGCTGGCGCTGGGGTTCGTCTGCATCATGCTGGGCGTCTCCGCGACAGCGGTGCTGATGGTGATGCGCGACCGCCCGAGCGATCTGGGCTTGCGCCCGCTGGGCGACGAGGGCACCGAGCCCCTGCCCGCCCCGCCCGCCAGTCACGGCGCGATCACCACGGTGGCGCTCGGCACGCTGCGCGATGCTTCGAAAGTGCCGGCGTTCTGGATCCTGTTCGGCACCTTCTTCATCTGCGGCGCCTCGACGGTCGGTCTCGTTCAGGTGCACCTGATCCCGATGTGCCTCGATTTCGGCATCCCGCAGGTCCAGGCCGCGAGCCTGCTCGCCGCGATGGGTGTGTTCGACTTCTTCGGCACGATCATGTCGGGGTGGCTGTCGGACCGTTACGACAATCGCTGGCTGCTGTTCTGGTATTACGGCCTTCGTGGACTGTCGCTGATCTTCCTCCCCTTCAGCGATTTCTCGTTCTACGGCCTGTCGCTGTTCGCGATGTTCTACGGGCTCGACTGGATCGCAACGGTTCCGCCGACGGTGCGGCTCACCGCGCAGAAGTTCGGACCCGAACGCGCCAATCTGGTGTTCGGCTGGATCTTCGCCGGCCATCAGATCGGCGCCGGTGCCGCGGCGTTCGGCGCGGGCATCTCGCGCACGGTCTACCAGAGCTACCTGCCGGCGTTCTTCTTCGCCGGTGCGCTCTGCGTCCTGGCCGCGATGATCGTACTGGCCCTGTCGCGGCCGCCGAAGCCGCAGGCCGCGGCAGCCTGACTCGCAAAGCCGCCAAAACAACCCCATGCAAAGCAGCGGGCGGCGACGGTTGCCGTCCGCCGCTCGCGACATGTCCGGCCACATCGTCCGACATAACACGCCGGCATGTGATAGGTTCGGCACCATTCAGCCGCAGCGCCTTCCGACCTGTTTGCGGATGGTAGCGCCGATTTCATCACCTCCAGGAGATTTTCACGTGTCATCGCCAGAACCGATCAAGTTCACCGACGGGGCCGCTTACGAGCGCTTCATGGCGCCCTGGAGCCGATCGGCCGGCACCATCTTTCTCGATTGGCTCAAGCCCGCACCAGGCCTTGCCTGGGCCGATGTCGGGTGCGGCAACGGCGCCTTTACGGAACTGGTGCTGGCGAAGTCTGCGCCGGCTTCGGTCTGCGCGATCGATCCATCGGAGGCACAGATCGACGCCGCCCGTCAGCGGCTTCCCGCCGGCCGCGTCGAACTGTCGGTCGGCGATGCCATGGCGCTTCCCTATGAAGACGAACGTTTCGACGTGAGCGTGATGGCGCTCGTGCTGTTCTTCGTGCCGGACCCCGTGCGCGGCGCCGCCGAACTGGTGCGCGTGACCAGGCCCGGCCGGCTCGTCGCTTCCTACACCTGGGACGTCCTGCACGGCGGCACGCCGGCCGAGCCGATCTGGGAGGCGTTTCAGACCATGGGCAAGCCGGTCGTGCGTCCGCCAAGTGCGGAGATTTCGCGCTTCGAGGCACTCAAGGACCTCTGGGCCAGGCTCGGCCTGCGGGACATCGCGACGCGTGAACTCGTCGTGGAACGCACCTTCACCGACTTCGAGGATTACTGGCTGTCGATGGTGCTCAGCAGTCCAAGCGGGGTTATGCAGAAACTGTCCGACAGCGAAACAAGAGAGCTGCGCCGGCTGCTGCAGAACCGGTTGCCGGTCAGCGCGACCGGGACCATCACGCTGCATTCCTGGGCCACGGCCATCATGGGCCGCAAGCCAGCCTGACGGCCCAGCATCAGAATTTCACGGCCTGATCGTGATGCCCTGCGGCGGTCCTGGCTTCCGCAACGGCTCGGCCAGGCGGGCGAATTCGCAAAGCAGCGATCGCGTCTTACGCGGATCGATGATCTCCTCGACCCAGAACTTCTCGGCCGAGCGGAACGGCGAGCGCAGCTTGTTGAGACGGTCCTCGATCTCCTTCAGCTTGGCCGGCTTGTCCTCGGCCGCGTCGATGTCGGCGCGGTAGGCCGCCTCGATGCCGCCCTCCAGCGGCAGCGAGCCCCAATAGGCGGACGGCCAGGCGTAGCGGATCGAGAAGCGATCGGCCGGCTGATGCACCACACCGGCAACACCAAAAGCGTTGCGCAGGATCACGGTGCACCAGGGCACGGTGGTCTGGTTGACCGCGGCCATGGCGCGGACGCCGTGACGGATTGTGGCGGCCTTCTCGGCCTCGAGACCGACCATGAAGCCGGGGCAGTCCATGAGATAGACGATCGGCAGATGGAAGGTCTCGGCGAAGTCGACCCAGCGCACCACCTTCTGGCAGGCGTCCGCCGTCCACGAGCCGCCATAGTGGAAACTGTCGCTGGCGAGCACCATCACGGCCCGGCCCTCCAGCCGGGCGAGGCCGACGATGAGCGGCTTGCCGTAATTTTTCGCGACCTCGAAGAACGAGCCCCTGTCGACGACCGATTCGATGATCGGGCGTACCTTGTAGACCTGCTTGCGATTGCGCGGCACCGCGTTCATCAGCGCCTCGTCGCTGCGCTCGGGATTGTCGGCGCAGGGCAAGGTCGGCGGCAACGCGTCGACCGACGACGGCAGATAGGACAGGAAACGCCGCGCGCAGGCGAAGGCCTCTTCTTCCGTATCGACGGCATGATCGACCGCGCCCGCGCGCGTCTGGATGTCGGCGCCGCCGAGTTCCTCCTTGGTGAGGTCCTGGCCCAGGGCCTTCACCACCGGCGGGCCCGCGACGAACATCGCGGACTTCCGCGTCATGATGGAATAATGGCTGGCGGCAAGGCGCGCGGCGCCGAGGCCGGCGACCGAGCCGAGGCCGAGCGCCACGACCGGCACCCGCGACAGGTTTTCCGTCGTGAAGCGGTACCAGCGCGTCCCGCCGATGCCGCCCGGCAGGTTGGCCGCGCCCTTGGTCTCGATGGTCTTGACCGAACCGCCGCCGCCGGAGCCCTCGATGATGCGGATGATCGGCAGGCGCAGATCATGCGCCATCTCCTCCGCCATCAACGGCTTGGCCGAGATCGAGGCATCGGCGGAGCCGCCGCGAACGGTGAAATCGTCGCCGACCACGACCACGGTGCGGCCATCGACCCTGGCACGGCCGAACACGCAATTGGCCGGCGTCAGTTTCTTCAGCTCGCCGGCGTCGTCATATTCGCCGATGCCGGAGACGGCACCGATCTCGTGGAAGCTGCCCTTGTCGGTCAGTCTGTCGATACGCTCCCGAACAGTCAGTCGGCCCTGGTCATGCTGTCGCTTGACCTTGTCAACGCCCCCCATCTCCCGCGCGAAGGCTTCGCGCCGGGCGAGCTCGTCGAGTTCCGGCTTCCAGTTCATTCACTCCCCCCGAATTGATCGGCTTGTTATTGTTATGAACGGCGATCGCCACCGGCTTGCGCGGAATGCGATTGTTGAAGGCGTCGCTCTCCGCGCCCTCCATCAGGCTCTGAAGCGAGCGACCGAGGCCGACCATCAGGGGCGCGACCTCATCGTGCAGCCGCTGCTCGTCATACATCGCGGACAGAAGACCGATCGTGATCACCACGAAGGTCTGGTACTGCGGCGACCAGATCGGCACGGCGAGCCCGTTGATGTGCGGGCTCCACAGGCCGCAAGCCGTGACATAGCCGCGCTCGCGCAGCGACTGCCGGTTGGCCTCGATGCGGGGGCGGAGAATCCGTGCCGCTTCCGGCGCTTCCTTCTCCATCTCCACGATCAGCGCGTCGCCGACCTCGGGGGCCAGCGCTGCCGTGTAGGCTGCACCGGCCGCGGTCGACGCCATCGAGATCCGGCTGCCGGTGCCCTCGTGCAGGCCGAGCGCATTCGCCGAGCGTGCGAACTGGAGATAGACGAGGTGATAGCGATCGGGGACGACGAAGCCGACCGTGCCGGGCAGCTGTTCGGCGACTTCCTGCAGCCGCTGCCGGATCATGCTGCGCAACTGCGCGCCCTTCATCATCGAGGCGCTCATCGCCACCGCGCTGGGGCCGATGCGATATTTCTGGTCGCGCGGCAGATAGACCAGCTGGCCCATGCGCGTCAGCGTGTGGGTGAGCCGCGACACCGTCGAGCGCGGCAGTCCGCAGCGATTGGAGATTTCGAGATTGCCGAGCCTGCTGTCGTGGCCTTCGAAGCATCGCAGCACGTCGAATGCGCGCGACACGACCTGGATGACATCACCCTCACCGGCATCGCCAGCGAGCGCACCTTGCCTACTCAACCGCTCAGAACGTCGTCCCATGTTTCCTACCATATGTTCCGCTGTGCGGAATTAAATTCCACTTGATGACGACGCTACCTCACTCGATTTGCGACGACAACTAAAAGCGGATGGCATGCCAGAAATTAAGAGCACGGCTGAATCGGCGTGACGTGTAGGCGCAATTTCCCGCGCAAGTTGGAGCGGCCGGCGCAGGTGGAAATACCGTTGTGGCAACAGCAACGGCAACGATGACGAAGACTCTCATTTCGCCCGCGCGCGGCGCAATCAGATTGGGCTCATCAACATCGGCGATGTCCTGAACATGGTGAGGCCATCCGGGAGGAACGCGACGGAACACAGCCTCCTGCCCGCGACAATCTGTCTGCCCCCGTTCGTGCGGTTGCGGTGCGGCGTTGCCATCAATGATGTGCGATGACATGATCGATTCAAGCAAGAATGCCTTCTCGATGAAGGAAGGCGATGGGAGGAACAGATGTTTCGTGGGCTGATGCTGCTCGCACCTGCCGTGGTTGCGGGCATTTCTTTTGCGTCTAGCGGCTATGTGCATGCCGAAGACCTCAAGTTGCCGGCGACGTTGACCTTCACCGCCTATGACACGGGCACCGCGGGTTTCAACATCGCGGTCGGCGTCGGCAAGATGATGAAGGACAAATACGGCACCGACGTCCGCGTGCTGCCGGCCGGCAACGACGTGGCACGCCTCGCCCCGCTCCGCGCCAAGCGCGCCGTCTCCTCCGCGATGGGCTCAGGGACGTATTTCGCGCAAGAGGGCGTGTTCGAGTTCGGCTCCAGGGAATGGGGCCCGCAGCCGCTGCAGATTTTGCTCTCGACCGTGGACTGCAATTGCGGCTCGCTCGGCGTCGCCGCCGATGCCGGCGTGAAGGAGATCAAGGACCTCAAGGGCAAGCGCGTCGGCTTCGTGGTGGGCTCGCCCGCGCTGAACCAGAACGCGCTTGCGATCCTCGCGTTCGGCGGGCTGACGCAGAAGGACGTGAAGATCGTCGAATTCGCCAGCTATGGCGCGATGTGGAAGGGCCTGATCAACAACGACACCGACGCGGCGTTCGGCACCACCATCACCGGTCCTGCAAAAGAAGCCGAGACCTCGCCGCGCGGCCTGGTCTGGCCGCCGCTGCCCGCCAAGGACAAGGAGGGCTGGGCGCGGGTGCAGAAGGTCGGCTCGTTCTTCTTCCCGCAGGTGGCGACCTGCGGCGCCGGCATTTCGCCGGAGAAGCCGATCGAACTCGGCAACTATCCCTACCCGATCTTCGTCACCTACGCCTCGCAACCGGCCGACCAGATCTATGCGATCACCAAGTCGATGATCGTCAATTACGACGCCTACAAGGACTCCGCGCCCGGCGCCGGCGGCCTCGCCGCCGATCGCCAGACCAAGAACTGGGTGGTGCCGGTACATCCCGGCGCGGTGAAGGCCCTGAAGGAGGCCGGCCAGTGGAGCGATGCGCAGGACGCGCACAATACCAAACTGTTCAAGCGCCAGGAGGTGCTCGCGGCAGCATGGACCGACTACGGCAAGTCCAATCCGCCGGCGGACGACAAGGCGTTCCTCGAGGGCTGGATGAAGGCCCGCGCCGCGGCGCTGGCCAAGGCCGACATGCCGAACGGGTTCGAGGACTAGAGGCGTGCTGATGTTGGGCTCGATCGCTCACCCGCGTGAGCTGCGCCCCCTCTCCCGCTCGCGGGAGAGGGTGTCTCCACATTGGGATTCCCCCAAAGGTGCGAGCCCTCACCCGGCGCGGCGCGCCGACCTCTCCCGCAAGCGGGAGAGGTCAAAGAGCCCACGGCCCGACTGCCTCAACCAGCAACCATCTGCCTTCGTCAGCACTTAGCAGCCCACGCGCGGGGTCCATCATGTCGACTTCAATCTCAACGGCCCCGCAGGACGAGGCCAAGCGAATCGTGTTCGACGATCCGCACGGTGCTGCCGGCAACATGCAGGAAGCGGAAGTCACGCGCGTGCGCACGTTGCGCGGCGCCTGGCGCTGGATGCTGGTGGCCGCGACCGCGGCGACGATCCTGCTCTGCATCAACCAGCAATTCTCGCTGCGCTTCCTGATCGGCTACACCCAGCTCAACACGGAGTATTTCTATCTCCTGATCGCGTTGATGCTGCCCTTCACCTTCCTGATCTTCCCCGGGACCGAGCGCGCGCCGCTCGACCGCATTCCCTGGTACGACCTCGCCTTCTTCGTCGTTACCTTCGCCGCGGCGCTGTTGCTGATGACGAATGTCCGCAAGGCGGCGGAAGCCGGCTGGGAATTCGGCGGCGCGCCGTCCAGCGTGATCGCCGCCGGCCTCGTGATGTGGGTGATGCTGATGGAGGCGCTGCGCCGCACCGGCGGCTGGAGCCTTTTGCTGAGCGTCTTCCCGTTCACGGTCTATCCGCTGTTCGCCGAATCCAGCTGGCTCGGGCCGTTCCGGGGCACGCAATCGACGCTGGAGCAGGCCACCGCCTATCACGTTCTGTCGGGCGAGAGCCTGCTCGGCATTCCCATCCAGGCCTTCGCCGACACCGTGATCGGCTTCCTGGTGTTCGGCACCGCGCTGATGATGACGGGCGCGGGGAAATTCTTCATCAACCTCGCCTTCGCGCTGTGCGGCACCTTCCGCGGCGGCGCCGCCAAGGTCTGCATCTTCGCCAGCGGCCTGCTCGGCATGATGTCGGGCTCGATCATCTCCAACGTACTCACCGCCGGCACCATGACGATCCCCGTCATGAAGAAGAGCGGCTTCCGCGCCTCCTATGCCGGCGCGATCGAGGCCTGCGCCTCCACCGGCGCGGTGCTGGCTCCGCCGGTCATGGGCGCGACCGCCTTCGTGATCGCGCAGTTCCTCAATGTCAGCTATGCCGATGTCGCGATCGCCGCGATCATTCCGGCTGCGCTCTATTACATCGGCCTGTTCATGCAGGTCGATTCCTACGCCGCGCGGCACAAGCTGAAGGGCATCCCGCGCGCCGAGCTGCCGCGGATCATGGATACGATCCGGGACGGCTGGTACTACGTCTTCGTGATCGCGCTCCTGATCGTGATGCTGCTCTATTTCAAGCGCGAGAGCCATGCGCCGTTCTATGCGACCGCGCTGCTGCTGGTGCTCAACCAGCTGTTCTCCAAGGACACGCGCTGGACCTTTGCAACCATCGGCAAGTTCCTCGAGGTCAACGGCCGCACCTTCGTCGAGCTGGTCGGCATCCTCGCCGGCTGCGGTCTCCTGATCGGCGCGTTCTCGATGACCGGCGTGGTGTCGAGCCTTGCCAACGATCTCCTGCACATCGCCGGCGACAACCCGTTCCTGCTGCTCGGCATGTGCGCGCTGACCAGCCTGATCCTGGGGCTCGGGCTGACCACGACGGCCTGCTACATCTTCCTCGCCATCCTGGTCGCGCCCGCGCTGGAGAAGCTCGGCCTGAACAAGATGGCGGTGCACATGTTCATCTTCTACTGGGGCATGCTGTCGTCGATCACGCCTCCGGTGGCGATCGCCTCCTTCGCCGCCGCCGGCATCGCCGGTTCGCCGGCGATGAAGACGGGCTGGGAATCGATGTGGGTCGGCAGCATCATCTATTTCATCCCGTTCTTCTTCGTGCTCAATCCGGCGCTGGTGCTGCAGGGCCCGAGTCCCTATCTCGCGGGCCTCGGCCTGATGGGGCTGGCCGCGTTCGGCACGCTGTTCATCTGCGGCGGCATCCAGGGCTATCAGCCCTTCGTCGGCGATCTGCGCGGTGCAGGCAGCCTGGAATGGCCGATCCGCGTGCTGCTGGTGATCGGCGGGTTCGTGGTGGCGACCCCGGGCGGCGGAATCATGCCGCTGTCGCAGATGCAGGTCACCACGCTGGGCCTGGCCATCCTGCTGCCGACGCTGCTTCTTGCCCTGCTGTTGATCCGGCGGCAGGGCATCGTGCCGGACGGGTTGCGCGTCCCCTGATTGCGTTGCACAAGAGAGGCGATGACGCCGCATTCGCCTCTCGAAACTGCCTGGACCCGCTCGAAGCCGCCCTTGCTGCGGTTCCTCGACACCTGCCTCAACGAATTCTCGGCCGAGACCTCGGGGCACGTCGCCGACTACATCCCCGAACTCGGCAAGGCCGACCCTGCCTATTTTGGCATCAGTCTCGCCACGCTGGACGGCCATGTCTATGAGGTCGGCGACTCCCGGGTGCCCTTCACCATCCAGTCGATGTCGAAACCCTTCGTGTTCGCACTGGCGCTCGACCTGCTCGGCGCCGCGGCGGTCGAGAGCGCGATCGGCGTCGAGCCGTCAGGAGATCCCTTCAACTCGATCCGGCTCAATTCCGAGAACCATCCGTTCAACCCGATGGTCAATGCCGGCGCGATCGCCTGCACCGGGCTGATCCAGGCGGCGAAGGGGGCGGAGGCGTTCGAGCAGATCCGCCTCGCGCTCAGCCGTTTCGCGGGACGCGACCTCGCCGTCGACGAGGCGGTCTACGTCTCGGAGAGCCAGACCGGCGACCGCAACCGCGCCATCGCCTATCTGCTCAAGACCAATGCCGTGATCGCCGACAACGTCGCCGACGTGCTCGACACCTATTTCCGGCAATGCGCGGTGCTGGTGACGGCGCGTGACATTGCGGTGATGGCGGCGACGCTCGCCAATCGCGGCGTCAACCCGGTGACCGGCGAGCAGGTGATGAGCGCTTACGCGATCTCCCGTACGCTCTCGGTGATGACGTCCTCGGGCATGTACGACTATGCCGGCGAATGGATCTACCGGATCGGTATCCCCGCCAAGAGCGGCGTCGGCGGCGGCATCCTCGCCGCGCTGCCGGCCCGGCTCGGGCTCGGCAGCTATTCGCCGAAGCTCGACAAGCACGGCAACTCCGTGCGCGGCATCAAGGTCTGCGAGGCGCTGTCCGCGCATTACGACCTGCACATGCTCAATCGCAGCGACGACGCCCGCAACGCCGTGATCGCCGACTACGACATCGGCAAGAGCCCGTCGCGGCGCGTGCGCCGGCCGCAGGAGCGCGACATCCTGGCCGCGCATCAGCAGGAGGTACGGATCCTCGAACTGGTCGGCACGCTGTCGCTGTCGGCGGTCGACTACGTCTCGCGCCGGCTCGCGGGCCGGCCGCGTCCGCAATTCGTGATCTTCGACCTGCACCGCGTCACCTCCGCCACCCGGGCCGGCGCGCGGCTCGCGGCGGAAGTCTTCGAGGAACTCGCCGCGCTCGATGTCACGGTGGTGCTGTCGGGCGTCAGGCGCGCCTCGAAGGAATGGAACAGTCTGCGGGAATGGACCGCCGAACTGAAGAACGTGCGCGACTTCTACGTGCTCGACACCGCGATCGAATGGGCGGAAGACCAGATCGTCTACCGTTATGGCGGCTCGATCGACTTCCACGAGACCACCGAGCTGGTCGAGCAACCGCTCCTTGCGGGGCTCAACGCGGAGGAGCTGACCGATCTCGCCTCGATCGGGACGATTAGGACCTACCAGTCCGGCGCGAGGATTCTCACCAGCGGCGAGCCGGCCGATTCGCTGTTCTTCCTGCGCAGCGGCGCGGTGCACGTCACCCTGCCCGACGGCGTGCGCCTCGCGACACTGACCGCCGGCATGGCGTTCGGCGAGATGGCGCTGCTGGAAGCGACGCGCTCGGCCGACGTCTTCGCCGACATGGCGGCGACGGCCTTCGAAGTGCCGCTGACGGATTTCGAACGCTTCCGCCGGCAGCACCCGCGCGCCGGTGAGCACATCATGCGCAACCTCGCGCAGCTGCTCGCCGACCGCCTGATCGTCGCGAACACGAAGCTGGATATCCTCAGCGCCACGTAAATTGTAGGCGCCGCCTCTACGTGCCGCATACCGGGTTTCCGGTCTCCGCCATCGCGAGCGCAGCGAAGCAACCCAGAGTCTTTCCGCGGCGGGAGTCTGGATTGCGTCGTCGCTGCGCTCCTCGCAATGACGATGGTTGGCTTCAAGCCAAACGCGCCCTCAGCCCACCACTTCCGTCACGGGCTGGAGATCGATCTCGAAGGTCTCCAGGAATTTCGACGTCATGATGTAGAAGCCGACCGAAAGCTGCAGTTCGACCAGCGCGCCCGGCGTCAGCTTCGAGGCAATGGCCTTGAAGGTCGCATCGGTCGGCTTGTTCAGCTTGACGATCTCGTCGGTGAAGGCGAGCGCCGCGCGCTGTGTCTCGTCGAAGCAGGTCGCGGCCTGCCAGTTCTCCAGGGCCTCGTTCTGCGCGTCGGTGACGCCGACATTCTTGCCGATGCGCTTGTGCGCGACGATCTCGTAGGGCGCCTCGCACAAGATGCCGGTGCGGGTGATCGCGAGTTCACGCACGACCGGATCGAGCTCGCCCTTGTGGCGGATCGCGCCGCCGAGCCGGCAATACTGTTCGAAATAGCTCGGCGAGTGCGCCATCATGCGAAAGATGTTCGCGTTGCGGTTCTTGTCGAGGATTTCGCGGGTGCGGTCGGACGCCTTGGACGGGTCGCTGTAGCCGATGCGGGCCATCAATCACCTTGGGTATTGGTTTCGTTGTTTTTTCTGCATTTCCTTACGGCGAACACTATTCCCGGGCCGACGCGGGAGCAACATTTTCGAGTCAAAATGCCGCCGCAATACTGATCGAGATTGAGACGGTGCGATATTCGCTGAGTGGGGACTCATCGAAGCGAATACTCGCCATGGGGTGTTCCGAGTAACAAAACAGGACCGTCGGTGCGCGAGTAGCGCGCAACGATGAGTCACGCCCAAGTCCAGGGAGATACGGCATGAAGGAAGCCACCAAGGGGGCGGCCTCGGGAGCGCTCGCGCAGTTGCTGGCGGTGACGGCGATGCTGGTCATCGCCAGCATCCTGTTCTACGCGCGTTAGTTCAGAGTTGGAGAGTTTTCGTCATTCCGGGGTGATGCCTCGCACAGCGTCAGGCCCAGAATACCCGTTCCAGGCTCGGTCCTCGGACCGCCCCCGAATGACGGAATCCACCTACGGCGCCTTCGTGAAGAACGGCACCAGCCTGCCGGCGAACGGCTTGAAGCTCGCGGTGACGGCGTCGCCGATCGCCAGTTCGGGCGCGCCATGGGCCATCATGCGAAAGCCCTCCGCACAGTCGACCAGGACGATGTTGTAGGGCACATGCGCGCGCGTCTCCGGCGTCGCGGCGCGGCAGACCAGTGAGGTCGCGTAGACCCTGCCATTGCCGCTCGCCCGGGCCGGCTGCGGATCACCCGCGCCGCAGGCCGCACAGAAGGCGCGGTGGAAATACTGCACATGGCCGCAGGCCACGCAGGTCTGAAAGGTGATGGCCTCTTGGCCCCGGGTCCAGTCGGCGATTCGCTCGCTCATCGCACCTGCTCCAGAAACATGCTGACATGGGACGACAGCACACCGCCGTCGCCGTGCAGCAGCGCAATCGAGGCGTCGCGGACCTGCCGGTTCGCCGCCCTGCCCGTCATCTGCAAATGCGCCTCGACCAGATGCGCCATCGCGCCGCCGACGCCGCAATGGCCATAGCTGAGCAGGCCGCCATGGGTGTTGAGCGGCATCGCGCCATCGCAGCCGAAATGCCCCGCCCGCACGCGCGCGGCCGCTTCGCCACGGCCGGCGAGGCCGAGGTCTTCCAGCAGCATGGCGAGCGTGATGGTGAAACTGTCGTAGATCGCGGCGTAGCGCACGTCGGAGATCGCAAGACCGGTCGCGGCTTTGGCGCGCGCGACCGAGATCTCGGCGCCGAGCTCGCTCAGGGCCGGCGCCGCTGTGATGTGCTGATGGGTGTGGGCCTGCGCGCAGCCGCGGATGCGCACGCCCGCCTCCCCGGTTCGCTCGCGGCTGATCACGAAGGCGGCGCCCCCGTCGGACACCGGGCAGCAGTCGAGCAGCTTGAGCGGCATCGCCACCGGCTTCGAGGCCATGACGTCGGCAACCGTGATGGGATCGTGGAATTGCGCGCCGGGATGGGTGCAGGCATGGGCGCGCATCAGCACGGCGAATTCGGCGAGGTCCTGTTCGGTCACGCCATATTCGTGCATGTAGCGGGTGGCGACCAGACCGTAATAGGCGGGAATGGTCGGCCCGAGCGGCACCTCGTAGTCGGGATGCCCGACCTGCGCCAGCGCCTGGATCGAGGCGTCGCGGCTCTGCCCGGTCAGGCGGTTCTCGCCGGCAACGACCAGCACATGTTTCGCGACGCCGGCCTCGACCAGCTCATGCGCCAGCATCGTCATCGCAAGACCGGTCGCGCCGCCGACCTGTACGGCGTGGGCGTAGGACGGACGGATGCCGAAATGCTCGGCGAACACGGTCGCCAGCATGATGTGCGGCGACACGGTCGAGTAGCCGCAGAGGATGCCGTCGATGTCGGCGCGCTTCAGGCCGGCGTCGTCGATGGCGAGTTGCGCGGCCCTGCTCATGAGGTCGAGCGAGGACGAACCTTCGTGCTTGCCATAGGGCGTGAGGCCGACGCCGGTGATGAAGCTCATGATGCCCTGCCCTATTCCGGTGCCGACCGCGTGACGCCGTCGCGGATCATGGCGGCGATGTCGTCTGCGGAATAGCCGAGCTCGCGCAGGATCTCGGCGCCGTGCTCGTTGAGGCGCGGCGCCAGCCTGACCGTCTCGGCGGCGCTCTCCGACCACGTCGCCGTGACCTTCATGCTGCGGATCGCCCCTTCGGTCGGATGGTTCACCACGGGGAAGAAGTTCGTTGCCTCCAGATGCTCGTCATGCAGCACGCCCATGAGATCGTGCATCGGCATGACAGGCACGTCGGCTTTGGTCAGAAGCTCGATCCATTCGGCCGTCGTGCGGGTCTCGAAGATGCGGGCGAGTTCGGCATAGACCACGTCGATATTGGCGGCGCGGCCGGCGAAGGTGGCGAACTTCGGATCGTTGCCAAGGTCGTCGCGACCGGTCGCCTGGAAGAAGGCGTTCCACTGCTTGTCGTTGTAGACGATGACGCTGAGATAGCCGTCCGAGGTCTTGTAGGGCCGGCGGTCGCGCGACAGGTGCCGGGCATAGCCGCCCTTGTCGAGCGGCGGCTCGAAGGTGAGCCCGCCCATGTGGTCGCCCATCACGAAGCCGGCCATGGTCTCGAACATCGGGATGTCGACGCGCTGGCCGCGTCCGGTGCGGTCGCGGTGCACGAGGCTGGCGCAGATCGCGCCGACGGCGGTGAGACCGACGATGCGATCGACGAGCGCATTCGGCACATAGCGCGGCACGCCGTCGCCGGTCTGCGCCATCAAGGCGGGCAAAGCGGTCGCGCCCTGGATCAGATCGTCATAGGCGGGCTTTGCGGCATAGGGGCCGTCCTGGCCGAAGCCGAACACACCGGCATAGATCAGGCGCGGATTGATCGCAGAGACGACGTCATAGCCGAGGTCGAGCCGCGCCATCGCCTGCGGACGGACGTTGTAGACGAGAACGTCGGCGTCCTTGACCATCCGCAGCACCGCCTCGCGGCCGGCGGGCTTCTTGAGGTCGAGGCAGATCGCGCGCTTGCTGCGGTTGGTGTTGAGGAACACCGGGCCCATGCCGGTGTGGCGCATCGGACCGATCAGCCGGGTGACGTCGCCATCGAGCGATTCCACCTTGATCACGTCGGCACCGTAGTCGCCGAGCATCTGGGTCGCATACGGCCCCATCAGCACGGTGGTCATGTCGACGACCTTGATGCCCTTCAGCGGCCCCATCGCTCACTCCCGATTGCGCAGGGCTCTGGAAGCGGCCCACGACGCCGGAGCAGCTAAAGGAAGTGACCGCGCATGCGCAAGGGCGGCCGGGGTATGGCCGCATGCGTCGCGCGGGCGAGACCGGCCGCTATTTCTTCTGGCGGGATTCGCGGATCCCGAGCAGCCGCTCGAGCTCCGAGTTCTGCTGGTTGAGGCGGTCGGCGATCCGCGACTCGCTCTGCTCGCCGGACGCCGCGGCGGCCTGCTCGATCAGCTGCCGGATGTTGTCCTCGAGGATCGCGATGCGATCGTTGAGGGCGTCCATCGACAGCGAGTCTTCGTAGTCCTTGCTCATGATGCTTTTCCGCAAATCACTCAGGGACCACAGGGTGGGCAAAGCGAAGCGTGCCCACCATGATCTAGCGCAAGGAAAAGAGCGGGCACGGCGCTTTCGCGCCGTTGCCCACCCTGCAACATCCTATTTCAGCGGCTCCAGGATCGAGACGTAGTTGGCGACCGCGGCGCCGCCCATGTTGAAGATGCCGCCAAGCCTGGCATTCTTCAGCTGCATGCCCTCGGGGGCCTGCCCCGACAGCTGCATCGCGGTCATGACATGCATCGACACGCCAGTCGCCCCGATCGGATGGCCCTTGGCCTTGAGGCCGCCGGACGGATTGACCGGCAGCTTGCCGTCCTTGAGCGTCCAGCCCTCCTTGATGGCGCGCGCGCCCTGCCCCTTCGGCGTCAGGCCCATCGCCTCGTACTCGATCAGTTCGGCGACGGTGAAGCAGTCATGGGTCTCGACAAAGGAGAGATCGGACAGCGTGACGCCCGCCTGCTCCAGCGCGCGCTGCCAGGCGACCGTGCAGCCCTCGAACTGGAGGATGTCGCGCTTGCTCATCGGCAGGAAATCCTGGGCATGCGCGGTGGCGCGGAAGCCGATCGACTTGCCCATGCCCTTGGCGGTCTCGGCATCGGCCAGGACCAGCGCGGCGGCACCGTCGGAGACCAGCGAGCAGTCGGTCCGCTTCAACGGGCCGGCCACATAGGGGTTCTTCTCGCTCTCGGCGCGGCAGAAGTCGAAGCCGAAATCCTTGCGCATCTGGGCGAAGGGATTGGCAACGCCGTTCTTGTGGTTCTTGGCCGCGATCAGTGCCAGGGCATCCGACTGGTCGCCATACTTCTGGAAGTAGGAGCTGGCGATCTTGCCGAACACGCCGGCAAAGCCCCCGACCGTGTCGCCGTCCTCGGGCAGATAGGAGGCCTTCAGCAGGTTCTTGCCGATCTCGGGCCCCGGCGTCCGGGTCATCTGCTCGACGCCGACGACGAGCACGATCTTGGCGGCACCCGCGGCGATCGCGCGCAGGCCCTGGTGCACGGCCGCCGAGCCCGTGGCGCAGGCGTTCTCGACCCGGGTGGCCGGCTTGAAGCGCAGCTTGGGATCGGCCTGGAGCACCAGCGAGGCGGTGAAGTCCTGCGGCGAGAAGCCGGCATTGAAATGGCCGAGCACGATCTCGTCGACGTCACCGGCCGAAATGCCGGCATCCGCCAGCGCCTCGTTGGCGACCTTCACCACGAGGCTTTCGACGGTCTCGGTGTCGAACTTCCCGAACGGCGTATGCGCCCATCCGACGATGCTGGCGGTCATGTCTCTTCTCCCTGGGATCGGTCTGTCTCGGTGTTGCCTGAGCTAAGTCTTAGCGCAGGGTTGGCAAGACTTCACGCGGGTTTCAAGGCCTTGATTGTGCGCTGGCAGATGGCAGTTATGCCGGCCCAGTTCCCGGCCCTGATCTCGGCCGTCGGGCACAGCCAGGAGCCGCCGACCGCGACCACGTTCGGTTCGGCGAGCCAGGTCGCCGCATTGGCTTCCCCGATTCCCCCCGTCGGGCAGAACCGCACATGCGGGAACGGCCCGCCCAGGGAGCGCAATCCCTTGATCCCGCCGGCCTGCTCGGCCGGGAAGAACTTTGCGAGGTCGAAGCCATAGGACAGCGCCAGCATCAGTTCGGAGGCGGTGGCGATGCCCGGGGCGAACGGCAGGGAACTGTCGGTGGCGGCCTTCAGCAGATCCGGCGTGAGACCGGGGCTGATCCCGAACGCAACACCGAGCTTCTCGACGCGGGTGAAGTCGGCCGGATTGAGAATCGTGCCGATGCCGACGATGGCCTCGGGGACCTCGGCCATCATCGCCCTCGCCGCTTCGATCGCAACGGGGGTGCGCAGCGTCACCTCCAGCGTGCGGACGCCGCCGGCGACCAGCGCGCGCGCCAGCGGCACGGCATCCTGTATCCGCTCGATGGTGAGCACGGGGATGACGGTCGCGGCCTTGAACAGCGCGACGAGGTGATTCTGTTGGGCCGTATTGGTCATTGCTGTTCGATTTTCACTTTATCACTTGGCGTGAGGTCGCCGGGCGGTGTCGCTTCTTCGGCGGCATGGCATAGCCCGGAATGATGGCGCCGGCATAGCAGATCACGACGCTCGCCAGCCGATGGCCGGACTGCGCGGCCTCGACCGGATCGGCCCCGGCCAGCCGGGCGGCGATATAGGCAGCGGCGAAGCTGTCGCCGGCGGCGGTGGTGTCGACCACCGGCCTCGTCATGGGCTCGGCGCGGACTTCGCTGGTGCCGCCGGGAAAGCGCAGCAGGCTGACGGGCTCGGCGAGCCGGAACACCAGTTCGGGGCTCGGAATGCGCGCCATCAGCTGCTCGTGGCTCTCGCCGGGATAGAGCGCCAGCAAATCCTCGGTCGAGGTCAGCACGATGTCGGCGGCGGCGAAGGCGGCTGCGAACGCAGCCCGCGCGAGGTCGCGATCCGGCCAGCCGCGCGCACGGAAATTGGTGTCGAAGACGAAGCGGGTGCCGAGCAGCCGCGCCCGCTGGATCGCCGCGAACAGCCGATCGCGCCCGGCTGCATCATAGATCGAGAGCGTGATCGCCGAGAGGTAGACGATGTCGTAACTCATCAGCGAATTGAGCAGCTCCTCCGTCTCCGGCAGGCTCATCAGCTGCCGCGCGGCGGCGCTGTCGCGCCAGTGAAAGAACTGACGCTCGCCCTTCGAGTCCAGCTGGATCATGTAGAGGCCGGGCAGCTTGCCCGGCAGCCGCACGACGCGCCTTGTGCCGACGCCCTCCGCAGTCCAGGCGGCGACCATCTCCTCGCTCAGCGCGTCATCGCCGAGCGCTGTGAAATAATCGACCCTGATCTCGAGCCGCGCCAGATAGACCGCCGTGTTGAGCGTGTCGCCGCCGAAGCCGCGCGAGTAGAGGCCATGCCCCTGCCCGCCGGCATGCGCGGCGGCGCCCGCCGGGGAATGCCCCCCCTGGGCCTGCCGGAGCTCGACCATGCATTCGCCGATGCAAGCAACGCTCGCCATCGTTCACCCCGCTCTGCCGGAGATCAGGCGACGAAATTGCCGCCGAGCTCGTCTTCGATGTGGATGCGGATGATGTCGTCGAAGGTCTTTTCCTCGGTGGTGAAGCCGAGTTCGCGTGCCCGCTTCGCCTCGAAATTGCGCGGCCAGCCGCCGACGATGCCGACAATGAACGGATCTGGCACGTGCTTGATGCGCGCGGCGACCTTGTCGCCGGCGACTCGCCTGAGCGCGGCAATCTGCTCGCCCACAGTTGCCGAAAAGCCGGGCATGGTCAGGTTGCGGCGCGGGCCGACCTTCTCGAGGTCCATGGTGCCGGCATGCAGCAGGAAGCCGACGGCCGAGCGCGGCGTGGCGTGCCAGTGGCGGACGTCTTCCGAGACCGGCAGGATCGCCTCCTTGCCCGCCAGCGGCTCGCGCAGGATGTTGGAGAAGAAGCCGGACGCGGCCTTGTTCGGCAGGCCCGGCCGGATGCAGATGGTCGGCAGCCGGATGCCGATGCCGTCGAGGAAGCCGCGGCGGGAATAATCGGCGAGCAGCAGCTCGCCGATCGCCTTCTGGGTGCCGTAGCTGAGCAGCGGCGTGTGGAAGAATTCGTCGCCGATCGCGTCCGGGAACGGTGCGCCGAACACCGCGATCGAGGACGTGAACACCACGCGCGGCTTGTAGCCGCCGCCCACGAGCCGGATGGCGTCGAGCAGCATCCGCGTGCCGTCGAGATTGATGCGGTAGCCCTTGTCGAAATCGAGTTCGGCTTCGCCCGAGACGATCGCCGCGAGATGGAAGATCACGTCGGGGCGGCCGGCGATCAGCTTTTCGGCCGCGCCCGGCACGGCGAAATCGCCGGAGACGGTCTCGACGGCGAAACCGGCCTTTTCGGGCTTCTTCGGCTCGACCACGTCATGCATGGTCAGCCTGGTGATGTCGCTCTTGCCGAGCCGACCGTCGCGCAACAGCCGTTCACACAATTTACGGCCGACCATGCCGGCGGCGCCCAGAACCAGAATGTGCAAGAGCCTACTCCCTCTCATTGGCCGGAACGCGCCGCCCTTGGACGAACTTTGGCGCGCCCCCGGCAGGCCCCGCGATCACTCCTTCACGGCGCCGGTCATTGCCGACACATAATACTCCACGAAGAAGGAATAAAGGATAACTACGGGCACCGACCCGGTCAGCGCCGCCGCCATCAGGGCCCCCCAATGGTAGACGTCGCCATTGACGAGCTCGGTGATGGCGCCGACGGGAATCGTCTTGTTCTCGGACGAGGAGATGAAGGTCAGCGCGTAGATGAACTCGTTCCAGGACAGGGTGAAGGCGAAAATACCCGCCGAGATCAGCCCGGGCAGCGACAAAGGCAGGGTGATCTTGGTCAGGATCTGGAGCCGTGTCGCCCCGTCGATCAGCGCGCATTCCTCCAGTTCATAGGGGATGGTGCGGAAATAGCCCATCAACAGCCAGGTGCAGAACGGGATCAGAAAGGTCGGATAAGTCAGGATCAGCGCCAGATTACCGTCGAACAGGCCGAGCTGGAACACGATCGCCGCCAGCGGAATGAACAGGATCGAGGGCGGCACCAGATAGCCGAGGAAGATGGCAAGGCCCACATAGCGCGAGCCCTTGTAGCGCAGCCGCTCGATCGCATAGGCGGCGCAGACGCTGGCGAACAGCGAGATGAAGGTGGAGGACACCGACACGATGACCGTGTTCCACATCCAGAGCGGATAGTCGGTGTCGAAGAACAGCTTCTTGATGTGCTCCAGGGTCGGATTCACGATCCAGAACGGATTGTACTTCTCGTAGTCGTACATCTCCGCGTCCGGCTTGAACGTCGCGACCGCCATCCAGTAGAACGGGAACAGCAGGAACACCATGATCAGGCCGAGCGGGACGTAGACGCGGATGAACTTCCGCGGAAAGCTCTCCAGATAGGACATTCCGACGCTTAGGTCGTCAGCGGTGCTCATGGTCAGTCCCTTCCGCCCTGCTGCCAGCGGGAGCGCTGCAGTCCAAAGAAGCTGAGCAGGATCGCAGCCACCAGGAACGGGATCATCGCGTTCGAGATCGCCGCCCCCTCGCCGAGGTTGCCGCCGGTGATGGCGCGCTGGAACGACAGCGTCGCCATCAGATGGGTGGAGTTGATCGGCCCGCCCCGGGTGATCGTGTAAATCAGCTGGAAGTCGGTGAAGGTCATCAGCACCGAGAAGGTCATCACCACCGCGATGATCGGCGACAGCATCGGCAGGGTGATGTGACGGAAGCGCTGCATGTTGGTGGCGCCATCGAGATTGGCGGCCTCGTAGAGCGAGGGCGAGATGGTCTGCAGGCCCGCCAGCAGCGTGATCGCGACGAAGGGCACGCCGCGCCAGATATTGGCGACCACGACCGACCAGCGCGCATTCCAGGGATCGCCGAGGAAATCGATGTAGCGCGAGATCAGGCCGGTCTTGATCAGCACCCAGGAGATGATCGAGAACTGGCTGTCATAGATCCACCAGAACGCGATCGCCGAGAGCACCGTCGGCACCACGAAGGGCAATAGCACGATGGCGCGGATCATCGACTTGAACGGCAGCCGCTCGTTGAGCAGCAGCGCCAGATAGAGCCCGATGGCGAATTTCACGACGCTGGCGGTGAAAGTGTAGAAGATCGTGTTGAACACCGAGAGCCAGAACACCGAATCCCTGGCCAGCGAGACGAAGTTCTGGAAGCCGATATAGCGCCCGGCGCCGCCGATCTTGGTGTCGGTCATGCCGAGCCAGAAGCCCAGCGCCAGCGGATAGGCCAGGAACAGGATCAGGATGGCGATCGCCGGCACCATGAACATCGCGCCGAGGAAATTCCGGCTTTCGAATGCCCTGGTCCACAGGCTGCTGCGCCGTAGCGGCGCGGCGGCGGTCTCGGCCATGACAGCCATGTCGGGGTCTCCTCGACGAATGACCGCGGCGTCCGGAGAACCGGACGCCGCGCAGACTTGCTGCTTGATCAGACCTGGTAGTAGCGCTTGGCGCGCTCGGCCGCGCGGGCCGCAGCCTGCTTCGGCGTCACCGAGCCGGAGGCGGCTTCCGCGAACATGTCGACCACGACGAAGTCGCCCATCACGGCGGCCGAGGCGTAGCCGAGATCGCCGGCATAGCCGTTGTCGCGGCAGCGCTTCAGGCAGTCACGGAACGGCGTGATCTTGGGATCCGACGTCCACACCGGATTGTCGTTGTAGGCGGGAAGCGGCGGAGAGACGTAACCGTTGGAGGCGACCTCCCAGGCGTCGTAGTTCTCCTTGTCCCACATGAACTTGATGTATTCCTTGACCGCCTTCGGATACTTCGAGTGCTTGTAGCCGTAGGCGACCAGCACGTTCTGCTGCTCGGTCGGCACGCCCACGGGACCGATCGGCATCGGCGCGTGGTTCATGTCCTTGGCGATCTCCTGCTGCTTGGGATCGGTCGAGTTCTTGCCGACCGTCCAGATCGAGATGCCGTTCAGCGTCAGGCTGAGTTCGCCGTTGAGGAAGGCCTTGTTGTTGTTCGAGTCGTTCCAGGACAGCACGCCGGGAATGAAGGTCTCGTAGAGCTGCTTGACGTATTCGAGCGCGGCGATCGTCTCGGGCGAGTCGATCACAACCTCGTTCTTGTCGTTGACGACCTTGCCGCCATGCGACCACAGCGCCCACTGGCACCAGCCGTTGGCGTCGCCGGTGGCGTGGCCGAGCGCGAAACCGGCCGGCGTGTTGTTCTTCTTCAGCGCCTGGCACAGCTTGAGGAAGCCGGCGGTGTCCTTCGGAAACTCCTCGAAGCCGGCCGCCTTCACGTGGCTGACGCGGTAGTTCAGGCAGCCGCCGGTCGCGCCCTGCGGGATGGCGATCCAGCTGTTGCCCTTCTTGCCGTAGCGCTCCGCGACCGGATACCAGCCGCCATATTTGGCGCCGAGATAGTCGGCGACGTCGGTGACGTCGATCAGCTTCTCCGGGAATTTGTGGGGATCGTCGAGCGTGCCGAGGATGAGGTCCGGACCGGCGCCGACATTGGCCGCCACCGCCGCCTTCGGACGGATGTCCTCCCAGCTCTCGGCCTCGAGCTTGACCTTGACACCGGTCTTCTCGGTGAACTTCTTGGTCTGTTCGGCGAACTTGTCGAACTCGGCCTGGATGAACTGCTTCCAGCGCAGCACGCGGATCGAGGCGTTCGGCTCCGGAACGTTGGTCCATTCGGCCGCGCGGACCGGGACGATGCCCGGGCCGGCGAGCAACGCCGCGCCGCCCAGGCCGGCTTTGAGCACACTACGCCTGTCGAAATTGCTCATCGTTCTCTCCCTGATTTTATATTTGTATTTGGCAGTAATTTTAGGTCGTCGGACGGGCTACATGCGCTTGCCCGTCGCTTCGTCGAACAAATGGACCAGCGACGGATCCGGCTTCAGCTTGACCTTGTCGCCGGGATTGAACTGATGGCGCTCGCGGAACACCGCGACCACCTGCTCGCCGCCGACCTTGGCGAACACCTGCGTCTCCGACCCCGTCGGTTCAACCACGACGATCTCCGCATCGGCGCCGTCATCGGCGATGGTGAAATGCTCGGGCCGGACGCCGTAGACGACGGGACGACCGTCGGAGGCCGGCGGCGCGGTGTTGAGCGGCAGCTTCACGCCGTTCGGCCCCTCGAAGGTGGCAACGCCGTTGACGCGCACATGGCCCTTCAGGAAGTTCATGGCGGGCGAACCGATGAAGCCGGCGACGAACTGGTTGTCCGGCTTGTCATAGAGTTCGAGCGGCGTGCCCATCTGCTCGACGATGCCGTCATGCATGACGACGATCTTGTCGGCCATGGTCATGGCCTCGATCTGGTCGTGGGTGACGTAGACCGTGGTGGTCTTGAGCCGCTGGTGCAGCTCCTTGATCTCGGTGCGCATGGCGACGCGCAGCTTGGCATCGAGGTTGGACAGCGGCTCGTCGAACAGGAACACCTGCGGATCGCGGACGATGGCGCGGCCCATGGCGACGCGCTGGCGCTGGCCGCCGGAGAGCTGGCGCGGATAGCGTTCCAGCAGCGGCGACAAGGCCAGGATCTCGGCGGCGCGCTTGACGCGCTTGTTGATCTCGTCGGAGCTCGCCCCGCGCAGCTTGAGCGAGAAGCCCATGTTCTCGCCGACCGTCATGTGCGGATAGAGCGCGTAGTTCTGGAACACCATCGCAATGTCCCGCTCCTTGGGCTGGACATTGTTGACGACGCGGTCGCCGATCGAGATCGTGCCGGAGGTGATGTTTTCGAGGCCGGCGAGCATGCGCAGCAGCGTCGACTTGCCGCAACCGGAGGGGCCTACCAGGACGACGAACTGGCCGTCCTCGATCGGAATCGTCACGCCGTGCAGGACTTCAAAATTGCCGAACGATTTCCGCACGTCGCGGATTTGCACAGACGACATCTAGCTCCCTCCTCCACGTCGACGACGCAATTGTCGCGCCGCCACCGTCTTGTTTTTTCTGAACTTCGCCGAACGAAGCCCGCTCATCGCGGGCCGCATTCTCGGCAGTTTGTGCGGCTTTGGCAATTTGTCTTTGGTTAGTCGCTGCTGGTAGCGCTGTCAACGTTCCTTTGTTTGCGGAAGCGACTGTGTTAAGAGCAACATATGGGTCGAAAACGCACCAAGTCTGGCAAAATCCGGCTGGCGGAAGTCGCCGAGTTGGCCGGCGTCAGCCCGATCACGGCGTCCCGTTTCTTCCGCAATCCCGAGGCGCTCTCGGTCGCCAAGCGGACGCGGGTCGAAAGCGCCGCGCGCGAGCTCGGCTACGTGCCGAATCTGGCGGCACGCGCGCTGGCTTCGCAGCGCACCGAGGTGATCGGCGTGCTGATCCCCTCGCTCACCAACAACGTGTTCTCGGATGTGCTGCGCGGCATCTATGACGCCTCCGAGGGCAGCCGCTACTCGATCCAGCTGTCCAACACGCGCTACAGCATCCTCCAGGAGGAGCGTCTGCTGCGCCTCTTCCTCGCCCAGAAACCCGCCGGACTGATCGTCACCGGCATCGACCAGACCGCGGAATCGCGCGCGATGCTGGAAGCGGCGGATTGCCCGATCGTGCAGATCATGGAGATCGGGCCGGATCCCGTCGACATGATGATCGGCTTTTCGCACTATGATGCGGCCCGTGCGGCGATCACGCATCTGTTCGAGCAGGGCTATCGCAAGATCGGTTTCGTCGGCGCCCGCATGGACCCGCGGGTGCAGCGGCGCCTCGACGGCTATGTCGCCGCCATGAAGGATGCCGGCCGCCACGACCCCAGATTGATCGTGACCACGGCAACACCCACCTCCGTGACGCTGGGCGGCACGCTGTTCGCCGATCTGCTCGCCCGCGAGCCCGGCATCGACGCCGTGTTCTGCGCCAATGACGACCTCGCACTCGGCGTGCTCTTCGAATGCCGACGGCGCGAGATCGCGGTGCCCGACCAGATCGCTATCGTCGGCTTCAACGACCTCGAATTCATGGCCTCCGCGGTGCCGACGCTGACCAGCGTGCGGACCAACCGTTACGAGATGGGCAGCGCCGCGGCGGCGATGCTGATCGAGGCGATCGAAGGCAAGCGTCCCGACGAGGCCGTGCTCGATCTCGGCTTCACGGTGATGCAGCGGCAGAGTTCGCAGGCGCAGCGCATCGAGACCCAGCCGGCGCTGGCGGAATTGCTGGCCGGCAGCACAAAATGATAGCGTTACCAACGACCCGTGAGTAGTATCGCGCCAGTGAGGAAACATTCGCCAGCGGGCGAGCCATCATTGCGCGCCTGTCCCGTCCGGCATCGCACCGATCGACATGCCCGATGTCATCAGGTGCGTCTGCATTCGAGGAGAAACCAATGACAAAAAAGCCGACCAATGGGCATGCCGGTGCCGGCAACGGTGGCCGCCGCCACCTCCGCTCGCAGGAATGGTTCAACAACCCGCACAATCCCGGCATGACCGCGCTCTATATGGAGCGCTACCTCAACTACGGTCTGACCCGCGCCGAACTCCAGTCCGGCAAGCCGATCATCGGCATCGCCCAGACCGGCAACGACCTCTCGCCCTGCAACCGCCACCACATCGAGCTGGCGCATCGCGTCCGTGAGGGTATCCGCGAGGCCGGCGGCATCGCCATGGAATTCCCCACCCATCCGATCCAGGAGACCGGCAAGCGCCCGACCGCCGCGCTCGACCGCAACCTCGCCTATCTCGGCCTCGTCGAGATCCTCTATGGCTATCCGCTGGACGGCGTGGTGCTCACCACCGGCTGCGACAAGACCACGCCGGCCTGCATGATGGCGGCGGCGACCGTGAACCTGCCCGCCATCGTGCTGTCGGGCGGACCGATGCTGAACGGCTGGCACAATGGCGAGCGCACCGGCTCCGGCACCATCGTCTGGAAGTCGCGCGAGCGGCTCGCCGCCGGCGAGATCGACTACGAGGAATTCATGGAGATCGTGGCGTCCTCGGCGCCCTCGGTCGGCCATTGCAACACCATGGGCACCGCCTCGACCATGAACGGCCTCGCCGAAGCGCTCGGCTTCTCGCTGCCGGGCTGCGCGGCGATCCCCGCCCCCTATCGCGAGCGCGGCCAGATCGCCTACGAGACCGGCAAGCGTATCGTCGAGATGGTCTGGGAAGACCTCAAGCCCTCGGACATCCTGACCCGCAAGGCGTTCGAGAACTGCATCGTCATCAACTCGGCGATCGGCGGCTCGACCAATGCCCCGATCCACATCAACGCGCTGGCCCGCCATATCGGCGTCGAGCTCACGATCGAGGACTGGCAGAAGGTCGGCCACGACGTGCCGCTGCTGGTGAACATGCAGCCGGCCGGCTTCTATCTCGGCGAGGAATTCCACCGCGCCGGCGGCGTGCCGGCGGTGGTGCGCGAACTGATGAAGCACAAGCGGATCCACGAGGACGCGGTCACGGTGAACGGCCGCGGCATCGGCGAGAACTGCAAGGACGCGCCCGTGCCCGACAACGACGTGATCTGGGCCTATGACAAGCCCCTGGTGAAGGACGCCGGCTTCCTGGTGCTGAAGGGCAATCTGTTCGATTCCGCGATCATGAAGACGAGCGTGATCTCCAAGGAATTCCGCGACCGCTATCTCAGCAATCCCAAGGACCCCAACGCCTTCGAAGGACGCGCCATCGTGTTCGAGGGACCGGAGGATTACCACGATCGGATCGACGACCCCGCGCTCGACATCGACGAGCGCTGCGTGCTGTTCATCCGCGGCACCGGGCCGATCGGCTATCCCGGCGGCGCCGAGGTCGTGAACATGCAGCCGCCCGCGGCGCTGATCAAGCGCGGCATCCACTCCCTGCCCTGCATCGGCGACGGCCGCCAGTCCGGCACCTCGGGCTCGCCCTCGATCCTGAATGCCTCGCCGGAAGCGGCCGCCAATGGCGGTCTCGCGATCCTCAAGACCGGCGACAAGGTCCGGATCGACCTCAACAAGGGCAGCGCCAACATCCTGATCTCGGACGAGGAACTGAAGAAGCGCCACGCCGAGCTCAAGGCCGCCGGCGGCTTCAAGCATCCGCCGAACCAGACGCCGTGGCAGGAGATCTACCGCAACACCGTGGGCCAGCAGTCGACCGGTGCCTGCATGGAGCTCGCCACGCGCTATCAGAACGTCGCCGGCACGTTCGGCGTGGCGCGGGACAATCATTAGAAACCCAACCGTCATTGCGAGCGAAGCGAAGCAATCCAGTCCATCTCCTCGGAGACAGTGCTGGATTGCTTCGTCGCTTCGCTCCTCGCAATGACGAACCAACAATCGGATTTTTTGAGGAGAGATAAAATGGCAGACCGGCTGAAGGGCAAGCGCGCCGTCGTCACGGCGGCAGCAGCAGGGATCGGGCGCGCCTGCGCCATCGCCTTCGCGCGTGAGGGCGCGACCGTGATCGCCACCGACATCAACGAGGCCGGCATTGCGAACCTTGCCAAGGAAGGCATCGCCGAAGTCGCGAAGCTCGACGTCCGCAACACCGCCGAGGTCAACGCCTTCGCCAAGCGTGTCGGCAAGATCGACATCCTGCTCAACGCGGCCGGGTTCGTGCATCACGGCACGATCCTGGAGTGCTCGGAGGAGGATTTCGACTTCTCGTTCGATCTCAACGTCAAGTCGATGCACCGGACCATCAAGGCCTTCCTGCCCGACATGCTCGCGGGCGGCGGCGGCAGCATCGTCAACATCTCGTCCTGCGCGGCGCTGCGGCCGCCGGCCAACCGTTATGTCTACAGTTCGTCCAAAGCCGCCGTGTCGCTGCTGACCCGCGCGGTCGCGCTCGACTTCATCACCAAGGGCATCCGCTGCAATTCGATCTGCCCGGGCACGGTGGAAACGCCGTCGATGCTCGACCGCGCCGCCGCGCAGGGGCCGCAGGGCAAGGAGATGTTCATCTCCCGCCAGAAGATGGGCCGGCTCGGCACCGCCGAGGAGATCGCGTCCATGGCGGTCTATCTCGGCAGCGACGAGAGCGCCTTCACCACCGGCGTCGATCTCGTCGTCGACGGCGGCTACATGCTCTGACGCCGGGAGCCCAGCATGAACAGGATCGACCTCGAGGGCCGCGTCGCGATCGTCACCGGCGGTGCGCAGGGCTTTGGCCGCGCCATCGCCCAGCGCTTCGTCGCCTCCGGCGCGAAGGTCGCGATCTGGGATTTCGATGCCGCGCTGGCCGAGACGACCGCAAGGGAGATCGGCGGCGGCAGCCAGGTCTTCAAGGTCGACGTCACCGACACGGCCGCGGTCGAGCAGGCCCGCGATGCCACGCTCGAAGCCTTCGGCAAGATCGACATCCTCGTCAACAATGCCGGCATCGCCGGCGTCAACAAGCCGGTGTGGGAGACCGATCTCGAGGAATGGCGCAAGGTGCTGCGCATCAACCTCGATGG
Source organism: uncultured Bradyrhizobium sp. (assembly GCA_964423245.1). Taxonomy (GTDB): domain Bacteria; phylum Pseudomonadota; class Alphaproteobacteria; order Rhizobiales; family Xanthobacteraceae; genus Bradyrhizobium. The sequence continues at coordinate 26,695 of CAYREH010000016.1, read as the reverse complement.
TCCGTTCATCGTCAGCAAGGCGATCGTGCCGGTGATGTTGACACAGAAATACGGCCGCATCGTCAACATTGCCTCGATCGCCGGCAAGGAAGGCAACCCGAACGCCGCGCATTATTCGGCCTCCAAGGCCGGCCTGATCGCGTTGACGAAATCGCTCGGCAAGGAACTCGCCGGGCACGACATCCTGGTCAACGCGGTGACGCCGGCGGCCGCGAAGACCGCGATCTTCGACCAGATGACGCAGCAGCACATCGATTTCATGCTGTCGAAGATCCCGAAGGGCCGCTTCGTGCTGGTGGAGGAGCTTGCCGCGATGGTGGCCTGGCTCGCCTCGGAGGATTGCGCGTTCTCGACGGGTGCGGTGTTCGACATCTCCGGCGGACGGGCGACCTACTGAGATGACGACGATCCGGGAAGGCGGATGCCTGTGTGGCGCGGTGCGGTTCAAGGCGGAAGGTGAGCCGCTCAACGTCCGCGTCTGCCATTGCCGCATGTGCCAGAAGGCACTGGGGGCGCCGTTCTTTGCCCGGGCGCAATTCGATCAGCGCGCGCTGACGGTTGAGGGCGAGACGGGCCGCTACGCCTCTTCCGAGGCCATCGACCGGGTGTTCTGCAAGGCTTGCGGCACGCGGCTGTTCGCGTGGCGGCGAAACGGCACGCTGGCGGGCGTCTCACTCTCGGTCTTCGACGACCGCAACGCCTTTGCGCCGACCGAGCACATCTGGGTCTCGGAAAAGCCGGCCTGGCTGACCATCGATGACGGCCTGCCGCAACATCCGGGAACGATTCCGGCGTAGCGCGTACCTCGTCGGTCCCGGATCGCCCGGCATCTCCACCGTGGCATTTCGGAACCGGCCGCCCTATGTAGGGCCGGTGCGTTGCTGCACCGCGCGTCAAGCCGGGTCGTCTGCAAGGCCGCAGGCAAACCGGGTGGACGAGACGTGAACATTTCCTTCTATGACCTCTCGGTCTGGGTACTGCCGCTGGTACTCGCCATCACTTTTCACGAGGCCGCGCATGCCTTCGTCGCCCACCGGCTCGGCGACAATACGGCCTGGCAGCTCGGGCGGGTCAGCTTCAATCCGCTCAAGCACATCGACCCTTTCGGCACCGTGATCCTGCCGGCGATGCTGCTGTTTGCGCACTCGCCGTTCCTGTTCGGCTACGCCAAGCCGGTGCCGGTCAATTTCCGCAACCTCAATCATCCCCGGCTCGACATGGTCTGGGTGGCGCTGGCCGGGCCCGCGACCAACATCCTGCTGGCGCTGGCGGCGGCGCTGGCCCTTCATGCGGTGCCGCTGGCCCCGGCGGGTTCGGCGCAATGGATCTTCGACAATTTGAAGAATGCGCTGCTCATCAACGCAGTCCTGGCGGTCTTCAACATGATGCCGATCCCGCCGCTCGACGGCGGGCGGGTCGCGGTCGGGCTGCTGCCGCGTCCGCTCGCCCTGCCGCTGGCCCGGCTCGAGCCATACGGGATGCTGATCCTGCTCGCCTTTTTGATCCTGCTCCCGCTGGCCGGTTCGCAGTTCGGTCTAAATCTTGATGTTATTTCAGCAATACTGCGAACGTTGACCGGTTATGTGATTCAGGCTGTTCTCTTTCTGACGGGCAACGCGTAGTTGGACTGCAACCCCCGTACACCAGCCGAAGGGCCCGAGGCCGACTTGGTCAAAGCTGCCGATATGCTGATCGCGCGACGCGCCGACACCCGGGCCCGCGGCGATTTCGCCACATGGAAGATGATGGCCAAGCTGAACGGCGGGTCCGCGCTGCCGCCGCAGGCCCAGGAATTCCTGGCAAGCTACCGCACGCTCCTGGAGCGGATGAGCGAGAGCGAGGCCACCGAGGCCACCATCGCGGCCATCTATCGGGCCTACTACGCCGAGATGGGCGGCGCCGGTACGCCGCCGGACGTCCTGCCCCGTCAGGCCGAGCCAGCCACGGACAATGTTACCGCCTTCCGCCGTCCCGCCCCCCCGCCGAAGAAGGCGAGCTTCTTCGGGTCAACTGCCTCCGGCGGAACCGCCAAGCGGCCGCTGCCGGTAGCGCTGATCTTCGTCTGCCTGGCCGTGGTCTATGTGGGGATCCGGCTCTACTGGCGCTGAGCCGCGCAAGCCTCCCAATTGCGAACTCTATGCGCCATGACCGAGCGCGCGGCTGATGGCTGCGGCGTGATGGATCACGATTTTGGCGACCCGCCCCACTTCGCTCAGCGGCGTCTTCCAAGACGGACCACTCACGCTGACGGCGGCGAATACGCGGCCTGAAAGATCGCGGATCGGGGCGCCCACGCAGTTCAAGCCCGGCTGATGCTCAGCCTGATCGACCGAATAGCCGCGGTTGCGCGTCAGTTCCAGTTCCTGCCGCAGCAAGGCGGGATCCGTTATTGTTGTGTCGGTGAAGCGAGCAAGCCCCTCGGCGAGAAAAGCATCGAGCACGGCATCGGGTTGAAACGCCAGGATCGCCTTGCCGACACTCGTGCAATGAGCCGGCGCGGATTCCAGGAACGCGCCTGAAGGCGCGTCTAGCTGGGATTCCGACCTGCCGATAACGACCGCGTGGCGTCCGTCGAACACCGCGAGATGGACGACCTGTCCAGTGAGGCGACCGAGCGCCTCGACATAGGGACGCGCCTCGCGGTGAAGATCCATGTTGGCGAGCACCGTATTGCCAAGTTCGTACAGTTTGAGACCCAATCGATAGCGATCGCGATTGCGATCCTGATCGAGCAAGCCGGCCTCTCGCATCGATGAGAGCAGCCGGTGGGTTGTGCTCCGGGGGTAACCGGTGCGCTGGCAGATTTCGGCCAGCGACAGCGCGCGTGCGGTGCGCGAAAAAACTCCGAGGACGCGAACCACTTTGGTGAGGGACTTCAGCCCCTCGTCCGAACGCGTGACAGCCTGCGGTCGATCGACACTGTTCATAAGTCACCATGTTCCGGATATCGGAATAGCATCATCATATTCGGGATATAACAACAAAAGATCTCTCTTTATCCCGCATTGTAGGATTCTATCCCGAATTTTGTTTGACAGCAAATTTGACCGCCGCAACAGTGAAGGCGTTGAAGACGTCAAAAGCGGACGGACAAACCGTCTTGAAGGAAGCGCACGAGACCCTGCCTCTCTCCCATCCGGGACCGCACCCGAGGCACGCCGAGGTCGCTCAATTCAGGTCCGGCCCGATCCGCAACCAAAGGAGCGCACCTTGTCGACTGCCGTACTCGAGAAGCCAAAACCGAAAGCCACCCATCTTCGCGACGCCCTGACCGGCATCCTTCCCCCGTTCACGATGCCGTTCGACCGGCACGGCGAGATCGTCTTTTCTGCGATCAAGGAGCAGGTCGACTTCGCGATCGAGAAAGGCGTGAACGGAATCGTGGTCGGCGGCAGCACCGGCGAAGGCCATACGCTCGGAGCAGACGAATTCACCAAGGTGATGCATGCGAGCTACGACGCTCTGGGCAGCCGCAAGCCCTTTGTCGTCGGCCTTATCGTCAACAGCACCCGCGAGGCGATCGAGCGCGTGCGGGCGCTGCGCGATCTTGACATCGCCGCGCTCCAGATCACGCCGGTGCACTATCTGTTCAAGCCGAGCGCCGAAAACACGGTCGAACATTTCCGTCACATCTACGAGGAGACCGGCATCCCGATCCTCATCTACAACGTGATCCCCTGGAATTATCTCAGCGTCGAATTGATGCTCCGCGTGATGCGCGAAGTCCCCGGCGTGGTCGGCATGAAGCAGAGCTCGGGCGACCTCAAATCGGTCTCCGACCTGATGGGCAGCGTCTCGCCCGACAACGTCGTGCTGAGTGGCATTGATGCCCTGCTCTATCCTTCGTTCGCTCTCGGTGCTCACGGTGCGATCAGCGCGCTGACTGCCGCCCTGCCCGGCACGTGTGTGAAGTTGTGGAAAGCCGTGCAGGCCAAGGACCACGACACCGCTCTCGACATTCACAACAAGCTCAACAAGCTCTGGAACGTGCTGCGTCACGACAATCTGCCGGCTTGCGTCAAATTCATCCAGCATCGACAAGGGCTCGGCTTCTTCCATCCGCGCGCTCCGATGGATGAGGTCGGCGACGAGCAGAAAAAGGTGATCACCGAGGCACTGAGACGCCTCGACATCTGACGCCCTCTTCGCGCGGCTCACTTCGACCAAACACCTTATCGAACAGCGCATCCACGCTCCTCCCGAGCGGGCGAGCGCGGCTATCCGAGCGAACCATGGCGCCGGACGGGTGAGCCGCGCCCTTTCACGAAATCAAGAACATCAGGGGAGAAACATGAGCGAACAAAATCTCGCAGCAGCCAACACGATAGACCTGCCGGTGCGCAGCAACTCGAAGCTGGCAACAGTCGTTGGCTCGAGCCTGATCGGCACGACGATCGAATTCTACGACTTCTTCATCTACGGGACGGCGGCGGCGCTTGTATTTCCGCGCGTGTTCTTTCCTACATTGTCGCCCTATGCCGGCATCATGGCCGCCTATGCAACGCTCGCGATCCCGTTCCTCACACGCCCTCTCGGCGCCATCGTCTTCGGACATTTCGGCGATCGTTTCGGCCGTAAGGCCACGCTCGTCACCTCACTTGCCATCATGGGACTTTCGACCTTCGCGATAGGCTTGGTGCCGAGCTACGACAGCATCGGGCTTCTTGCGCCTGTGATCATTGTCCTCCTGCGTCTCATGCAGGGCTTTGCCATTGGCGGCGAATGGGGCGGTGCGGCAACGATGATCGTGGAATACGCGCCGGCTGGCCGACGCGGATTTTTCGGGACATTCGTCCAACTCGGGAACGTCATCGGCCTGTTCACGTCGACGCTGGTCTTTGCCCTGCTGCCTCAGGACAGCCTCAACGGCGACGGCTGGCGGTTGCCCTTCCTGATTAGCATCCTGCTGCTCGCAGTCGGTTCCTTCATCCGCAGCAAGGTCGACGAAAGCCCCGTGTTCGAGGCCGCGGCGCGCAAGTCGCAGGCCACGCAACGAGCACCGATCATGGAGATCCTGCGCAATGGAAAGAGGCCGGTGCTGATCGCCATGGGCATGCGCACCGGCGAGATCATACTCGGGTGGCTGGTCATCGGCTTCCTGCTCTCCTACGCGACACGCACTGTCGGCCTCACCTCGCATCACGTGCTGATCGCACTGCTGGGAGCGAGCGGCGTCGGCATCATCACCGTTCCCCTGTTCGGTGCGCTCTCCGACAGGGTAGGCCGGCGCCCCGTATACCTTTTCGGAGCCTGTCTGGCTGCGGTGTTCGCCTTCCCGCTATTCTGGCTGATCAACACCGCCAATCCGGTGCTGTTCTTCCTCGCGATCGTGTTCGGCTATGCCGTCGCACTTGCCGCCATGTTTGCGGTCCAGCCGGCATTTTTCTCCGAAAGCTTTTCGACGGGCGTACGTTACACCGGCATCTCGCTGGGCTTTCAATTGGCAAACATTATCGGCGGATTGACCCCGATGATTGCGACTTTCCTCGTAGCACAGGCAGGCGGCGCCTCCTGGCCGATCTCGGTATTCCTGATGATCGGCTGCGCGATCACTGCGGGATGTGTGCTCTCTACGACGGAGACGGCGGGACGGAAACTGAGCTGAGCGATCGCAGCGCTCCGTCAGGCGCAACCGAGATCCGCATCGCCTTTCGGCGGTGCGTATCTCACCGAAGGTACCAATCTCGAAAGCGACCTCGACCTACCCGATCGCCTCGCCGAGGTCTGCGCCAGTGGCTTGCGCGTGCGATTACTTCGGCTTCTTGAAGTTCACCGGCAAGCTGAACGCAAACTGATCCTCGGTGAGTTCGGCCGGCGGCACCGGCACGGGATCCGAGCGACGGACCATGGCGATGGCTTCGTTGTCGAAGGCCGGATCGCCCGAGGATTCCGCGATATCCACGGACACGACATTGCCGCGGCGGTTGAGGACCAGGCTGAGCTTGACGGTGGTCGTCTTGCTCTTGTCCTTCGGATAGCGCTTGTGCAGCTCGAAATAGGCGCTGAGCCGCTTGCCCCATTCCGCCGTGAGCTTGCGCAGGTCCTTGCCGATGCCCTGATGGGGCGCGGCGGCTTTCTCGTCTTCGCGCGCGTTCTGGTCGAGAGACTGCTTGGCCGATTCCACGGAGTTCGGCGCCTCTTCGACCGCCTGTGTCTCGACCTTGGCCACCTTCGTGGTCTCTTCGACCGGCTTCTTGGAATCGTTCTCCGTCACGAGCCGGTCGGGGTCTTCCGCCTCCTGCGGCATCTCCTTCGGAAGATCGGTCTCCTTGAGTTCGGCCTGCTGCTGCATCTGCTGCGGCTGGAACTGGGAAGCTTCGCTGTCCGGTCCCGGCGGCAGGTCGGTCTCGGGCAGCTTCGGCGAGGTCATCTCGACGGCGTATTCCGCCCCGTTCGCGCCGAGACCGTCGTCGCCGTCGTCCCCCCGCAGATTCGCCAGCGCCAGCGCCGCACCGCCCACATGCAGGGCAAGCGCCGCCACCGCGGCCAGAATCCACAGCCGACGCGACGATTTCACCTCGGTGACGGGCTCGGACATCGCTCCAGACTCAGGGTTGCGGCGCCGCCTGTGCCGGTACGGCCGACGCAGGCGGGCCTTCGAGCGCGACCAGTTTGACCTTCGAATAACCGCCGGAGCGCAGCAATTCCATGACGCCCATCAACTCGCCATAGGGCACGGCGCGATCGGCGCGCAGGAACACGTATTTGTCCTTGCCCATTTCGGGCAGGGTGTCGAGCGAGCCGATCAATTCGGTCCGCTTCACCGGATTCTCCCCGATCGCCAGGGTCAGGTCGGGCTTGATGCTGACATAGGTCGGCTTGTCCGGCTTCTTCTGCGGCGTCGCGCTCGAGGTCGGCAGATCGATCGGCAGGTCGACCGTGGACAGCGGCGCCGCCACCATGAAGATGATCAGCAGCACCAGGATGACGTCGATGAACGGCGTGACGTTGATGTCGTGCGTCTCGCCGAAATCGTCGTCATCGTCGTTGTCGGTGAGCGAGACGGCCATGGTTCACTCCGCCGCGCGCGAATGCACGCTGCCGTGGCTGCGGTCGAGATCGCGCGACAGCAGCCGCCCCGCCGCACCCGAGGCACGATTAACGAGTTCGAGATAGCTCTTCGTCACCCGCGAGAAGTGATTGTAGATGATGACCGCGGGAATGGCGGCGACGAGGCCGATCGCGGTGGCGAGCAGCGCCTCGGCGATACCGGGCGCGACGACCGCAAGGTTCGTGGTCTGGGACTTCGAGATCCCGATGAAGCTGTTCATGATGCCCCAGACCGTGCCGAACAGACCGACGAAGGGCGAGGTCGAGCCGACGGTGGCAAGCACGCCCATGCCGACGCGGATGCGCCGCGCTTCGGCACGCACGATCTCCTGGAAGCTCGAGGCCGCACGCTCCTTGATGCCGGCGTCGCTGGACAGGCCGGCCGACATCCGCGCCTCGCGCAGCGCGGCGGCGAGGAAGGACGGCAGGATCCCTTCCCGCGCGCCCAGCGCCATCTGGGCTTCCGCCAGCGACCGCGCCTCGGCGATCTTCTTCAGCGCCGCGCGCAGCTTGGTCGAGGCCACCGACAATTCGATCGACTTGGCGATGAACACGGTCCACGTCATCAGCGAGGCGAAGGCCAGCCCGATCATCACCGCCTTGACGATGATGTCTGCCGACATGAACATCATCCAGGGCGACAGTTCCTTCATGGCGGGCGCGACGGCCGGTGCCGCTTCCGCCTTCGGAGCCGCGGGGGCGGCCATCGGCGCGGGCGACGGCTGGACGGCCGCAGGTGCGGTGGCCGCCGGCTGGGTTTGTGTCTGGGCGGAAACAGGGGATACGAGCCAGACGGCCGCCAGCATGAAAGCTGCGACGAGGCGTGCCGGTAAGGGAATGATCTTCATAGTTCGGCCCAGTAGCGAATGAGATTGTGATAGATACCCGTCAATTTGACCGTTTCGGGATCGTCACGCCCGAGCCGCTCCACCAGCGCCTGTATCGCGGTGTCGAGATCGAAGATCATGCTCCGGGCTTGATCGTCCCGTATCATGCTCTGGAGCCAGAAGAAAGACGCAACCCGCGTCCCCCTCGTCACCGGCGTCACCAGATGCAGGCTGGTCGATGGATAGAGCACGCAGTCGCCGGCCGGCAACTTGACTTCGTGGGAGCCGTAGGTGTCCTCGATCACAAGTTCGCCACCATCGTACTCTTCCGGCTCGGCCAGGAACAGGGTCACCGACAAGTCTGTCCGGATGCGAAGGCCGGTGAGCCGGTCGCCGCGGATGGCATTGTCGACATGCAGGCCGAAATGATGCCCACCGCTCGCCGCGTAGCGGTTGAACAGCGGCGGGAAGATCTGGAGCGGCACCGCCGCCGCGATGAAGCGCGGGTTCGACGTCAGCGCCGAGATGACGCGGTTGCCGAGCCTGCGCGCGACCTCGCTGTCCGGCGGCAGCTGCTCGTTGCGTTTGACCATGGCCGATTGCGCGCCTGCGGTCGAGCGACCGTCTTCCCAGTCGCTGGCATCCATGATGCGGCGGAAATCCGCCACATCATCCTTGCTGAGAATACCGGACAGGCACGTCAACATGATCAGAACTTCGCCGACGTGATGATGTAGAACGCACGCCCCGGCGCCACCGCGACGAACGGCACCGCACTGCGGTACAGCGTGTCGTAATAGAGCTTGTTGGTGAGGTTCTGGGCGTAGAGCTTCATGCTCCAGTTCTTGTCGATCTGCTTCTCGACGAAGGCATCGAAGCGCCAGTAGCTCGGCAGCTCGTTGCCGGTATTGGCCGCGAAAGTGCCGCCATAGACCTTCGAACGATACACCGCCTGCCCGCCGAGCTCCCAGCCACCGTCGAACTTGTACTTGGTCAGCATGCTGAACGACTGATGGGCAACGTTGGCGAGCTTCAGGCCGATATTGGAGGCGACGCCGCTCTGCGTGACCTTGGACTGCATCAGCACCAGGCCGCCGAAGATGCTCCAGCGATCGGTAAGCTTGCCCTCGACCTCGAAGTCGACGCCCTGGATCCGGTAGGCCGCGCCCGAGGTGAGTACTCCGTTCACGGTCTCACGGGCGTTGTCCTTGGTTGTCTGGAACAGTGCGCCGGTGACGAGGAGGTGGCGATCCGCCAGCTCCCATTTAGTTCCGACTTCAGCCGCCTTGTTGCGCTCGGGCCCGAGCAGGATCGTCGAGTTGGCGGGAACGCCGCCGTAGTCCGTGCCGGTGGCGTCGAGCTCCGACCCGAACGGATTGGACGAGGTTGCATAGGCGGCGTAAATGCTGCCGATCGACAGCGGCTTGTACACCGCGCCGACATTGTAGTTCACGAGGTCGGCGTTCTGCTTGAGCCAGGCCGAATTGGTCGACGAACTCTGGCTGTAGCCATCGTAACGTACGCCGCCATTGAGGATGACAGTGTCCTGCCAGTTTGCGGTGTCCATGACATAGACGCTGGTGGTGTTCACCCCGTAGCGGGTCGGGTTGCCGGCCAGGGATGGATAGCCGAAGCCGGTCAGATAAGTGTATTGCGGGGAGGCCAGGTTGACGCCAGAGATCGCACCATTGCTGGTGAATGGCGAGCCGGCGAGTTCCGAAGCAAGCCCCGCGTAGCGGTCGATCGAGATGTTCTCGTTGGAATACTCGACGCCGAAGACCGCCGTATGCTTGACCCCGCCGGTGTCGAGCTTGAACGTCGCCTCGTTCTGGTTGGCCCACACGTCGACGGTCTGGTAGCGGCTCTGCGCGCTCGCCGTCGTGGTCCAGAGCAGCGGATTGGGGTTGGTCGTGATCGGGTTCTGCGGCAGCGTCCCGATATAAGCCAGCAGCGAATGTTCGCCGCGCACCTTGCTGGTCAGCGTGATGGCCTCGTTGACCTTGTATTCGATCGTACCGGTGCCGAAATCCTGCCGCGCGGTCTGGAAGTCGCGATTGAGGAAGCCGTACCAAGTGTTGCGCGGAATGCCGGCGGACGTGACCGGTACATTGCCCTGCTTGTAATAAGGCACGCCGAAATCGGGATAGCCGCTCAGATCCGTATGGACGTAGTTCGTGGTGATCTTGATGTCGCTGGTCGGGGTATACTTGGTCGAAACGAAGGTCCCCCAGCGATTGTCGGTGACATAGTTGCGGCCGGCGACATTGGCATCCTGGAACACGCCGCCGGTGCGCACCGAGAAAGTCGGATCGATGACCTGGTTGACGTCGAGCACAACGCGCTTGGTCTGGTCGGTGCCGAACTCGGTGTCCATGCGCTTGAAATTGACGTCGCCCGCCTGCTTGGTGACGATGTTGATCGCGCCGCCTGCGGTGCCGCGACCGGCATAGGACGAGGCCGGACCGCGCAGGATCTCGATCTGCTCGGTGAAGAAGTTCTCGCGGATAGAGACGGCGGGATCGCGGATGCCGTCGATGAAGACGTCGTTGCGGGCATCGAATCCGCGGATGAAGAAGCGGTCGCCGAAGGCGTTGCCGCCCTCGCCCGAGCCCAGTGTCACGCCCGCGGTGGAGCGCCCGATTTCCTTCAGCGTGGTGGCGTTCTTGTCCTCGAGCACCTCCTTGCTGAGCACCGTGATCGTCTTCGGCGTATTCAGCATCGGTTCCGGAAACTTGCCGGACGCCTGAACGCGGTCAACCTTGTAGGGCGCGGCGGGATCGGCATAGGGATTGCGATCGACTTCGCCGCTCGGTGCCGTCGGGGCGGCCTGTTGCGCTCCCTGCTGGCGCTGCGCGGCGCGGCGCAGCGCGTTGCGCGCACGGACCTGCTCGGGCGACGGCTTCGACGCCGCCGGACGCGGACGCTCGACGGGCGCATCGACATTCACAGGCGGCAGATTTGTCTGCTGCGCCTGCGCCCCGCTCGACACCGACGCGACGGCGATCAGACTCGCGACCGCCGAGACCTTCTTGCCGGAAATTCCCGTGAACCTCTCATCCACCTGATCGAATGCTGCGACCGACCGCAACGATTTCGGTGCCACCATCTGCCCCATAACAACACGCCCCAAATTTTCTGTTCGTTCGTTCACGCTGACGAACGATGCAGTCGTTGGTATCGGCGGCAAAATAGGTGGTCAATGTAAGCAGGCGGCGGGAGCCCCTTTAAAACGTCCAGATGAAAGCAATTCTAAACTGGAGTTTGAAACGATTCTAAATCAAGACTGGAGTCGTTCTAAAGACGCGCGCAAGCATCGCAAGATCCGCGCCGCGCTCAGTCGCTGCTCGGCGGCTTCATCAGCGAGAACAATTCATCGACGGTCTTCTGCGCGACGGCACGCACGCGATCGGTCCCTTCCGCGCCCGCGATGTTGACGCCATTGACGACCGCCTTGATCTCGTCGCGGAAGTCGGTGAGGAACCGCAAGGGATCACGCTGCTCGTTGGCGACGCGCGCAATCAATCCGGTGATCAGGATCTGACACGCGATCAGTTTGCCGTTCAACTCGTCCATGCCGCACTCCGCTTGCGAAGCCGATATGGACGATGCCGATTTTGCTGACAACACAAACGGCGCCTGCGCGACTTAGAACCGTTCTTGGCGTGCGCCCTGCCCGCGCGCGTCCGAGCGAGCCCACATCGTCACCTTGCAGCGCCGAAAGTTTGCACGCAGCCGGGTCACACCGTGAAAATCCGGCGCTGCTCATTGGCGCGCCAGAGGTCTGCCCAGGCCGTGCAAAGCTTGCCAATTGTTTAGGATTATCAAGACATAGTGCTGTTTACACTCGAACTTGGCGTGTATTATACAAAACCGCTGGAACCGTTTGATTGCCCCACAATTCGTAGCTTCGGGCATACGAGCCAAGACGAGCCGCCATGACCAAATCACGGCCGATCCTTTGGATTTTGACGATCGCGGCCGTGGCCTCCGCGGGCTATTACGGTTGGCAGAAATACGGCGCAGCCGACGCGGCCAAGACTCAGGCCGCGCAAAAGGGCCCGCCGCGCGCACCGGCCGTCCCGGTCAGCGTCGCGCCGGTCCAAAAGGTCGACTTCCCGGTCTATCTGACCGGGCTTGGCACGGCGCAGGGCTTCAACACCGTTCAGGTCCGGACCCGGGTCGACGGGCAGATCGACAAGATCGCCTTCACCGAAGGCCAGATCGTCAAGGAAGGCGAGCTTCTGGCCTCGATCGATCCTCGCCCCTATCAAGCCGCGCTCGACCAGGCCAAGGCCAAGAAGGCGCAGGACGAGGCAAATCTGGCCAACGCCAATCTCGAGCTCCAGCGCGCCACCAAGCTCGGCGAATTCGCCACCGTCCAGCGCGTCGACACGCAACGCTCCACCGTCGCGCAGCTCACCGCCCAGATCGCCGCCGACCAGGCCGCCATCTCCAACGCCCAGACCCAGCTGGATTACACCCAGATCAAGGCGCCGATCACCGGCGTTGCCGGGTTGCGCCTCGTCGATGTCGGCAACATCGTCACCGCCTCGACGCAGACGGGCATCGTCACCATTTCGCAGATCGAGCCGATCTCGGTGATTTTCACCGCGCCCGAGGATCAACTGCCCTACATCGCCGAAGGGCAGAAGGCCGGAGAGCTGAAGGTGATCGCCTTTACCACCGACGGCAAGAAGACGCTGGCCGAAGGCAAACTGGCCGTCATCAACAATCAGGTCGACACGAGCAGCGGGACCATTCGCCTCAAGGCGGTGTTCGACAACAAGGAACGCGCGCTGTGGCCGGGACAGTCGGTCTCCACACGTCTTCTGGTGCGCACGCTGAAGGATGCGACGGTGGTTCCGGACGACGCGGTCCAGCACTCGACCAATGGTCTGTATGCCTACACGGTCAACCAGGAGAACAAGGCCGAGCTCCGCAAGATCAAGGTCAACTACTCCATCGACGGACGTTCGGTCGTCGAGGAAGGCTTGACCCCCGGCCAGCAGGTGATCACCGGCGGCCAGTTCAAGGTCCAGCCCGGCAGCCTGGTCTCGACGGCGGTCGCAAGCTCTGATCCGGCACAGAACAAGGTTCGACAGGAATGACCGAGGGCGGGATTTCGGCACCTTTCATCCGTTATCCCATCGGCACATCGCTGCTGATGGCCGGCATCCTCTTCGTCGGTCTCGTCGCCTATCCGCTTCTGCCGGTCGCGCCGCTGCCGCAGGTCGACTTTCCCACCATCCAGGTCACGGCCAATCTGCCGGGCGGCAGCCCCGAGACGATGGCGTCGTCGGTGGCGCAGCCGCTGGAGCGCCAATTCGCCCAGATCCCCGGCATCGCGCAGATGACGTCGACGAGCTATCTCGGCACGGCGTCGATCACGATCCAGTTTGATCTGAACCGCAACATCGACGGCGCGGCCAATGACGTGCAGGGCGCGATCAACGCCGCCAGCGGCCAGTTGCCGAAGAACCTGCCCTCGCCGCCGACCTACCGCAAGGTCAACCCGGCCGACGCGCCGATCCTGCTCTTGTCCGCGACATCGGACACCCTGCCCCTGACCACCGTCAGCGACGCGGTCGACGCGCAGCTCGCCCAGCAGATCAGCCAGCTCACCGGCGTGGCGCAGGTCTTCATCGGCGGCCAGCAGAAGCCGTCCATCCGCATCCAGATCGATCCGGCCAAGCTCGTCGCCAAGGGCCTGTCGATGGAGGACGTGCGCAGCCAGATCGCGATCACCACGGTCGACAGCCCCAAGGGCAATATCGACGGCGAGAAGCGCGCCTATACCATCTATGCCAACGACCAATTGACCCAGTCCAAGGACTGGAACGACGTCATCATCGCCTACCGCAATGGCGGACCGCTCAGAATCCGCGACATCGGCCAGGCGGTGAGCGCGGCCGAGGACGCCAAGCAGGCGGCCTGGGCCAACGGCAAGCGCGGCGTGTTCCTGGTGATCTTCAAGCAACCGGGCGCCAACGTCATCGAAACCGTCGACCGCATCAAGGCGACCCTGCCCCGTCTGGTGGCGGCGATCCCGCCCGCGATCAAGATCGAGGTGATCAGCGACCGCACCACGACCATCCGGGCCGCGGTCGAGGACGTCCAGTTCACGCTCATTCTGACCATCGCGCTGGTGGTCGCCGTCATCTTCATCTTCCTGCGCAGCTTCTGGGCGACGGTCATCCCGACCATTACGGTTCCGCTGGCCCTGCTGGGGGCCTGCGCCCTGATGTGGCCATTCGGATATTCGCTCGACAATCTGTCGCTGATGGCCCTGACCATCGCGGTCGGGTTCGTCGTCGACGACGCCATCGTGATGCTCGAGAACATCACGCGCTACATCGAGGAAGGCGAGACGCCGATGGCGGCCGCCTTCCGGGGATCCAAGGAGATCGGCTTCACCATCGTGTCGATCAGCATATCGCTGGTCGCGGTGCTGATTCCGCTGCTGCTGATGGGCGGCATCATTGGCCGCCTGTTCCGCGAATTCGCGGTGGTGCTGGCGATGACGATCTTCGTCTCGATGTTCGTGTCGCTGACGCTGACGCCGATGATGGCCTCGCGCTTCCTGCGCTCCCACGGCGAGGTCACCCATGGCAAGTTCTATCAGTGGAGCGAGCGCGCGTTCGATGCGATGCTGCGCGGCTACGTCTATGTGCTCGACCATGCCCTGGCCTGGCGCCGCACCACGCTGGCGATCTTCTTCGCGACCCTGGGCCTCTCGGTCTACCTGTTCGTCCTGATCCCCAAGGGCTTCTTCCCGCAACAGGACGTCGGACTGATCACCGCGACCTCGGAAGCTTCCCAGGACATCTCGTTCAAGGAGATGCAGCGGCGGCAGGTCGAACTCGGCAAGGTCGTGATGGACGATCCCGACGTCGCCTCGGTCGCGATGAACATCGGCGGCAGCGGCCGCGCCGGAAACAACGGCAACATGTTCATCACGCTGAAGCCGCGCGACCAGCGTGAGGCCTCGGCGCAGCAGATCATCGCGCGGCTGCGTCCCAAGCTCGAGAAGGTGCCCGGCGCCCGACTCTACATGCAGGCGGCCCAGGACATCCGGCTCGGCGGCCGACCGACGCGCACCCAGTTCGAGTTTACGCTACAGGACGCCGATCTCACCGAGCTCAACGACTGGGCGCCGAAGATCCTCGCCAAGATGCAGACGCTGCCGGAGCTGCGCGACGTCGCCACCGACCAGCAGACCCAGGGTACGACCGTCCAGCTCAAGATCAACCGCGACACCGCCGCGCGCTACGGCATCCAGCCCCAGCTGATCGACGACACGCTCTATGACGCGTTCGGCCAGCGCCAGGTCACGCAATATTTCACGCAGCTCAACACGTACAAGGTCATCCTCGAGATCCTGCCTGAGATGCAGGGCAATCTCGACAGCCTCAACAAGCTCTATCTGAAGTCCCCGCTGACCGGCGATCAGGTGCCGCTGTCGACCTTCGCCAGCTGGAGCACCGATCCGGTGCGTCCGCTCTCGATCAGCCACCAGGGCCAGTTCCCGGCGATCACGATCAGCTTCAATCTCGCCCAGGGGGTCGCGCTCGGCCAGGCCACCGAGGCCGTGCAGAGAGCGATGGCCGAACTCGGCGCACCGCCGACGCTGAATTCGAGCTTCCAGGGTACGGCGCAGGCGTTCCAGCAGTCGCTCGGCACCGTGCCGCTGCTGATCCTGGCCGCGCTCGTCGTGGTCTATCTGATCCTCGGCATCCTCTACGAGAGCTACATTCACCCGATCACGATCCTGTCCACGCTGCCTTCTGCCGGCGTCGGCGCGCTCGCGATCCTGATGGCCGCCGGATTCGATTTCAGCCTGATCGCGCTGATCGGCGTCATCCTGCTGATCGGCATCGTCAAGAAGAACGGCATCATGATGGTCGACTTCGCCATCGCCGCCGAACGCGACGAGCACAAGACGCCGGAGGAATCGATCCGCCAAGCCGCCATCCTGCGCTTCCGGCCGATCATGATGACGACGATGGCCGCCCTGCTCGGTGGCGTGCCCCTGATGCTCGGCCACGGCACCGGCGCGGAAATCCGTCAGCCGCTCGGCTACGCCATGGTCGGTGGCCTGATCGTCAGCCAGGCGCTGACGCTGTTCACGACCCCGGTGGTCTATCTCTACCTCGACAGGCTCAACAACTGGTTCTCCGGCTGGGGCCGCTCCGGCGGCGAAGGCGAGAACACGCACGAGCACGGCACGGTCAAGCAGGCCGCGGAGTGAACTTGCGCCGCGGCGCCTGCGACGCTACAGCGAGGCCCAGTTCACGCCAACGCAGTTTCGTCATGCCCATGCAATCCAGACTTGCCGTTCTCGCAGCCGCCCTGATCCTGTCGAGCGGCGCGGCTTTCGCCCAGCAGGGCGCCAAGAAGAATGCGGCTCCGCCCGCCGCAGCCGCCCAGCCCGCGCCCGCCCAGCCGCAGGCCGATGGCGCCGCGCAACAGCCCGGCTGGATCGCGCGCTGCACCAGCGCGAGCCGCGACGCGCCGCTGGAATGCGCCATCGAGCAGAACGCGGTGCTGACCAAGACCGGCCAGACCATCGTGCTGATCAACATCCGCATCGCGCCCGACACGCGCACGCCGATCGCGCTGCTGCAATTGCCGCTCGGCCTCAACCTGCCCGTCGGTGCCAAGCTGCAGGTCGACGAGGGCAAGACCGTCGACCTTCCGATCCAGACCTGCGAGAACCGCGGCTGCTACGCCTCGACGCCAATCGCGCCGGATCTGCTCGCGGCGCTGCGCGCGGGCAAGCAGCTCAAGGTCTCCTTCCAGAACATGGCGAAGGAGACCATCGCGATCCCGATGCCGCTCGGCGACTTCGCCAGCGCCTACGACAAGATCAAGTAGGGCACACTGTCATCGCCCGCGAAGGCGGGCGATCCAGTATTCCACCAGCATCCGCGATTGAACCGATCGGCCGCGGCGTCCTGGATGCCCCGCCTTCGCCGGGCATGACACCGGCTTACTCACTGCCGCGCCATTTCGGCGTTGCCGACGGCGTCGCCGTCGAGCTTCTGGTCGCTGTGCATCGTGACGGTGACACGCGAGAGCTTGCCGTCGAACTCGAACGGCGCCTCGTAATGCGACACGGGGCTGCCGCGATCGCGGCCGATGTCGAGGCCGGACCAGGAGATCAGCGTGTGGAATCCGAGCTGGGTCTGCAACGCGCCGGCCGGCTCGCCGTCGATCAGCAGCGTGTATTCGGTGACACCCGTGCGCGAGCCCTTGGCGGGCGGCTCCTTGCGGAGCAGACGTTCGACGTGCACCCCGAGGCGCCGCGCGCCTGACGGCACCTTGCGGTCGGAGCGCACGATCTGGTGGCTGCCGCCGATATTGAGGTCGTGCACGAGATGGCCGTCCTTGACATAGAGGCTGTAGCCTGATGTCGCATCGCCATGCGAGATCAGGACGCCGCTCGCGCCCGCCTCGTCCATCTCGACATGCGCCTCGATCGTGTAGCTGCGGCTGCGTACATCGGGCGCGACGTCGGTCGGCACATGGCCCATGCCGGCATGGAAGACGAAATGGTGGCGCGCGCCGTGGAAGCGCGCGGCGTTCTCGGCAAAGCGCGGCCCGAAGCGATCGTCGAGCGGCAGCACGTTGTGCGTCTCGGCCTCCTTCCACCAGGTCGCGATCATCCGCGCGAGCCGCTCGGGCTCTTTCGTCGCGAGATCGTTGGTCTCCGAGAAATCCTCGTCGAGATGGAACAGCTCCCATTTGTCGTTTTCGAACGGCGTGCCCGGCGGATGATAGGCCACCGCCTTCCAGCCGCCGTGCCACAGGCCGCGATGGCCGAACATCTCGAAATATTGCGGTGAGCCCTTCGACGGCGCGGAAGCGTCGGTGATCGACCGCGCAAAGCTCTCGCCTTCGAGCGGCATCTGCGGCACGCCGGCGATCGATGCCGGCGGCGCGATGCCGATCAGGTCGAGCAAGGTCGGCGTGAGATCGCAGGCATGGACGAACTGGTGCCGCAGCTCGCCTTTCGCCGTGATCCGGCTCGGCCAGGAGATGACGAAGGGATCGCGGATGCCGCCGCCATGGGTGTTCTGCTTGTAGCGGCGCAGCGGCGTGTTCGAGGTCATGGCCCAGCCATGCGGGAAATTGCTGTGGGTGTCCGGGCCGCCAATCTCGTCGATCCGGGCGAGCTTCTCCGCGAGCGGCTCCGGCTTGAAGTTGAACGGTCCCATCGCGTTGACGAAGCCGAGCGGGCCGCCTTCCTGGCTCGCACCATTGTCCGACATCACGATGACCATGGTGTTGTCGCGAATGCCGGCGGTTTCCAGAAATGCGACGAGACGCGCCAGATGGCGGTCGGAATGGTCGAGCATGCCGGCGAAGGCGGCCTGCAGGCGGGTGAAGATGCGGCGCTCATCGGCGGAATGCTCGTCCCAGGCCTTCACGCCGTCGTTGCGCGCGGGCAGCTGCGTGCCCTGCGGCACCAGGCCCATCGCCTTCTGCCGCGCCAGCCGTCGCTCGCGCTCGATGTCCCAGCCATGGGCGAAAGCCGCATCGTAGCTGCGGATGATGTCCATCGGCGCCTGATGCGGCGCATGGCACGCGCCGAGCGCGACCCAGGTGAGCCAGGGAATGTCGGGCCGGTCGGCCTGGTGATCGCCGATGAAGCGGATCGTCTGGTCGATCAGGTCTTCGGTCAGATGATAGCCGTCGGCGTAGCTCCCGGGCGGATCGACATGCGTGTTGTCGGAGACGAGTTCCGGCGCATATTGATCCGTCTCGGCATCGAGGAATCCGTAGAAGCGGTCGAAGCCGCGCCCGAGCGGCCAGCCGTCGAACGGACCGGTGGCGCCGCTCTCGGTCAGCGGCGTGACGTGCCACTTGCCGACCATGTAGTTGCGATAGCCGTGGACGCGCAGCATCTCGGCGAGCGTGCCCGCCTCGCGCGCGATCTTGCCGCGATAGCCGGGATAGCCGGAATCGAAATTGGCGAGGCAGCCGACACCCACCGAATGATGATTGCGCCCCGTGAGCAGCGCCGCGCGCGTCGTCGAGCACATCGCCGTGGTGTGAAAGCCGGAATAACGCAGGCCTTCCGCCGCGAGCCGGTCGATGGTCGGCGTCCTGATCGCCGAGCCGTAGCAGCCGAAATCGGAGAAGCCGACGTCGTCGAACAGCACGACCAGAATGTTCGGCGCCCCTTCGGGGGGCTTCACCGCGTCGGGCCACCACGGCTTGGACTCCTTGACCGTCCTGCCGACGGTGCCGCCGAACGGCCTGCCGCTGCCTGCGCTCATTCTCTCCTCCCGCCCTGCCCAGGGCCGCAGTTGACCCGCGGACCGATCCCGTCTAAATCATAATCCGAATTATGATTATGATTTTGGAGCGATGCAAGAGCGAATGCGGTCATTGTCAGACGAGCCCGGCTTACGCGATTTCGATCTGCCCGGCGTCGCGCCCTCGCGCCAGAAGCGCAGCCGCGAGACGACGCTCGCTTTGCTCCGCGCCGGCGCCACCATGCTGCGGACGCGCAGCCTCGCCGAGCTTTCGATCGAGGCGCTGTGCGCCGAGGTCGGCGTCACCGTCGGCGCCTTCTACAGCCGCTTCGAGAGCAAGGAGGCCTATTTCAACGCCCTGATGGCGCTGGCTTCGCGCGACGGCGAGCAGCGGCTGGACGATATCCGGCGCCCCTCCCCCGACGCGAGCCTCGACGCACTCTGCCATATCATCGTGGCCGGCATCATCGGCTGGATGCGCCACCACGAGGGCGTCCTTCGCGCCGCGCTTCAGCATGACGACACGCGTCCCGACACATGGAGCGCCTTCAAGGCGCTGGCCCGGACGACCACGGAACGGGCCATCCCGCTCCTGCTGCCGGTGATGGGCAAGGGCCGCGGCCCCGCGAAGAGACGCGCCATCGCCTTCGGCTTCCAGGTCGTCCTCGGCACGCTCGTGAACGCCATCCTCAACGACCCGGGCCCGCTGTCGCTCACCTCGCAGGAGATGGAGACGCGGCTTGCCGGCTGCCTGTCGCTGCTGCTGCAGGCGGAAATCCATCAACCCACCCCCAGATAAGCCTTCTGCACCTGCGGATCCTCCGCAAGTGCCGCGGCCGTGCCGGACAGCACGCTCTTGCCGACCTGCAGCACGGTGGCGAAGTCGGAGACTTCGAGCGCCAGTTCGATCGACTGCTCGGCGAGCAGGATCGTCAGGCCCTCCCGATGCAGGCGGCCAAAGGTCTCGTACATGGACTCGACGACCGCCGGCGCAAGGCCGAGCGAGGGCTCGTCGAGCATCAGCAGCTTCGGATCGCTCATCAGCGCGCGGCCGACCGCGAGCATCTGACGCTCGCCGCCGGACATGGTTCCGGCGCGCTGGTTGCGGCGCTCCTTCAGGCGCGGGAAAATCTCGTAGACGCGTTCGAGCAGCGTCGCCTGCCGCGACTTGTCGGCCAGCGGCGTCGCGCCGAGCAGGAGGTTGTTCTCGACGCTCTGCTGCACGAACAGGCGCCAGCCCTCCGGCGAGAGCGCGAGGCCCTTGCGCACGATCGCGAAGGCCTTCTGGCCGGCGATCTCCTCGCCGCGAAAACTGATCGAGCCGGAATGCACGGGGATCAGGCCGGCAATGGCGTTCAGCGTCGTGGTCTTGCCACCGCCATTGGAGCCGAGCAGCGCGACGACGCTGCCCTCCGGCACCTCCAGCGACACGTCGGAGACGCCGATGAGGTCGCCATAGCGCACCTCGAGATGTTCGATCCTGAGCAAGGCTCCGCTCATGACTGCGGCCCGCCCATCAGTTCGACTGGCGTATGGCCGGCGGCGGCCTTGGCGGCCCGCTTGCCGAGATAGGCCTCGATCACGGCGGGATTGGCCGTGACCTCGCGCGGCGAGCCGCGGGCGATTTCCTTGCCCTGGTGGAACACCATGACGCGGCTCGCCAGCGACATGATCACCTCCATGATGTGCTCGACGATGACGAGGGTGATGCCGGAGCGGTGGATGTCGCGGACGAGATCGATCGCGAGCTTCACCTCGTTCGCATTGAGACCGGCCATGGCCTCGTCGAGCAGCAGCACTTTCGGTTCGGTCGCGAGCGCCCGGGCGATCTCGAGTCGCTTGCGGCCGGGCGTGCCGAGCGAGCGCGCGGGGGCATCGGCAAGCCTGACCATGCCGACCCGCTCCAGCACCGCGCGGGCCTTGCTCTCGGCCTCCTTGCGGTGGGCGGTGCGCAGGAACGCACCGATCATGACGTTCTCCAGCACCGTCATGCCCTCGAAGGTCTGCGGCACCTGGAAGGTGCGCGCCAGCCCGAGCCCGGCGCGCTGCTCCGGCGTGAAATCGGTGATGTCACGGCCGTCGAACAGCACCCGGCCGGCGGTCGCATTGAGGTCGCCGGTGAGGCAGTTGAAGAAGGTGGATTTGCCGGCACCGTTCGGACCTATCAGGCCGAGAATGTCGCCCTGCTCCAGCGTGACGGAGGCATCGTCGACCGCCTTGAAGCTGCCGAACGCCTTGGTGATTCCGCGAGCCTCAAGGAGCATGGCCGGCTCCCGCATCCTGGGCCTGTTTGCCGCGCCGCTTGAACAGGCTGAGCAGCCCGTCCGGCTTGAAGCGGGCGATCAGCACGATGATCGCCCCATACAGCACGAAGGTGAGGCCGGCGCCCTTGCCGCCGAGCCAGCTGTTGGAAATCTCCTCCAGCGGCACCAGGATCGCGGCGCCCACCAGCGGGCCGAACAGCAGGCCCGCGCCGCCGAGGGCCGCCATGATCAGGATCTTCACGGAGATCAGGATGCCGAGCCCGGACTCGGGATCGACGAAGCCGAACATCATGGCATAGAGCGCGCCGGCCACGCTCGTCAGCGCCGCGCTCAGCATGTAGGCGTAGAGCTTGGTGCGGGTCGCAGGCGCCCCGAGCGAGCGCGCCGCGCGCTCGGAATCCTTGATCGCCCGCAGGTAGAAACCCATGCGGCTGTTGGTCATCCAGAAGGTGATGAGCAGCGTCAGCACGAGCACGGCGAGGAAGAGATAATAGTAAGGCAGCGACGACAGGAAGGAGAGATCGAACACGTTGCGCGGCACCGTCGGGCCGGACAGGCCGACGGCCGCGCCGAGCCATTCGGTGTTGGTGACGATCAGCCGCATCGTCTCGGCGACCGCGATCGTCGCCATGCTGAAATAATGGCCTGAGAGCCGCAGCGTCGGCACGCCGATGATGGCGGCGAGGCCGACCGCCAGCACGATGCCGCCAGGGATGCCGAACAGCGGCGACAGGCCGAACTTGGCGTAGGAGGCCATCGCGGCATAGGCGCCGCAGCCGAAGAACACGACGTGGCCGACCGACACCTGGCCGGCATAGCCGCCGACGATGTTCCAGGCCGAGGCCGCGATCGCATAGAGGAGCACCAGCGCGCCGAGACGCTGCTGGAACGGCGAGGACATCAGCAGCGGATAGGCAATCGCCACCGCCAGCACGACCGAGAGCCAGATCAGGCGCCGCATGACATCTTCCCCATCACGACTTGCCCATCAGACCTTGCGGCCTGAACCAGAGGAAGAGCAGGAACAGCACATAGACGACGATGTCCTTGTAGACGGCACCGATCAGATAGCCGGACAGCGACTCGATCACGCCGATCAGAAGGCCCGCGACGAGCGCGCCGGGCACGCTGCCGAAGCCGCCGAGCGACACCGTGACGAAGGCGACGATGCCGAGCGTCTCGCCGACGGTCGGCACGATGTAGAAGAAGTTTGCGATCAGCGCGCCGGCGAGCCCGGTGGCGCCGGCGGCAATGGCCCAGGCGACCGCCTGCATGGTGTCGGGGCGGATGCCCATCAGCTGCGCCGCGGTCTGGTCCTCCGCGACCGCCAGCATCTTCGAGCCGAGCGAGGTGCGCGTCAGCAACAGATGCAGCCCGAGCGTCACCAAGAGCGCGACGATGCCGGCGAGCAGCCGCGAGGCCTCGATGCGCAGCCCCGCGAAGGCATAGGTGCCGCCGACGATGTCCTGCGGCATCGACAGGAAGTTGGCGCCGAACCACCAGAACACGGAGTAGCGCAAAAGCAGCGCCAGCCCGAACGTGCCGAGGATCTGCGCCAGCATCGGCCCCTTCATGATGTCGCGGATCAGGCCGAAATAGACGACGACGCCGAGCGTGGCGAGCACCAGGGTCGCCAGCGGCGCCCCGAGGATCGGCCCTCCCCCCATCAGCGTATAGACGACATAGGCGACGTACATGCCGAGCATGACGAAATCGCCATGGGCGAAGTTGACGATGTTCATCATGCCCCACACCAAGGTGAGGCCCGAGGAAAACAGGGCGTAGACGGCGCCAAGCAGCAGCCCGCCGACGATCACCTGCACGAGGACAAAGGACATGAGCCGCGCTGCTCTGATCACATCATGAGAGGACGGGCGGGACGTGTCGTCCCGCCACGAGGAGCATCCGGGCACAAGCCGGTCCGGCCACTGCTGGCGCGGTCCGCCGGTTCATGCCGGGCCGGTTCACCAGCCCTTGTAGGGCAGCACCGGCGCCTTCTGGGCACTGGCCTTCGGCCAGACCGAGACGTAGTTCTCGCCGTCCTGGAGCTGGATGATGGCGCCGGAGGCGAGGACGTTCTGGCCCTTGTCGTCGAACTTCACGCCCTTGTAGCCGATCAGCAATTGCTCGGGCTTGAGATCTGTCGCCTTCAGCGCGGCCTGGATCTTGGCCGGGTCGGTCGAGCCAGCGCGGTCGATGGCGTCGGCCAGCACGAAGAAGCCCTGCATCTGGCGGGCGACGGTGTCGTCCATCTCCTCGCCGCTCTTCTTCTTGTACATGTCG
This sequence comes from uncultured Bradyrhizobium sp., assembly GCA_964423245.1. Lineage (GTDB taxonomy): Bacteria > Pseudomonadota > Alphaproteobacteria > Rhizobiales > Xanthobacteraceae > Bradyrhizobium. The sequence continues at coordinate 3,010 of CAYREH010000016.1, read as the reverse complement.
GCGATGATGGCCGACGGGGAACCTGATGGCCCCACGACCCAGGACGAGCGGTTGAAGACGCCTTGCGAGATCTTGCCGACCGCCTTGGTGAAGGACGGATCGGAATAGCCGGCATCGTCCGCCAGCAGCACGGCCGGCTTATAGTCGAGCGACTGCATCGTCTTGGCGAACAGGATCGCATCCGACGTGTAGCTGATCATGATGACGACGTCGGGCTTCTTGTCCTTGAGCTGGAGCACCTGGCCCTGCACGTCGGTGGCGTTGACCGGATAGGCGACGTCGAGCGCGATGGCGTTGCCCTTTTCCTTGAAGGCGGCGGCGATCGTGTTGGCGACCGAGGTGCCGTATTCGGTGTTGTCATGCACCAGCGCGACGCTGTCGGTCTTGGCGCCCTGCGCCTTGATGTCGGCGAGGAAGTCGACATAGATCCTGGCGAAGTCGGTCGCGATCGGCGTGGTGCGGAAGAACCATTTGAAGCCGCGCTCGGTGAGATTGGCGGCGACCGATTCCGAGTTCAGGAAGGGAATGCCGTATTTCTCGGCGATCGCGCTCGTGGTCAGCGTGACTCCGGACTGATAGGAGCCGAACAATGCGGCCACCTTGTCTTCCGTGATCAGGCGCAGTGCCTGGTTCTGGCCGGTTGCCGGGTTGCCCTGGTTGTCGGCGATGATCACCTCGACCTTCGCGCCGCCGAGGCCGGCGAGCCCCGCGTTCTTCGCCAGCGGAAAATTGCCGAGCTCGGGATGCGCATTGTTGATGATGTCCATGGCGACTTCGAGGGCCGCCTTGGCATGTGCGCCGATCGAGGCGGTGCCGCCCGACATCGGCAGGATCGCGCCGATCTTGACGACCTTGTCCTGCGCCTGTGCGCCCGACGCGAGAGCAAGGGACATCGCGGCCGCGCAAAGCAGCCCCGTGACGTGCTTCAATGACATGAAATCAGACCTCCCAAAGGGTTTCCCCAACCAGATTTTTGGAAAGCTGTGGCTGGCGCCCGCTTCCGTTTGATTTTGCCTGGTCCCGTCAGGATGGCATGGGGATCGGACACCGGCAAGGTGAAACGATCCGTCCCGATGCGACATAAGGGGGGACGCGCCACGGACACATCGCAAGGGCCGCGTTCAATTCAAGATCGTTGACGGAATGGGAGACAACTCGTACGCCGCAGACGCAGCCTCGCGATCTCGCGGCCCGTCGGGTCCGAGTGGTGCGTTTGGTCCTTCGCTTGCCGTGCCCCTTTCCGCAGAAAGGGCGCAGGGAAGGCCGGGCGCCGGCTGGCACCCATCAGAACCCCCGTGCCGAACGGAATGCACACGGAGTGCACAGGGGCGTAACAGGGCAGCCGATACCAGGCCTTCCCTGCGCGATGGTCTGACGGCCTATGCCGCGCTCTCCCCGGAGCCGAGTTCCTTCTGGCCTCCGTCACCTCGCGCGCAGCTGACGGTCATCGCACCGGTTGGCCGATGACGTCTCGCGCGAGGCTTGACCGTAGAAGCGACGGTCAGGACCACACGGTTTCGCCGTACGCGGACATTGGCGCCGTTCGTCTTTGCCGGCTCGCGCCGTGCTCACGGAGGGGTCCTCCCCCCGCCCTGCACGCGCACGCCAGGCCTTAACGCCGTCCGCGTCCACCGCTCCCCAGCCCGCGCTCGTTGCGACGTACGACCGCCCCTCGTGGGGCCGGGATGGCCGACACATACGACAAATCCGAATTTCGGTAAAGTGGAATATTTTTGGCGGAGGGGATTGACTCGCCGATTGGGTGTGTCGGGCTGTTGGGCTCCCACCAGTGGCATGCCGACCAGAATTGGCAGACTGCGCCAACTGGGTCTCGGGCGTTGAATACCTGCATGATCGGTTCGACGGGACCAGTATCTGCCGGAGGCACTCTCGAATGATGTCGGGAGACTGTTCCACACCCTCAGCGGGCCAGCACCATCATCGAACACCCGCCGAAAACCGTCGCGGTCAGTCCGGGCGAGAGCCTGAAGCAGGATCGGCGCAAGGCGTTTGCCACGAGACCCCGCTTCGACTTGCTCGGCCGATCCGTGAACGCCGCCGTGTAGAAGCTGTCGACGATCTCGTAGCCGCAATCGCGGAGCGTGGCGAGCGCCGTGTCGTGCGTGAAATAGTGCAGATGGCCAACCTCATGGCGAGCCGTCATCATGGACCCGTACAAGACGCTCCAGACCGAAACGTCGAGCGGGACATGGAACAATTTGAAGTCCGCTTTCGGTTTCAGGCGCCGGAGGAAGCCCATGTAGTCGTCGACATGCTCGAACACGTCGGCGGCAATCAGCAGGTCGAACCGCACGTCTTGATCGAGAAGGTCTGCCTGCTCGAACGAGACCGTGGCACTCTCACGTTGCCGATTGAGTTCCCGGGCCTGCGGCGAGATGTCGTAACCGACGAATCTGGCGTCGGGATAATGCAGCGAGAGCAGCCGCACGACTTCTCCCGCACCACAGCCGACGTCGCACACCGAAGAAGGAGCCAGCTCGTTGCGCTCCATCATGGTGACGATGTTTCTGGTCTTCCAGGGCGAGTCCTCAACGTGCCAACTCGCGTTGGTGGCGCGCAGATACGCCCCATCAACATAAATGCCCGTCATCAAAATCTCGCAGAGCAATGCTCTAAACTATCGATACCGCGGGCTTGATGGTGATCGAGCCGCGCGCAACCGCCAAGGTTGTACAATCTTACTTTCACTCCAAGTCGGATGCGTGACATCAAGACGATGTCGCGCTGTCGGTGTCTTCGGGTGGATTGTTTCGGTTAGCGCGAGCTAGCGTGTGTACGAAGTACGATGCACTGATCCAGGAATGATCACCATACGGCGCCTGGGGGACCCCAGCATCTCGCCTTTGGATGCGCCAGGGGCGCGCGTCGGCGTAGCTCAGTTACCCAGAGCAAAACACGTCAACGATTGATATGGATAAACAATCTAGAGGAAGCTGGCTGGGGAACCTGGATTCGAACCAAGACAAACAGAGTCAGAGTCTGTTGTGCT
>CAYREH010000015.1:0-134075 GCA_964423245.1 uncultured Bradyrhizobium sp. | reverse complement strand
GCGACTATGTGGTCGGCGCCACCATCGCGGTCGACGGCGGCATCGTCTATGCCAATCCGGGGATCAAGGGGAGCGGGTGGGATAGCGACTAGATGAGAGCTGGTTCGGCTCTCACCTTATACGCGGTGTCATGCCCCGGCTCGACCGGGGCATCCAGTACGCCGCGGCTTCTCGGCTAAACCCTACGGCCTCTGGAATACTGGATCACCCGCTTTCGCGGGTGATGACAGCTTCCATTGTTGCAAGAGCGGCGCTTCAGCCCCTCAGGTCTCGATCTTCACATACTCGAAATCGCCGGGCTTGTTGTCGATGCCGACCTTCGGCGGCGAGATCCAGGACGCGTACTGGCCGGTCTCGGTGACGGGCTGCATCAGCGAGGTGATGAAGTCGCCGTCGGCGGTCGAGGGCAGCCACTCGTCCTTGCGCCTGGCCCAAATGGCGTCGTCGATCAGAAGACCGTCCGGCGTCGCGTGCACGTCCTTGAACTCGCCGATGTGGCGGTGGAAGGCGACGTTCGGCAGCTTGAGCTGGAAATCGTAGCCGGCGGTCGAGATCACCTTGTTCCAGCGCAACAGACCCTTGACGCAGTCCTGGCTGTAATCGTCACGCAGGCGCATGTTGAGCGCGGTCAGCGCCGGCTCATGGCGCGGTCGACCAAGTCTCCGTCGTCAAAAGCTGATTGCGCAGAGCAGCCACGACCGAGGCTGCTCTCATCGGTAGCAGCACCCATTTTGGAATTTACTGTGTCGTTTCGGCGACAGCAATTTGCCCGAAACAAAAGTAATCTTCAAAACAAATCTACGATGCAAGACCGGGTGCGGATACGATGAAGGTTATCGCCACGCTCGCCATTTCGGTGGCTCTCACTGGATCTGCTGTCGCGGCGGATCTGGCAGCACGGCCGTACACCAAGGCGCCCGTCCCGGTCACTGCCGTCTACAACTGGACCGGCCTCTATATCGGCGCCAACGGCGGCGGCGGCTGGGCTCGCAAGTGCTGGGACAGCTTCTCCGTGCTCGGCGTTCCCGGGCCGGTCGCCACCGAAGGATGCCACGATGCGACCGGCGGCACGGTCGGTGGCCAGATCGGCTATCGCTGGCAGGCGACCAACTGGGTTTTCGGTCTCGAGGCGCAAGGCAACTGGGCCAATTTCACCGGGTCCAACACCAGCCTCGTATTCCCCGCCCCCTTCGGCCAGATCAACCGCAGCAAGGTTGACGCCTTCGGCCTGTTCACCGGTCAGGTTGGCTACGCCTGGAACAACGTCCTTTGGTACGTGAAGGGCGGCGCCGCTGTCGCCCACGACAAGTACGAGGGTATCGACATCCCGACCGGCGCCGTGTTCGATCGTGCGAGTGAGACTCGGTGGGGCGCCGCCGTTGGGACCGGCATCGAATTTGGCTTCGCCCCGAACTGGTCGCTCGCGGTCGAATACAATCACCTATTCATGGGCAAGCGCGACATCAGTTTCAACTTTGCGCCGCCCTTTGCAGGGCCCTCGCGCAGCGACACCATCCGTCAAGATGTCGATGTGGTCACCGCCCGCATCAACTACCGCTTCGGCGGCCCGGTCGTCGCCCGCTACTGATCGAAAGACGCCTCTCGGACAACAAAGCCCCGGCTCCGTACGGGGCTTTTCTTTTGATTGGTTTGATGATCCTTCGACGGTGACGGCCTGGCCGACGATCGCCTTCAGGCCGCAATACCGGGCGTGCCCCCGGGATCCCAAATATCGCGCGGTAACCCAGAGCGCTCTCGCCGCGCTGAATGCGAGCCGTGCCTTTACGTTTCGATCTTCACATACTCGAAATCGCCCGGCTTGTTGTCGATGCCGACCTTCGGCGGCGAAATCCAGGAGGCGTACTCGCCGATCTCGGTGACGGGCTTCATCAGCGAGGTGATGAAGTCGCCGTCGCTGGTCGACGGCAGCCATTCGTCCTTGCGCTTCGCCCAGGTCGCCGCGTCGATCAGGATGCCGTCCGGCGTCGCATGCACGTCCTTGAACTCGCCGATGTGGCGGTGGAAGGCGACGTTCGGCAGCTTGAGCTGGAAATCGTAGCCGGCGGTCGAGATCACCTTGTTCCAGCGCAGCATGCCCTTGACGCAATCCTGGCTGTAATCGTCGCGCAGGCGCATGTTGAGCGCGGTCAGCGCCGGCTCGTCGACCAGCTTGACCTCGCCGTCGATCAGCTTGAGCACCGGATAGGTGGCGTTCTTCAGCTGATGATCGTCGTCGATCTGGGTCTCGTGATAGCGGCCCTTGATGCCGGCGTTGAAGGCGTTCGCTGCGTTGGTCGAGACCTCCGAGCCGAACAGATCAAGCGACAGCGTGTAGTGCAGGTTCAGCTTCTTCTGGATCGTCGGCAGGTCGATGACGCCGAGCGCGCGGACTTTTGCGATATCGGTGGGATCGGTGATGCCGGCCGCCTTCATCGCATCGCAGGTGCGCTGCACGACGCGGGTGATGCCGGTCTCGCCGACGAACATGTGGTGCGCTTCCTCGGTCAGCATGAAGCGGCAGGTGCGCGACAGCGGATCGAAGCCCGATTGCGCGAGGCTGTGCAGCTGCATCTTGCCGTCGCGGTCGGTGAAATAGGTGAACATGAAGAAAGACAGCCAGTCCGGCGTCGCTTCGTTGAAGGCGCCCAGCATGCGCGGCGCATCGGCATCGCCGGAGCGGCGGCGCAAGAGATCATCGGCCTCCTCGCGGCCGTCGCGGCCGAAATATTTCTGCAGCAGATAGACCATCGCCCAGAGATGGCGGCCTTCCTCGACATTGACCTGGAACAGGTTGCGCATGTCGTAGAGCGAGGGCGCGGTCTTGCCGAGATGGCGCTGCTGTTCCACCGAGGCCGGCTCGGTGTCGCCCTGGATCACGATCAGGCGGCGCAGCAGCGCGCGATGTTCGCCGGGGACCTCCTGCCAGGCCGGCTCGCCATAATGCTCGCCGAACGGCACCACGCGATTCTCTTCCTGCGGCGCAAGGAGAATGCCCCAGCGATAGTCGGGCATGCGGACATAGTCGAACTTGGCCCAGCCGCGCGGATCGACCGAATAGGCGGTGCGCAAATAGACCAGCGATTCCTGGAAGCCTTCCGGCCCCATGTCGCTCCACCAGTCCATGTAGCCGGGATGCCAGCCCTCCAGCGCCTTCAGCACCTGGCGGTCTTCGGCGAGATTGACGTTGTTCGGAATCTTGGTCGAGTAGTCGACGTTCATGATGTTCATGTTCATGGCCGTGCTCTCCTTGATCTGTATCTTTCCGTCATGCCCGGCCTTGTGCCTGGCATCCACGTTCCTGCTTCCTTGAACCGAGCACGTGGATGGCCGGGACAAGCCCGGCCATGACGCAGTGAATGTCGCTACACCCGCGTCATGTCGAATTTCGGCTTCTGGCCGCTGCCGTAGCGGCGCAGCGCGCCCTCCTCGCCGACCGCGTTGGGACGCTGGAAGATCCAGTTCTGCCAGGCGGTGAGGCGCGCGAAGATCTTGGATTCCATCGTCTCGGGTCCGACGAAGCGCAGGCTGGCTTCCATGCCGGTGAGGCTGTCGGGCGAGAAGCTGGCGCGCTCCTCCAGGAACACGCGCACCTCGTCGTCCCAGTCGATGTCGTCCAGCGCGAAGGTGACGAGGCCGAGCTCTTCCGCCTGTTCGGCGTCGAGCGAGGTGCCGAGCGTCGCTTCCGCGCGGTCGACATCGGCCGGATCGGCCTGGAAGCGGGACTGCAGACGCGTCAGCCCGTGGCTCATCGGATAGGGGCCGAAATTCATCGCCGAGAGTTCGATCGACGGCGGCGGACGGTTGTCGCCCTGGCGGGTGCCGATCAGCATGTAGGAGCGGTCCGCCGCGAAGACGAGTTCGGCGAGCGTGCCGGCAAAGCAGGAGCCGGGCTCGACCAGCGTCACCAGCGTGCGCGAGGTGACGTCGATGCGCTTGAGCACACGCTTCCAGTAGTGCCTGATCTCGTTGACCAGCCAGTGCGCCTTGTTGGCCTCGAGGAAGCCGTCGGCCGCCAGCACATGGGCGCGGTCGCCATGGCTCTTGAACACCAGCATGGCGATCTCAAGCTCGTTGATGCGCAGATGAAGGATGGCGTCGTCGAGTTCGCGCGCCACCTGGAGCGGCCAGAACGCGGCGCCTTGCGCCATCATGCCGTCGATGTCGGCGGGCGGGGCGGCGTCGGGCGCCTTGATCGAAATGGTGGCGATGCGGGCGGCGCGATCGATGTCGACGGTGACGAAGCCGTAGCGGAGGCTGGTCGCGTCGATGACCCGGTTCAGCGGCGTCAGCGCGATGCCCTTGCCGCTGCCCTTGCGCTTCGAGGCCGCCGCGAACGCCTGCGCGCGCTCGGCGATCTTCGCCTCGAGCTTCGAGTTCGGCGCGATCTCGTCGACGAGACGCCATTGCACGGCGCGCTTGCCCTTGACGCCTTCCTCGATGGTGCAGAAGAAGTCGGCATGGTCGCGGCGCACCTTGCGCTTGTCGACGACGCGGGTGAGACCGCCGGTGCCCGGCAGCACCGCGAGCAGCGGCACTTCCGGCAGCGCGACGGCGGAGGCGCCGTCATCGGCCATGATGATGTGGTCGGTCGCCAGCGCCAGTTCATAGCCGCCGCCGGCGGCCGAGCCGTTCACCACGGTGATGAAGCGCTGGCCGGAATTCTCGGACGAATCCTCCATGCCGTTGCGCGTCTCGTTGGTGAACTTGCAGAAATTGACCTTGTGGGCATGGGTGGAGCCGGCCAGCATGCGGATGTTGGCGCCGGCGCAGAACACGCGCGGCTTGGCCGAGCGCATCACCACGACCTTCACACCGGGATGTTCGAACCGCAGCCGCTGCAGCGCGTCGGCCAGCTCGATGTCGACGCCGAGATCATAGGAATTGAGCTTGAGCAGGTAGCCTTCGAACAGGCCGCCATTCTCGTCGACGTCCATGGTCAGCGTGGCGACGTCGCCGTCGACGGCGAGCTTCCAGTGCCGGTAGCGGGACGGCTCGGTCTGGAAATCGATGAATGTCGCGCCGCCTGCGAGGCGCCGATCTTCCCCGGCCATGGACCCACCCTTGGATTGTTATGCGTATCGCGGTGAGATGCACAATAGTGCATCTTTTGAGGTGCGTCTAGCCCTCACGCGATCTACGATGCACTTTGTTTCATAGGCGATCAAGTCCGGACGACGGCGCCCAGCGCGACCCAATCGGCCTTGGTGAGCTGGGGCCGGCCGAGCTTGGCCAGGAGCAGCACCGTCAGCGCCGGGACGGGGAAGCTCTCGACGAAGCCGTCGCCGGCGGCCACGGCCTTGCGCGTGCTCAGCGTCTTCAGCTCGGCCAGCGCCTCGCCGAACAGGCGCGCGGCCGAATGCGCCTTCTGCATGCGCAGCCGCAAATTCGCGTTGGCGACCGAGATGCAGGAGCGCAGCAGGATGCGCTCGCGGCCGCCTTGCGGGGCGGCGGCCCAGACCGCCTCCAGCACCTCCTGGGATTCCCAGAAATAGCCGTGGTCGTTCAGCGCGAGGCCATAACGCAGCGCCGGATGCCGCGCCGGCACGTGGCCGCGGAAGGCCGGGGGCACCAGCGCCTTGGCCATATCAAGCGTTTCGGAATCCGCATCGACCTCGCCGGTCTCGCCCGGCACATAGGCCCATCGCGGCCATGGCAGCGCACCGCTTGCCTGCGGGGGCACGTTCATCGACGTGCCTCCGCCGGATCATGCGGCGCGTCCCTGGAGTCCCTGATCGTCGCGCAGGGCCGCTCTTGCAAATTGCTCAATCGCGTCAAGCGTCACTCCGGGCGCTTCACGATGCGGGGAATGACCCGCGCCTGAAATCATCTTCAAATCTACCGGACAGTAGCACTCTTCCTGCGCAATCTCGACCTGACGCAGTGTCCCATACTGATCGTCCACACCCTGCAGCAGCAGGATGGGGACCCTGATATAGGCGAGATACTCGGAAATGTCCCAGTCGCGGAATTTCGGATCGAGCCAGGCGCCGTTCCAGCCGTGGAAGGCGGCATCGACGTCCTTGTGCCAGCGCGCCAGCTTCGCCTTGAGGTCCGTGGTCTCATAGGCTGTTTTGATGGCCGCGATCGATGTGATCGAGATGTCCTCGACGATGAAATGCGGCGCCATCAAAACGAGGCCCTGCAGCCGGTGATCCTGATGCGCACCGGCATAGATCGTCGCGATCGAGGCGCCGTCGGAATGGCCGAGCAAGAGGCCGCGCCTGAAGGATATTGCATCGAGGACCTTCGGCAGCACCTCCAGCGCCTCGCGCTGCATGTAGTCGAGCGGCCGCGGCAGGCCGATGCCGCTGGACTGGCCGTAGCCGGCGCGGGAATAGGCGAAGATGCCGGCGCCGGTCGCCTGCTGCAGCTTCTCCGGGACATCGCCCCAGAGACCGACGCAGCCGAGGCCCTCGTGCAGCATGACGATGGTGGGCGCATCGGCTGTTGCGGGCGCGAGCCATTTGTACTCGAGGCTGGCGCCGCCGATGGTGAGGAAGCCGGTGGGTGTGAGGATCATGATCTCATTCCGATGTCTGCTACGGCCGAGATGCCCACCCTCCCCTGGAGGGGGAGGGTCAGCAAGCAAGCCTGCACCTTCCGCCTCAATTCGTACCATCCCTTAATTTGAAACGCTGGATCTTGCCGGTCGCCGTCTTCGGCAGGGACTCCACCACCTCGATCCAGCGCGGATATTTCCACGGGCCGATGGTCTGCTTGACGTGCTCCTTCAGTGTCTCCTGCAAGTCCGTCGTCCTTGCGCCCGGGCGCAGCACGACGAAGGCCTTGGGCTTGAGCAAGCCTTCCGGATCGGCCTCGGGCACCACGGCGGCTTCGAGCACGGCCGGGTGCGTGATCAGCGCGCTCTCGACTTCGAACGGCGAGACCCAGATGCCGGAGACCTTGAACATGTCGTCGGCGCGCCCGCAGAAGGTGTAGCGGCCGTCGGCATCGCGGACATATTTGTCACCGGTGCGGGTCCAGGGTCCCTCGAAGGTGCGGCGGCTCTTGTGACGCTGATTCCAGTAGCCCTCGCCGGCCGAGGGCGCGTCGACCAGGAGTTCGCCGACTTCGCCGTCGGCGATGTCCTGGCCCGTTTCGTTGACGAGACGCACCGCATAGCCGGGCACCGGCTTGCCGGACGAGCCGTATTTGATGTCGCCGGGCGCATTCGAGAGGAAAATGTGCAGCAGTTCGGTCGAGCCGACGCCGTCGAGGATGTCGACGCCGAACCGCGCCTTCCAGCTCTTGCCGACCGATTCCGGCAGCGCCTCGCCCGCGGAGGTGCAGATGCGCAGGGCGCCGCCGCCGGTCTCGCCCTTCATCGTCTCGTCGTTGAGCATCGCGGCGAACAGCGTCGGCACGCCGTAGAAGATCGACGGCCTGTAGCGGTTCATCAGCTCGAACATGCGCGCCGGCGTCGGCCGCTCGCTGTTGAGGATGACGCTGGCGCCCACCGACATCGGGAAGGTCAGGGCATTGCCGAGCCCATAGGCGAAGAACAGTTTTGCCGCGGACAGACAGACGTCGCTTTCACGGATGCCGAGCACCTGGCTCGCATAGGTGTCGGCCGTCGCCTGCAGGTTCGAATGAATGTGCCGCACGCCCTTGGGCATGCCGGTCGAGCCGGACGAATAGAGCCAGAAGGCCGGCTCGTCGGGATGCGTGGCCGCGGTGGTGAACCGATCGCTCTCGCCGGACAGTTCTTCGGCGAGCTGCCGGTGGCCGTTCTGCCTGCTGCCTGCGACCACGACATGTTCGAGATCGGGCATGCGGCCGACGACGTCCTTGATGACCGGATAGAGCGCCTCGGAGACGAACAGCACGCGGGCGCGGCAATCCGCGAGGATGTAGGCGTACTGGTCGGCCGTCAGCAGCGTGTTGAGCGGCACCGGCACGATGCCGGCGCGGATGGCGCCGAGGAACACGACCGGGAAGTCGACCGTATCCAGCATGATCATCGCCACGCGCTCCTCGCGGCGCACGCCGAGCCGGCGGAGCATGTTGGCGACACGTCGTGTCCGTTGTGCCAGCTCGCCATATGTGAGCCGCGAGACGGTGTCCTCGAAGGCCAGCTTGTCGCCGCGGCCCTGCTCGACGTTGCGGTCGAGCAGCCAGGTCACCGCATTGTAGGATCCCTCGCTCACGGTCCTCTCCCTCGATTTTTAGAATTATAATTCATAGAAAGACATCTCAGCGCCTTGCTGTCAATGTTAGCAGGCATTATGTTTCATTGAAATGCGCCGCAGGACATCCGCTATAGAAAGCCTATGACCGACAGTCCGGACGCCGAATCCCGATTTCTCGAACAACTCGGCCAGCGTGTGCGCACCATGCGCGCGCTGCGCGGCATGTCGCGCAAGGTGCTCGCCAAGGTCTCCGGGATTTCGGAGCGCTACATCGCCCAGCTCGAGGGCGGCAAGGGCAACGTCTCGATCGTGCTGCTGCGCCGCGTCTCCGAAGCCATGGGCACGCATCTGGAGGACCTGCTTCCCTCGCCCGAGCCGACACCGGACTGGCAGATGTTTCGCGATCTGCTGCGCAAGGCGACGCCCGCCCAGATCGCGCAGGCCAAGGATCTGCTCGCCGGCGGCAGCCCATCCGCGCCGCGGCGGGCGCCGTTCTGCGGCATCGCGCTGATCGGGCTGCGCGGGGCCGGCAAGTCGACGCTCGGCAAGATTCTCGCGAAGAAGATCGGCTGGAGCTTCGTCGAGCTCAACAAGGAGGTCGAGCAGCAGAACGGGCTCTCGGTCGCCGAGATCATCGCGCTCTACGGCCAGGACGGTTTCCGCCGCATGGAGCAGGCCGCGCTGCAGCAGCTGCTGGCGCGCAACGAGCTGATGGTGCTGGCGACCGGCGGCGGTATCGTCTCGGAGCCGCTGACCTTCGACCAGGTGCTGTCCTCGTTCTACACGATCTGGCTCAAGGCCGAGCCGGAGGAGCACATGGCCCGCGTGCGGCGCCAGGGCGACCTGCGCCCGATGGCCGACGACCGCTCCGCGATGACCGAGCTGCGCAACATCCTGCGCAGCCGCGAACCGCTCTATGCCCGCGCCACCGCCGTGGTGGACACCGCCGGGCTCTCCGTCGATGCCGCCGCGGCGCGCCTGATCGACGCGGTCCGCCCCGTGCTGCAGAACGAAGCCCGCAGCTTCGGCCTGCGCAGCGTGGCGCTGTAGTCTCCTGTCGTCCCGGCGAAGGCCGGGACCCATACCGCGTGATTTATCGATTTTGCGGGCGGCCCGCCCCGAACCACCAATCTTCGCAAAACTGCTTCCTGTGATTATGGGTCCCGGCCTTCGCCGGGACGACGGCGGAGTTTGTGGCGACGTCCCGGTGTCATATACCCGTACCCGGCAGTAATCCCCGGGACACACGATGACCTCCCCCGACCCCACCATCTCCCCGTTCGACCGCATCGGCGGCAGCGCCACGATCGATCGTCTGGTCGATCGCTTCTACGACCGCATGGACACATTGCCGGAGGCAAGAACCATCCGCGCGATGCATGACGACGATCTCGGCCTGATCCGGGACGTGTTGAAGCGCTATCTCACCGAATGGACCGGCGGGCCGAAGCTCTACACGCCCGAGAAGGGCCATCCGCGATTGCGGCAGCGGCACATCGGCTTTCCGATCGGCGATGCCGAGCGCGACGCCTGGATGCTCTGCATGCGCGGGGCGCTGGAGGAGACCGTGAGCGACGAAGCCGCCCGCGCCGATCTCGACAAGGCGCTGTCGGGTCTCGCCGACTGGATGCGCAACCGCCAACAGGTCTGACCTTCCTGTCTTGGTGCGATCTCGCCGTCGGGCTAGACTATCGCTGCATTACGGAGGGAACTCTCGATGGACGCGAGCACGACGCCCGAGGTCGTCAGGCGGCCTGTGCCAAAGCACCTGGCGCACATCGTCGCGTCGATGTCCTGCTATCGCGAGCGCGGGCTCGGCCTGACCCGGTTCTGGCACGCCGCGCCGCTGTCCCTGCCGTTGCTCATCAGCCTTGGAACTCCGTTCCGCATCGCGCTCGGCCGCGCGCCCCACCGATGTGATGCCCAGCCAAGCTTTGTCGCCGGGCTTTTTCCCGGGCCGGTCCAAATCGAATCGGATGGCGGCGCCATGTGTATCCAGATCGACTTCACACCGCTCGGGGCGTACCGCTTTTACGGCGGCACCGTGCCGGATCTGACGGCGAGAATGGTCGCGATCGGGGATTTGCTGGGGCGGGATGGCCGGGATCTCGACACGCAAATTGCCGATGCACGAGACTGGGAGCGGCGCTGGGAGATCATCGAAGAATTCGTGATCGCGCGCACGGTCAACGAGCCCTCGCCGGAGATCGCCGCGGCGATCGGACGGCTCTGGCGCAGCGCGGGTGCGGCCCGGATATCCGACATCGCCACGGATGTTGGCTGGAGCCGGAAGCATCTGTCGCGCCGGTTCCAACGCGAAATCGGCGTGTCGCCGAAGACGCTGGCGCGCATGCTGCGCTTTCATCGTGCCTGCGCGCTCGCGCGCAACGGCCAGGCAAACGGCTGGTCCGATGTGGCGCATGCCGCGGGCTTTTCCGATCAGGCGCATCTTGCCCGCGACTTCAGGGAGTTCAGCGGGGAAACGCCGACCGAATGGGCGGCACGCCTGGAACATGCGGACCTCCGGCTGATGCGCGAGGCGGGCGGCTGAGAGGCAAGGTCCCATTTCTTCAAGAAACGGGAGGGCGACTGCCTTAGGCTGACTTTGCAGACCCAGTGACTTCGCAGACCCAGGAGACGCCATGACCAACGCAATCGGCAACGAGCCGCCGCGCCTTTTTCATACACTGCGCTGCAGGGATGTCGACGCGATGATTGCCTGGCTGAAGGACGTTCTGGGCTTCAAGGAGCGCGTGGTCTACCGGCGCGAGAACGTCGTCGTGCACGCCGAATTGTCGTTCGGTTCGTCGATCCTGATGCTCGGGGCGGACCGGCCCGATGCCTATGGCAAGCGCGTGGGGGCGCTGGGCGGACACAGAACCGATTCCGTGTATCTGGCCGTCGTCGATCCCGACGCACTTTACGCCAGAGTAAAGGCGTCCGGCGCCAGCATCGAAATGGAGTTGTATGAAACAGACTACGGCAGCCGGGACTTCGCCGCTCGCGATCCCGAAGGCGGCTTGTGGAGCTTCGGCACCTATTGGCCCAAGGTTGGAGAGGACCCGCTGCCGGGCTGACGCAAGTCACCCGAGATCTGCAATGCTGGCATTCAGGCGTGAACGAGGCACTGCGTAGACATTGCGCCACGCTGAACTACACTCGCCGGCATGACCGACATCCTGCCCGACACGATCCGCCGGCTCTACACCGATCCCGGCGAGTATATCGACAGCGATCATCCCGCCGTGCAGCGCTTCGCGGCAGACGCGGTGCGCGCCGACGCCAGCGCGCGCGAGAAGGCGAGCGGGCTCTACAAGGCGGTGCGCGACGGCATCCGCTACAATCCTTACGTCAGCATGCGCGTGCCCGAGACGTTTCGGGCCTCGCGCGTGCTCGCCGCGGGCCAGGGCTATTGCGTCGGCAAGGCCGCGCTCTATGCGGCGGTGTGCCGGGTGCACGGCATTCCCGCGCGCGTCGGCTTCGCCGACGTCAAGAACCATCTGACCACGGAGAAGCTGCGGGCCAGCATGGGCACCGACATCTTCACCTGGCACGGCTTCACCGAGGTCCATGTCGACGGCGCCTGGCGCAAGGCGACGCCGACCTTCAACGACACGCTCTGCGCCAAGGTCGGCGTGGCGCCGCTCGACTTCGACGGCCACAGCGACGCGTTGCTGCATCCGTTCGACGGCGCGGGCCGCGCCTACATGCAATATGTCAACGACCACGGCACCTATCACGACGTGCCGGCGAAGTTCCTGATGCGCGAGATGGCGCGCGACTATGCCAACATGCAGGGCGAGGATCTCGCCGGCCGCGACATGGAGCAAGAGGCGGCGGGCGAGAGGTCCTAGGGCCGTCGTTTCGCAGGCGCTTCACCAGCGATAGCCGAGTGTCGCAATGACGGTCAGCGGCGCGCCGCGATAGCAATAGCCGACCTGGCACGTCGTGTAGTGCAGATTGAACAGGTTCTTGGCGTTGACCTGGAACTGAAAACCCTTCAGCTCCTTCGCCGCACGGCCGAGATCGTATTTCAGCGCCGCGTCGACCAGGGTCACCGAGCTGTTCTTGAACGTGTTGGCGTCGTCGCCGTAGCTCCAGGACATGTAGCGCACGCCGCCGCCGATGCTCAGCCCGGCGAACGGCCCGGCCAGCGGCAGGGCGTAATTGCCCCACAGCGTCGCGGTGTGGGGAGGGTTGCCGGAAGGCGCCTTGCCGATCGTCGAACTGTCCGCGGCCTGCTTGGTCACCATGTCGAGATAGGTGTAGGACGAGGTGATGTCGAAACCGCCGCCGAGGCTCGCAAGCCCCTGCAATTCGAAGCCACGGCTCTGAATTTCGCCGCGCTGGACCGTCACGCCCGTTCCCGTCGTGACCAGTCCGCCGTCCTGGGTCAGGTCGAAGACGGCCGCGGTGATGAAGCTCCGGGATCCCGGCAACTGATACTTGACGCCGACTTCCGTCTGCTTTCCGGTCGTCGGCTTGAAGAAGGCGCCGGACGGATCGACGCCCAGATTGGGAAAGAACGAGGTCGAGTAAGCGACGTAGGGCGCAACGCCGGAATCGAACACGTAGCTCAGGCCGGCCCGCCCACTATAGGCCTGGTCGGACTGCGTCTGCCGGGTCACCGCGATCAGATCCTCGCCCGTGGTGCGGACCCAGTCGCTGCGGCCGCTCAGCGTCAGGATCCAGTGGTCGAGCCTGGCCTGGTCCTGGATATACACGCCGGACTGGGTCTGCCGCTGCGTCGTCGACGACGAGATCGCAGGATCGGGAATGGATTCCTGCGCATAGACCGGCGCCGCCAAATTGAGATCGGAGACGCCGAAGCCAAATCCCTGCTTGTCGCTGAATTTCGACGCGGTGTAGTCGGTGCCGACCAGCAGCGTGTGCTTCACAGGCCCGGTCGAGAGCCTGGCCTCGATCTGGTTGTCCATGATGGCGGATTGCAGCGTGTCATGGACATAGCCGGTATAGCGCGAGACGACATCGTTCACGGGAGCGCCGAGAAAACCCACATAGCGGGTCACGGCGTCGAGGTCGACGTAGCGGAATTTCTGGCGGACAGTCACGTCGTTGTTGAGCGCGTGCTCGAACAGATAGCCGACGCGGCCCTGCTCCTGGTCGAGCGAATTGTAGGATGGGCTGCCGGTGAAGATATCGGTGGTGGTCCCCGTTCCCGAGGAGTAGGTGAACATGGATCCGGGCGTCTTCGATTTCTGGTAGGCGCCGAGAAGCGTCAGCGTGGTCGCTTGATCCGGCTTCCAGGTGACGGCCGGTGCGACATAGACGCGATTGTCCTTGCCGCCGGGGACGAACACGTCGGCGTCGCGCACGACACCGGTCAGCCGGTACGAGAACTGACCGTTGGGGTCGACCGGACCGGACAGGTCGAAATTGCCCTGAATGCGGTCACGGTCCCCGAAAACCGTCTGCACCTCGTGAAACGGCTGGCTGGTCGGAAGCTTGCTCGACAGGTCGATCAACCCGCCGGGAGAGCCGAGGCCATAGAGCGCCGAATTCGGCCCGCGCACCACCGTGATGCTGTCGACCCCATAGGGCTCGGTCTTGAACACGCCGAGACCGGCACCGACAAGGCGCAGCCCATCGAGATAGATGCCGTTATAGGTGATGTCGAAACCGCGCATCGAAATGGAGTCGAAGCGCGGATCATAGCCGGCCGCGTCGATGCGGACGCCGGGTTCATAGCCGACCGCCTCCGTCAGCGTCTGCACCGCGCGATCGTTGAGCGCCTTGCGCGTCACGACCGAGATCGACTGCGGTGTCTCGAGCAAGGGCGTGCTGGTCTTTGTGCCCGCCGCACTGCTGCTCGCAACATAGCTGGTCTCGCCCGACGCGTTGCCGGAGCCGGCCCCGCTGTCGCGCGCGGCCGCGTTCCTGTCCGACGCCGGCGTGGCAGTCCGTTGCGCGGCAACGCGGCCGCGCGACGACGTCGACGCTCGCTGGACGGCTGAAGCGCGCGGTCGCGCCTGGCTCGGTGCATCCACGTTGACCGGGGGCAATGTCGCGGGCGTCGAGCCGGTCCCCGGGCTTTGTGCGACCGACGGCGTGGCATACAGCACCATGCCGACGCCGGCCGCACCCAGACCGGCCCTCATCATTCGTTCCCAGCCCGCCGGCCGCCCGTCACTTCGCGTCATCATCGTCCCCGAGTTCCAACTGCAGCCCGGGACTAATCAGATCGCGTCGTGCGCCGCCTTTGCGTGCGGGCAAATCACCTTTGATCGCATGTGGAGGCGTTCAAATCGCCTGACAGTGTCTGGGCGAATGGCCGAAGCGCCTGCGAAAGGCCGTCGCGAAATTGGCCGGATGGGAATAGCCGACCCGAAAAGCCGCCTCCGTGACCGACAGCCGTTGGTGAATCAGAAGGGCACGCGCGGCATCGAGCCGCCGGGCTCTCAGATAGTCGATCGGGCTCTCGCCATAAGCCTGCTGGAATTTCTGGTTGAACGACCGACGGCTCAGCCCTGCGTTCCGCGCCATTTCGTCGACGCTCCAGGGGTAGGCGAGATCGGCATCCATCCGCTGCTTGACCGATTGCAATCGCTTCCGCTGCAGATCCGCAGACGGATCGACCTCGATCCGGCCTCGCCCGCCGAACAAGGCGTTCACGACGATCTCGGCGGCATGCGCCGAGAGCAGCAGACGCGCCCCGTTGCCGGCGACCGGCGGCAGGAACATGTCGGCAGCAACCGCCTGCAGGCGCGGAGACGCCGTCAGGGAGACGACGGCCGGACCGGCGTCATCGTCGCTGAACAACGACCTGAACGCGTCTCCGAGTCCGAGCCCATCGATGGAAGCAAGCGGAAGCGCCAGGCCTACCGCACGACGCTGGACGCAACGAACCGCACCGCGTGTCGCGACGTCGTCGCGCACGGCAATGGCCGTCAGCTTTCCTTCGCAGCCGGCCGCGCGCCTCGGAATCCGCCCGGCCACGTCCTCGACAGAAACGGAGACGAACAAGCCGGGCGCCACGACCGCGGGCGCGTCGTGGTCGGCTCGAAACTCACCTCTGACAAACACGCAGCCCGGGAAGTCCAGCCATTGCGCCGCTGTCGAAGCGCCAGGCGGTCCGTCACCGGCCGCGTGTCCTGGCCATCCGACGATCTGATTGCAAGAGTCCCACATCGCATCCGCTTACGCCCTGACATAGACGGTGGACGACGACGGACTCAAGGCCCTGTCGCCCAGTTTGGAGAGCTTCGAAACTGGATGTCCGCAAGAGATTGGCCGCGCCAGGCGACGCGCTGCTTCATCCCTTCGACGGCGAGGGCCGCGCCTACATGCAATATGTCAACGACCACGGCACCTATCACGACGTGCCGGCGAAGTTCCTGATGCCGCAGCCCGGATGAGCGCCGCGACATCCGGGATGGTTCACGACGAAGGGTCCCGGGTCTCGCTGCGCTCACCCGGGCGACGTGGCAAGGCCTGCGCCAAACCGTCGACCTGACCGACCTGTGAGTCGCGGCTACGCGCTCGCCGCGAGAGTTCGCGAGGCGTTTGTCGCATCCCCATCGTGCCGCTCCAGCTCCGCGATCATGCCGCGCGCGATCTCGCGTTCGCCCATGATGACGACGTCGGCACCGAGGCCCTTGAGATGATCGACTTCGGCGTCGGCATGCGCGCGCGCGATGATACGGATGTCGGGATTGGCCGCGCGCGCCTGCTGCACGATCTGCCCCGCCTCGAAGGCCTCGGGAATCGCGATCACCAGATGCCGCGCTTGTTCCGGATTGGTGGCGCCGAGAATCGCGGGCTGCGCGGCATTGCCCACGACGGTTTCGACGCCGTCCTCCTTCAGCTTCGTCAGCGCCCGCTCCCCGACCTCGGCGACGAGGAACGGCAGCCGGCGCTGCTTGAGCGCATCGCCGACCAGCGCGCCGACCCGGCCATAGCCGATCACGATCGTATGGCCGGTCATCGCGCTGACGCGGATCGGCTCCGGCGCGGGCGACGCGCCCTGTTCGGGGTCGCGCCGCGGCTCGAGCCGCGGCGCCAGCCAGGTCACGGCGGCGAACATCAGCGGATTGAGCATGATCGAGAGAATGGCCCCGGCCATGATCAGGTCGCGGCCCTCCTTCGGCAGGATCTGCGAGGCGACGCCGAGTTCGGCGAGTATGAAGGAGAACTCGCCGATCTGCGACAGGCTCGCCGAGATCGTCAGCGCGGTCGCGGCGGGATGGCGGAACAGCACCACGATCAGATAGGCCGCGAGCGACTTGCCGAGCATGATGATCGCAAGCGTCGCGAGCAGCGGCCAGGGGTCGCGCACCACGCTGACGGGATCAAACATCATGCCGACCGAGACGAAGAACAGCACGGCGAAGGCATCGCGCAGCGGCAGTGATTCCTGCGCCGCGCGGTGGCTGAGCGGCGACTCCCGCAGCATCATGCCGGCGAAGAACGCGCCGAGCGCCAGCGAGACGTCGAACAGCTTGGTGGCGCCGAAGGCGACGCCGAGCGCGATCGCGAGCACAGCGAGGCGAAACAGTTCGCGCGAGCCGGTGTGGGCGATGTAGTGCAGGATCCAGGGAATCAGCCGGCGGCCCACCACCAGCATCAGGCCGATGAACACGACGATCTTGACGATGGTGATCGCCACGACGCCCCACAGCCCAAGGCCGAGCTGCGCGGCGAGCGGCTCGAAGGCGGGCTGGCCCCCGGCACCGCCCTGCAGGCTCGCGATCGCCGGGAACAGCACCAGCACGAGCACCATCGCGAGGTCCTCGACGATCAGCCAGCCGATGGCGATGCGGCCGCGATCGGTCTCCATGAGGCGCCGCTCCTGCAGCGCGCGCAGCAGCACGACCGTGCTCGCGACCGACAGGGCGAGACCGAACACGAGGCCTGCGGCGACGCCCCAGCCCATCAGCCATGCAAGGCCGAGGCCCATCAGCGTTGCGGCCGCGATTTGCACGACTGCGCCGGGAACGGCGATGTGGCGGACCGAGAGCAGGTCCTGCAGCGAGAAATGCAGGCCGACGCCGAACATCAGGAGGATGATGCCGAGCTCTGCGAGTTCGGTAGCGAGCGCCTAGTCGGCGACGAAGCCCGGCGTGAACGGTCCGACGGCAACGCCGGCGAGCAGATATCCCACCAGCGGCGGGATACGGAACCGCTGCGCGATGGTTCCAAATACGAAGGCCAGTCCAAGCCCGACGACGATCGTGGCGATCAGAGGTGTGTCATGCGGCATTTTTGCCTTGTGACACAGCGCGCGCTTCCGCGCACCGCGACCTGTGCGCGCGGGTCGCGACTCACGCAATTGCGAGCGCAACGTTTCGAGGCGCCTTGACATGCCGTCTCGACAAGGTCGTCCCGGCGAAGACCCGGACGACGCGTCGGGCGGAGGACGACCTTGCCGTCTCTAGATTCCCAGATATTTATGCTGCAGATCCGGCACGGCCATCAATTCGTCCGAGGTGCCGCTCCACACCGTCTTGCCGCGCTCGATGATGAAGTGGCGGTCGCAGATCCTTGCGAGGTGGTCGACGTTCTTGTCGACGACGAGGATCGACTGGCCGCGGCTCTTGAGCAGCGACAGGCAATTCCAAATCTCCTCGCGGATCAGCGGCGCCAGGCCTTCCGTCGCCTCGTCGAGGATCAGCAGCTTCGGATTGGTCATCAGCGCCCGGCCGATCGCCAGCATCTGCTGTTCCCCGCCGGAGAGCTGGTTGCCCATGTTCGACGCGCGCTCGGCGAGGCGTGGGAACAGCACGTAGATCGCGGCGAGCGTCCAGGGATTGGCGCTGCCGAAGCGATCGGCGGCGGCGGCCACCAGATTTTCGCGCACGGTGAGGTTCGGGAATATCTGCCGTCCCTCGGGCACGAGGCCGACGCCGAGCTTGGCGATCCGGTAGGACGGCAGCTGGCGCACCTCGGTGCCGGCAAAGCGGATCGTGCCCGCCCGGGCCGGCGTCAGCCCCATGATGGAGCGGATGGTGGTGGTCTTGCCCATGCCGTTGCGGCCCATCAGCGAGACCATCTCGCCCGGCTTGATGGACAGGGACAGGCCGAACAGTACCTGCGAGACCCCGTAGCAGGTCTCGATGCCATCGACGTCGAGCAGCGTGTCAGCCATGGTGCGTCACCACATGCTGGTCGCCGAGATAGGCGCGCTTGACGTCTTCGTTGGCGCGGATCGCATCGGGATCGCCGGAGGCGATGAGGCGACCATAGACCAGCACCGAGATGCGGTCGGCGAGCGCGAACACCGCCGGCATGTCGTGCTCGACCAGCACGATCGAGACTTCCTTCCGCAGCTCCTGCAGCAGCTTCACCATGCGCTGGGATTCGGTGACGCCGAGGCCGGCCACCGGCCGGTCGAGCAGCAGGACCTTCGGCTTGCGGGCGAGCGCGACCGCGAGCTCGAGCTCGCGCCGCTCGCCATGGCTGAGCTGCGAGACGACGACGTCGGCGCGATGCAACAGGCCGACGCGCTTCAGCGCGGCATGCGCGGCCTCGCGCAGGCCCTTCTCCTTGCGCGCATTGGCGAAGAAGCGGAACGAGGTGCCGGCATGCGCCTGCGCCGCCAGCGCGACATTGTCGGCGGCGGTGAAGTCGAGCAGCAGCGAGGTGATCTGGAACGAGCGCGCGAGCCCGAGCGCACAGCGCCGGTAGGCCGGCAGATAGGTGATGTCGCGCCCCGCCAGCGACACGCTGCCGGAATGCGGAGCCAGGTGGCCGGTGAGCTGGCTGATCAGCGTGGTCTTGCCGGCGCCGTTCGGGCCGATGATGGCGTGCAGTTCGCCTGCCGCGACGTCGAGCGAGACGTGATCCGTCGCGATGATGCCGCCGAAGCGGCGCACCAGTTTTTCGACGCGGAGCAGGGGTTCAGCCACGGCCGATCCTCCCGAGCAGGCCCATGATGCCGCCGCGGCCGAACAGCACGATCAACAGCAGCAGCGGCCCCATGATCAGCGCCCAATATTCGGTGATCTGCGACAGCACCTCTTCCAGCAGCAGGAACACAACGGCGCCCATGACGGGGCCGAACAGCGTGCCCATGCCACCCAGGATCACCATCACCATGAGATCGCCGGAGCGGGTCCAGTACATCACGGCCGGGCTGACGAAATCGGTGTTGTTGGCGAGCAGCGCGCCGGCGAGGCCGCACATCGTCCCCGAGATGACGAAGCAGACCAGCTGGTAGCGCTTGGCGGGAAAGCCGATCGCCTGCATGCGCTGCTCGTTGGAGCGCAGGCCCTGCACCACGAGGCCGAAGCGCGAATTGCCGATGCGCCAGATCAGGGCGATGACGGCGAACAGGCAGACGAGGCAAAGATAATAGAACTGGGTGCGGTTCGACAGGTTGATCAGGCCGGAGAAGTCGCTGCGCTTGTAGACGGTCAGGCCGTCATCGCCGCCGTAGCGCGCCAGTCCCGAGGCGACGTAATAGGCCATCTGCGCGAAGGCCAGCGTGATCATGATGAAATAGACGCCGCGGGTGCGCAAGCTCAGCGCGCCGATCACGAGCGCGTAAGTTGCCGAAGCCGCCAGCGCGACCGGAAACTGGATGAAGCCGGAGCCGATGCCTTCCTGGGCGAGCATGCCGACGGCGTAGCCGCCGATGCCGAGATAGGCGGCATGGCCGAAGCTCATCATGCCGCCATAGCCCATAATGAGATTGAGGCTCGCCGCCGCCAGCGCCAGGATGACGATGCGGGTGAAGAGGGTGAGGATGAAGACGTTGCCGCTCAGCTGCGAATAGAGCGGCAGCAGCACGAGCATTGCCAGCAGGAGGGCCGTGACGGCCTTGCTCACCGTGAAGGGCTTCATCGACGGTTGGCCGGAAACAGCCCCTCCGGCCGCACCACCAGCACGATCGCCATCAGGAGATAGATCAGCATGGAGGACAGCGCGGGCGCGGCGGTGGAGGCGGCGGCGCCGCTCAGCACCTGGCGGAGCAGATTGGGAAGGAAGGCGCGGCCGAGCGTGTCGATCATGCCGACGAAGATCGCGGCGATGAAGGCGCCGCGGATCGAGCCGATGCCGCCGATCACGATGATGACGAAGGCAAGGATCAGGATGTTCTCGCCCATGCCGATCTGCACGGTGAGGATCGGCGCCTGCATCAGCCCGGCGAGGCCGGCGAGCGCGGCGCCGAGGCCGAACACCAGCGTGTAGAGCAGCTTGATGTTGATGCCGAGCGCGCCGATCATCTCGCGGTTGGAGGCGCCGGCGCGGATCAGCATGCCGATCCTTGTGCGCATCACGCCGAGATAGAGCAGGAGTGCCACCAGGAGCGCCACGGCGATGATGGCGAGCCGGTAGGCGGGATAGTGAATGCCCGGCAGGATCGGCACCGGCACGGTCAGCCAGGCCGGCAGCGGCAGCGCGAGACCGGCCGGGCCCCAGATCAGCCGCACCGCCTCGTTGAAGAACAGGATCAGGCCGAAGGTCGCGAGCACGTGGTCGAGATGGTCGCGCCCATAAAGATGCCGCAGCGCCGACATTTCGAGCACGATGCCCAGCACCAGCGTGGCACCGAGCGCCAGCAGCGCGCCAGCTAAGAAGCTGCCGGTCCAGGCCGCGAAGGTCGCCGCGAAATAGGCGCCCATCATGTAGAGCGAACCGTGCGCGAGGTTGACGAGATCCATGATCCCGAACACCAGCGTCAGGCCGGCGGCGAGCAGGAACAGCAGCAGGCCGAACTGCAATCCGTTCAGGAACTGTTCGACGACGAGCAGCATCAAGTCTCTTTCAAGCGCACGCGCCAGTGCGCCGATGTTCGAACATGGTCGCCATCAGTGAAAGAGCTCCCCCTGCCTCGATCAAGGCGGGAAAAGGGGTAATGGCAGTATCGTTCCGAGGCAAGAGCGATTCGACGTCAGACATGCACTTTGTTGCATCCCGGCACGTGCGCACGGGATGTTGGCGCGGCTTGCAAGAATGCTGCCGCAAACCATGGGGCAAGCTGCCGCAGTGGCGCCCACCATGTCACACACGTCTGCGCATCTCACAGCGACGACGATGGCTCGCGGGAAGCGGCGGATGCGCTGCCCGTCGCCGATCATCGCGCGCGGTGCCCATCACGGCGGCGTGGTGATGGGCGCGGGACCAGCATCCGCCGTCCCCGGGGAAACCTACCTCACTCCCAACCTCTCCCCGCACGCGGGGAGAGGAGAAGAGGGGACCTCACTTCATCGGGCATTTGTCGTGGAAACGATCCTGGTCGTTCTCGACGATCGTCGCCACCGTCTTCAGCGAGAGCTGGCCTTCGCCGTCCTTGACGACGTCCTGGAGATAGAAGCTCTGCACCGGGATGTGGTTGTTGCCGAACTTGAAGGCGCCGCGCAGCGACTTGAAGTTGGCCTTCTCCATCTCGGCCTTCATCGCGTCCTTCTTGCTGGTGTCGCCCTTCACCGCGACCACCGCGCTGTTGATGAGCTGGGCCGCGTCATAGGACTGGGCACCGTAATAGGTCGGGCGCAGGCCGGGATACTTCTTGCGATAGTCGGCGACGAAGCGCTTGTTCTGCTCGTTGGGAAGGTCGTTGACCCATTCCTGCGCGCCGGGAACCCCGAGCGCATTCTCCTTCTGCAGCGGCAGCGACAGCTCGTCGATGGTGAAGGCGGTGTAGAGCGGCATCGTGCTCTTCAGGCCGGCCTGCGCATATTGATTGAGGAACTGCACGCCGGCCGCGCCGGGGTAGAACACGAAGATCGATTCCGCACCGGAGGCGCGCGCCTTGGAGAGCTCGGCAGAGAAGTCGAGCTGGCTCGGCCACACCGTATATTCCTCGCCCTTCACCTCGCCCTTGAAGGTGCTCTTGAGGCCCGCCAGCATGTCCTTGCCGGCCGCGTAGTTCGGACCGATCAGGAACACGCTCTTGACGCCCTTCTGGTTCATGTAGCGGCCCATGGCGGCCGGCGTCTGGTCGTTCTGCCAGGAGGTCGAGAACACGTAAGGCGAGCAGAGTTCGCCGGCGAGCTGCGACGGGCCGGCATTGGCCGAGATCAGGAAGGTCTGCGAATCCACGGCGGTCTTGAGCGAGGCCAGCAGCACGTTCGACCAGATATAGCCGACGATGAAATCGACCTTGTCGGACTGCACCAGCTTCTCGGTCTTCTGCTTGCCGACATCCGGCTTCTGGCCGTCGTCCTCGTAGATCACCTCGACCGGCTTGCCGTCCATCTTGCGGCCGAGATGATCGAGCGCGAGCTCGAAGGAGTTGCGCATGTCGTTGCCGATCACGGCGGTGGGGCCGCTGAAGGTCGAAACGAAACCGATCTTGATGGTGTCGCCGGCGAATGCCGGATGTGCCAGCACGAGCGCCGCGGCGCCCGCCAGCCAGAATGCTGTCCTCATAACCACTCCTCCCTGTTTTATTGCTTCCGGAACGAGGTGAACCCCGCCCCGGGCTTGTTTCTATTGAACGCAAAATCTGACGCGCCGCCAATGGCTCAGCGCCTGCCCCTGCACCATATTTCGTGCCGATCGCCGATGGCAAGAAATATAATTCTACTTAGGTCGATCCAAGGCTGCGGCGCTTTTTCGCGCGCGCGCGATACACGAGGCCTATGCCGCGATTGATGACGGCTATTGGACCTGCAGCGCCGATCCGCACTTCAATGCAGGTCTCGGCCACATTATCTGAGACGCATCATGACCACGACACCGCATCGCACCGTCATCGTCGGAGCCGGCTTCGGCGGGCTGGAGGCGACCTATCGGCTCGCCGGTGCGCCGGTCGCGGTCACGCTGATCGATCGCCGCAACCATCATCTGTTTCAGCCGCTGCTGTATCAGGTCGCCACGGCTTCGCTGGCCACCAGCGAGATCGCCTGGCCGATCCGCCACCTGATGCACGACCGGCCCGAGGTGACGACGCTGTTCGCGACCGTGAGCGGGGTCGATGCGACGCGGCGCTGCGTGATCCTCGACGACGGCAGCGAGGTGCCCTACGACACGCTGGTGCTCGCGACCGGCGCGCGCCACGCCTATTTCGGTCATGACGAATGGGAGCAGTTCGCGCCCGGCCTGAAGACGCTGGAGGACGCGACCACGCTGCGCCGTCACATCCTGGTCGCCTTCGAGCGCGCCGAGCGCGAGACCGATCCGGACCGGCGCGCCGCGCGGTTGACCTTCGTCATCGTCGGCGGCGGACCGACCGGCGTCGAACTCGCCGGGACCATCGCCGAACTCGCCCATCACACCCTGCCCGGCGACTTCCGCCGGATCGATACGACCAAGGCGCGCGTGGTGCTGATCGAGGCGGGCCCGCGCCTGCTCGCCGGCTTTCCCGATGATCTCTCGGCCTATGCGCAGGCCTCGCTGGAACAGATCGGTGTCGAGGTCGTGCTGGGGCAGCCCGTCACCGAGATCGACCGCGACGGCGTGGTCTATGGCGGGCAGCGCCTGAACGCCAAGACGAAGATCTGGGCCGCCGGCGTGCGCGCCTCGCCCGCGGCGGAATGGCTGAAGGCGCCGGCCGATCGCGCCGGACGCGTCAAGGTCGAGGCGGACCTGACCATTCCGGGCCATCCCGAGATCTTCGCGATCGGCGATACCGTGAGCATCGATGCCTGGAACGGCAAGCCGGTGCCCGGCATCGCGCCGGCCGCCAAGCAGCAGGGCCGCCACGTCGCCGACACCATCAAGGCCCGGCTGCGCGGCATCCCGACCAAGCCGTTCCGCTACAGGCATGCCGGCAGCCTGGCCCAGATCGGCAAGGGTCTTGCGGTGATCGATTTCGGCCGGTTCAAGCTGCGCGGCACCATCGCCTGGTGGATCTGGGGCATCGCCCACATCTATTTCCTGATCGGCCTGCGCCACCGTCTCAGCGTCGCACTCAGCTGGCTCTGGATCTACGCCCGCGACCAGCGCGCCGCACGGCTGATCACGCAAGGCAGCAGCAAGGTGGTGTAGGTTTTCTTCCCTTCTGCCCTTGTGGCAGAAGCTGGCGCGAAGCGCCGGATGAGGGGGTCTCTCATCTCGCGAGACTGTTCGTGCGGAGAGAACCCCTCACCCGGCTTCGCTTTGCGAAGCCACCCTCTCCCACAAGGGGCGAGGGTGCAGCGGCGCGCGCCGCACTCACTTCACCAGATCGCAGCCGCCCTCGGCCAGCGGACGGAATGCCTGATCGGCCGGGATCGTCGAGACCAGCCGGTAATAATCATAGGGATATTTCGACTCGTCCGGCTTCTTGACCTCGAACAGGTACATCGGGTGCACGACGCGGCCGTCCTGGCGGATCGTGGTGTCGCCGAACAATTTGTCCTTGCCCTTGAACTTCTTCATCTCGGGCACGGCATCCCTGGCATGGTCGCTGCCGGTGGCGGCGACGGCGTTCAGATAGGCCAGCGTCGAAGCATAGACCCCGGCCTGGTTGCCGCTCGGCATCTTGCCGTTCATGCCCGGACGCGCGGCGAAGCGCCTGGCGAAGGCGCGGGTGTCGTCGTTCATGTCCCAATAGAACGCTTCCATGAGCTGGAGCCCCTGCGCGACCTTGAGGCCCATGCCGTGGATGTCGTTGATGAAGAGCAGGAAGGCGACCAGCTTCTGCCCGCTCTGCTGGACGCCGAATTCGGCGGCCTGCTTCACCGCGTTGATGGTGTCGCCGCCGGCATTGGCAAGGCCGATCACCTGCGCCTTCGAGCCCTGCGCCTGCAGCAGGAAGGAGGCGAAGTCGGAGGTGCCGAGCGGATGCTTGGAGGAGCCGAGCACCTTGCCGCCATGGCTCTCGATGTATTTCTGCGCCTCCGCCTCGATGCCCTTGCCGAGCGCGTAGTCGACCGTGAGGAAGTACCAGTCCTTGCCGCCGCGCGAGATCATCGCCGCCGCCGTGGTGTTGCCGGTCGCCCAGGTGTCGTTGACCCACTGGATCGTGTTGGGCGAGCAGGCCTTGCCGGTGAGATCGGAACTGGCGGTCGAGGACGCCAGGAAGGTCATGCGGCTGTCGCGCAGCAGCGTGTTGATGGAGAGGCCGACCGCGGAATTCGGCACGTCGACGATGGCGTCGACACCCTCGACATCGAGCCATTTGCGGGCGATCGCGTTGCCGACATCGGCCTTGTTCTGGTGGTCGGCATAGACGATCTCGACCTTGATCCCCTTGCCGCCGCCGTTGAAGTCCTCGGCCGCCATGCGCGCCGCCTCCACGGAGCCCATGCCGTTGGTGTCCTGGAAGATTCCGGAAATGTCGTTGAGCACGCCGACGCGCACGACATTGTCGGAAATCTCCGCTCTCGCCGCAGAATTCGCCAGGCTCGCGGCAAGCGCGAGCGTACATGTCAGATGTTTCATCTTCCCTCCCCTTGGTTTTGCCGATGCGACGGTCGTTGCCGGCACAGCGGTTGTCAGACCTGCCGCTCGGGCAGCTTCAGGACGATCCCGTCCAGTGCGGGCGTGATCTTGATCTGGCAGGACAGCCGGCTGTTCGGCCGCCGCTCGGTGGCGGTGCCGTCGAGCAGCGCGTCCTCGTCGTCGGCCAATTCAGGCAGGCGCGCGAGCCAGGATTCGTCGACATAGACATGGCAGGTCGCGCACATGGCGTTGCCGCCGCACTCGGCCAGGATGCCGTCGACACCATGACGGGTCGCGGCCTGCATGGCGCTCTCGTCGGCGCCGGCCTCGATGCGATCGGACCGACCGTCGGGATGGATGAAGGTGATGGCTGGCATGGATTTCCTCGTCAGGCCGGAATGATGGTGACAGGCAGGCTGTCTAGCCCGCGCAGCGTGTTGTTGAAGCGACGCTTCGGCTCGCCCGTGATCTCGATCCTGGCGATGCGCCGGGCCAGCGCGGTCAGCATCACCTCGCCCTCGAGACGGGCGACCAGCTGGCCGACGCACATGTGAATGCCCGAGCCGAAGCCGACATGGCCCGAGGTTCGCCGCGTGATGTCGTAGAGGTCGGGCCTGTCCCAGCGCCGCGGATCGCGGTTGGCCGCCGCGAGGAACATCAGGACCTTCTCACCCTCGCCGATTCGGGCGCCGGACAGTTCGACCTCGCGCGTCGTGGTGCGGAAGAAGGTCTGCACCGGGCTCTCGAAGCGGACGGCTTCCTCGAAGGCGTTGCGGGCCAGCGACAGGTCGGCGCGCAGGCGCTGCCATTGATCGGGAAAGCGCGCCAGGCAGTAGACCGCCGCGCCGATGCCGTTGACCGTGGTGTCGAGGCCGGCCGACAGCAGCGAGCGCACCAGCAGCGGCGCCTCGGTCGCGGTGATGGCGCCGTCGTCGACCCGGGCATGGATGCAGGCGCCGAAACCGCCGGGCGCGAGGTTCTCGCGCTGGCACTGTTCGGCGACATAGGCCTGGTGCGGCGCCGACCGCGCGATCGCCTGCTGCCGCAGCTCGTTCGGCGGGCCGAACGCGTTGAACACGACGCTGGCATAGGGGATCAGGTGCTCGCGCCCCTCCGGCTTCAGGCCCAGCGCATCCGGAAAGATGGAGAGCGGATAGGCCTCCGCGAGATCCGTGATCGCGTCGAAGCTGCGCTTGTCCAGGAGCGCGTCGACCCGTTCCTCCGCCGCGGCGGCGAAACGGTCGCGCACCTGCTTCATCACGGTCGGCGACAGTACCTGTGACAGCACGGCGCGGGTACGGCCATGCGCGGGCGGATCGGCCTCCAGGATCAGGCTCGGCGGCCGCCACGGCGTTTCCTTCTTGAAGTCGGACAGGCCGACGCCGCGGCTGGAGCAGAAGGTGGCGGGATCGTTCAGGACGGCATGAACCTCGGCATAGCGCGCCACGCCGTAGACATTCCATCTGTCGAGATAGACCACCGGCCCGGCTTCCCGCAGCCGTTCATGCGCGGGATAGGGATCGGCGAAGAACCCCATCGCGAAGGGATCGACATCGAGATGCGGCACGGATGCCGCGCCGGGCGCCGTCATGGAACTCCTCCCTGATTTTGATCTTGTGCAACGGCGGCGCATGCCCTTAGGTCAGCCGGCCCGCCGTTCATCAGAAATCCGACATGCCTGCGCCTTCGACCAGATCCCGCCAGAAGCCTGCGACCGAGGGACCGACGCTCGATCTCGACCGTTACGTTCCGGCGTTCATCACCTTCATCGCCAACAAGCTGTCGAACAGCGCGACCGCGTTCTACCAGCGGCAGTTCGGCGTCAACGTCACGGAATGGCGGATCATGTCGCTGCTGGCGATCGAGCCGGGCATTCCCGCCTCGCGCATCTGCCACGTCATCGGGTTCGACAAGGGACCGGTGAGCCGGACCCTTGCAGGGCTCGAAAAGCGCGGGCTGGTCTCGATCCGCACCGATCCCAACGACGGACGCACCCATTCGATCGCCCTGACCGCGAAGGGCCGCGGCACCCATGACAAGGTGATCGTCGCGGCGCTCGAACGCGAGCGGCGGCTGCTGTCGTGCCTGAGCAAGGACGAGCGCGAAGTCCTGATCAACCTGCTGCGGCGGCTGCACGAGAATCTCGGCGCGGTGACCGGCGGCAGCGAGGCCTGACGGCTCGCGCCGCAAGCGCGAGCTTTCGTCACGTCCAGCCATGCGTCGCCGTTTGCCGGCGGCACCGTTCGGGCCGAGCATCGTTTCCTCCAGGATCGAACGCGGCAGTTGCCCTGCCATCATCCTTCTCCGGAACGGTTCGCACAAATTAGTTGCTTAGGCAACAAAAGAATCGGAAATATCCTGCGGCAGGATGACGGGCGAATTCGCCCGCGCTGAAAGAGGATCCGGAAGCTGCGCGCATGCAACACATGGGCCCCGGTTCTGCAGCGCATCATGCCGGATGATGCTGCGCTGCGTCCGGGTCACGCGTCAGACGGTTGGCAGAGACGTCAGCGGCTGCAGCCGATCCACACGTCCGGCGCATCGTCGTTCAGCCGCGCCACCGCATGCGCACGCCGCGTCAGCACCGCGCGCTGATTGATGTAACCCTTGTCGGTGATCTCGCCGCCGTCGACCGACGGCGGTTCGGCGAGCAGCAGCGCGCGCGTGGCGTGGCCCGATGAATTGGCGCTTTGCTGTTTCAGCCGCGCCAATCCCTGCGCGACCGCGGCCCTGACCTTCTCGTGCCCGAGCACGACAGTCACATCAGCCGTCTCGGGCAGGCCGGCCTGCGCCCGGCAGGCCGCGATGTTCGGAAACACCAGGAAGCGCACCTCGTCGCCGCCATGCCCGGTCACGACGATGTCCTGCGCCAGCGGGGCCAGCGCCGCGATGCCGGCGACACGCAGCGTGCCGACATTGACCCAGGTGCCGGAATTGAGCTTGAAGTCTTCGGCAACGCGGCCGTCGAAGAACAGGCCACGCTCCGGCCGTTCCGCATCAGCCAGCTTCACGGCATCGCCGATCAGATAGAAGCCCTCCTCGTCGAAGGCCTGCTTCGTGAGCTCCGGCGCCTTCCAGTAGCCCGGCGTGACGTTGGGGCCGCGCACGCGGACCTCCAGCTTGTCGCCCGACGTGACGAGCTTGAGCTCGGTCCCCGGGATCGGCACGCCGATATTGCCGGAGCGTTCGGCGAGGAAATGGCAGTCGGTCGCGAGCGGCGAGGTCTCGGTCGACCCCCAGGCCGACACCATCGGCAGCGGCCGGCCGACCGTGTCGACGGACAATTGCGCGAGCGCGTCCCAGAGGTTTTGCGGCAGCGCGGCGCCGGCATAGAAGGCGAACTTCACCTCGGTAAAGAAGCGCCGGCGCAGCTCCGCGTCGCCGCGCAGCGCCGCGATCAGCATGTCGAAGCCGCGCGGCACGTTGAAATAGACCGTCGGCATCACGCTGTTCAGATTGGCGAGCGAGGTCGAAAACAGGCCGGGCGCCGGCTTGCCGCCGTCGATATAGAGCGAGCCGCCGTTGCGCAGCACGAGATTGAAATTGTGGTTGGCGCCGAAGGTGTGGCTCCAGGGCAGCCAGTCGAGGATGACGAGGTCTTCGCCGCGATCGAGGAAGGTCCAGGTCTGCGCCTTCGCCTGCTGGCTCGAGGTCAGCATGCGCTGGGTGTTGATGACGGCCTTGGGCGAGCCGGTCGAACCCGACGTGAACAGGAATTTGGCGATCGTGTCCGGCGTGACCCTGGCGAACGCCTCATCGACGTCGGGCGTGACCGGTGTATTGGCGATGGCGGCGAAGGCGAGCGTCCCGGCATCATCGGGATTGCCGCTGATGATGCTGGCCTCGTGCAGCGGCGCGATCGCGGCCAGCGCCGCCGCGAACGGCCCACGCGCGGAGACGTAGATGGCGCCCGGTTCGAGCAGCGCGATCATGCTCCTGAGCTTGTCGAAATCCCTGGACATCAGCGAATAGGCCGGCGAGATCGCCGCCGAGGGTACGCCGACATGCTGCGCGGCGAGCGCGAGCAGCGCATGGTCGATGCTGTTGTCGGAGAGGATGGCGAGCGGACGTTCGGCGGAGAGACCTTGCGCCAGGATCCAGGACGCCACCGCGCGCACCTGGCGCAGGGCCTGCGCGTAGCTCACACGGGTCCACGGCGCCTCGGCACTGCCGCGCTCGGCGAGGAAGACCCTGTCGGGCGCCTGTCGCGCCCACTGCTCCAGCCAGTCGCCGACGCAGCGCGCGCCTTCGCGCAGAGGCTCCGGCGAGCGCAGCAGAACGGTGCCGTCGGCGCGATGCTCGGCGAGGGTTCTCGGGACGGCGAAAAGG
Organism: uncultured Bradyrhizobium sp.; assembly: GCA_964423245.1. Taxonomy (GTDB): domain Bacteria; phylum Pseudomonadota; class Alphaproteobacteria; order Rhizobiales; family Xanthobacteraceae; genus Bradyrhizobium. The sequence goes on along the minus strand of CAYREH010000015.1, from coordinate 104,346 downwards.
CGGGACTCGTCACCGCGTCTGGCGGTTGTCATGGTTTCCTCCTGGGCGCGAGCCGCGCCCGCGACGGCCTCGTTCCGGGCCGTTCGCCACAATGTTGGGTATGATAATTGTTGTCGTCAACAACAATCTTCCGTCGCGCCCCCGGCGGCGCTACGCTGGCGGACTGCCCTGCTTCTCCGCATCGGGCGCACGGAGAGGGCAGTTGCGGGGCGACGTGGCGGAGAGGACATGGCGGAGAGAAGGACAACGCGGCCGGCCGGCGGCGAGACAGTCCGGCGCAGCCGAGCGGCGGAACGCCGCGGCGAGACCGACGACGTGCAACTCGACGCGCTGGCCGGCCACGCCGGCTATGTGGTGCGGCGCTTTCAGCTCTGGATCTTCCAGGACTTCATCAAGACGCTGGGCGCGGCCGATATCAGGCCGACGCAATATTCGGTGCTGACGGTGATCGGCGCCAACCCGGGCCTGTCGCAGATGGCGGTGGCCAACCGCCTCGGCATCGAGCGGGCCCGGCTCGTGCACCTGCTCAACGAGCTCGAAAGCCGCAAGCTGGTGAAACGTATCAAGTCGAAAACCGACCGGCGCTCCCACGCGCTGCACCTGACGGACCAGGGCGAGACCGCGCTGGCGCGGTTCAAGCGGCTCGCCGCCGAGCACGAACGCCATGTCGAGGACAGGATCGGCAAGGCGAACCGCAAGCGGCTGCTCGCCATGCTGGCCGGCTTCAGCTGATCCCCCCTGCCTAAAGTTTGCGCAAATGCCCGGGACAGGGCGCCGATACAGCCCCCCGGCTGGGCGCCCCAGTCTCCGTCAACGGATTGATTTTCATATCAATTCAGCAAAGCAAACCCTGCCCGGTTTGTGTACACAATGGCACATCGCTTGCTTCGTTCGAAGGAAAGCCGTTGCCGGAGTTTTGTCGTCATGGGGGCTGAGCAGCCTGAAACAATCGCCGCGATCGTGGCCGCGCATCGCGCGGGTACGGTCACGCCTGCGCAGACCATCGCACGCACCTATCAGCGCATCCGCGCGCATGACGATCCCGCGGTCTTCATCAGCCTGCGCGACGAAGCCGACGCGATCGCCGAAGCCGAGAGGCTTGCCGCGCGCAGCGACGCCGCCGGGCTGCCGCTGTACGGCGTGCCTGTGGCGGTGAAGGACAATATCGACGCGCTGGGTTTTCCGACCACCGCGGCGTGTCCCGCCTTCTCCTTCACGCCGACGCATGATTCGACCGCGGTCGCGCGGCTGCGCGCCGCCGGCGCCATCATCATCGGCAAGACAAATCTCGACCAGTTCGCCACCGGCCTCGTCGGCGTGCGCTCGCCCTACGGCATCCCCAGGAATTCGATCCGCGACGATCTCATCCCCGGCGGATCCAGTTCGGGTTCGGCGACCGCGGTCGGCGCCGGTCTCGTGCCGCTGTCGCTCGGCACCGACACGGCCGGCTCGGGCCGCGTGCCGGCCATGCTCAACAACATCGTCGGGCTGAAGCCGAGCCTCGGCATGATCTCGACCGCAGGGCTCGTGCCGGCCTGTCGCACGCTCGACTGCATCTCGGTGTTCGCCCTGACGGTCGACGATGCCGCGCTTGCGCTGTCCGTGATGGCCGGTCCCGACCCGGCCGATCCGTTCTCGCGCGACCGGCCGCTTCAGGCGATCACACCGGTCCCGCCGAACCTGCGGCTCGGCGTGCCGCGGGACGGCCAGCTGATCTTCTTCGGCGACAAGAAGGCGGAAGCCGCCTATGCGGATGCGCTGAAGCGCTGGACGGCGCTGGGCGCCGATCTGGTCGAGTTCGATCTCGAGCCGTTCTACGAGACGGCGCGGCTGCTCTACGAAGGTCCCTGGGTGGCCGAGCGCTATCTCGTCATCAAGGACCTGCTCGCCTCCGCGCCGGACACCATTCATCCGGTGACGCGCGAAATCACCATCGCAGGCGCGCGGCTGACGGCGGCCGAGACGTTCTCGGCGCTGTATCGTCTGCAGGGCCTGCGCAAGATCGCCGAGCGCACCTTCGCCAATCTTGATGCGCTGGTGCTGCCGACCGCGCCGACCGCCTACACCACCGCGCAGGTGCTGGCCAATCCGATCGAGCTCAACAGCCGGCTCGGCACCTACACCAATTTCGTCAATCTGCTCGACCTCTGCGGCCTCGCGGTGCCGGCCGCCATGCGCGACGACGGCATTCCGTTCGGCATCACCCTGCTCGCGCCCGCCGGCCGTGATGCGCTGCTGGCGAGCATCGGCCGGGCCTTCCATGCCGATACCGGGCTGACGGTGGGCGCCAAGGGCACGGCGCAGCCCCCGCTTGCGCCGCCCGCCTCGGGCGCTGGCGAGGAGATCCCGATCGCCGTGGTCGGTGCGCATCTGTCGGGCATGGCGTTGAACGGTGAGCTGAAGGCGTTGAACGGCCAATTGATCGAGGCGACGAAGACCGCGCCGGACTACAAGCTCTATGCGCTCCAGACCACGCCGCCAAAACCCGGCCTGCTGCGCGTCGCGGCCGGCACGGGCGCCGCGATCGCGCTCGAGATCTGGTCGCTGTCGCCGGCGGCGTTCGGCAAATTCGTCAACGCGATTCCCGCGCCGATGGCGATCGGCACGATCCGGCTGGCCGACGGCCGCAGCGTCAAGGGATTCCTGGTCGAGCCGGAGGTGCTGGGCGAAGCGCGCGACATCACCGCTTACGGCGGCTGGCGTGCCTACATGGCGGAGGCTGCAGCCCGCCCCTGACGATGCTGCCTAGCGCCAGTGCAGCAGGCGCGTCTCGAGCCAGTTGATGATCCTGCCGACGGCGAGACCGAACAGCGACAGGATCACGACGCCGGCCAGCAGCTGGTCCGTCTGCATCAGATTGCCGGCCTGGAGCACGAAGGCGCCGATGCCGTACTGCGCGCCGATCATCTCGGCGCTGACGACCAGCAGCAGCGCCACGGAGGCGGTGATGCGGAAGCCGGCGAGGATCGCGGGCAACGCGCCAGGCCAGATCACCTTGCGCACGATGGTGGCGAACGGGACGTCGAAGCTCTGCGCCATGCGGATCAGGTTGCGCGGCACCGCATCGACGCCGCTATAGACCGAGATCGCGGTGGAGAAGAACACGCCGAGCGCGATGGTCGCGATCTTCGGCTCCTCGCCGATCCCGAGCCAGAGGATGAGAAGCGGCAGCAGCGCGATCTTCGGAATCGGGAACAGCGCCGAGATGAAGGTGATGCCGACGCTGCGCGCCAGCCGCGACAGGCCGATGGCGAAGCCGACCGCGATGCCGGCCGCCGTGCCCAGCAGCCAGCCGACGCCGATGCGCAAGAGCGACGCCGACAGATGCTGCCAGAGCGCACCGGACACAGCGAGCTGATAGATCGCGCGCAGGATGGCGGACGGGGCCGGCAGAAACAGCGAATTGACCAGCCCGAAACTTCCTGCCGCCTGCCAGATCGCGATCACCAGCGCGAGCGCGACCCAGCCGCCGTAGCGGCTGCTCGCGGGCACGAAGCCGGCGCCGCGAAACCGCACCGGCCGGGTGGCGTCGCGGGTCGCTGGCGTCTCGACCGGCGCGCGATCAAGCATGCTGGACCTCGCGCTCGGCGTCGATCGCCTCGTGGCGGATCAGCGACCAGATCTGGTTCTGCAGCGCCAGCAGCGTCTCCCGCGCCGCCGGTTCGCCGCGCGTCGCGCGCGTCATCGGCACCGTCACGACCTCGCGGATGCGGCCGGGCCGGCGCGACAGCACGACGATGCGGTCGGCGAGCCGCGCGGCTTCTTCAAGATTATGGGTGACGTAGACCGCGCCCATGCCGCCATCTGCGAGCAGGCCGACGAAATCCTCCATCAGCAATTCGCGGGTCTGCGAATCCAGCGCCGAGAGCGGCTCGTCCATCAGGAGGATCGCCGGCTTCACCGCGAGCGCCCGCGAAATGCCGACGCGCTGGCGCATGCCGCCGGAGAGCTGCTTCGGATAGGCCGTGCGAAAATCCGTCAGCCCGGTGCGACGGAGCGCATCGTCGACCAGCGCGCCGCGCTGGGCCGCCGACAAGGGAGTGTGCAGCAGCGGGAATGCGACGTTCTCTTCGACGCTCGCCCAGGGCAGGAGCGCGAAATCCTGGAACACGAAGGTCAGCGGATTGCGGCTGCCGGCCGGCGGCGCGCCGCGCAGCTCGGCCGCGCCCGATGTCGGCTGCAGCAGCCCACCGAGGATCGACAGCAGCGTGCTCTTGCCGCAGCCGGAGGGACCGACGACCGCCACCACCTCGCCGGCACCGACGGTGAAGGAGACGTCGTCGAGCACGGCGAGATCGCCGAAGCGGTGGGAGATGTGGCTGGCGATCAGGTCCATGGGCGAATGCCGCTTCCTTCACCCTCCCCTGGAGGGGGAGGGTCGGTTCGCATGCAGCGAAGCGAAATGCGAACCGGGGTGGGGTGACAGGCGATCCGCGATGATCCCGACACTGCATGCGCGCGAACTCTCCGCGAATGTTCGGGGCGAAAGACGGAAAGACCGCCGCCGTGGCTCACCCCACCCCGCTCGCTCCGGACGACGCTCCGCATCGCCGGTGCGATCGACCCTCCCCCTCCAGGGGAGGGTGGCAGGACGGCCACCGCGGAAATCTGCTTCGCTGACATCAATCCGCCTTCACATAGTCCTTCGCGATGATCGCGCCGGCATCGAAGCCCTTGTCGGCAAAACCCTGCTCCTGCAGCCATTTGATCTGGTTGTCGACGTTCTTCACGTCGAGCTTGCCGTCGGGATCGATATAGGCGCAATTGCCGACCACCTGCTCGACCGGCAGGTTGGTGTATTTGGCGATGATCTCGAGCAGCGGCCTGGTCTGGTCGTTGATCGGGGCTGTGCCGTCCTTCATCGCGGCGAGGATGACGTCGTGATATTCGCGGTCGGCCTTCGCCAGCGCGCCGAGCAGCTTCGTCACCAGCGCCTTGTTGGCCAGCGTCTTCGGCGCGGCGAACACCGCGCCCAGCTGCCAGGGTGTCTCGTCGCCGACCCAGCCGAGCAGTTTCGCGCCGCCTTCATCCATCAGCTTGCGCGCGGTGGAGACCGGCAGCAGCGCCGCATCGACCGTCTCGCCCTTCAGCGCAGCCGCCGCGTTCGACAGGGATTGCAGCGGCACGATCTTCACGTCCGCGAGCTTGAACCCGTATTTGTCGGCGAGCAGACCGATCGAATAATGGAAGGACGAGCCGACCTGGGTCACCGCGATGCGCTTGCCCGCGAGATCCTTCGGTGTCTTCAGCCCGGCGGCATAGGCATTGTTGCTGGCGAAATAGCCGATCAGGGGATAGCCGGCCTTCTCGCGGCTCATGCCGCCGATCACCTTGAGCGTGCCCTTGCCGGCGAGATTGTAGAGACCCGCGGTGAAGGCGGTGACGCCGAAATCGACGTCGCCGGAGGTGGTGGCGACCGCGATCGGCTGCGCCGCATCGAAGAATTTCAGCTCGATGTCGAGGCCGGCCTCGCGGAAATAGCCCTTGTCCTGCGCGATGAAGACCGGCGCGGACGACGACAGGCGGAGCACGCCGATTCTGGCCTTCAGCGCGTCCTCGGCCCGCGCGGTCGTCACCGCCGCGATCGCCAGAAGGCCCGCAAGGGCGAGCCGCACCATGCCCATCATGCCGTTTCCTCTCGCTATTCTCTTGGCCGAATTCTATTGGCCGGTCGCGCGGCGTCACAGGCCGGCAGGCAACGCCTGGTCGCGCCCGATGAACGCGCCCTGTTGTTTCAACGTTTCCTGCAATTTTTCAATGGGGATGTCGCGCGGCAGTCGGTTTCCGGAGAGCGCGAGCGCAGCGGCGGAACCGGCCGCCTCCCCCATCGCGAAACAGGCCCCGGACACCCGCGCCGCCGACTGGCCCTCGTGGGTCATCGAGGCGCAGCGGCCGGCGACCAGCAGATTGTCGACGCCCTCGGGCAGCAGCATCCGGTAGGGCAGTTCGTTATAGCCGCGCGATTGCGGAATCGGCGGAAAGGTGAAGATGACGTCGCCGGGCACATGGGCCTCGATCGGCCAGCCATTGACGCCGATGGAATCCGCGAACGAGGCGCAGCCGAGCACATCATCGCCGCTGAGCTGGTAGGCGCCCCTGATGCGGCGGGTCTCGCGGATGCCGAGCTGCGGCGGCAGGTCGACGATGTAGGACTTTTCAAACCCCGGCAGCGTGCGCAGGAACTCGAACGCGGCCAGCGCCTGCCTGCGGCCCTCGATCTCGCCGCGTGTGAGATCGTCGGGCTCGACGCCGTTGATGGCGTGACCGTCCTCGCGCGCCACTTGCGTGAAGTTCACCCGCCATTCGATGCCGGATTTCTGCGGCCGCACGATCGCGCTCCTGCGCGGAAATGTGTGCGTGCCGGCGGCCTGCGCCTGCTCCATCGCCTGCGGAATCGTGCGCCAGGCCTCGCCGGCCCGCGCGGGATCGATCCCGTTGAGGCGGAGCATCATCGAGGGATAGAGCGGATGGCCATGTTCGTCGCCGATCTCGAACGGCGCCCCGGCCCAGACCGCAAGATCGCCATCGCCGGAGCAGTCGATGAAGATCTCCGACCGTACCGCCTGCCGTCCGCTCTTGGTCTCGACCATCAGCGCGTCGATGCGGCGATCATCGTTCATCACCACGCCGGCGCCGAGCGCATGGAAGAGGAGGTGCACCTTGTGGCTCGCCAGCAATTGGTCGGCGGCGATCTTGTAGGCGGCGGTGTCATAGGCCTGCGCGAACACCTTGCCGAGGATGAGATGCGGTGCATTGAGGCCGCCCAGCCGGTCGATGCGCGCCAACAGATCCGACGCGAGCCCCTGCACGAGGCGGCGATGCTCGCCATGGACATTGCCATGCAGGCCGCAGAAATTGGTGACGCCGGCCGCCGTGCCCATGCCGCCGAGGAAGCCGTAGCGTTCGATCAGCAGCGTCTTGCGCCCGGCGCGCGCGCTCGCAGCCGCCGCCACGATACCCGCGGGGCCACCACCGAGCACGACGACTTCATATTCGCCGTAGAGCGGGATCTGGCGAGCGGGTTCCTGAATGACCTTGGTGGACAAATTGAGATTCCCTGATGGCCGGTTGGTATTCATGCTCGCAGGCGGCCGACCTGGCATCAGATCGACCGCGGCCCGTCCGGCGAAGAGATTGTTGATCCATGTCAACACGCCCCTTGGTTGTCGCGCGGACAGTATGGACGTCACCACCGAGTGCAGGGAGAAACGTCATGGCACTGAAACGTCTGGCCCTCCTGGCCGGTCTTCTCGGTCTTCTCACGGCGCATTCCACCGCTGCTTCCGCGATCGAATACCCAATGTGCATCGGCGTACATTCATGCAAGGCGGCCTTCAAGATCTGCGTTGCTGACCGTGAAATATACCATTGGAAACCCGGCAGCTGCGAGCGCAGCAAGGCGAATTGCGACCGGACCGGCATTTGGCTCGGCTACTTCCACAAATGTCGGGTTCGCTGAACGCCAAGCTGGCTTCGATGAAATCTCAAGACGCGACATCGTTGTGAATGTCACGTCATACTCGGTTGCGTGCGCCACATGTGACAGGCTGCCGAGCGATCGTCACCACTTCGCCGCGCGCTTCTCGGCGAAGGACGCCAATCCCTCCGCCGCCTCGGCGCTCTGGCGCTTTTGCGCATGCAGCTGCACGAGCCGGGCGTAAGCCGCATCATCGACGGCCATGCCGCCGAAGGAACTCTCCAGCGCGAGCCGCTTGGTCTCGGCCATCGCCTGCGGGCCATTGGCCAGCAATTGCTCGACCACCTTGCTGCCTGCGGCTTCGAGATCGGCGAGCGGAACGACGTCATGGACGAGGCCGATGCGGCGCGCCTCTTCGGCGCCAAAACGTTCGCCGGTGAGCGCGTAGCGCCGCACCTGTCGCACGCCGATGGCGTCGCAGAGCTGGGGGATGATGATCGCCGCCGTCAGGCCCCAGCGCACCTCGGTGATGGAAAACAGAGCGTTGTCGGCGGCGATCACCACGTCGCAGGCCGCGATCACGCCGGTGCCGCCGCCGAAACAGCCGCCCTGCACCAGGGCCACGGTCGGGATCGGCAAGGTGTTCAGCCGCTGCACCGCCTCGAAGGTCGCGCGCGAGGCCGCTGCGTTGGCCTCTGGCGATTGCGGCCGGACGCCGTTGATCCAGTTGAGGTCGGCGCCGGCCTGAAAATGCCGGCCATTGCCCCTGAGCACGACGACGCGCAGGTTCGTCTTCGTGCCGAGATCGTCCATCGCCGCGAGCACGCCTGAGATCAGCGCGGCGTCATAGGCGTTGTTGACCTCCGGCCGGTTCAGCGTGACGGTGGCAACGCCTCGCGCGTCGAGGGTCCACAGGACGGGGCTCACAGTCATCGGCGTTCCTCCGGCAGGCTTGGTTTGCCGCCACTATGACCGACGCGACAGGTCCTGATCCATATCTTTCCGCGTGGGGCGGTCGCGTCCATCGCATGGCGGCTTGTGTCATGTTGTGACCGGACGGCAGCTACGGGATGGACGGGACATCACATCATGCGCATCTGTATTTTCGGCGCGGGCGCCGTCGGCAGCCACATCGCGGTGCGGCTGGCACGCGCCGGGCACGAGGTCTCCTGCGTGATGCGCGGCGCGCATCTCGAGGCGGTTCGCGCCCATGGCCTCAAACTGCGCGTCGGCGAGTCCGAGGTCGCGGCCAAGGTGAACGCGACCGGCGACCCGGCGCAGCTCGGCCCGCAGGACCTCGTGATTTCGACATTGAAGGCCACCGCCCTGACCGGCCTCGTCTCCGGCATCAAGCCGCTGCTCGGCGCCGACACCGCGATCGTGTTCGCGCAGAACGGCATTCCCTGGTGGTACGGGATCGGCCTGCCGCCGCGTCACCCGACGCCGCCGGACATCAGCTTCCTCGATCCGGGCGGACGGCTGCGGGCCTGCATCGCGAAGGAGCGCATCATCGGCGGCGTGATCTTCTCGTCCAACGAGGTGATCGCGCCGGGCGTGGTGCAGAACCTGTCGCCGGACCGCAACAGACTCCTGATCGGCGAATGCGACGATCGCAACAGCGAGCGCATCGCCGCGCTACGCGGCGTCCTGACCGATGCGCGGCTGGACTCGTCGCCGGTCTCCGACATCAGGGAAGCGATCTGGTCGAAACTGCTGACCAACATGTCGCTGTCGGTGCTGTGCCTGCTGACCGGACAGACGGCCCGCGGCGTGCGCGACGATCCGGCCTTTGCCGAGATCATTCCGCGCATGCTGAACGAGGCCAGCGAGATCGCCCAGCATTTCGTCCCCGAGGTCAAGCGCGCGACGCGCAGCGGGCCCGCGCCCAACCACAAGCCCTCGCTGCTGCAGGATTACGAGCTCGGACGCGCCATGGAGATCGATGTGCTGGTGAAGGCGCCCGCCGCCTTCGCGCGCGCGGCCGGCCTGTCCACGCCGACCCTGGACCTCCTGGCTGCGCTGGCGATCCAGAAGGCACGCGACAAGGGGCTTTACACCGCCTGATGCTCAGGCAAGCCCGTCGATCCAGTCCGCAAGCGTATCGAGCAGCTCGGCCAGCGCCTCGTCATTGCTGCGGCCGGATTTCTTCAGCACGGCGAAGGAATGATCGCCGCCGGCGATCTCATGCAAGGTGGCCCGCGGTCCGAGCCCTGCGACAACCGGCCTGAGCAGGGCGAGATCGGCCAGCGCATCGCGCGTCCCCTGCAGGAACAGCATGGGGATGTCGATGGCGGCCAGATGCGCGGCGCGCTCGGTCGACGGCTTGCCGGCGGCATGGAGGGGAAAGCCGAGGAAAGCGAGCCCGCTCACGCCCGGCAGCCTCGCCTTGGCCTGCGCCTGCGAGGTCATGCGCCCGCCGAAGGATTTGCCGCCGGCGACCAGCGTCACGCCCGGACAGAGCAGCGCTGCCTGCGCGACGGCCGCGCGGATGGTGGCCTGCGCCACACTGGGCTGGTCGGGCCGTCCCTTGCCGGCTTCCATATAGGGGAAGTTGAATCGCAGGGCCGCGATGCCGCGGTCCGACAGGCCGGCCGCGACCTTCTCCATGAACGCATGCCGCATGTCGGCACCGGCACCATGCGCCAGAATGAAGCAGGCGCGGGCGTCATCCGGCCGCGTCAGGATCGCCGAGACGGCACCGTGGCCCTCGATGTCGAGCTTGAGCTCTTGAGTTTTGGCGGCCAAAATCGGACATCCTGACAGGCGCGTTCAGTGCAGCCTTGGTAACGTCACCAGCGCAGCCTGAAAACACAATAATTGCCGCCCTGGGCCGGCCTACCACCGGACGACCGCATAACCGAGGTGACCATGTCCTATCGCTCCTCCTGGATGACCGACGAACTCGACGTCTTCCGCGACCAGTTCCGGAAATATCTCGCCAAGGACCTGGCGCCGCACGCCGAGAAATGGCGCGAGCAGAAGATGGTCGACCGCTTCGCCTGGCGCGGCATCGGCGAGATGGGCGCGCTGCTGCCCAGCGTTCCCGAGGCTTATGGCGGCCTCGGCGCGAGCTTCGCCTACGATGCCGCGGTGCTGGAGGATCTCGAGAGCACGGTTCCGGAGATGACGACCGGCGTGTCCGTGCACAGCGCCATCGTCGCCCATTACATCGTCAACTACGGCTCGGAGGAGCAGAAGAAGCGCTGGCTGCCGAAGATGGCCTCCGGCGAGATGATCGGCGCCATCGCCATGACCGAGCCCGGCACCGGATCCGATCTCCAGGCGGTGAAGACCACCGCGAAGAAGCAGGGCAATTCCTACGTCATCAACGGCCAGAAGACCTTCATCACCAACGGCCAGGCCGCCGACCTCGTCATCGTCGTGGCGCGCACCGGCGAGGCGGGCGCCAAGGGCATCTCGCTGATCGTGGTCGAGACCGCGGGCGCCGACGGCTACAAGCGCGGCCGCAACCTCGACAAGATCGGCCTGCACGCCTCCGACACGTCGGAGCTGTTCTTCGACAATGTCACGGTGCCGCCGGAGAACCTGCTCGGCAAGGAAGAGGGCCAGGGTTTCGTCCAGCTGATGCAGCAATTGCCGCAGGAGCGCCTCGCGCTGGCGGTCGGCGCCGTCGCGGCGATGGAGCGCGCCGTCAAGCTCACGACGGAGTACACGAAGGAGCGCAAGGCCTTCGGCAAGGCGCTGATGGATTTCCAGAACACCGCCTTCACGCTCGCCGAACGCAAGACCGAGGCGATGATCGCCCGCGTCTTCGTCGACTGGTGCATCGAGCAGCTGATTGCGGGCGAACTCGACACCGTCACCGCCTCGATGGCGAAATACTGGTGCTCGGACAAGCAGGTCCAGACTGCCGACGAATGCCTCCAGCTGTTCGGCGGCTATGGCTACATGCAGGAATATCCGATCTCGCGCATCTTCATCGATTCACGAATCCAGAAGATCTATGGCGGCACCAACGAGATCATGAAGCTTCTGATCGCCAGATCCCTGTAAGCGGCATCGCTCTCGCCGCCGTCAGCAGCGAGGCCCTGCGGCGCGCCAGTCGCGGGGCCGGCAGCCGAAGCGCTGCTTGAACCGCCGCGCGAAATGCGAGAGGTCCGAAAACCCCCAGTCGAATGCGATGCTGCCGATCGCGGTGGCCGCCAGCGCAGGATTCCTGAGGTCGCGGGCGGCCCCCTCGAGCCGGCCGTCGATGACATAGTCGGTGAAGCTGGAGCCCGCGCGCGCCAGCAGCTTGTGCACATAGCGCTCGCTGATGCCGATCTCGGCGGCGATGTCGGACACGGCAAGGCCCGGCTCGCGCAGCCGCCGTCGGATCGCCCGGGTCAGGGCCAGCATCGTGGCGTCTGCCAGGCTCTGTGACTCTGCAACGCGCTCCCCGCCGCGACGCGACAGGCTCACGGCGATCAATTCAATCAACGCCCCGAGCAACCGCTCGGCCTGCTCTTCAGGCATGCGCAGCGCTTCGTCGCTGAGCGTCCGCGCGGTCTCGGCGACGAGATGGCCCAGCATGGGATCGTCGGACAACCGGGTCGCGCCAACGTCGAACGACGGCGGCAGCCGTTCGTGCAGGGCCGAGGCCGGCACCCGGAACGAGGTGACGCGCAACCGTGAGCCACCCTCGTGCAGAAGCTGGAATTGCCGGTCGCTGTCGAAGATGCCGACCTGGCCCGCCGAGAGAACGATGTCGCGATCGGCCTGCAGGATGCGGCAGCGGCCGGCGCGCTTCAGATTGAGATAGTAGCAACTCCGGTCGGAGGCGGCGATGTCCGCCGCGGAGCGCCGCACCACATGCGCGGGGAAGCTGACATAGTTGACCGCAGCTTCGCCCAGGCGGACATGCTCGATCCCGGCGTCGAAGCCGGCCGTCGACGTCCACTCCGGGGTCAGCTTCATGAAGGCCTGACACACCGCCTCCCGGTAATACGCGAATTGTTCGCTCGGCCGGATATCCGCGGTCTGCCAGGCGAGGCGACGTCCCGGAAAGGCCTGTTCGGTGGGCTGCATCGGTTCACTCCAAGACCAATCCAGTTCAGTTCCAGCCAAGCAGCAAATCCGCCGCCGGTCCAGATTTGATCGGGAGAAATCCGCCCCGGCAGAGGAAGCTGCGGCCAACAGGGAGTCCGACATGTCGACCTATGTTCTCGTCCATGGCGCCTGGCACACCGGGGCCGAATTCGAACCCGTCGCGGCGCCCATCCGCGCCGCGGGACATCAGGTCCACACCCCGACCATCAAGGGCAACCGTCCGGGCGATGCCAAGACGACGGGCCTGAAGGAGGCGATCCAGTCGATCGCCGACTTCCTCACCGACAAGGATCTGAAAGACGTGATCCTGCTCGGCCATTCCTATGGCGGCATGGTCATCACCGGCGTCGCCGACCTCGTGCCCGAGCGCATCCGCCGGCTGATCTACTGGAATGCGTTCGTTCCCAACAGCGGCGAATGCCTCAACGACATGGTGCCGCCGCACTATGTCGGACTGTTCGACGCCATCGCGGCCGAGCGCGGCGACGGCTCGGTCGTGCTGCCGTTTCCGATCTGGCGCGAGGCCTTCATCAACGATGCCGACCTCGCCACCGCGCAAGCCGCCTATGACGTGCTCAACCCGCATCCGCTGGCGACGTTCACGGACAAGATCGCGCTCAAGACCAACCCGGCCGACATGCCGCTCGCCAAGTCCTACATCAATTGCACCGAGGACACTGCGCTGCCGCACAGCCATGGCTGGCATCCGCGGCTGTCGGAAAAGCTCGGCCTGTTCCGCCTCGTCCAGGTGCCGGGCAGCCATGAACTCTGCTTCTCCGATCCGGCGCGTCTCGCCGGAGCCATCATGGCCGCCGGCCGCGATTGACCTTCCGCTCTATCGCATGCGCTTTTCGGCGGCGATGAAATCGATGAAGGTCCGGACCTTCGCCGCCAGATATTTGCGGCTCGGATAGACCGCGAACACGCGCCCCTCGAACAGGAAATGCTCGGGCAGGATGTGTTCGAGGCGTCCGGCGGCGATATCCCCGGCCACCAGCCATTTCGGCAGGAAGGCGAGACCCATGCCTTCCAGCGCCGCCATGTGCAGCAGGGTTTCGTTGCCGCTGCGCAGCACCGGATTGACCTTCACCATCTCGACGCCGCTTGCCGTCGTCGCCTGCAGACCCTCGAGCGGATAGAGCGAATAGGTCAGCATGGCCTGGCCGGCGAGATCGGCCGGCCTGGACGGGCGCCCGATGCGATCGAGAAAAGCCGGCGCGGCGACGAGATGGAAGGAGAGCGTCGAGATCGGCCGCGCGATCAGCGATTCGTCGGGCGCGGCGGTCACGCGCAACGCGAGATCGAACCCTTCCTCGACGAGATTCACCAGCCGCCCGCTCAGATCGACGTCGAGGGACACTTCGGGATAGCGGACCTGATAATCGGCCAGCACCCGCGCGAAGGTCGCATTCGCCATCCAGACCGGCGCGGTCAGGCGCAACCGCCCGCGCGGCACCACGGTGGCCTTGCTGACGGCGGCTTCGACCTCGTCGAGTGAATCGAGCATCTGGCGCGCCTGCTCGACATAGAGCGCGCCGGACTCGCTGAGGCTGACGCGCCGGCTGGTCCGGTTGAGCAGCCGCGTCCCCAGCCGCTTCTCCAGCTGCATGACATGCTTGCTGGCCATGGCCGGCGACATGCGCAGCCGTTCGGCCGCCGCCGCAAAGCTCTTGAGCTCGGCGACCGTGCAAAACACCCGCATGCTGACCAGGGAATCCATGATCATCAACATACAGGAAACGAATTGATCTCAAAATGCCCAATGATCAAACATGGTGAAACCATCAGATGGGAGGCCTATCCTCACCGGAGATCAACCATGTCGACCACCATGCTCGAAACTGCCGCCCCCGGACGCGCCCTTCGCATCGGACTCTGGATTGCGCAGGTCCTGCTTTTCGCAATGTTCACCGCGGCCGGACTGACCAAGCTGATGACGCCGATCCCGCAACTCGCCGCCATGATGCCCTGGGCAGGCCAGTATTCGGAAACCTTCGTCCGCATCATCGGCGTGGTCGACCTGGCCGGCGGACTCGGCATCCTCCTGCCGGCCCTGACCCGCATCCTGCCGCGCCTGACCTTGCTGGCCGCGCTGGGCTGCGCGGTGCTGCAGGTGTTCGCGCTGGTCTTCCATCTCGCGCGCGGCGAGGCCGGGGTGACACCGCTCAATCTGGTGCTGCTGGCGCTCAGCCTGTTCGTGCTGTGGGGCCGCAACGACAGGGCGCAAATCGAGCCGCGCCGCTTCTGAGCAAAGGCACAGACGGCCATGAGTTCCTCCAAGGCCTGGTCTCGCAGGGGGCTGCTGGCAGGCGCATCGATCCTCACGGCTGGCGGCGCGGCCGCCGGCAAGGAGGATCGCCTTGTCGACGGGGTCGTGATCCTGATCGACAGCAACGAGCCCACCGTCATGGGCCACGCCATCAGCTATTCGGCGAACCTCGCCCGGCATTTTGCCGACAAGGGCGCGCGGCTCCTGATCGAGGTCGTCGCCAACGGCAAGGGCATCGACGTCTTCCGCGCGGACAGGACGCCGCTCACCGAACCGCTGGCGACATTGCGGCAGTCGGTGCCGAACCTCACCTACAGCATGTGCGCGTCGTCGAAGACGATCGCCGAGGCCAAGGAGCAGATCGTGATTCCATTGATTGAGGGCGCCAGCCTCGTCCCCTTCGGCATCGGCCGCGTCGTGGAACTGCAACTCAAGGGCTGGGCCTACATCCATGGATGACCCGACGCGCCAACCTGCCGCCCTGATCTCCCGGCGATCGATTCTGGGCGCCGCGCCCGTTCTGATCTCGTCACTCTATGCCTGCCGCGCGCAGGCCGGCGATCCGGCATGGCCGCCGGTGTTCGAAACCGGCCGCAGCCAGTTCACGGTCGTCCGGCCCCGCGCCGCCCTGCCGCGGCTGCAGCTGCGGGATCTCCAGGGCCGTGACGCCGTGGTGACGGCACGGACCGGGCGCATCATGTTGGTGAATTTCTGGGCGACCTGGTGCGCGGCCTGCCGGCTCGACCTGCCGGCCCTCGCGCAGCTGGCGGCCACGCGGCCGGAGCGGCTCGACATCGTCGCCATCGGCACGGATACGACGGATCTGCGCAAGATCCGCGCGTTTCTCGGCAAGCTGCCGGTTCAGAACCTGAGCTGCTTCGTCGATGTCCACGGCGTTGCCACCGGCTCAGACTCCGCCTTCAGCCTCGTCGCGATGCCCGTCACCTATCTGGTCGGGCCGACCGCACAGATCGAGGGCTACATCACCGGCGCGCCCGACTGGCTGTCGCCGGCCGCCGCGCGCCTGTTCGACTTCTACCGGGACCAGGCCTGATCCGTTCAGGTCGGATGCCACCAGCGGCCGCCGATGACGACGCCTTCCGAGACAATTTTGCGATCGCCGGTGAGATGCTCGCCGACGACATCCTCGTAATCGAACTGGCCCTGCCTGACCGAGATCAGCGTGGCGTCGCCGACGCTGCCGGGCTTCAGGCTGCCCAGTTCGGGGCGCCGCAGGGCCATCGCCGCATTCACCGTGGATGCGGCGATCACGTCGGACAGGTCCATGCCCATGCACAGGAACTTCGACATCGTCGTGACCTGGTCATAGGCCGGCCCGTCGATGCAGAGCTGGTGGATGTCGGACGAGATCGTGTCCGGGTGGAAGCCGTTGGCGAGCATCGCGCGCGCGGTCTTGAAGGCGAACGATCCCTTGCCGTGGCCGATGTCGAACAGCACGCCGCGCTCGCGCGCATCCAGCACCGCTTTCTTCACGGTGCCCTGCGCGGTCGCGGGCGTATTGGGAAACGGCCGGAACGCGTGGGTGAGGACGTCGCCGGGCCGCAGCCGCGCCAGCACCTCCTCATAGCTCGGCGGCGGATGATCGATATGGGCCATCAGCGGCATGCCGACCTCGCCCGCGACCTCCAGCGCAATGTCGAGCGGCACCGCGCCCGACGTGCCCGAGGAGTGTAGCCCGACGCGGACCTTGATGCCGACGATGAGGTCGCGATTGGCATCGGCCACCTTCGCCGCCTCGATCGGATTCATCAGCCGCAATTCCTCGCTCTCGCCGACCATGATCCGGTGCGAGAAGCCGAAAATGCCGGCATGCGAGACATGCAGATAGGCGAGGATGCGGACCTGGCTCGGCTCGATCACGTGCTTGCGGAAGCCGGCGAAATTGCCGGGCCCGGCGCTGCCGGTGTCGACCGCCGTGGTCACGCCGGAGAGGCGGCAGAACTCCTCGGCATCGATGCCGAGCGAGGTCCCGCCCCAATAGACATGGGTGTGGAGGTCGATCAGGCCGGGCGTGACGATGAACCGCGAAACGTCACGCACATCGGTCCCCGGATCGGCCTTGAGCCCCGTCCCGATCGCCGCGACCTTGCCGTCGGAGAATCCGACATCCGTGACGGCGTCGAGCTTCTGGGACGGATCAATGACGCGGCCACCGCGCAGGATCAGGTCGAACGGCATCGAGGTCTCCGAGATCGGTCACGCCTGGACAGGCTGGAAGGCGCATTTGCAGCGCGGCCGCCCTTGTTAGCAACTTTCGCGTCAGCCAAGCAAATCGAGGGAGATCCATAATCTCTCGATCTGCCAAACGCCGTGACACATGATTCGTCTCAGAGACGGTTCACATCGTGAACGTATTCGCGACCCTACGGGAGCGGAGAACGTAGCTTATCCAGACCGTGGCACTCAGGACACCGATAGCGGTTTGTCCGATTTGTCGTGGTTCGATGATGAAGAAATCGCTGAAAGGGCGGTTCAGCGCCGCTGAGAAGAACGACGCGACACAGAGGAGATCGACGAAAGGAAGCAGGACGGCGCAAATCACCTGGACGATGAAGAAGGCTGGAAATCTGTGGGAGTGCCGAAACAGGAGCACCGTTGTCCAGATCGCGAAGCCGATCATGGCGGCGTTCAGCAGCATTTCGCTCCAGATGACAGTCGGAAAGGACGTCCAGACTTCGTCGGTGATGGATTGCAACGATTGTCCGACATTGAAGATCAGGCGCAGGATGCCCATCACCTGGCCGAACGCGAGCAGCGCGAGCCAGCCGCTGATACCGGTCATTTCGGGTTGGACATCCTTGAAGGCAGCCGCGTCTTCGACAGGGACGGTCGGCTCCCGCATGTCACTGGCCGGTGCCGGCTCCGGCAACGGCCGGAGTTGCTCCGAAATTTCACGCACCTCCGCGACCGGCTTCCAGCTATCCAAGCCTTCCCGCCAGACCAGCACGCGGCGAGAATCCGCGATGCTGGCAAGCCGGCGAAGGAGCTCGGAAATCGGCACCGGACCGCGCTTCTGCCCACCTTCTGCGTAGAACCACAAATCGGCCATGGAACGCCCCCGCACCCGCCGTACTCTAGCCGGCGATCGGCGCACGTCACGATAGAAAGCGATTGAAGAAAATAGCCCGGGGATGACCCGACAATCCGGCCTAGGGGACCGTATTGGAGCAGACCAAATCAGTGACCTGGCCGCCCAATTCCGCATATCTGTTGCGGCCAGGAAAGCTCGGAACGCCGACGCCTCTGCCAGGCTTCGCAGCCCCCTTCAGTCGGCACTCCGCCGCAGGCTGGAACTCTCACCCATGCGCGCGCGTTCGGCGCCATGCGCCAGGGCTCTTGCCCACGCTGCGCGAGAACACGCGCGTGAAATAGCTCTGGTCACCGAAGCCGCAGATCAACGCAATGTCCGCCAGGGCAAACTTCGTGTCGATCATCAGCCGCTTGGCTTCTTCGATGCGAAGCCCGGAGAGGTATTCGTGGGGAGCGACACCCGTACTGCGCCGGAACGAGCGAGCGAAGTGGCTTGGGGTCAGCCTGCACTCGCCAGCGATGTCGGCAATTGTCAGATTGCTCGAGAGGCGTACGCGCATGATCTCCTTGGCACGGCGCTCCTGCCACGGAGCCAAGCCCCCCTCCCGCACGCCCTTGCGGGAGCAGGACCCGTAGGTTTGCGCAAAGTGAGCGAGCAAGCTGAGGCCAAGCTGATCGACGAACATATCATTGTTGGCTTTCTTATCCGCCAGGGCGCTCAGAAGAAGCCTCGATAGCGCGGACAGATATGGATCAGACCGATCGCGATCCCACTTCAATGTGGAGATCGGCCTGGCATCATTCTCATATGCGAAATCGTCCAGAGCGCGGCGAGGGATGTAGTATTGAACGGCGTCGAACGGGCCCTTCAACTCGCAATGCAGAGTGTCCCGCAAGTCGATGATGCTCACCTTTCCCGGCGCAAAGGAATCAGAGTCCCGCTGGCGTCCATCGGACCAGCGAGGCTCTCCGTCGACGTCGCCAAGCTGCTGAAGAATGCTGAACGCCTGTTCCGAGGGGATTGCGGGAGTCCGCCCCTGCGGCAGGCGCGCACCCGTCAGCCTCGTCACGGCAAGCGCAAGTTTTCCGTGGCGGTTGATCTTGCGGAGACAATCCCCATCCGCCCCCAAATGGGCGGCGAACCGACGACCATAGAACCCCTCGAACGAAACATCGCCTTCTTCGCCCATCGGAAGCTCCGGGGTAATGCCGACCAGCCCGATGGTTATGTTCGACCGCACCCGGCAGACCAGTAAAATGTTCCAAAATCGGGATTCTCCGGCCTGGTGAAAGCAGCGTGGCCGACGCGGGTCCGTACAATTTTGCAAAGTTTAGTTGGACCCGCTGCCCGGGGGAAAGGCAGGATGGCCCATCATCAGGGCAGGAGATCATGAGCGGCAATTTGACCCAGTTCGGCGAGGATCTGCGTCCTCATCTGCTCCGTTTGCAAGCCAGCCTGAACAGCATCAACGGCTTGTTCGCGTGTTTCACGCCGTCGGACGCCGCCCAGTGCACGAGGCAGCTCAACAATTTGCGTGAGATCGTCAACGAGTCGTGCGAGCGTGCCGAGAAGCTTCGAGAGACGATCGAAACCGGTCTCGCACATGACGCAGCCCTGGCCGAAGAAAAGCTGCCTGAATGGGTCGCGGGACGGCAAACCGCACGACTGCACGCCCGCGCCGATACAATCGAGCTCCTCGCCGCGGCCGCCGTGGAACTCGCGCAACTGTCGGCCATCCAGGCGGAAAGCATCACGATGGCTGCCATTCTCGCGCGGCGGCAGGCGGTCGCCGTGCAGATTCAGGACGGCCATCAATTTTAAGTATACCGCCGGTGGGTGGACACCCCCGAGCCGGCGGGCTAATGAGGCCGTCTGCAAGATCTTAACGGCTATCGAAGGATGTCTGATCGCGACGACAGAGGCCAGCAGACGTTCCTATTCGGACCGTTTCGCCTTTGCGCGTCCAAGCGGATATTGTTCGAGGGTGATCGCGACGTCCGTCTCGGCGCCAAGGCGATCGAAATTCTGATCGCGCTGGTTCGGCGGGCCGGAGAGCTGGTGACCAAGCGCGAGCTCCTGGAAATCGCTTGGCCGAATACGGTCGTCGTTGAAGCCAATCTCACGGTCCAGGTCGCGGCGCTCCGCCGTATTCTCGGTGAAGACGAGAATGCGAACCAGTACATCGTCAATAGCCCCGGCCGCGGATACAGGTTCGTGGCTCCGATCAGGGTGATCGAGGAGACCGATCAAGACGAGCACGCAGCTCAGGCCGCCGCTCACAACCTGCCGGCTCAACTCAACCGCCTGATCGGGCGGGATGACGTGATCCAGGCGATCAGGCGCAAGCTTTCCGACAACCGCCTCGTGACCGTCATCGGCCCGGCGGGGGTGGGAAAGACCGCACTCGCGCTTCGGGTGGCGGAAACCATGCTTCCGCAGTTTCAGCACGGCGTATGGCTGGTCGACCTCAGCTCCATCACGGATCCCTCGCTCATCCTGAGCGCGATCGCGTCCGCCCTCCCGATCGAAGCTCGTTCGAGCGACGCTCTTTCGGGGATTGTCGCCGCGCTGCGTTCCAAGAACGTCCTCATCGTCCTCGACAATTGCGAGCACCTGATCGAAGGAGCCGCAGTCACCATCAGCACGATATTGCGCGGCGCGGAGAGAACGAGCGCGCTGATCACGAGCAGGGAGCCGCTACGGATCGACGGCGAGCAGGTCTTCTCCCTCCCGCCCCTCCCCCTGCCGCCGGCGCAAGCGGATCTTCGCCTCGAGGAGGCGTTATCCTATCCGTCGCTGCAGCTGTTCGCCGACAGGGCCGCTGCCGTCGCTGACGAATTCGCACTCGACGGTTCGAGCGCCGCCTACGCGGCACAGATCTGCATACGACTCGACGGAAACCCGCTCGCCATCGAAATCGCCGCCGCCCGCGTCAGCGCCTTCGGCGTCAAGGGCCTGGCCTCCAGGCTCGAGGATAGTCTCAGCCTCCTGGAATATGCGCGCCGCGGAACACCGGCCCGTCATCGCACCATCGCTGCGGCCATCGACTGGAGTTACCAGTTACTCAGTGAGCGCGAGCAGTTCGTCTTCCGCTGCCTTGGCATGTTCTCCGGGAGCTTCACGCTCGATACCGCCATCTCGGCCATTCCGCCAGGTGAGCACGATACCTCGCTGGTCATCGCCGATCTGGTGTGCAAGTCCCTGCTCTCGGTCGACGAGAGTGACGAGGGGACGCGCTTTCGCCTCCCGGAGATCGCGCGGGCTTTCGCACTTGGCAAGCTGATCGAGCGATCCGAGCAGAGCATGATCGCCGCCGGGCTGGCATCGAGCCTGACCCACATGCTCCGAAAATGCGCGGACGGTCCGAACCGGGTGCGGACGGCGCGAGCCGCGGTCAAGGAACTGGACAACGTCCGCGGAATCCTGGACTGGGCTTTCGCTGACGGCGGAGACAAGAGCGCCGGTGTCGCGCTCGCCGTGGCCGCCGTGCTCGTGTGGCTGGAGAACTCCCTTCTCGTCGAATGCATCACGTGGACAGGCAAAGCCATAGAGAGGCGCGATCCGACATCGGACTTCGAACGGGACGAGATGGTCCTGAAGGCCGCGCGCGGTCTCGCGCTGATGTACACCGAGGGCATGACAGGCCGATCGCGCGAAGCCCTGCACAGGGCCATCGAAATCGCGGTCAAGCTGGAAGATCATGAATGGGAACTCCGGCTGAGACTCGCCTTCGTTCTCTTCCTGCATCGCCAAGGCGACCTGAAGGCCGCCCAGGCCGAGATCGAAAGGATGAATCCGCTCGTTTCGAGAATCGACGAACCCACGGCGCTCGCCATGGTGAAGAGCGTGAAGAGCGAGTCCCTGTACTTCAGCGCCCAATATTCCGAGGCCCGCAGATTTGCGATCGAGGCGTATTCCTACTTTCAGACCCATGCCGACATGTCGACCATCGGCCGATGGGGCGTGAACCATGCGATCAACGCGCAGTGCGTCATGGCCTCGGTCGATTGGTGCAGAGGTCGCTTCGATCGAGCGATCTGTACGTGCCTCGAGGCTCATGCGGCCGCTGAACGGACTGAACACCCGACTGCGATCTGCCAAGCGCTCGTCTGGTGCTGCACCATCTACCTCAGGATGGAAGACCTCGAGCTTGCTGAGGCCGCCATCCTCCGGCTGCAGCAACTGGCCGAAGCCAACAATATCCAGAGCTATGTGTTCTCGGCGATGGCCTTCAAGGGCCGGCTGCTCTTCCTCAACAGGGAGTTCGAGCAATCCGAGCGGCTCCTGAGGGAGGGTATCGTCAATCTGAAGGATGCCCGTTACGACAATACCCGCATCCCGTTTCTGGGACGGCTCGCCGAACTGCTCGCGGCGGCTGGACGCCCGGAGGAGGCCGTTCTGGTCGCAGAAGAATCGCTGGACCGGACAAGGGCCATCGGCGCACTTGGAATGTTGCCGGATGCGCTGCGCATCCACGGCACGGCGCTGCAATCGCTGGAAGGAAGCCAGTCGCGAAAGGCCGAAAGCCAGTTCCGTGACGCGATCGCTGTCTCGCGTCAGCAAGGTGCGCTCGGCTGGGAGCTCAAGGCGGTTCAATGCCTGGCCGACATGCTGAGATTGCAGGGCCGCAGCGAAGAGGCTGCCACCCTGCTCATCGAGACACTCGACAAGTTCGTCGAAGGATTCGAAACGGAGCCGCTAATGCACGCCAGGGCGCTTTTGGACCAATTGCAGGCGACGGCCCCTGGCGGGACAAAGAAGCAGGTGGCGCGCTCTTGACGCGCAGAGGCGAGGCCTGACCGAGCCGGCGCCACAGGTCTCAAACGACTGACTGGCCGAGGGCCAGGGCGACACTCGGCTCACCTCGGATCTGGCGCCGCCAATAGTACTCCCGGGATCGCGATCAAAGGCGGCAACAGGAAACACCAGGTTCCGAACGTGGCGTAGATGCAGGCGCCTGCGGCACAGCCCAGCGCAAATGCCGC
The DNA here is from genome assembly GCA_964423245.1 of uncultured Bradyrhizobium sp. Lineage (GTDB taxonomy): Bacteria > Pseudomonadota > Alphaproteobacteria > Rhizobiales > Xanthobacteraceae > Bradyrhizobium. The sequence goes on along the minus strand of CAYREH010000015.1, from coordinate 81,574 downwards.
GACACTGGCGGCCATCTTGCCCAGCCGCGGCTTGGCGACAGTCAGCGTTGCGGCCGGCGCACCACGCAGGACATCGGCCACGTCGATCATGATTTGGGTTGTGGTGCCGGTCATCAGCGTGCTTGGCGGCTCCGTTCCCATATGGATGCGATGAGCGGCGTTCTGGATGGCCATGGCGGCGACCAGGATCATTCCCGTGACGATGGCCTGCCAACCGTCTCCCTGCGAGAACGGTCCGAAATGGACGGCACAGGCAGCGCCCGCCGCCAGCAGCAGTGTCTTGAGGACGAGCATCGACCGGAAGATCGGCAGCCCCATCTTCGGCAGCACGAAGCTGAACATGCGCGTGGAGAGGACGACCATGCAAAACACGGGAAGCGCGAGCAGCTTTGCCAGGCCGCCCGATGTTCCGTTGACCATGGCCGCACCGAACGTCACGAAATTGCCGGTGACATGCGCCGTGAAGAGACCCTGAAGGGCGAGAAAGCCGGCAGTATCGACGAACCCGGCATTCACGCTCATCAGGAGCGGGAGGACAAGAATGTTGCGGGGCATGTCACCACCCATATTGAAGTTGGACGCCGAGGTAGTTGCTGGTGTGCCCGCCGGCGCGGAGAATCGTATCCCCGACGTCGAAATGCACCGCCTCGATGGCGCCTGTCAGATGTTCGTTGAAGGCGTAATCGGCGCGCAGCTGACCGTATGCCCCGGTCCAAGTGCCGCCGATGCCGGCCGTGCCGGCGATGGGCACGCTGGGCTGGACATAGACCGCATCGGCCGTGGTCTGCCGCCATTGCAGCCCCATCGCAGCCGTCACCTTCAGCCGGTTCGCCGGACTGACCGTGATCGACGGCTTGACGTGAACGATATTCGCGTAACCGGTGTAGCCCGCCAGCGTGAAATAATAGCCGTTCGGAAACAGCGGATTGAAGGTCCCGATCACTCCGTCTCCGGATCGCCGATCGCCTGACGCGGCGTCGACCTGAAGGCCGATGCGGGGCTGCCATGCCAGGAGCGGAAACGAATAACCGGCCCGGGCGCCGACGGCCCAGGCGCGGACCTCCTTCGTCCCCACCTGCCCCGCCTGCCCCATCGCCTCGAGGTCCCAGTCGAACTGCAGGGCCTTTCCGGCGAATCTCACGTCGATGATGTGGCGCGTCTCGTCGCCTGCCGCATCGAGATATCTCGCGCCCTTGCGCTGGTAGAGCGAGTAATACCCCGACAATTCGTTGTCGCCGAGCACCTTGCGTTCGACACGGAGCGTGCTGAAGCGAAAATTGTCGTTCGACGTGTCGTCGAACGGACGCACGTCGAAATACTGGACGGGACGGCTGACGAAGCCGATGAAGCGCCAGGCGCCGGTTTCCCAGTCGGCCCAGAGCGCATCGAATGATTGCCTGACGTTGGGCCCGTCCCGTGACGATACGAAGCGCTGCAGGTCGAAGGCGAAATCCTGGCGTCCCACGCGCGCCTTGAGCGTGCCGCCGTCGAATGTGTCGACGTATTCGAGAAAGGCGAGACGGAGATCGGCGCGATCCTGATCGGCCGATGAGACGCTGGTCTTGTCGAAAGCCCGATCGTCTTCGAGCTCGACGAAGGCCCGCCAGTTCGCATTGAAGTGAATGTCGGCGTAGACCTGCAGGCGCTGGATGAGATAGCTGTCGGACGCCGTCTTGCCGGTGCCGAAGGCCGGCGCGTTGTTGGTCTCGAAGCGCTCGCGCAGATTGGCGCCAAGCGAGACGTAGCTCTTCGGGTCGGTGGCCCACAGCGGGATGTATTTGAGCCCGTCGAACGCTTCGGTCCGCAAACGGGGATCGACGAGGACCGACCAGTCCTCCTCCCAGCGATTGGCCTGGATCGTGGGTCTCTTGGCGATTGCCAAATCGCCGTCTCCGGCCCGTGCAGCATCGACGCCGATGATGACCAGCGTCAGCGCGATCGCGACAAAGCGCGGGTCAAGCCGTCCAGGCATCGTCGGCCGTCACCTCATTTGCCGTCGGCCCGCGACGCGCTCTGCGGCATCCGGGCGTGAATCTCGGCGATGTAACCGCCTGGAAACATCACCAGTGCCGCTGCGCGTCCATCCGACATGGAGGGTTCGACGAGGACCGTGGCGCCGGACTCCCTGGCCTTGACGAGAGTGGCGGCGAGATCGGCCACCTCGTAACCGGTCGTCTCCCGCCCGTAGGGATAGGGCAGATGACCATCCGTGACCAGCACGACCATCTTGCCGAACGCAGACTCGATCCGGATGCGCCGGTAGGTCGTCTCCCGCCTGCCGATCTCGGCACCCGGCGCCTTCGCGTCGTCCGAGACGATCTTGCCGCGGGAGAACGCCAGGAAGCTCCGGGTGAAGGCGGCGGCCCTATCCGGCGAGACGTAGACGCGGTTCTCGGGCACGCGCTCGAACGGCGCGTAATCGGGCTTCGTCGTATGCCAATAGAGCTGGAGGTTGACACCGCCGGGCCACTGGACCACGGCGTCGCGCCCGATCGGATCCGGGAACGTGGACACGATGACGTCGGCGCCGGCGGCACGCGCCGCCCTGATCGCGCGATCGATATCCGTGACCAGATATCCGTTCCGCTCGGCGCCGAACGGATAGGGAATCGGCGTCTTGAAGCCGAACAGCGACACGGTGCCGACGGGTGTCTGCAACAGCTGCGACGTCGTGCTGCTCGGCGTCGGCGTGACCGTGGCCACGACCTGCCTGGTGCTCTTGCCGCCGAAGGTCGCCAGGAAGCTCGTCACGAATTTGTCGACGTCGTCCGGCGCCACATAGACATGCGTCGTATCGTATTGCGGCGCGACCGCGATCGCCTCGATCGGCTTCACACGATCTCTGGCGCTCGCAGGTGCCTGAGCGAAGGCGGCCAGCGCCAGCAGCATCACGACGGCCGAAGCCCTGGTTTGTCCCATGGGAAGACTCCTTAGACAGCTCCGGACCGCGGGAAGCGATCCGGTTGAAACCGCGCTTCGTCCGCGCGGATCGCAATGACGACAAGGCCGGCGATCAATCCGAGATGTTCGAAGAAGGCGTTCATCGCCATGAAGCGCTCATGGCCGCCCAGCGTCCAGAACGCATTGGCCGTGAGCATCGCGACGAAGGTGAGAACGCCAAGGCCGCCGGCACCGAGCCACACCAGGCGGTTGACGACCACAAGCGCAGAGCCGCCGAGCTCAACGGCGATGGCCGACGCCGCCCAAAGCCAGCCCGGCGCGAGCCCGAAATGCGCCTGCTCGGCCACGGCACCGGGAAAGTCGAGCAGCTTGGCGAAGCCGCCGAGAATATACGCCGACACCAGCGCGAGCCTGGCGGCTGGCCACAGCAGCGGCCATCGCAGGATCATCGACACCCAGTTCGGTGACGCGCCGGCCAGCATGTCAGACGGCCCAGCACGCACAGCCCAGCGCACCCCAGAAGCTCCGGAGGTCGGAGACCGGCAACCGGCTCGACCAGGCGGTCGCATGGGCGTGGCCGTGCACGCCGCACGCATTGGCGCAGCCGCACATCTGCGAGGCCTTCATCGCAAGACCATCCGGCTTCCCGGCGGCCTCGTCGTCGGCCCAGGCCGCATAGCCGCCGAAGCGGCGAACCGGCGACCAGTCCGGCATCGCGGGCGGAGGCCTGACACTGTCCAGCCCGGCAAAGTCGCCCGCGCCGAACACGATCCGCCCACCCACCATCGTCAGCAACGAGGTCGTGTCGGCGATGTCGGCTTCGCTGCACGAGAAATAGTCGCGATCCGGGACGATCAGGTCGGCGAGCTGACCGACCTGGATACGGCCCTTGCGCCCTTCCTCGTTCGAGAACCACGTGACGTTCTCCGTCCACATCCGCAGCGCCGTCTCGCGATCGAGGCAGTTGCGCTGCGGCGTGATCCGCAGTCCGCCGACGGTTCGTCCCGTCACCAGCCAGGACAGCGAGACCCACGGGTTGTAGGAGGCCACGCGCGTCGCATCGGTCCCGGCCGACACCTTGACGCCCTTGTCGATGATCTTCCTGACCGGCGGCGTGGCCTCGGCGGCCCCCATGCCGTACCGCTCGACAAAATACTCGCCCTGATAGGCCATGCGGTGCTGCACGGCGATGCCGCCGCCGAGCGCGGCGATGCGGTCGATCGACTGGTCCGAGATCGTCTCGGCATGATCGAAGAACCAGTGAAGACCGTCCAGCGGCATCTCCTGATTGACCCGCTCGAACACGTCCAGCGCGCGGGAGATCGTCTCGTCATAGGTCGCGTGCATCCGCCACGGCCATTTGTTCTGCACCAGGATCCGGACGACCTCCTCGAGCTCGCCCTCCATCTCCGGCGGCATGTCGGGCCGCGCCACGCGGAAATCCTCGAAATCCGCGGCCGAGAACACCAGCATCTCACCGGCGCCGTTGTGCCGGAAATAGTCGTCGCCCTGCTGGTATTTCGAGCTCTTGGTCCAGTTGAGGAAGTCGTCCTTCTCGCCCTTCGGCTTCTGCGTGAAGAGATTGTAGGCCAGACGTATGGTCAGAAGGCCTTCGTCGCTCAGCTTCTGGATGACCGCGTAGTCTTCGGGATAGTTCTGGAAGCCTCCGCCCGCGTCGATCGCACCGGTGACGCCCAGACGATTCAGTTCGCGCATGAAATGGCGGGTGGAATTGACCTGATAATCGAACGGAAGCTTGGGTCCCTTGGCGAGCGTCGCATAGAGGATGCTGGCGTTGGGCTGGGCCAGAAGCAAGCCGGTCGGGTTGCCCCTGGCGTCGCGCACGATCTCCCCGCCCGGCGGTTCCGGCGTGTCCTTGGTGTACCCGACCGCCCGCAGCGCGGCACCATTCAGGATGGCCCGGTCGTAGAGATGCAGCAGGAAGACCGGCGTGTCGGGCGCGACCGCGTTGAGTTCGTCGATCGTCGGCAGCCGCTTCTCCGCGAACTGATGCTCGGTGAAGCCCCCGACCACCCGCACCCATTGCGGCGGCGGCGTCACGGCGACCTGCCGCTTCAGCATGTTCATCGCGTCGGCGAGCGAACGGACTCCGTCCCACCGCAACTCCATGTTGAAGTTCAGGCCGCCGCGAATGATGTGGAGGTGATTGTCGATCAGGCCGGGCAGTACGCGCCGCCCGCGAAGGTCGACGATTTTCGTCGCGGGGCCCGCGAGCGGCATCACCTCATGGTCGTGGCCCACCGCGACGAAACGACCGTCAGTGATCGCGACCGCCGATGCCGTCGGGTTGGAGCGATCGAGCGTCGTGAACAGGCCACGGTGCAGGATGAGCTCTGGTGCGGTGTTCATGAGTGCGTCTCCTGTCCGTTCGCTGACGCCGCGCTTTTCGGTGGGTCCGCCTGGCGTCCGGGCAACATGCCGAACATGTGCGGCGCGCACTTCGCCTGCCGCCATGCGGCGGCAAGCCCTTCGCCCGTCATCATCTGCCTCGCAACGGGCACGATCTGCTCCCCGGCCAGGATGCCGAGCAACCCGACAAGGGCGACGAGCGGCGGCGCAGGCGAGCGCACGTTGAGCAGGCTGTAGATGACGCCGACCAGAAGGCCAGCGCCGAGGGACAACAGGTAGATCTTCATCACGGTGATCCGCGACTCGAGGACGTTCAGCCCGCCTTCGCACCACCTTCGGAGGCGTGCTCGCCCAGCGCCCATTTCGAGAAGCGAATCTGGATCCCGTAGGGCGAATGCGCGCGCTGGATGTCCATCATGCCTTCATAGGTCTCGCTGCGAGCCCAGTCCTGCTGAAGCTCATAGGCGTATTGCGACGACGTGATCGGGACGGCGCCGGCCTGGATGGCGCGCTCCATGGCGCGATTGTGTGCTTCGAGGGACAGGTCGCCGCAGGCGTCGGCGGCAATGTAGATCTCATATCCCTGCTTGAGCATGTCGAGAGTCGGGAAGATCACGCAGGCCTCGGTCCACAGACCCGCCAGCACGAACTTCTTGCGCCCGGTCGCGATCACCGCCTTGCGGAAGTTCTCGTCGAGCCAGGAGTTCATGGAGGTGCGGTCGATGATGTCGTGCTTGGGAAAAAGCTCGGTGACCTCGGGCATGAACGGTCCTGAGAACGAATCCCTCGCCACCGTCGTCAGCACGGTCGGAATCTTGAACAGTTTGGCCGCCTTGGCGAGGATCTGGACGTTGTTCACGGTGACCAGACGGTCATGCGACTGGACGCCCTGGAACATGGCCGGCTGATAATCGATCAGCGCGATCGCGCTGTTGTCGGGCGTGAGCATATCGAGTTTCGACATCGAGAAAGTCTCCTTGCGATCGGCAGAGGCGATCGAGCAAAAGGGGGAATGAACGCGGCGGCACCGTGAACCCTGAGGGATTCCGGCGCTTGGACGATTTCGTCGCGGCTTGGACTCCCGCCCGATCACCCCGCTCCGCGCGACCACCTGTCAAGCGATCGTGAACTGACGCGGCGCGGACGGCGCATGAGCGACCCGACATTGCCTCGGACGGTTGCGGCACGCAGCGCAATCATCCGAAGCGATCCCCGGCGTCAGCCTGGCGACTTCATCGCAGCGACGGCATCAATGATGACGTCGGCGACGGCCTTCGGCTGCGACAGCAACGAAAGATGGCTGGCTCTGAGCTCGCTCGTCCGGGCATTCAGCATCACAGCCAGCTTGCGCTGGAGTTCAACGCTCACGACGCGATCGTCCGCCGATACGATGTACCAGCTCGGACGGCTGGACCACGCCGCCTCGGTGACCTTTTCCCCGAACGTCGAGGTGGGGAGCGGAGGCTGAAGCGTCGCCAACACCCTTGCGTCGCCCCGGGGCAAATCCTGGCCGACGTCATTGATCCAGCCGTCTTCGCTCAGCTTGAGGAATCCACGGCCATCGTCGATGATCTCCGACAATCCGGGCGGAGCTGCATGGGCCGCGACCTGCTCGCCTACGGATTCCCCGACCCTGGGTGCAAAGGCCGCGACATAGACCAGCGCCTTCACTTTCGGATCATTTCCCGCCTCAGTGATCACAGCCCCGCCCCAACTATGGCCGACCAGGACGACAGGCCCCTTGATGGCATCCAAGGCCTGCCTGGTTGCGGCGACGTCGGCGCCGAGCGACGTCGTCGGATTCTGAACCGCCACCACGGGAATGTTGCGCTCGAGCAGATAGGGGATCACCAAACGCCAGCTGGATCCATCCGCCCATGCTCCATGGACGAGAACGACAGTTGGAAGGACGGGTGGGACCTGTTGCACAGTTCGGTTTCCTGCCGGTTCGATCGGAATTGATCCGCGAAACCTAGAGGCCGACCGAGGGGAATTCTTTTCACTTCGGACGGCAACTTGCACTTCCTGCCGCCCTTGCCAAAAACCTCGGCGTTCGCAGACATCACGGCGGGTCCCCTCGCGCCGGTCCTGGAGCCGGGCGGCACCCGGCAAAGCCGATTTCGTCGAACGAGACCAGCTCAATCAAGCGGAGGCAGGATCGCGCGCAATTCGGATCGCCGCTCCTCCAAAAATCCGGGAAGCTGGAGGCTCCTGCCAAGACTCTCCGGCGCCTCGTCGACCGCGAAGCCCGGCCCGTCGGTCGCGATCTCGAAGAGCACGCCGCACGGGGCACGAAAGCCGACCGCATTCAGGTAGGTTCGCTCGATCGGTTCGCTCACGACGATGCCGTACGCCAATTGCAGCTTCTCGACCATCCGCGATCGATCGTCCGGATCCTTGGAGCGGAAGGCAACGTGGCGGACCGTGCCGCCACCAAGGCGGCCGCGCGAAGACTTTCCGATCATGCGCAGGGTTATCGTGCCGCCGGGTCCGTCATGAGCCACGAATCGCATGCTCCCGTTTCTCCGAGAGACCAGCTGGAAATCGAAGACCTTCTGAAGGATGTCGATGGTTGCATCCTCCTCGCGAACGTTCAGCGTGACTCCATGAAGCCCGCGGAGCGCATGACCGGCCTTGGGGCCTTCGCCTGATATCCCTGACTGCCGCTCCCACGTCTCCACCAGAGAGAGTGCGGTACCATCGGGATCGGCGAAACAGAGCGTGCGCTCACCGAAGGGCGATACTTCCCGTTGATAAGCAATCCCCGACGATTCGAGCCTGTCCGCCCACGCATCAAGCGACCCCGGTGCAACGCAGAATGCGGTCTGGACGACCTCGCCGACGCCGATCATTCCCGGCGTAACGCAATTCCAGGCAAGCGTGCTGATCACGGTGCCCGGAGTCCCGCGGCCGTCGCCGTAATAGATGTGATAACTGCCGGGGTCGTCGTAGCAGACCGTCTTCTTGACCCGGTTCAATCCCAGGACCCCGGCGTAAAAGTCCGCGGCGCGGCGCGCGTCTCCGATGATCGCGGTGACATGGTGAAGTCCTCGTGCGGTCACGTCAATGCTGTCCATTCCGCGGTGACGAGGCGGCGGGTTGGACGCATACTATTGGCCTCGCACATTTCTCCCTCCGCCCCGGTTCCCGGACGTTCCCGGCACGGAACCCCGGCCTCCCCCATGCGTCTTGGACTTTTTCCCGAAATCAAAGCCGCAGCCAAGCCAAATTTCTGTCTCGGGAGCCAGTGTCGCTGCCGTAGCGACGCAATCGTACAAAGCGCGGGGAAAACCTGCAATCAGTCACGGCCGAACTTGCAAAGGATGGCGTCTCGAAACCTGACGCCCGGGGCATGAGATCGGTGACTGGCATTCGTAGCACAACCTGTCGGGCCAACGGCATCCGCCAGTTCTATCTGGAAGCCGGCGCCGGGCCGCCGGTGGTGCTGCTGCACGGCTTTCCGGAGACCAGCTTTGCCTGGCGCTTTCAGATACCGGCCCTGTCTGCACACTACCGGGTGATCGCTCCGGACCTCCGCGGCTATGGCGAGACCGACAAGCCGGCAAAGGGCTACGACAAGAGGACGATGGCCAACGACATCGTCGAACTGCTGAAGGCGCTCGACGTCGGACGCGTCGCACTGGTCGGCCATGATCGCGGCGCGCGGGTCGCAACCCGCCTGGTCAAGGACCATCCGGACCTGGTCGACCGCCTCGTCGTGATGGACAACGTTCCAACCCGCATCGTCGCGCGCGAGATGAACGCGAAGGTCGCTCGCGAATACTGGTTTTTCATGTTCCACCAGATCCTCGACCTGCCGGAGGCGCTGATCGCGGGACGCGAGGACATCTGGCTGCGCCATTTCTTTTCCGACTGGTGCCACGATCCGATGACGATCTCCGGCGAGGCATTCGAGACCTACGTGAAGGCTTACAGCTCGCCCGGCGCGGTTCGCGGTGCGATGTCCGATTATCGGGCAAGCGCAGAGGACGTCGCACAGGATCTCGAGGACGCCGACAAGAAGATCGGATGCCCCGTCCTCTCGCTTTGGGGAGCCGATTTCAGCGCTGTCGGCCGTCTCTTCGACATGAAGGCGATCTGGAGTGAAATGGCGGACAATCTCACCGCGATTCCCATCGAGCGCTGCGGTCATCTTCCACAGGAAGAGCAGCCCGAGACCGTCAACAAGTTGCTCCTCGAGTTCCTGCAGGGTTGGACAGGCTGAGAGCCGGAGGCCCAACTCTCATGCGGCGCCGAAAGACAGGCCTGGGCTCCTGCACCAAAGGGGACGAAGATGAAGTTGATCCACACCGGCACGATCCTGGCCATCGCAGTTCTCGCGTTCGGCGGCGAGGCAGATGCTGCTGCTCCCCAGGTTCGGACGCAGGCGCCGGGCTTCTATCGCATGATGTTGGGGAGCACGGAGATCACCGCATTGCTCGACGGGACCCATACATTTCCCGTTCTCGACGTGATGACACGAAACGAACTCGCCCCCGGCGGCGAACGAAAGGCGGTCAAGCTCAGCGACGACCGCCCCGGTCAAGCCGAGGCTTCGCTCGCGGCCTCGTCTCTCTCCCTCCCCCTTGAGGGCTCCATCAACGCCTTTCTCGTCAATACGGGCACGCGGCTCGTACTGATCGACAGCGGAGCCGGGAGCCTCTACGGCGCGTGCTGCGGGCACCTGCTGGAAAATCTTCGAGCGTCCGGCTACAGGCCGGAGGAGATCGACGAAGTCTATCTCACGCATCTTCACGCCGATCACGTTGGAGGCATCGCCCCCAACGGCAAACCGGCGTTTCCGAATGCCATCATCAGGGTCAACCAGAAGGACATCGACTACTGGCTCGACGCCAGAAGGGAGAGCGAGGCTCCCAAATTTCTCCTGCCGATGTTCGAAGGCGACCGCGCCTCGTTGAAGCCCTATATCGAGTCCGGCCGGCTCAAACCTTTTTCGGACGGATCCGAGCTGTCACCGGGAATTCGCGCCCTCCCGACCCCGGGACACACGTTGGGTCACACGTCGTACGAAGTCACGAGCGACGGTCAGACAATGGTGATCTGGGGAGATATTGTCCACGTCGCTCCCATCCAGTTTCCAGACCCTGCGGTCACGGTGACTTACGACAGCAATCCCATCTCGGCCGAAGCGGAGCGTATCGCGATGTTCGCGCAGGCAGCCAGGACGTCCGCCTGGATCGCGGCGGCACACATCGCCTTTCCCGGAATAGGGCACATTCGTTCGATAGACGGTCATTTCGAGTGGCTGCCGGCGAACTACACGACCGTCTTCAAGAGCCATTGAAGGATACGGCACCCGACCTGCTGAATTGTCGATCGTGCGCGTCGCCTCCACCGGTCGGTCGACCGCGCCCTATTTGAGGGCGCCGCCGAGCCGCACACCATAGTCGACCACGGCGCGGTCGATTTCAAAGCGCTCGCGTTCATAGGCTGCGAGCGCAGCGACGGGATCGTCATGGCTGGCAAGGGCATCACGGAGCGCGAACGCATCGCCGGCGGCCTTGGCGACACCCATTGCGGTGTGCGGACGGGCGACGAAGGCGGCGTCGCCCATCAGCGCTATGCGCTTCGCCACCATCCGGGGGGCACGATAGTCGAAGATGGCGTGCACGAAGGGATGCGGCTCAGCGGCCACGGCCTCCGCGAACGCCGGCGGAAGCAAACGGGCCGCGTCAGCATGCAGGCTGTTCGCGGCCTCTCGCGTCACCTGCGGCGGAGCCAGAGAAAATGGATGCGTCTTTCCTTCGGCATCCGTGAGAACCGATGCGATCTCCTGCCCGGAATAGCGTCGATACCAGACCCAGTTGTAGCGGCGGTCGCCAGGCCGGGTAGAGCCGTCCGCGCCTGGAACGAGATAACCAAGGATATGCGAGCCCGGCATTTCATAGAAAGCAAAGCGCTCGAACAAGGTCTGCGCCGCGATCTTCGGCATCGCCTGTTCGGGTACGAGCCCGCGCCAGGTCGCATAGCCGACATAGGTGGGATGCGATCTGCTGCCCGCGACGGCCGGGCGGATCTGCGATCCGATTCCGTCGGCACCGATGATCACGTCGGCCTGCTCGCGAGTTCCGTCGGTGTAGCTTAGCTCGACACCGGCGCCCCTGTGCTCTGCGCCGACAACGTTTCGTCCGTTTTCGTAGCGATCCGGGGGGACGAGCTCGCGGAAGGTGCGAAACAGGACATCCCAGGACAGCTGCGTCTGCGGCATATGGTGACGCTGGATGACTTCTCCCGCACGATCCAGATAGATGCGTTCACGAGCCGTCACGCCGAAATGCGCCAGATGGTCGCGGCCGACTTCGCGCAGCATCGCGAACACCTCCTGCTGCGCCACGAGCCCTGCACCTCGCCCTTCAAGGCCATGAATGGACCGTTCGCGGACGCGGACGTCGAAGCCGGCGCGATGCAGAAGGGTCGCCGCAAAGAGCCCGCCGATCGAGCCGCCGACGACGATGATGCGAAGAGGCATGACCGCTTCCTTGTGCAGACAAGGCCGGGCGCGCCCGAGAGCAGCGCCCGGCCGGCGTGACTACTTCGCGATGAAGGCGTGGAGATCAGGGTTGATGACATCGGCATGGGTGGTGAGCATGCCGTGCGGATACCCCTCGTAGACCTTGAGCGTCGCATTCTTGAGCAGCTTCGCCTGAAGCAGAGCGGCATCCTTGTAAGGCACGACCTGATCGTCATCCCCCTGCATGACCAGCGTCGGCACGCTGATCGCCTTGAGATCGAGGGTTTGATCTGTCTCGGAGAAGGCCTTGATGCCATCGTAATGCGCCTTGGCGCTGCCGGCCATGCCCTGTCGCCACCAATTCTCGATCACACCCTGCGAGACCTTCGCGCCCGGACGGTTGAAGCCGTAGAACGGTCCGGATGCAACGTCGAGAAAGAACTGCGCGCGGTTGGCTGCAAGCGCGCTACGGAAGCCGTCGAACACTTCGATCGGCGTGCCACCGGGGTTGCTCGCGGTCTTCAGCATCAGGGGCGGCACGGCAGAGACGAGCACCGCCTTGGCAACGCGGCCCTGCGGTTCGCCGTATTGGGCGACATAACGCGCCACTTCACCGCCCCCGGTCGAATGGCCGATATGAACAGCGTTTCTGAGGTCGAGATGCTCGGCGACCGCAGCGGCGTCCGAGGCGTAGTGGTCCATGTCGTGGCCGTCAGAGACCTGCGCCGAGCGGCCGTGTCCGCGCCGGTCATGGGCCACGACGCGGTAGCCCTTGGCAAGGAAGAACAGCATCTGCGCGTCCCAATCGTCGGAGGACAGCGGCCAGCCGTGATGGAACACGATCGGCTGGGCATCCTTCGGACCCCAATCCTTGTAGAAGATTTCGACGGCGTCCTTGGTGGTGACGTAGGGCATAGGTTTTCCTTTCGAATGAGAAGCTGCCGAGCGATGGTGGCGACAGAAGGCTTCCGGCTTGCCTGGTCACGGCCGCTCCGGCTCCTGTGTGGCCTATCTTGCTGAAGCCCGGTGATCTGTCATTCAAACGAATGGTTCGTCGCCTAGTGAGAGTCGGCCGTCGAGACATACCTTGATATGATTGCGTTAAGGCATCGCGGCCTGGACTCTTGCGCGCAAGCAGCCTGTTCAGCTCGATCGTCAGACCTGCCGTCCAATTCCAGAGGGAGACGATGTGGCGCGACCTGTCGCGGTGGACATAGGGTAACCGCGCGCCGTATTGCGCGCCTGCCTCGCGCCCCAATCTGACCGAATGCGACGCCCTCGCCTGCCCATCGCAAGTATCAGGTCGACTGTAGGTTTGTTGGGGCCGAAGCGGCAGGTCTCGCGCTACCCAAGTCCGCCCACGGCAAGCGCCTTGCAGAAATTATACATGAAGCGAACATAGAAAAGGCCAGAGCCTCCGCCCGAACAAGCCAGGCGGTACGCATTGCCGAGGGCATGGAGGAACTCGATCGTTTCCATGATCTCGTGGTGTGCAAGGGCGGACCGGATGCCGATGAACGACAGGAGCCAGGTCAAGGTGGCAGCGCTTGTCACGACAGCCTCGCCTGAGGACAGTGCCGCGAAGCCGTCTGAGCCAGATACGCGGTCCTCCACTGATACGGCGTGTCACCCGCGAAGCGCTTGAACACCGTGGTGAAATGCGCCTGCGTCTGGAAACCGACCGTCAGGGCCACCTCCACGAGCGACAGTTCGGCCTGCTTCAGCAACTCCTCGGCGCGTTCGATGCGCCGCTTCATGAGGTATTCATGCGGCCGCATGCCCAATGCTGCGCGGAACTGCGCGGCGAAATGCATCCGGCTGAGGCCCGCGACCGCGGCCAGATCCTGAAGGGTGATCTTTTCATCCAGATGCTCACCGACATACTCCACCACACGCTTGAGGCGCCACCCTTGAAGTGACCTTACGTTACGGCCGACGTGATCCGCGGCGGATGGGATGCCGACCGGCGAAGGATTCGCCTTCAGGACGAACTGACGGGTCAGGATGGCGAGGCGCAGGGCATCGGCGCAGATGGCGGAGTGAGGACCATTCTCGGCTTGCGCTGCGGCCAGCGCGTCGCGAAGCCGCCCCATGACGGGGTCATCGAATTCCGTCGATTCGGATGCCGCGTCATCGATCCCGGAATCACCAGCGAGCCGCTCGGCAGCCCCCCTGGAGTACGGCTGTCCATCGGCACTTTCTCGGACGTTGCGCCCCTCAGCCTTGACCGCGAGCGCGACGTCGAGGTGGACGAGCGACATCAAGACACTGCCATCGGCAAGCCTGCCGATCGATTTCAAGCCTCGCGCCCCGCCGAGGCCCGAGGCGCCGGCTAACCGAAGATCAACAATCTGATTCGTGGGTGTGTGTGTATTCTGAAGCGACATGCCGGATCCTCGTCCATCTGCAGACCGGGAAAGCCTCGGGGCTTGTCCGCACGCTGTATGGGAAGAGTATTCCGCCTGTCCGCCGGCTCCATTCTACACGCGGTAGAAACCATTAGGTTGTCGGTTTGACCGCGTCATACCTAGGTATGATCGCGCCTGGGATTTCCTCATGAGGCGCAGCGGACTTTTGTTCCGGTCGCCGCCCCTGCGGCTGCATTCTCTCTCGTCGATGACCCCGGTCAGGGAGCGGCGGCAGCCGACAGCTGCACTCGCCTTCATGACATTGATACGAAACGCGCCTGCGTCACGACTCAACGCGTGACGCAGGCGCATTCCTGGCCTGGTCCAGTTGCCGGATTTGCCGGATTTGCCGTCAGGAACGGGGACCCGTTCGGCCCGATTCATAGAGAAACCAGACCCGACGCTCGGTCTGGTCGATCCAGTTTTCGAGCAGGCTGGCCGTCGCCACGTCGCCATATTCGTCGCAGAGCTCATGGACACGCCGCATTTCCATCGTGAGCTGCTGGTTGTCGCTCCGCAACTCCGCAAGCATGTCCTGCGGATCCACATACTCCGCGTCGTTGTCGAGAAGCCGCTGCTCCCGCGCGATGTGTCCGATCGAACGCAGCGTCGCCCCGCCGATCTTGCGGGACCGCTCCGCGATGTCGTCGGTCATCGCAAAAATCTGGTCCGACTGCTCATCGAGCAGCAGATGATAGTCGCGAAAATGCGGACCCGACATGTGCCAGTGGAAGTTCTTGGTCTTCAGGTATAGCGCGAAGACATCTGCGAGCAGGGCTCTCAGCGCGGCGGGAATGTCCCGAACCGCGTTAGCGGTCATATCTGTCGGGGTCTGGAGGTCAGCTTTTGCACTGGTGACGGCCATGATTGATATCCTTGTCTTGATGGGCGCCGGACGATCGGATCGAGTACCGAAGCGCCATGTCCGCCAACCCTGTGAACGTCGTCACATCGGTGCGGAACCGGCTCTTTTGCGGCGACGTGCGCTATCTAGCGTGTGACGTTCAATGGATCTTTTCAGAATGATCGAAACTTTCGGGAGAGCACGGCGCTCGCATTCGGCCCATGCAGCCCGGGTGTCCCGTACTCTGCACTGCGCCTTCGTCGTCAAGACACGTCAGGTCCCGTTGCACATGGAAGCCTAAACACGAAGGCGCTACCGCCTTCGGGCACTGCGATGGCCTCGAGCGTTCCACCATGGGCTTCCATGATCGAGCGGCAGATCGACAGGCCCATGCCCATACCGCTGGCCTTCGTCGTGAAGAATGGCTCGAAAATCCGCGACCGTATTTCATCGGGAATGCCATTGCCGGTATCCTGTACGCTTACGATCACCGAATCGCCCTCGACACGCGACGTCACCAGGAGCTCGCGCCGCGTTTCGATACCGGCCATTGCGTCTAGTGCGTTCGTGACGAGATTGAGCACCACCTGCTGGAGCTGCGTCCGATCCGCAACAACCTGAACATCGGACGCGTCCAGCCCGGCCGTCAGGCTGACCCCTCTCTTCTCGAAGTCCGGAGATGTGAGCACGAGGATTTCCCGGATCAGAGAATCGACCGGGACCCTGGCCAGGGTTGCAGTCTCCTGCTTCGCCAACGCGCGCAACGCACGCACGATATCGGCGGCTCTCTGACCCGCACTCCGAATGTTCTCGAGGGTCAGGAGCACCTCGTTGAGATCGGGCTGGTCAGCCTTGAGCCAGCGGAGGCTTGCTCCAACGCTGGACAGAATGGCCGAAAGGGGCTGGTTGATCTCGTGCGCGATGGACGCCGCGAGCTCACCCATGACGGTCAGGTGAGAGGTTCGAGCAAGGTCAGATCGAGCACTGCGCAAGGCGGCCTCGGTTTCCTGCCGCCGAGCATTCTCGTCGATCAGTTCCGCATAGAGCCGCGCGGCCTCCAGCGAATTGGCCGCCAGAGGCGCCAGCACCTCCAGCATCGCAATCTTTCCGGGCGAGAAGACGTCCTGTGCAAGATTGTTTTCGAGATACAGCACGCCGACAAGAACACCCTGTTTCAGGAACGGCAGACAGAGCAACGATCGGGCGGGATGCAGCGCAAGGCTCGCCGCATGCTGATGCTGCGCCTGAACGTTGGCATTGCCGAACGATGCCGATTTGCGAGTTCGCACAACCGTATGAAGGATCGAAAGAGGAACATGTTCGTCCGTCGGCGTCGCCAAACCGACATCGACGACGACATTGTCATCGATGACCCGACCCGTCGCTTCGATGCGCGCCTCATCGTTACGCATCAGCAGCAGGACGCCATATTGAGCGCCGGCGTGGACGATCATGCTCTTCATCAGCGCCTTGATCAGCTGATCGAGGGCAATCTCCTCCGACAAGGCCTGGGCGGTCCTCATGGCGACCGACAAATCCAGATGTTCCTGGTCATGAAACACCTGCCGGGACTCGCCACGCGCTTCCGTCAGCAGGAAGTCGAACTGCGCTTCGAGCTGACGGAGCTTGCCGTCAGCGCCCCACCGGCGATAGCAGGAATAGGCCAGACGCGCGTGATGCGCCGCGATGCTGTCAAGGCCGACACTGCTGGCATGACGGCTGGCAAGCTCGTGCGCCAGGGCCTGCTCGTGCACGAAGCCCTCCGAAGCCGCCGCACTCGCGGACTGTTCGTAGAATTTCATCGCGGCGAGATCGTCTCCGCGCAAACGTGCCCTTTCCGCATCGATCAGGGCGAGCTTGTTGCGGAACGTTCCCGGGTTGAGCGCAGCCCATCTGTCAAAGCGCCCACGGTGTTCCGATAGCGATCCGAGCGCCTGGTTGTGTTCGGCCGGACTTCCATGGCTCTGCGTCATCGTCAAAGCCGCGTAGAGGCGATAGTCGGACAGATTGATGTGAGCCGGCACGGACCACGCCAACTCACCGGCCTTCGCGAGAAAGACCGCCGCGTTCGGCAGGTTGCCGTAGAGAAAGAAGCATTGCCCACGCAACAAATAAGTCCAGAACAGCAACGCGGACATCGGTTGCCTGCCTGAACCGGATGTTCCCGGGTCCGAGCGATAGGCGATCTCCCATGCCCCGACCGGAGTCGTCGTTCCCCGCCGCAGGGATTCTACGAACTCGAATTGAGTCGATACCAGATGGACAATGTCCTCATAGCCCGCCCCTCGGGCGATCTGCAGGAGCGGCTCCAGCTCCTCCTGGACAACGGAGAGTTCCTCACCCATCACGAGGAGATTCGACACGATGTGATTGCAGCTGTAGCAGAGCCATCGCAGCTCCGCGCTGGCGTTGCCAGCCGCTTTTGCTTTCCTTGCGCACCCCAGGGCATATGAGAGCGGTTTCGTCCACACGCCCACTTGATCGAGTGCGAGCAGCGTTGTGGTTCGAAACCTTTCGTATCCATGCCGGTCGACCAGCGCCAATGCGACTTCCGCATAGGCAAGCCCTTCGCTGGGCTCATCATAGGTTTCGGCCAAATTGACACCAAACCATGCAAGCCCCTGGACCGAAGCCGGCGTGACGCCATGCTTCAGTGTGAGTTGCACCATCACCGCCAGATGAAGAAACATCAATCCGCCGCTCGGGAAGAACATCGCGGCTTCGAGCGCGGTCAACAGTGCCATCGCAGCTTCGATCCTCGGATTCGTCGCAAGCGGGAGGTCGACGATGTCCCCGATGCTCCGTCCCTTGAGACCCTGCTTGACCGCCTCGTAGGCAGCCGCCAATTGCTGCTGCGATGGCTGCGACGGCAGATCGACGCCGAGCAAGCGCAGTCCGGAGAGCGCGGTGGCGGTTGCGCCGCGGAAGTCCGAACGTACCGTTTGCAGGGCGGCCTTCAGACGATGTGCTTCCGCCTGGTCAAAATCAGTTTCCATCCTGTGGAACAGCCCGTTGATTTCGACCGACGCGGCGTCCAGATCGGCGGTTGCAAGCAGACATTCAGAGCGAAGCACGGCAAGCCGCCGCGCCAGGGCGTAGTGCGTCGTCCAGCGGCCCTCTCCGAGGAGTTGTTTTGCAGCGACAAGATACGACAAGGCTTGCGCGCGAGCGGCGGCAACGGTGGCGCGCTGTGCTGCAGCGATCAGTCCTTCGACGAACTGGATGACGCGCCCTGCTTCGAGTGATGCTCCGACGGAGAGTTCGATCTGGCCGGCAATCTCGAAGACAGAGTCCTGAAGACGCCCCTGCCAGACATCAAGCATCGCAAAGGCAATGTTCGCATGCTGGTCCGCCCGTTCGGCTGCGGGCGTCAACTCATACGCGGCCTCCTGCACACGATCATGCGAGAATCCCAGGGCGCCGTCATGCCTGACGATGAGGCCGGACTTCTCGGCAGGCTCCAGACGACGTCGAAGTTCTTCGACCTCGACGCACGCGACACGCGCCAGCAGTACCTCATTTGCTCCTGCACCGATACACGCGAGGACACGGAGCGCTTCTCTCGTTCCCGCCGGCAGCCGTCCGAATCTCAGGATCAGCAGGTCGACGACATTGTCTGTTTGCTGGTGGCCGCCAACGGCGGCGGCATTCCAGGTCCATCGCTGCAGCTCGTCGTCGTATCGGACAGCGCGCTCATCGACGAGAGCCCGCAACAGTTGCGTCACATAAAATGGATTTCCTCCGGTCTTCTCATGCATCATGCGCGCCAGCTCATCCAGAGGCTGTTCGCGCTCATCCAGCGTCGCCGCAATGAAGCGATCGATATGCCCGATCGTCAGAGGCGCCAACGAAATCCTCGAAATGAAGGACGAGCCGCCTTTGATGCCGCTCAGGAAGGCATTGAACCTCCCCGTTCGGCTGAATCCGTCATTGCGGTAGGCACCGACCAGCAGCAGGTTCCGCGGTCGCTCAGAGACAATCATCTCGATCAGCTCGAGCGTCGCATCGTCGGCCCATTGCAGGTCGTCGATGAAGAGAAGCAGAGGAGCTCCGTCGACCGCAAAGACCTGGAAGAACGCCAGGAGAGCTCGGTTGACACGCAGCGAGACCTGGGCAGCCGATACATCGTTCGGGGCGGATTGCGGTCCGATGACCAGCTCGAGCTCGGGGACGAGATGCGCAATGAGCGCGGAGTGACCGCCGACCTGCGCCAGCAACGCAGTCCGCCGCGTCTCCAGCTCCGAGCGCTCTCCCCCCAGAACCCCCATGATGAGAGAACGTGCGGCCTGAACGACGGCGGCGTAGGGTGTCGCTTGCTGATACTGGTCGGGTTTACCGGATGCAAATGACGCCGACATCCGGCCGACTGTAAGCGCGAGATCTCGCACGAGAGCCGTCTTGCCGGCTCCTGCCGGGCCGGCGAGGAGGGCTATTTCCGCATCACCGGTTCCGGCAACCCGCAGATAGGCGTCGACCAGCGTCTGCAATTCCACGTCGCGACCAAACAGCCCCGGATTGCTTGAGAGCCTGCGCAGCCGGTCTATTCGACCGAGTTCGAATTTCGATATGGCGTTGCCAGCGGCCCACTCCCTGGAGCACCGCCTGAGATCAGCTTCGAGAGTCGAAGCGCTCTGATACCTGTCCTGGGGGTCTTTCGCGACCAGCTTCAGAATGAGCGCATCGATCATATCCGGTACATCGGCGCGATAGGCGCTTGGAGGGCGAGGCTCGATGGCAATATGCGCATGCAGCCACTCAGCCGTCGTCTCCGCCATCAGCGGCAACGCGCCAGTCAAGACCTCGAACAGCGTGATACCGAGCGAGTACAGATCGCTCCGCTCATCGGCATATGCATCCTCATGCCGCATTTCTTCTGGCGCGGCATAAGCAAGGCCCCGGTCTCGGGCGGTCGCAATGGGCATCCGATCGCTGGACTCAAGCACGCCCGAAAGGCCAAACGACGCCAGTCTTATCCTGCCATCGTCCGACCTCACCAGGTTCCATGGCGTGATATCGCGATGCAGAAGCCTCTGCTCGTGGGCCAGTGCGAGCGCATGAGTGGCCCCGATTGCAATCTTCAGGAAATTGCTGATCGGGTCCCGATCGGCCCCGATCGCATGGATTGGCGTCGCTCCCACGTCTGAGAACAGGAGAACCGGCCCTTGCGAGGTCCTAAGGAATGCGCTGGCCTTCAAGGCCCAGGCGGCATCCAGACGATCACGCAGGGCAAATTCCTGCTCCAGACGCCGGCAACCGTGCGCGGACGTCCAACTCGCTCGAAATGCAAGCCACGCCGCACCAGATGCCGCGTCCGTCACACGGAAACGCGCAACTTCTCCGTCCCGTCGGATGAGAACCGATAGAGCCCGATCGAATATGGCCTTGTCCGGCAAGAGCGGCGCTGAGGCATGGTCCCCTGACAAGTTCTGTCCCGCCGTTATCTGCCCACCAACTCGACTCTCGATCACGCGTTCTTCGGTGCACGGCCTTGCAGCCGTCAAGACGATCCGAGCGACAACCCGAGCGCCTCGGCCCTTCGAACGAGATCGGCAACAGTCCTCACACCCATCTTGCTCATGACGTTCCGGCGATGGATCTTCACCGTGATTTCACTCAACCCGATCTGTCCGGCGATCTGCTTGTTCATAAGTCCGGTCGCGACATGCGCCATGACTTCGCGTTCGCGTGGCGTCAGGGTCTCGTAGCGCGACCGGATTTCATCTTTCACGGCCGCTTCGGTCCGCCTTCGCGCATCGCGTTCGATGGCTGCGGTGACGGCGTCAAGCATGTCCTGATCCCTGAACGGTTTGGACAGAAAATCGACGGCACCCGCCTTCATGGCCCGGACGGTCATGGGGATATCACCATGCCCCGTCATGAAGATGATCGGCAGGTCGATGCCCTGCTTCGACAGTTGATTCTGAAGGTCAAGGCCGCTCGCGCCCGGAAGTCGAACATCCAGGACGATACAGCCCGGCACGTCAGGCGTTGAACTCTCCAGCAGTTCGGCCGGCGTGCCGAACAGCCTGGTCTCCAGGCCGACGGATCGCAGCAGGCTGTCCAATCCCTCACGGACCGTCCGATCGTCGTCCACGATGATCACGAGAGATTTGGGACGAGCAGTCGCCGTGAGAGCTTTCCGATGCGGGTCACTCATCATGACGGCGGATGATCCTCAATCAAGCACGCGCCAGGCCGGGATGGCCGCCGGAATTTGGCCCATTGTCAGCGTGACGTGGACGGTAAACCCATCTCAATCCTGCTTCTTGGACATTCTCGTCGCCTTTGGCACATATTGAACAGGGACGGCACATCAAGGCCACCCCCCGCATTGCCGCCATCTCATGTTCGCGGCGGTCAATCGGTCGCCGACCAGGCGCAGGAGCCGTCTCGGCAAGTATACATTGGTATAGTCAGGGTACCCGAAGAGAGGAGGGCCACCCCTATGATGGCGGGTTTCTCCGCAGCAGGCAGGCGCGTAAAGACGACAAATGACATCGTCGATGAACGACGTAACGACAGATTTCCCACCTGGCCAGGACGGCATACCCACGGATTCAGTCATAGGTCGTACGTGACGCTTAGCCGCAGGAGACGGACGTGTAGCGCGCCCCCTTCCAAGCACCGCTTCGGAGCGTACCGCGAGCCAACGGCGGGTTGACCATCGAAAAGCCGTTTGCAGGAACAGACATGACGCCGAAGCCAGTCATCGCAATTGTGGACGATGATGATCTTGCCCGGGCGGGAACCAGCAACCTGATGCGATCGATGGGTTACAACGTCCAGACGTTCTCGTCGGCCGAGGCATTTCTGTCGTCCGACGTGACGAACGTCGACTGTCTGATCAGCGACATCCAGATGCCGGGCCTGTCGGGTCTCGAGCTGCAAATGGCGCTCAGGGGCCGGGCTCCGCAGCTGCCGGTCATCTTCCTGACCGCCTTTCCAAATGAAAGATCCATGACTCTCGCCATGAGCCAGGGTGCGCGTCACTACCTTGGAAAGCCCTGCTCGCCCGACGAGCTGTGCTCCTGTGTGGCTGCTGTGATCGAAACCGCCACACCGGGAAAGTCGGGAAACGGCTGACCGGTCGATGCGCAAGCCCAGCGAGCCAGCCTGGGCTGGTCGCCGGGCGCGCATTTCGCGTGACGACGATGGCGGCCCAAGGCCCCCTAATTGTACTCGTCGCCCGCCTGCACCTCGCCTCGAAAGATGAAATAGACGACCGCCGTATAGACGAGCGTCAGAGGCAATACGATCAGGCCGGCTCCCCAGAACAGGAACCGTAGGGACGATTCGGGAGCCGCCGCCTGCTCGATCGTGATCTTGAACGGTATGATGTAGGGCAGGAAGGAAACGGCAAGCGTTCCGAACGCGGCGACGAAGATCATGGCTGCCGATGCGAACAGAAAGCGACCGTTCCTGCGGCGGACACCGGATGCGAGCAGGCCGAATGCGCCCACGCCGATGATCGGAAACAGGATCAGGATGGGCCGCTCGATCCAGCGGTGCAGCACCGGCAAGTCGATCAGGAGCGCGTAGGCGAACACGGCAACGAGGAATGCGAGCAGGGCTGCCATCAGCCGCGGAAGCACCCTGAACCCGTAGGCGCGAAGGTCGCGTCCGCCCTTTCCGACGATCCAGCAGCAGCCGATCATCGCATAGCCAATGCACAAGCCAGCCCCGCAAAGCAGCGCGAAGGGCGACGCCCAGGCGAATGGACCACCGACATAGACGCCATTCTCGATCTGCAACCCCTGGACGATGGCGCCGACGGCGGTGCCCTGAACGAAGGCTGCCACATAGGACCCTCCAACGAAGCCCGCATCCCACAGCCACCGAAGGCGCTCGGTCTTGTAGCGAAACTCAAAGGCCACGCCTCTGAAGATCAGGCCGGCCAGCATCAGGAATATCGGCAGATAGAAGGCCGACAGCAGCAGGCTGAAGACAATTGGGAAGGCTCCGAACAGGATTGTGCCGGCGCAGACCAGCCAGGTCTCGTTGCCGTCCCAAACGGGCGAGATCGCGGCCAGCATCTGCCGTCGCCCCCTCTCTCCCGGTGCAAACGGAAACAGCATGCCCACGCCGAGATCAAAGCCGTCGAGCAGCACGTAAAGGAAAATGGAAAGCGCGAGCGCTCCGGACCAGAATTCAATCATCGTCACTCTCCTGCCTGGATTGCGTCGGGCACGCCCGGGCTCGATCCTGCGATCGACAATGGCCGTTTGGGATTGGTGCCCCGGGTCGGAAGGTCCGGCGCCGGGATCGGACCGGCCTGCAGCTGCCGATAGATGTAGTAGACGCCGAAGCCGAAGATGAGCGTGTAGATCGTCGCGAAGATCGCCAGGCTGGTCGCGACCTGCGGATTGGTCAGGAATGGCGTCACCGCGTCCGCGGTCCTGAGCTGATTATAGACCACCCAGGGCTGCCGCCCGACCTCCGCCGTAAACCAGCCCGTCAGCGTCGCGATGAAGCCGAGCGGAAACGAGAGAAACGTCGCCCACAGAAACAGCCTGGCGCGAAGAAGGCGTTCGCCAAAGCTCAGCAGCGAGCCCAGCCAGGCAATCCCGAGCATGAGAAGACCGCAGCCGACCATGATCCGGAATGCAAAGAAGGGGATCAGCACGGGCGGCCGGACATCCGGACTGAAACTCTTCAGCCCCGTCTCCTTCGACGTCAGGCTCATCGAGCCGATGAGACTGCCGAGATAGGGAATCGAGATCTCGAAACGATTGCTCTCCGCCTTCTCGTCCGGCCAGGCGATCAATATCTCGGCTGCCGGCTGCTGGTCGTTCCAGCGTCCCTCGATCGCCGCGAATTTCGCGGGCTGCTTGTCATGGACGTAGTCACCCGTCAGATGACCGAAGAACAACTGGACCGGAACGAGGATCGCAGCCAGCCGCAGGGCCATGGTCAGCATCGCCTTGCCTTCATAGACCGCGTGGCCGCGAAGCATGTACCAGGCCCCGGTCGCCGCGACGCAAAAGGCCGAGGTGACGAACGCCGCCAGCATCATGTGAGGAAAGCGAACCCAGACGACCTCGTTGAAGATGATGGCCGACCAGTCGGTGGGGACGAAGACGCCGTCCCCGCGCATCGCGAAACCCGTGGGCCATTGCATCCAGGTGTTGTTGACCATGATCCAGAACGACGACAGGCTCGTTCCGGCCGTCACCATGAAACACGCGACGAAGTAGACCCAGCGCGGCACGCGCTCGCGTCCGAACATCAGCACACCGAAGAACGCCGCTTCCAGCGCAAAGGCGGTGAAGCTCTCATAGCCGAGCAGCGGCCCCTGGATGGGCCCGGTCCGACGCGACAACTCGCTCCAGTTCGTTCCGAACTGGAAGGCCATCACGATGCCGGATACCACGCCGAGGCCGAAGGCGACGGCGAAGATCTTCAGCCAGAAGTCGGACAGGCGACGGTAGATCCGACGGCCGGTGATCAGCCCGCACCCTTCGAGGAAGGTCAGCCAGGCCGCAAGCCCAATCGTGAAGGCCGGAAAGATGATGTGGAACGAGATCGTGAACGCGAACTGTATCCGCGACAGCAGGAGCGGCGTGATTTCCATGATTGGCCCCAATGAATCAGCTCTGCAGATGGATGGCGGCACAAGACCCGCTTGCGCCGCCAGATGAGCTTGCGCGGACTCAGCGCGGCAAGAGGTTCTGCTTGGCCAGATCGATCACTTCGTCGCCACGGCCACTCATCACGGCCCGCAGGAGCCAGAGGCTGAAGCCCTTCATCTGCTCCACGCCGATCGTCGGCGGCATCGACAGCTCCTGCGTCGCAGTCACGACGTCCAGCACCGCAGGACCGTCATGCTCGAGCACTTTGGCGACCGCGGCCGGGAGCTCGCCGGGATCCTCGACCCTGACACCGAGGATGCCCATGGCGCGAGCCATTGCGGCAAAGTCGGGGTTCTTCAGGTCCGTCCCAAGCTCGACGAAGCCCGCGGCCTTCATCTCGAGCGCCACGAACCCCAATACGCCGTTGTTGAAGATGACGATCTTCACCGGAAGATTCATCTGGGTCAGCGTGATGAGATCACCCATCAACATGGAAAACCCTCCATCACCGGACAGCGAAATCACCTGCCGTGCAGGCTGAGCGGCCTGGATGCCGATCGCTTGCGGAAGCGCGTTGGCCATCGATCCATGCGCGAGCGAACCGGCGAGGCGACGCCGGCCGTTCATCTTGAGATAGCGCGCCGCCCAGATCGTCGGCGTCCCGACGTCGAAGGTGAACACGGCATCCTCGTCCGCCGCCTCGCTGACCAGACGCGCGAGATATTGCGGATGGATCGGCCGGCGCCCGGGCGTTCCCTGCGCCAGATGATCGAGGTCCTTTCGGCTGTCCCGATAGCGCGCCAGACTGTCGTCGAGATGAAGCCGATCGGCCTTCGGAGACAGTTTCGGCAGCAACGCCTCGATCGTCGCACCGACGTCGCCGACGAGGCCGAGGTCCAGCTTGCAGCGTCGGCCGAGATTTTCAGGACGAATGTCCACCTGGACGATCCTGGCCGTGGTCGGCAGGAACTGCTTGTACGGAAAGTCGGTGCCCAGCATCAGCAGAACGTTGCATTCATGCATCGCCTGATAGCCCGAGGCGAATCCGATGAAGCCGGTCATGCCGACGTCATAGGGATTGTCGTACTCGACATATTCCTTTCCGCCGAGGGCATGGACAATGGGGCTCTTCAATGTCTCGGCGAGCGATAGGAGCGCTGCATGCGCGCCCGCGCAGCCTCGTCCGCAGAACAGCGTCACGCGCTCGGCGTCATTCAGCAGTTCGGCAAGCGCGTCCAGTTGGTCTTGCGCCGGCGTCACGACCGGAGCAGCCGGCAACAGACCGGCAACCGGCGAGACTCCGCGTTTCGGCGCCTTCATGAGTGCGACATCGCCAGGAATGACGACGACCGACACGCCACGTTCACCTACCGCGGCCCGGATCGCGTTCTCGAGCACGAACGGCAACTGATGAGGATCCGACACGAGCTCGCAATAGACGCTGCATTCGCGGAACAGATTCTGCGGATGGGTTTCCTGGAAATATCCGCCGCCGATCTCGGCCGAGGGGATCTGCGCCGCGATAGCAAGCACCGGTGTCCTCGTCCGCTGGGCGTCGTAAAGACCGTTGATCAGGTGCAGGTTGCCGGGTCCGCAGGAGCCGGCGCAGACAGCCAGCTTGCCGGTGATTTGCGACTCGCCCGCCGCCGCGAAAGCCGCGACCTCCTCATGCCTGACGTGAACCCAGTCGATCGTGCCGCGCTGTCGCAGCGCTTCGGTCAGCCCGTTGAGGCTGTCCCCCACCACGCCGAATATTCGCTGAACGCCCGCCTGATGAAGCGTTTCGACAATCAGATCGGCGACATTATCGTTCGACATAAGAGCCCTCCATAGGCAGCTGGCGTTCGAGCGGGCAAACGAGACCGAACCAGATCCATCGTGACATCACGATTGGTGATCTGATCGTTTCCTTTGCCGGCGGCTTGTCGCTCATCGGCGCCTTTTGGACATTTGCAATGCCGGGACGTCGCCGATGAGCCCGTGCACCCTCGTTAGCAAGGCAGCGCCAGGAGGGACGATCAGACCCAGGTGGATGCCAATCATACTTAGGGGTGGTCCGTGCACCCGCAGAGGCGACTGCCTTCAACAACGGCCTGCGCTAGTTGGAGAGGGGCCGCCGATCGCGCGGATCATGCCGGCCGATGGCGGAGCCCGATATGCCGACATTGGCGAGGAGATTGAGATGAGTGAGACATCGACCGATACGTCGCTCGCCCCGGTCATGACCGGGGGCCTGATCTTCGCGATGGCAAGCGCAGCTGGAATCGCGGTCGCCAACATCTATTACAATCAGCCGATGCTCGGCCTGATCGAGGCCGAGTTGCCGGGACGCCTGACCGGGCTGATCCCGACCGCGACCCAACTCGGCTATGCGGCCGGATTGTTCCTGCTGGTCCCGCTCGGCGACATCGTGGAACGCCGTCGGCTCATCGTCCTTCAGTTCGTGGTTCTCGCCGTCTCGCTCGTGCTGGCCGCCGTGGCGCCGAGCGCGATCCTGGTCGTGCTCGCCTCGCTGGCGCTGGGTCTGGCTGCGACCGTCGCGCAGCAGATCGTGCCTCTCGCGGCGCATCTGGCGTCCCCGGAACGACGCGGCAGTACGGTCGGCAAGGTCCTGGCCGGCATCCTCACCGGCATTCTGCTGAGCCGCACACTTGCCGGTCTGGTCGCGACTCATGGCGGCTGGCGCGAGATGTTCTGGCTCGGCGTCCCGATGGCGCTTGCCGCAGGGGGGCTCATGGCCTTTGCGCTTCCGCACACCCCCGCGGACTCGAAGCTTGAATATCGACAGCTGCTGATATCGATCGGCCATCTGTGGCGCGAATTTCCTGAACTGCGCCTGGCCGCGATCACGCAGGCGCTGATATTTGCGGCCTTCACGGCGTTCTGGACCGTGCTTGCCTTCCGCCTTCAGGCGCCTCCGTTCGGACTCGGAGCCGACGTTGCCGGGCTGTTCGGCATCGTCGGCGCAGTGGGCATCCTTGCCGCCCCACTGGCCGGACATTTCGCCGACAAACGGGGCCCTTCGCTGGCGGTCGTCGTCGGCGCGATCGTCACGCTGCTCGCATGGGTCGTGTTCGGCGTGTGGTCGTCCCTGACGGGCCTGGTCGTGGGCGTCGTGCTGCTCGACTTCGCCGTGCAGGCAGCCCTGGTCGGAAACCAGCACATCGTTTTCGCGCTGAGACCCGAAGCGCGCGGCAGGCTGAACACGGTGCTGATGGGCTGCATGTTCCTCGGCGGCGCATTCGGCTCCGCGGCGGTTACCGCTGCCTGGCAGGCCGGCGGCTGGCTCGCGGTGTCGATCCTCGGATCAGTGCTGGCCGGTCTGGCAACACTCGCGCAGGCGAAGAACCTGTTTCACAGCAGCACCCGTCGGCACCAAAATGGATTGTCATCGTGAACAAGGTACGTGTTCTCATCGCCATCGCGGCGATCGGCGTCGTTGGAGCGGGGGCCGCGCTGTTCTACGCTTGGCAGCCGGCCATTGCACCGATCACACCGCCGTCAGCCGCCAGTTTCGAACCGGCCCTTGTCCGCAAGGGCGCCGAACTCGCACTGCTTGGCGATTGCCAGACCTGCCATACCGCACCGGGCGGCCGGGTTTTCGCCGGCAGCCTCGCGATGCCGACACCGTTCGGAACGATATACTCGACGAATATTACGCCGGATCCGGAGACCGGAATCGGGCGATGGTCCGAGGCTGCGTTCGCAAGGGCGATGCGCGACGGCATCGATCGCAACGGCCGACACCTCTATCCGGCATTCCCCTATGACCATTTCACGTCGATTGCCGACGACGACATCCGCGCACTCTATGCATTCTTCATGTCGCGTGAACCGGTCAGGGCGACGGCTCCGCCCAACGCGCTGCCGTTTCCGATCAACGTGCGGCTCGTCCTCGCCGGATGGAAGCTCCTGTTTCTGCGGCAGGGCCGTATCGAACATGATCCATCGCATGACGACAGCTGGAATCGCGGAAGATATCTCGTCGAAGGCCTCGGTCACTGTGGCGCCTGCCATTCGCCCCGCAACCTGATGGGAGCGGAAGAGAGGTCGCGGGCATTCGAGGGCGGCGAGGCCGAGGGCTGGCGCGCCTACGCATTGGGAGCGGCGTCGCAGTCGCCGGTCCCATGGAGCGAAGCGGCGCTGACTCAATACCTGTCGGAGGGCTTCCACGCGCTTCACGGCGTGGCACGTGGACCGATGGCGCCCGTGGTCGCCAACCTCGCCCAAGTCCGGAAGCAGGAGGTCGAAGCCATCGCGCACTACATCGCTTCACTGTCGAAGCCCGGTGACGCCGCGGCAATCTCCGTTTCGGCGCCACAGCCAGGTCACGAAGGGCCCGGTCTCGTCCCGCAATCGGCGGGATCTCAGGCGACCACGCCCAAGTCCGGCACGGCAACTGGAGGCGACATCTATGCGGCAGCATGCGCGTCCTGCCACGAAAGCGATCGCGCGCTCCCGTTGGGCGCTGTTCGGCTGTCGCTCTCGACGGCGATCGGGGGCGAGAGCCCGGAGAATCTGGTGAACATCATCCTGGCCGGGATTCCCGCGGCAAAGGGTGTCACCGGTCCGATCATGCCGCCCTTTGCCGGCATGATGACCGACGCGCAGGTCACACAGCTCGTCAGTTTTCTCCGCAGCAGCGTCGCGCAGAAGGCGCCCTGGCCGGACGTCGACAAGGTGGTCCGCGCTGCGCGCGCCATGCAGAGAAGTGCGGAAGCCGACAAACTCAATTCCGGTCGATGAGGAGGATCGTCATGCTCACCCTGACACTCAATGGCAAGCCGCGCGAAATCCGGTCCTCTCCCGATACGCCGCTGCTGTACGTGCTGCGCGACGAACTCGGCCTCAACGCCGCGAAGTATGGCTGCGGCCTCGGGCAGTGCGGCGCCTGTACCGTGATCCTGGACGGGGAAGCCATCTTCTCCTGTGTCACGCCGGTTATGCTGGCCGCGAACCGCAAGGTCACGACGCTGGAAGGTCTCGGGACCGTCGAACATCCCGGCCCGCTTCAGCAGGCCTTCATCGACGAACAAGCGGCGCAGTGCGGCTACTGCATTTCCGGCATGATCATGCGGGCCAAGGCACTGCTGGACAGAGTTCCCGACGTTTCCGACGACATGATGCGCGATGAACTCGAGCCTCATCTGTGCCGCTGCGGAACGCATATGCGAATCCTCCGCGCCGTCCAGCGCGCCGCAAAGGCGGTCCTCACGCCGACCACCACGGAAGCCGCGCCATGAGCACCGTTCTGACACGCCGTAGCGTGCTCGCTGGCGCTGGAGCACTGGTGCTCTGCTTCAGTCTCTCCACGCGCGCCCGGAGCGAGACAGCGACGTCCGCCGCTCTGCCCAGACAATCCCTGCCCGGGAGCCTGGCAGGCACCCCGCGGCTCGATGCATGGATCCATATCGACGCACACGGCGCGGTCACGATCCTGACCGGCAAGGCCGAACTCGGGCAAGGACTGAAAACGGCGTTGCTGCAGATCGCCGCGGAAGAGCTGAAGGTCGATCTTGCAGGGCTCAAGCTGATCACAGCCGACACGAGCCTGACCGCGGACGAGGGCTACACGGCGGCCAGCCATTCCGTTCAGGATTCCGGAACAGCCATTCGCAACGCGGCCGCACAGGCTCGCGAAATCCTCATCGGCGAGGCCGCCGCGCGCCTCAAGGTCGACCGAACGACCCTCCGTGCAGAGCATGGCGTCGTGGTGGGGGCCGACGGGACTCGCTTGTCCTACGGCGAACTCGTCCGCGACGAACTTCTTCAGGTCGACGCCGCGCCGACCTCGAAGCTGACCCCGAGCGCCGAATTCACCGTCATGAATCGTCCGGTCAAACGGATCGACATCCCCGCCAAGGTCACCGGCGGTGCCGCCTACGTCCAGGACATGCGGCTTCCCGGCATGTTGCACGGGCGCGTGGTGCGGCCGCCGAGCCCAGGCGCCACGCTCGAACGGATCGACAGCCTGGAGATCGAGCACATGGCTGGAGTGGTGAAAATCGTCCGCAACGGCAATTTTGTCGCGGTCGTCG
Organism: uncultured Bradyrhizobium sp.; assembly: GCA_964423245.1. Classification (GTDB taxonomy): domain Bacteria; phylum Pseudomonadota; class Alphaproteobacteria; order Rhizobiales; family Xanthobacteraceae; genus Bradyrhizobium. The sequence goes on along the minus strand of CAYREH010000015.1, from coordinate 50,972 downwards.
CAGAACAGGAATGGACGGCAATCCAGGCTATGCGACGGCTTGCGACGAACGCGAGATGGCGGGAAACGCCAACCCTCCCGAACCAGACAGAACTCGCCGCCGCACTGATGGCATTGCCCGCGGAAGACACAGTGATCCTCGATCAGGGCCACAGCGGCGAAGCCGGGAGAGCGGTCGAAACGATCTTTACGCGTCCCTATCTTGCCCACGGCTCGATCGGTCCGTCCTGCGCCATCGCGCAGGCAAAGGACGGCTCAATGACGATCTGGACCCACACCCAGGGTGTCTTTCCGCTGCGCAACGCGATCGCCGAGATGCTGCGGCTGAAGCCGGAGCAGGTCCGCTGCATCCATGTCGAAGGCGCTGGCTGCTACGGACACAATGCCGCGGACGATGTGGCCGCCGATGCCGCGCTGCTCGCCGCGGCCCTGCCGGGACGCGCGATTCGCGTCCAGTGGATGCGCGAGCAGGAGCATTCCTGGGAGCCGTTTGGTCCGGGAATGGTGACGAAGCTGCGCGCAGCGGTCGGAAAGGACGGGACCATCGTCGACTGGCACCACGAGGTCTGGAGCCAGTCGCACATGATGCGACCGGGGCCTGCCGGAACCCTGCTGGCGGCGCGCGAGATCGCAGACCCGTTTCCGCCGGCGCCTCCGGTCGCCCTGCCCCAACCGGAAGGCGGCGGCGACCGGAATGCGATTCCACTCTACAAGTTTCCGAACGCAAAGGTCGTGAGTCACTTCCTTCCGGAAATGCCGCTTCGCGGCTCCTCCATGCGCTCCCTGGGCGGCTATCTCAACGTGGTCGCGATCGAAAGCACGATGGACGATCTTGCCCGCTCCTCGGGGCAGGATCCCGTCGCGTTCAGGCTGCGGCATCTCGACAACCCTCGCGGCCGTGCCGTGATCGAGAGAGCCGCCAAGGAATTCGGATGGCAGGCACGCCCCAAGCTGCCGCAAGGTGGAGGCTATGGCTTCGCGTTTGCCCAGTACAAGAACCTCGAAGCCTATTGCGCCATCGCGCTCGAGATCGCCGTGGACCGCCAGACCGGCCATGTCCGCATCGAACGGGTGACGGCCGCGGTCGATACGGGCGAAGTCGTCAATCCAAACGGGATACGCAATCAGATCGAGGGCGGGATCGTCCAGTCCTCGAGCTGGACGTTGTTCGAGCGCGTGACCTTCGATCGCACCCGGATCACGTCGATCGACTGGTCCGCATACCCGATCATGCGCTTCTCGAGCGTGCCCCGCTCGGTCGATGTGCACATCATCGATCAGCCGGGCGCGCCGTTCATTGGCGTGGCCGAAGCCGCGCAGGGGCCGACGGGAGCCGCGCTCGTCAACGCCATCCGGGATGCCATCGGCCAGAGGCTGCATGACCTGCCCCTGACCGCGGAACGGATCAGAACCGCCATCAACGCAGCATGACAGACATCAGAGGACATCGCGCCATGCCAGACCTTTTCGAACCCGCGACCATGGGTGAACTCGGACTCGCCAACCGCATCGTGATGGCACCAATGACACGCGCTCGCGCCGATGCGAGAGGTATCATCAATCCATCCGCGCGCGAGTACTATGGATCGCGGAGCAGCGCCGGGCTCCTCATCACGGAGGCCGTCAATATCGGGCCGATGTCCAATGCTTTCGATCGGGCACCGGGCATCTGGACGGACGAGCAGGTCGAAGCCTGGAAGCCCGTCATTGACAATGTCCACGACAAGGGCGGACGCATCGTCGCGCAGCTCTGGCATGGAGGGCGCGCCAGCGCGCGCGGCATTCTGGAGGACCGGCAGCCGCTCTCACCGTCCGGCGTCAACGACGACCTTGACCGCCTCCAGGTCTGGGCGCTCCTCGCGAACGGCTCCTACGTCAAGATTGCCGCCACGCCATCCCGCGCCATGACCCTCCAGGACATCCAGGCGGTCCTGCGCGAATTTCATGCGGCCGCCGCCAACGCCGCGCGCGCCGGATTCGACGGCGTCGAGATCCACGGCGCCAACGGATACCTCATCCATGAATTCCTCTCGCCGACACTGAATCGCCGCGACGATGAATATGGCGGATCACCGGAGAACCGCGCCCGCCTCCTGCGCGACGTGATCGCCGCAGTTGGCGACGCCGTGCCCCTGCCACGCGTGGGACTGAGATTGTCGCCATTCGCCGAGTACAACAACGTTCGAGATCCCGATCCGGACGCGACCTATGGACATCTGGCTCAGTGGCTCGACCGTGCGGGACTGGCCTATCTCCACATCGCGGACACCAATGCCTGGTCGGGCTCTCCGGACTACGACCGACTGATCCCGCTGATCCGCGCCAACTACCGCGGTCCGCTCATCGTCAACGGCGGCATCTCACCCGAGAGAGCCGCAAAGATCGTCAGTCGGGGAGACGCCGATGCGGTTGCGTTCGGGCGCCTCTTCCTCGCCAATCCCGATCTGGCAGAGCGTATCCGTCGAGGCGGCCCCTATCACGCCCCCCGTTCGATCGGCGTCTATGGCGGTGGCGAAGCCGGTTATCTCGACTATCCGACTTTGGACAGCACGCCCCGAGCGGCTTCCGCTGCCTGAGCGGCGTTGGCTGAACATTTTCATCACTCTATCGATGCCGCCCGACGCATGACCAGACTTCGCGCGATTCTCGAACACCCGATCTTCCATGCAGCGATCGTCATCGCAATCCTTGCGATCGGCACGACAATCGCATGGCGATGGGATCGCTGGACGGGCGAGGCCCGCTACCAGCGCACCGACGATGCCTATATTACTGGCGACGTGACGCCACTCGCCGCGAAGATTTCCGGTTATGTGCAACGCGTCGCGGTGAACGACTTCCAGGCGGTGAAGGCCGGCGACCTGATCGCCGAGATCGAGCCATCCGACTATCAGGCGCAGGTTCAGCTTGCCGAAAGTGACCTCGCCGCCGCGAACGCCGCGCTGAATGACATCGCCTCCAAGCGGGCCATCCAGCGAACATTGATAACGCAGGCGGAGGCCTCGATCGCCGCGGCGGAAGCCGATGCCATCCGAGCCAGGCTCGAGGCCGCGCGGCAGCGCGAATTGCTGAAGACGGAGCTCGCGGGCACCGAGCAGAAAGTGGAGCAGGCCGATGCGGACGCCAAAAAGGCCGATGCCACCGTCCTGCTCAACCGCGCTCAGCTGGAGCAGCAAAAGGCTTTGCTCGCCGAACTCGACATTACTGAAAAACAACTCGTCGCACAGGCGGTCTCTGCCGACGCCCGGGTCAAGCTCGCGCGCGACAATCTTCGCTACACCCGCATTGAGGCTCCCGCCGACGGAATGGTGGCGGCGCGGCAGGTCCGGCCGGGGCAGTATGTGGCGGCGGGCACCCAGGTCATCACCGCGGTCACGCTGCCGCATCTCTGGGTGATCGCCAATCTCAAGGAGACCCAGATGACCAATGTCCGCGCCGGCAATGTCGCGCGCGTGACGGTCGACGCCTTTCCCGGCCTTGTCCTCAATGGTCGTGTCGACAGCTGGTCGCCCGGGACCGGGAGCGTGTTTGCGCTCCTCCCACCCGATAACGCCACCGGAAACTTCACCAAGGTGGTTCAGCGAATGCCGGTCAAGATCATGCTCGATCCGAACCCTTCGTTGGGGACTCTGGTCCGGCCGGGCATGTCCGTGCTCGCGACCATCGATACGCACTCAAACTCCGCCTCGATCTCACGTGCAGTCGGCCATGGGGGAAACCGGTGACGGACGCCGGACCTTCCAGAACGACCGACGCCGGAAATCGCCCGTGGGCCGCGGCGAGGCCCTATATCGGGCTTGTCGGCGTCATGCTGGGCTCGATGATGGCGACGCTCGGCACGCGGGTCACGACATTCGGCCTTGCCGATCTCCGCGGCGGGCTCGGCGCTGGATTCGATGAAGGGGCCTGGATCACGACCAGTTTTGGTGTCGGCCAGCTCATCTCCGGCATCTCCTGCCCCTACCTCGCCTCCGTGATCGGCGGCCGCCGCGTTCTTCTTGCGGGAATCGTCATTTTCTTCACGGCGTGCCTTCTGGCGCCGTTCTCGCACAATGTCGGCGCCTATATCGGCCTTCAGTTCCTGGCCGGCCTAGGATCCGGCACCTTCATTCCGATCACCATCATCTTCATCCTCCGTCACCTGCCCAGGCATCTTCTGATCTACGGTCTGTCGATCTACGCCATGAATTCCGAGTTCTCGCAGAACGTGGCGGCATCACTGGAAGGCTTCTACGTCGACCATTGGTCATGGCGCTGGATATCGTGGCAATATTGCATCGCGCTTCCCGCCATGCTCGCATGCGTTTGGTTCGGCATGCCCAGGGACGCCCCGGTGTCCCCCGCAACTCGACGCACGATCGACAGCCCCGGGCTGGTCTATGCATGGCTCGGGTTTGGGCTTCTCTACATCGGAATCGACCAGGGCAATCGCCTCGACTGGACAAGCAATGGCTTGATTGTGGGATTGCTGGTTGCTGGCATCCTGGCTTTGACCGCGTTCATCGTCCGGGAGATGACTGCGCGCCATCCCGTCCTCGATATCCGGCTGCTTGCGAGTCCAAGCCTGCTCGTCCTCTTTCTGCTGCTTGCGGGCTTTCGCTTCATCATTCTGTCGACAGCCTTCGTCGTTCCAAGCTATCTGCAGACGATCCAGAACTATCGTGGGCTGGAGGTGGGCACGGTGCTGCTGTGGATCGCCCTGCCGCAGCTGGCGCTGGTGCTGCCGCTGGCACGTGTTCTAGTGCGATTGGACCCGCGCTGGACCCTTGGCACCGGGGCTGCCCTGATTGCGGTCTCCTGCCTGATGGCGACCCGGCTCACCGATCAATGGGCGACGTCTGATTTCCTGCCGTCGCAGATTCTGCAGGCAATAGGGCAATCACTCGCGCTGACGAGCATCGTCGTCCTGGTCGCGCGGACGGTGAAACCGGAACAGGCGGTCACGATCGGCGCCTTCATGCAGACGAGCCGGCTGTTCGGTGGCGAGGTCGGCGTTGCCTTCATGCAGACCTTCGTGCGGGTTCGCGAACAGGTCCATTCGAATCTGCTGGGGCTTCATGTCGACGCCCAGGCCGCGGCGACGACGGACCGCCTGCTCGCCTACGGCCGTGTCGTCGCTGGTCGCGTGAGCGACAGCGTCGAAACCGCGACGGCGGCGACGCAGCTGCTTGCGAACGCGGTGTCCCGGCAGGCGTCGGTCCTCGCCTTCATCGACGGCTTCCAGGCCGCAGCCATTGTCGCATTGGTGTGCTGGTTGCTCGCCGCGTTCGTCCCGAAGACGACCGTGGTCCCCGACGTTCCGCCGGGGAAAGACGCTTCGTAAGAATTCCCTTTGGAACGCAGCTGGCGGCTGATGGCTGAGCTCATGAAGCAGACTGGCCGCCCCTTCCGGATTGGCACAGTGCTCGATCGCCCGAGCGCGCAATTGACCAGGCCGAACGCGCCCGAAGAGACCCGAATGGGCAACGCACCAACCATAGCGGGGACTTCGCGGACCGGTCGCCACAAATGGCATGCGGGGCAGATCGTCCGGGCGGAAGGGTTCCGCGAGCTGCCGTCAGGGACCATCCGGCCCTATCCGGGCCATCATGGACACACACCACACCAGCCATCAATAGAAGCGCGGGATCGGTCCATTGTGAGGTGTCTTGCGATCGGACAGATCGAACGCCACCTCGTCAACATAGCACCAGCCCCAACCTTCCGGCGGATCATAGCCCTCAATGATCGGATGCCCGCTGGCATGGAAATGACGCGTGGCATGTTTGTGCGGTGAATCATCACAGCATCCAACGTGCCCGCAGGTTCTGCAGATCCGCAGATGGACCCACGGACTGCCCATCTCCAGACATTCCTCGCAGCCAAGCGCACTGGGTGTGACGTCTCGTATTCCCGAAAGGTGCTTGCAGCTCTTGGACATGGCCTTGCCTTCCGTTCAAAGCTACGCGGCCGACCCGGGGAGACCCGTTTCCGTCGGTGCACCACGCGACACAACGGGCGTGATCCCCCGATGCTCGAGCGCATAGTCGGCGATGTCTTTTTTCCAGGCGAACCATACGCCAAGCTTTGCTTTCGCGTAGGCAAGAAAGCGGTCCAGCGCGCGCACGCGGCCGGCGTGACCTGAAATGCGGTCATGCAGGCTCACCACCATCATGCGGCGACGCCGACCTCCTTCCTCATAAAGCTGATCGAATTCGTCCTTGAGGGCCTGCTCATAGGCGACCCCGTTCCAGCCCTGGAAGGGAAACGAGACGATGTCGTTCATGTGGAACGTGTAGGGCACCGTGACGAAATCTCCCCCCTTCAGCTCGACGATGAAGGGCTCATCTCGGCTCGGCTCGTCGATGTGATATCTGAAGCCCAGACTCTGGAGGATATCGAGCGTCTGCGGGCTGTTGCGCATCCAATACGCATTCCAGCCGACCGGAACCTGGCCCGTCGCCTTGACGATGCTCTCGACGCTGTCCGCGATGAAGCGGCGTTCCGCATCGGGGTCGAGCGCATAGCTGTTCTCCCAGGTGCGCCCATGCGCCGCCGCCTCGTGACCGCGCCTGACGATTTCAGCGGCGAGCTCCGGGGCCTTGTCGACCGCGCGGCCGATCATGAACGAGCTCAGCTTGATCTGATGCTTGTCGAACAGGTCGAGAATGCGCGGAATGCCCTCGTAGATCCCGTACTGGAAGAATGCGTTCGTCGGCAGGTCCGGAACGCCGTCCTGGATGGGATCAGGAATGACGCCACCGGCCCCGGAGATCGGCTGGCCACCAGCTTCGAACATGAGGGAGAAGCTGACCGCCAAGCGAGCTCCGTTGGGCCAGAACTGCTTCGTACGCTCGTCCATGGTGAGTTCCTTTGCTGATGCGGCAGAGCCCAGCGCCGCGCTCGGGCCTGTGCCCGGCAAGGCGCGGCGATCGATGGCAAATGCCAGCCTGTTCGTGATGCAGCAGCAAAGGTATCGCCGGAGAATACGCCAAGACATCACCTCTCCGGGATAGGTCGAACAACCCTTCGTATAGCGCCCGATGGAATCGGAGCGTGCGGAGTCAGGCTCGCACACCAGTGCGGGCCATGTTGGACCCCGCCTTCTGTCAAACGGGGCGTGTGCGGCGGTGGGACATCAAGCTCGCCGCCGGCGGCAGAACGAACCGCGGACGACGGACAAATCTTTGCTGATGCAAAGTTTTTTGCGCTGAATGGTTGGCGATCCCGGGATGACTCGAACATCCGACCTACGGTTTAGGAAACCGCCGCTCTATCCGGCTGAGCTACGGGACCGCGGAACCCTGACATGGCGGATTCACGCCGGCTTCATAGCAAAGCGCGCTCACGATCGCCAGTCTCGCGAGCACCGTGCGTGTCCGGCCGGTCGGGCAGCCGGCTGGTGCGCGGGGCCCCGGCCGGCGACCGCGGTTCAGCCAGCAGGCCCGGCACCAGGGCTTCGGCGGCCTCCGCACCCGAGATCACCACCGCCTCGACACCGGCGCCGGCATTCCCGCCGCCCGCGATCACGAGGTTACGCAGCGGGGATTTCGAGCCCTTCAGCCGGCCCCGCCGCGACACGCCGTAGATCGATCCGGCGCTGGCCCAGTCGTAGCGGGCATAGGTGACGGGGCTCGCATCGGACCGGTAGACGATGTGGCTGGAGAGGCCGGGAATGACGGTCTCGGCCGCCGCGATCATCGCATCGCCGAGTTGCTTCTTGCGGTCGAGATAGGGAGCGGACCGGCGCCAGGCTTTCCAGCCCTCGCCGCCCTCGCCGGGAAACCAGTCCCTGGCCTCCGCGTGAGGGACGATCGTGATCAGGGTCAGGGTCGCGTGTCCCTCGGGCGCGGCGGACGGATCGAGCTTCGACATCATGGCAAGGCCCACCCCCATCGGCTGCTCGATGTGAACGGCGGGGCGCATCTGTGGATCGAAGCTGAGACCGAGATGGACGCAGAACGCCGAATTGGCCGGCTCGGCCGCCTCGAGCTGCGCACGGAACGACGCAGGCAGAACGGCCGGATCGACCAACTCCGAGAAGGTGCGCTTGATGTCGGCATTGGAGACGACGGCGTCGGCGCGGACGGTTCGTCCGTCCCCGAGCAACACACCCGTGGCGCGGCCGTCGGCGACGAGGATCCGGCGCACCGGGCATTTCAGGTGAACGGTGCCGCCGCGCGCCTCGATGGCGCCGACCAGCGCATCAGCCACCACGCCCGAGCCGCCGCGCGGATAATATCCGCCCTTGAAATAATAGCCGAAGATCGGCGCCATCTGCGCGCAGGTCAGCCTTTCGCTGCCGTCGCCGAGATAGCCGCTGAGCGCATGGAGAAACCTGATGACGGCGCCGTCGCTGACATGGGCCGCGATGAGGCTGTCGAACGGCTCGTTCATCCAGCGAAACGCGGCGGGATGCTTCCTGGGGAAGGCCAGCAGGTCGTCGACCGTCGCGGGCATGCCGGGAATGCCGGAGCGGCCATGTCCGGTCGCGTACATGCCCTCGAAGATCGCATGCAGGGTTTCGAACAGCGCGGCGATGCCGGCCGCGCTGCCCGGAAACCTCTCGCCGAGTTCTCGCGCATAGTCGCGCCAATCGTCGGGAACGTCGAGGCTCTGGCCCGCGAGATGATAGCTGTGCCGTACCCGCTGCCATTGCACGCGATCGGCCACGCCCAGGCGCTCCAGCAAGCTCGCGATCGGACCACCCGGCCAGACGCCGGAAAAATCATGGGGCCCGGCATCGAAGCGGTAGAGCACCGCCTTGTCATCGTGATGCGCCTTGCGCAGATAGCTGTGGCAATAGCCGCCGGCAAGGACGTGATGATCGAACACGGCGACCTTGAGCCCGGCATCGGCAAGCAGGGCGGCGGCGGTCAACCCGCCGATCCCCGCGCCCACGATCGCGACGTCGCAATCGACGCCGTCCTTTCCAAAAGAGGGGGCTGGCCAGGAGAAGCGCTCCCGGGCCGCGCGCATCCGACGCAGCGCGAAGACGATCGCCAGACGCGGCCCGAAGATCGAGACCAGCGCGCCGCCGACGACGATCGCCGTCGTGATCCATGGCGAGGCTCCCGCCCAGCGGCAGGCCGCAATGGCGAGGAAGAGCACGCCCCACAAGCCCGTCAGGGCCGCATTGATCAGGCGAAACTGCACCGTTGCGGCATTGTCAGGATAGGCCGCGCGCGCATAATCCCCGGTCCATGGCCGGCCCAGCAGCACGCTGACGAGGCTGCCGACGCCGATGAAGGCAAAGGACAGCCAGACGGCGTTGGCGGCGGTCCAGTCCGGCGCGAGCGCCAGGGCGTGGCCGAGCACGAGAAACAGCGCGACGCCGAGTGCTTCGAGGCTCATGAATTCGCGACGCAGGGCCCGCCAGATCATGCCGGCGCATGACAGCGCGAAGGCCGTTCCGATCGCCAGGTCCGGATGATGCAGCCCCATCAACAGCCAGAACACGGCGAAGGGAAGCAGAGCGAGCTTGACGGTGAGGAAGGTCTTCATCCGTGCCTCCAGCCATGGCTGACGGCCAGCGTGGCTGGCCGTGCGTGCCGGCATTGAGGCGCATCGGCGGAGCGGCCCCAAGCGATATCTTTCCAATGTAAAGATACGCTAGCCGAGCGGCGCCCCACCGTCAACGACAATCTTGACAGTGGCAAGATTTGGCCGATCGACTGCTTTTCCGCGGTCGATCGTTCCGGGGAAAGGGCCGCCAATGCCGCGCCAGAACCGCCGGAACGACCATGATCTAAGTCCGGTCGGCGTCAATTCGTCCAGGACGGCATCACGCCCTGATGTTGTTGTCCTTCACCACCTTGCCCCAAGCTTCGACCTGCTTGTCGAAGAAGGTCTTGAAGGCTGGGCCCTCCTCGAGCAGCAGCGTCATCTGCTGGGTCTCCTTGAGCTGGGCCGCGGTGGCTGGCTCGCTCAGGACCTCCTTCGAGGCCGAGGCCATCGCCGCGACAACATCGGGCGGCGTGCCCGCGGGCGCAAAGATGCCCCACCAGGCGAGCGTCTCGAAATCCGGAAAACCGGCCTCGATCGCGGTCGGCGTGTCCGGCAGCGCCGGCAACCGCGTGCGGCCGAGCTGCAGGATCGGGCGCAGCAGATTGGTGCCGAGCTGGGCCGACACCAGCGCCGCCGATCCCGCGATCAGATCGACATGGCCGCCGAGCACGTCGTTCATCGCGGGTCCGCCGCCGCGATAGGGCACGTGCATGATCTCGACACCGGCCTTGCTGCCGAGCACGGTCATGGCGAGATGGCCGAGCGTGCCGATGCCGACGGATGCATATTTCACGGCACCCGGGCTCGCCTTGCAGGCCGCGACCACGTCGGCGAAGCTCTTGTAGGGACGGCTGGCGCTGGCGGCGATCACGTAGGGCGCGGTGCCGATCAACAGCACCGGCATCAATTCGCGCTCGACGTCGACCGGCGGCTTGTCGAGGATGGCGGGGATCACCGCATGGGAATCGAAGGTGACCAGGAAGGACGAACCGTCCGCCGGGCTCTTGGCCACTTGCGCGGCGCCGAGTGCGCCGGCCGCGCCCGACTTGTTCTCGACCACGACGATGCGATTGAGTTTTGTCTGGAGATTGCTCTGGAGCAGCCGCGCCATCGCATCGGTCGATCCGCCCGGCGGGAACGGCACCACCAGCGTGATCTTGGAAGCCTGCGCGGCCGCCGGCGCCATCGCCAGGATGGCAGGCGCGGCCAGCAGCGCCCGTCGCGTGATCGTCATGGTCTTCCTCCCTGTTTTCGTTCCGCGCCCGGCTTGTTGCTCTGTGGCGCGTGCGGTGGGCTTCAGGTCGTCCCGAAGCCCGATCCGGCTTTCCTGTATTCTGGACGCGGCGGACTGAAGATGTCCAGCACGCGGGCGCCGTCCGGGCCGGCGCGCATGGTGTGCGGCACGTTGCCGGGCGTGCGCCAGAAATCACCCTTCTTCACTGCGATCTCCTCGCCGCCCTGGACGCGGATCGCGGAACCGTCGAGCAGCACGCCCCATTGCTCCTCGGGATGATGATGCAGCGTGCCCTGCGCATGCGGCGCCAGCGTCACCACCGAGAGCATCGCCTGCTCGCCGGAGAAGATGCGCGTGGTGACGCCGGCCGCGAGTTCGCGAAACAGCCCGTCGTCGGCATTGTCGAGATTGTGGAATTCCTCTTTCTGGCTCACGCCGTCCTCCCTTTCATTCTTCTCTGATCACGACTTGCCGTAGGACCCCTGGTAGCGGCCCTCGCGGATCGCCGTCATGGTCTCCTCCTCGCGCGCGGCCTGGGCGCGCACCGCCTCCAGCAGCGCGGCGGCGCCGGCGGCCGGAAACGACACCACGCCGTCCTCGTCGCCCACCACGATGTCGCCGGGCGAGATCACGCTGCCGCCGATCGTGACGGGCACGTTGACCTCGCCGGGGCCGTTCTTGTAGGGGCCGCGATGGATCACCGCGCGCGCATAGCAGGGAAAATCATCCGCCGCGAAGGCCGCGACATCGCGGATCGCGCCGTCGATCACATAGCCCTCGGCTTTGCGCCATTGCGCGATGGTCTTCATGATCTCGCCGACCAGCGCACGGGTCTCGTCGCCGCCGCCATCGACCACGATGACGTCGCCGGGACCGACCAGCTCGAGCGCGCGGTGGATGGCGAGATTGTCGCCGGGCCGGGTCCGCACGGTGAAGGCCGTTCCAACCAGCTTGCCGCCGCGATGATAGGGCTTCAGGCCGACCGCGCCCGGCAGACGGGCGAGATTGTCAGAGATGACCGAGGTCGGCGCGCCGCGAAAGCCCGCGATGATGTCGGCGGGCGGCTTCGGCACGCTGGTGGCGGCAATCGTGATGGTCATGTGCAAATCCTTGTCTGACGTGTCTCAGTCGGCATGCGCCGGCGCCTTCGCCGGCCAGATCCGGAATTCGCGCCCGTCCTTCATCCACGCCGCGCGCTCGTCGCGCAACAGGGTGCGGCGGACTTTTCCGGAATCGTCGCGCGGGGGAGCGCTGACGAACTCGAAGCTTTCCGGCTGCTTGTAGCGGCTCAGCCTGTCCCTCAGGAACGCCGCCATGCCATCGGCGATGGCCTGGCCATCCGCGCCGGGCTCCGGCTCGATGATCGCATGCACGCGTTGGCCGAGTTCCGGATCAGGCAAACCCACCACCACGCAGGAGCGCACGCCGGGACATTCGGAGACCGCAGCCTCGACCTCGGCCGGATAGATGTTGGCGCCGCCGCGCAGCACCATGTCGGCAAGGCGGTCGCCGAGATAGAGATAGCCCTCGGCATCGAGCCGGCCGATGTCGCCGAGCGACTCCCAGCCGTCGGTGCGGCGCTTCGGCTCGGCGCCGAGGTAATGATAGGTGGCGTCCCTGCCGTCATTGTTCAGGAAATAGATCTCGCCGGTCTCGCCCGGCGCAACGTCCCTGCCGTCCTCGCCGATGATGCGCAGCTTCGCCATCTCGCCGATTTTGCCGACCGAGCCCTTGTGTGACAGCCATTCCGTGCCGGAGATGATGCACGAGCCCTGCCGCTCGGTGCCGCCATAGAGCTCCCAGATGCGCTCCGGCCCGAGCCAGGCGATCCAGTTCTCCTTCAGCCAGGGCGGCATCGGCGCGGCCATGTGGAAGACGGTCTTGAGGCTCGACAGGTCATAGGCCTTGCGCGCCTGCTCGGGCAGCGCCCAGATCCGGTGCATCATGGTCGGCACGAAATTGACCCATTGCACGCGCTCGCGTTCGATCTGCCGCAGCGTTTCCTCGGCATCGAACTTGACGAGCCCGGTGAGCTGCCCGCCGGTGAACAGCGCGTAATGCGACACGATGAAGGGCGCATTGTGATACAGCGGGCCCGGATTGAGCAGCGACACCCCGACGGGGATATTGAGCGGCGGCGTGGCCGCGGTGTCGGTCACCGCCGGCTGATGATCGAGGATCACCTTGGGCCGGCCGGTCGAGCCGCCCGAAGTCATCGCCTTCCAGTAGCGCGCCACCGGCGGATCCAGCCGCTCATCCGAGAACCCCTGCGGCACGAAATCCGCGGGCAGGCGGTTCGGCGCGTTCCAGTCGGCCTCGCCGCCGACCACCAAAGCGGGCTTCAATATGTCGAGCACAGCGGCGGCCTCGCCGCGCGGCAGCCGCCAGGACAGCGAGGTCGGCGTCGCCCCGCATTTCCACACCGCGAACGTGGTCTCGAAAAACGCGTTGCCATTGGGCAGGCCGATCGCGACGAAATCGCCGGGCCTGACGCCCTGTTCCATGAACGCCCGCGCGCGGCGGTTGGCGCCGCGTTCGAGCTCGGTCCATGTCAGCGTGTCCTGCCCATGGCGGACGGCGATCGTGCCTTCGGGTTTGCGCTCGGCGTACCAGCGTGGCACGTCGGACAGGGGCAGCAGCATCAGGCGTTTCCACTTCGTCTTCTTGGCATCGCCTCACGATGAGGCGGTCGCGGGCGAAGTGTAACAGGCAGCGCCGCGCCTTCAAGCATCAGCCGCCGTTTCGCATCTCAGCGTTCCGCGCCGCAGCCCGGAATATCGAACAGCGCCGTCAGCCCGCATTTGGAGGTCAGCATCCGGTCGCCGTCATGCCCGACGCCGGCGACATCCCACACCCTGTGATTGGGTGTGCCGCGGTGGCGCCGCGCCATCGTATCCACATAGGCGTGGCCGCGCGCATAACGATGCGGGCCCTGCGCCTTCGCCATGCAGCTCTTGTCGAGCGCGGGATGGTCCGGATTGGTGTCGAGCGTGCCGAGCAGATAGACCACGTCCCGCTCGACATAGCGTTGCTCCAGCACGGCCGGTGTGACATTCGCCAGATAGGGCGGACGCTCCTCCATGCCGTATTTCCACTTGTCGAAGCCGGGGCAGCCCGCGGCGATCTTCGGAAACGGCCGCACGGCATCGAAATAGGCGTAGGAGGAGGGATTGGCGACGACATAGCGGACGTCGATATGCTGGCGCGCCAGCAGCGTCTCGCCCTTGCCTGCGATGGCGTAGCGCTGCGCGACCTGGCCACCGCCGGAATGGCCGGCGACGACGACCTGTTTGAGATTCGGAAAGATGCGTCGATCGGCGAGCTTCGCCAGGATCGCATCGAGCGCCTCGAAGGACGACACCGGGTTCGGTGCCAGCGCGGGCTCCCCGCCTTCCCAGCCCTCCAGCGACCAGCGCAGCGTCTCGGCGGGAAGCTTGTGCGCCTCGATGTCGATCTCCGCCAGGAATTGCGGCACGATCATGAGCGCGCGCTTGCCGTCCTCGCCGGCGGCGACCTGCGCGGTGTTGGCCGAGATATAATAGTCGTCGGCATTGCGCAGGCGGCCATGCAAAACGATGACGGCGCGCGAGATCGCCGGCAGCGGCAGCGCCCAGTTGCTGGAGAGATAGAGCGGCAGTATCCCCTGTCCGCCGACCGGCAACCGCGCGTCGGCGATCGCCTTCACCGGCTTGCGGTTGGGGGCATCCTCCCCGGCTGCGAGCGCACGTCCGCACATCAAGACCGAAACGATCGCGGCAAGGCAGGCCATCGCCCTCATGGCGGGGAATCTCCTTCGAAGTCCGATGGTTGAAACTGTAAGCGCATCGCGTGGCACGCGGCTGTGACTGCTGCGCCACGTCAAGCAAAAAATGTCAGCATTACAGCCCCGAAATTCCCTGGTTCCACCGGTGACAAGGCGGCGATAACAGGGCAAAAAACCCTGCACGACTCAGTCGGAGTTGAGCCGTTCAAGGAATGCTCCCGTAGAATGTCGATCGTGTTCGCATCGCTTCGCGCGACGCCGTGTTTCTTTGCAGCAGCAGGTCTTCTGCTGACGGCCTCGCACGCCCACGCGCAATGGTGGAAGCGTGCCCCCGTCGATTTCGAGGAATGCGCCGACGCCGCCGAGAAATCCGCGACCAAGGCCGAGAAGACCGCTGCGCTCGCCGAATGCAACGCCAAGTACGCCGGCCGCCGCAAGCCGGGCGGCGGCTACACCTATTACGATTTCCTGCAGGACCGCACCTTCGACATCGCCGGGCCGAACCCGACGCCGGAGGAACAGAAGAAGATCGACGAGTCCTACACTGCCTATCTCGCCAATCAGCGCCGCAGCCATATCGCGGCCGAGGCCGCCGCGCGCCAGCAGCGCGAGTTGCATGAACAGCAGGCGCAGCAGATCCAGCAGGTCGCGCTCCGGACCGAAACCGAGCGCGTGCCCGTACCGGTCGAGCGGCCGAAGGTGCAGCAGGCCGCCGTCGGCGAGACGCGGCCGCGGCCCAAGACCGGCGCCTGCGCCAAGGGCTCGTTCTCCTGCGAATGGCCGCGGCTGTCGGAAGGCCTCAACGATCTGAAGAAGCTGTTCAGCCCGACGCCGGCGAGGCCTGCGAAGAAGGGGTGAATTTCGGTTGTCCCGCCCCGCTTTGCCAGGCACTCCGCTGTCGTCCCGGCGCAGGCCGTAACGACGAATGAGTACAATGCGCATGGCCGTTCACAGAACCAGGCCCGTCAGTTCGTGCGCTTCGTCTTGCTGCGCTTCGGAGGGGTGACGGACGGGGCCACCGGTGCCTCCCGCACAGGGGCGTTTCCCAGCTGCGACCGGCTCTCCTGCAGGCGCCGCTCGTAGCCAGGAGAGCTCATCGCCGTCGGCGGCCGCGCATGCGCGAGCGTGGAGGCGCCGCAGAGCGCGGCCAGCGACAATCCGATCGTAAATCCGCGATTCATCGCGCTCTCCCCTGCAGGGTCAGGCCGCACCGCGAATCTGATGCGGCGTCAGCCGAGGCGGGCCCGTGCCCGCGCTCTCGGCGTCCCTGATCAGCGCAACAATGCGGCGCATCAGCGGCACGGCCACGCCGTTCTTGTCGGCAAGCGCGATGACGGCTCCCTGGAGATGGTCGATCTCCGTCCGGCGCCCCTGCTTGAGGTCCTGCCACATCGAAGAGCGCGCCTCCGGATCAATCTTCATGGCACGCCCGAGGATGGCCTTGAAGATCGGATCCGGCAGCCTCAGCATGCCCGGCGTCCATCGCAGAGGGATCGGCGTCGGCGACACCGGCGCAATTCCGGCGGCCGCGAGCACGGCGAGCCCTTCGGCCATCTGGTCGGCAAACAGCCTGCGCCAGCCGCGATCCGCGAGCTGCGCGGCGAGCGGCATGTCCGATAGCGCGCTGAGCGCGTTGTTCAGATTGATGATGAGCTTGCCCCATTGCACGCCGGTGATGTCGCGGCGCGCGTGCATGGTGAGCCCCGGAACCGACAGCGCGGCCGCGGTATTGTCCGTATCCTCGCCGATCTGGATGTCGCCGGAGGTCGAACGGTGGAATCGCCCCTCGCCCATCGCGACGACGTTGAACGGCACCATGCCGGCGAGCACGCGGCGGCTGCCGAGCCGCGCGCGCAGCAGCGCGACATTGTCGACGCCATTCTGCAACGAGACGACGACCGCATCCTGCGGCGCATGGTGTGCGATCTGGTCGGCCACGGCCGCGGTGTCCGCGCTCTTCACCGTCACGAGCACGATGCCGGCGCTGTGCAGGATCGCAGGATCCTCGGACAGCGCCAATCGGCCCGACGGGATCGTCCTGTCGCCTCCGCCGAAATCCGTCAGTCGCAGGCCGTGACGCTCGATCTCGGTCTTGACGCGCGGCCGCGCCAGCAACGCGACACGGCGGCCGCCTGCCGCAAGCAGGCCGCCGACGAAACAGCCGATGGCGCCGGCGCCGGCCACCACGATCGGTCGATCCCTGTTCACTTCTGGACTCCCGCAATCACGTGCTTCGATAGCAGAGCGGAAAGCCGCTGCCCACCGCGCCTGTCCGCGGCCTGCGCCTTGTAACCGTCATGACAGCCCCATATGTTTTGCGCCGGGGGCGTGTCACCGGCGAGAGCTCGCCGACGAGAACGCCAAAGGAGAGCACCATGGGTCTACTCGACGTCCTCAACGGCATGCAGAATGGTCCGCGCGGCCCGAGCGCGCCGAGTTCGCAGCAATCCTCCGGTGGCATGTCGCCGATGACGATGGCGATCCTCGGCCTGCTCGCCTGGAAGGCGTTCAAGCATTTCACGGCCAACCAGTCCGGCACAGCGCCGCAGACGGCGCCCGCGCCCGTCCCGCCGCCGGTCAATGCCGGCACGGGCGGCGGTCTTGGTGGAGGCCTCGGTGACATCCTCAAGGGCGGCCTCGGCGGTCTGATCGCAGGCGGCGCCGCCGGAAGTGTGCTCAGCGGCGGCCTCGGCGATCTCCTCAACCAGCTGCAGCAGAGCGGCCATGGCGAGACCGCCAATTCCTGGGTCGGCAAGGGGCAGAACAAGCCGATCGCGCCCGGCGATCTCGCCAGCGCCCTCGGCGCGGACCAGATCGACAGCCTCGCCGCCCAGAGCGGCCTGTCCCGCGACGAGTTGCTCTCCGGCCTCAGCCAGTACCTGCCCCAAGTGATCGATCACCTGACGCCGGACGGACGACTGCCGACCGAGCAGGAACTGTCAGGCAAGCTTTGAGCGCAAGCAGATCGACACGATCAGGAAGGGAACATTGTCATGAGTCTGGGCGGCCTGTTGTGGATCATCGTCGTCGGCTTCGTCGCCGGCCTCATCGCGCGCTGGCTGGCGCCGGGGCCGAACAATCCGAGCGGCTTCATCCTCACCACCATCCTCGGCATCGCCGGCGCGTTCCTGGCGACGTTCATCGGACAGGCGATCGGGCACTACGGTCCCGATCAGGGCGCCGGCTTCATCATGGCGACGATCGGCGCGGTGGTGGTGCTGTTCATCTGGCACCGCCTGGTGGCCAGCGGCGTGATCAAGGGGTAGCGGCCAGCGTCTGGAGAAACTACGGAGCCTCATCTATCGTCATGCCCGGGCTCGTCCCGCCTGCGCGGCCGAAGCCGCTTCGGCGCGGCAAAGGCCCGGGCATCCACGTTCTTCGATCCGTGAGGCAACGTGGATGGCCGGGTCAAGCCCGGCCATGACGCGGTGAGAGTGTGCCGAGCACTCTCACGCGATCAGATGCATCCCCGCATCCATGCGCACGACCTCGCCGGTCATGTTGCCGGACGCGGGCAAAGCGAGGAAGCTGACGAGCTGCGCGATGTCCTCGGCGGTGGAGGCGACCTTGAGCGGCACCTTCGCAACCACGCTGTCGCGCACCTGCTTGGCGCCAGCTTCGCCGCGGCCCTTGGTGAACCAGGGCGTGTCGATATAGCCGGGACACACCGTGTTGACGCGGATCAGCGGTGCCAACGCGCGCGCCAGCGACAACGTCATGGTGTTGAGCGCCCCCTTGCTGGCGGCATAGGCGATCGACGACCCGACGCCGCTGATGCCGGCGACCGAGGAGACGTTGACCACCGCAGCCGGCCGTCCCGAGGCTTTCGCGGCCGCCTCGAGCAGGCCGCGCGCGGCACGCACCATCTGGAACGGTCCGATGGTGTTGACGCCGTAGAGCCGCTGGAAGTCCTCCGCCGAAAGGCCGTCGAGATCGGCATGGGCGACGTGCTTGGTGGTGCCGGCATTGTTGACGAGCACGTCGAGCCGGCCCCAGGGAGCCGCCGCCGCGACGATCCGGCGGCAATCCTCATCCTTCGAGACATCGCCCTGCGCCACCACGACCTCGGCGGCACCGGCCTTGCGGCAGAGGTCGGCCGTCGCTTCGGCTTCCTTCTGGCTCGATGAATAGTTGATGACGAGCCGCGCGCCGCTTCGCGCCAGAATTTCCGCGGTCGCAGCACCGAGGCCGGAGGCCGACCCCGTCACGATTGCGCACAAGCTGTCCTGAGCCATCCGGATGTCCTTCCCTTCGATCTGTTGTCGGCGCCTTGTTTAACGAGTTTGCCGCCGCCTGCAAATCGAGCAAACTCCGCTTAGCGGAATTACTCTTGGATCACCTCAAGCCCATGCCCGCGTCGCAGACGGGCCTGCGATCAACGCTTGTCAGGGCCATGGCTTTTTCCGATCATCAGGCGCAAGAAGAAGGCGCGCGCCGGTCCGAAAGCACGGGACGCGCCAATGGCAAAACACGGGGAACGCTGTGGCGGAGAGTGACAATATCGTCGTCGAGACCGCGGAGAAGATCTTCGCCGACCTCGCCGATCCGCAAACCATCAATCACGACAAGGCGGGCGCCTGGAAGGCCCCGCTCTGGCAGGCGCTCAGCGAAGCCGGCCTGCCGCTGGCCTGGGTGCCCGACGATCTCGGCGGCTCGGGCGCGAGCCTTGCCGACGGATTTGCCCTGTTGAACGCCGCCGGCCGTTTCGCGGTCGCGGTTCCCCTGGCCGAGACCATGCTGGCCGGCTGGCTGCTGGCGCAGGCGAAGATCACCTCGCCCGAGGGCGAGATGTCGGTGCTGCCGGCCTCGCCGAAGGACCGCATCACGCTTGATGCCGACGGCGCACTATCCGGCCGCGCCCGCGGCGTGCCCTTTGCCAAGGAGGCGAAGCACTTCGCCGTGCTGGCGCATGGCAAGGACGGCGTGGTCATCGCGCTGATCGACGCGGCCAAGGCGCGGATCGAGGCCGGCCTCAATGTCGGCTACGACCACAGTGACACCGTGACGCTGGACAAGGTGCAGCCGATCAGCACCCGCCCGGCCCCGAAGGGGCTCGACCAGGCCACCTTCATGCTGATGGGCGGCGTCGCCCGCAGCCTCCAGATCGCGGGCGCGCTGGAATCCATGCTCGACATCTCGGTCCGCTATTCCAACGAGCGCGTCGCCTTCGAGAAGAAGATCTCGAAATTCCAGGCGGTGCAGCACAACCTCGCCCGCCTCGCCGGCGAATCCGCCGCGGCGCTGGCGGCCGCGACCTCCGCGGCCGACGCCATCGCGAACGCCAGGTCGTTCGACGACGCGGTCTATCTCGAAGCCGCCTCCGCAAAGATCCGCTGCGCCGAAGCCGCCGAAAAGGGCGGCGGCATCGCCCATCAGGTGCACGGCGCGATCGGCTTCACCATGGAGCACATCCTGCACCGCTATTCGCTGCGGGCGCTGGCCTGGCGCGACGATTTCGGTTCGGAAAGCTACTGGGCCGTCGAGCTCGGCAAGCTGGTCGCCCATCGCGGCGCCGACGAATTGTGGCCGCTTGTGGCATCGCGCTGAGAAGAAAGGACGAGACAACATGACCGCTGCGCTTCGTTTCGATCCGATCCGCCTGCCCGAGGAATGCGAGCAATTGCGCAAGGAAGTCCGCGCCTTCCTCGCCGAGGAGATCGCCGCCGGCACCTTCGACCCAAATCAGCCCAAGCGCGAAGACACCGACGCGCCGGAATTCTCCCGCCGGGTCGGCGCCAAGGGCTGGCTCGGCATGACCTGGCCGAAGAAATATGGCGGCCAGGAGCGCACCTATCTCGAGCGCTACGTCGTGACCGAGGAGATGCGCGTCGCCAATGCGCCGACGCGGCGCTTCTTCGTCGCCGACCGCCAGAGCGGGCCGGTGCTGCTGAAATATGCGCCCGAGCACATCAAGATGGACATCCTGCCGCGGATCTGCCGCGGCGAAGTCTGCTTCGCCATCGGCATGAGCGAGCCGAACTCCGGCTCCGACCTGTTCGCCGCGAAGACGCGCGCGACCAAGACCGACGGCGGCTACCTCATCAACGGCACCAAGATCTGGACCTCGTCGGCGCATATCGCCGACTACATGATCGCGATCTTCCGCACCTCGCCGCCGACCAAGGAGAACCGCCGTCACGGCCTCACCCAGTTCCTGGTGAAGATGAAGCAGCCGGGCATCAAGGTGAACCCGATCGGCCAGATCACCGGCCAGTACGAGTTCAACGAGGTGGTCTTCACCGATTTCTTCGTGCCCGACGATCACGTTCTCGGCGAGGTCGATGGCGCCTGGAAGCAGGCGACGAGCGAACTGGCCTATGAGCGTTCGGGCCCCGAGCGCTTCCTCGAGACCTATTACGTGCTGACCGAACTGGTCCGCGCGGTCGGCAACAAGCCGGACACGCGCAGCGCCGAAGGCATCGGCCGCCTCGTCGCGCAGCTCCACACCATGCGCCGCATGTCGGTCTCGGTGGCCGGCATGCTCTCGGCCGGCAAGGAACCGGTGGTCGAGGCCTCGATCGTCAAGGACATCGGCACGGTGTGGGAGCAGCAGCTGCCGCATCGGGTGCGCGATCTCGCCGCCTTCGTCGAGGAGACCGCCACCAATCGCGAGACGCTCGAACAGCAGCTCGATTTCGCGATCAAGACGGCACCGAAACTCACCATCCAGGGCGGCACCACCGAGGTGCTGCGCGGCATCATCGCCCGCGGCCTCGGCCTGCGCTGACGGTGATGGGATCGGACGCCTTGCCGCGCGCTCCGTCCACCTCTCCCATGGGGAGAGGTCGGCGCGGAGCGCCGGGTGAGGGGTCATGGTCCCACGATAGAGCTAGTCCCCTCACCCGATTTGCTGGCGCAAATCGACCTCTCCCGATGGGAGAGGTGGTTCTTCGCTACCGAGATATTGGAGATCACAAATGAGCACCTACAAGGACATCGGCGTCGAGAAGGTCGGGCATGTCGGCACCATCGAGATCCGCCGCCCGCCACTGAATTTCTTCGACATCTCGCTGATCAACCAGATCGCGGACGCACTCGAGGAGTTCGACCGCGACATCGAGATCCGCGCCTCGGTGCTGTCGGCCCAAGGCAAGGCGTTCTGCGCCGGCGCCAATTTCAGCGATCCGGCGCGGCAGGAGCAGGAGGCCCGCGAAGCCGACGCGACGAAGAAGGGCGATCCGGCCGACAGCCTCGGCGCGATCAACCATCTCTACATCCAGGCCGTGCGCATCTTCCGCGCCAAGAAGCCGATCGTCGCCGCCGTGCAGGGCGCGGCCATCGGCGGCGGGCTTGGCCTCGCCGTCTCGGCCGACTTCCGCGTCACCTGTCCCGAAGCGCGTTTCTCCGCAAACTTCACCAAGCTCGGCTTCCATCCCGGCTTCGGCCTGACCGTGACGCTGCCCGAGCTGATCGGCAAGAACAACGCGGAGCTGATGTTCTACACCAGCCGCCGCGTCACCGGCGAAGAAGCCGTCAAGTGGGGCCTCGCCAACGAACTGGTGCCGCAGGACCAGGTCAAGGCAGCCGCGATGAAGCTGGCCGGCGAAATCGCCGAATGCTCGCCGCTCGGCCTGCTCTCCACCCGCGCCACGATGCGCAACGGCCTCGCCGACCGCGTCATGGCCGCGACCAACCACGAACTCGCCGAACAGACGCGGCTGCGCGCCACGGACGATTTCAAGGAAGGCGTGAAGGCCACGGAAGAACGGCGCGCCGCGAACTTCAAGGGCAGATAAGGGCCGCGATACCGGAGGGTGGGCAAAGGCGCGCAAGCGCCGTGCCCACCCTTCTGCTTCAATGAAAGGAGCGTGGGCACGCTTGCCTTTGCCCACCCTGCGCTACGCACGTTCAGCTCACGCGAAACGTCACGCCGCCCAGCGGAAATGCATTGCCCGTCACCGCGATGCCCTTCGCCTTCGCCGCATCAAGCACGCGCGCGACGTCGGTGACCCGAAACTCCAGCGCGCTCATGATCTCGCTGTCGCCCGTCACGAAGCGGAAGGTGGCATTGGGCAATCTCAGCGTGGCGCCGTCGGGCGCAAGGCCGAGGATGCGGCCCCAATGCTGGGCCAGGCCTTGCGGATCCGGGCTCTGCATCTCCACAGCCGTCAGCGCCTGCGTCACATCCTTGCGGATGAAGCTCTGCCAGTCCGGCCCTGCGGGCGGATAGGGACCGAGATGATCGTCGCTGCCTGCGGTATGGTTGAGCTCGATGAAGGCCGCGCGGCAGTCGCGCGGGTGCAGCTGCACGCCGTGATAGGGCGCATGGTCGATCACGTTCGCGGTGCGCACGCCGAGCGCATTGGCGCGGCGGCCGCAGGCGTCTGGATCGTCGCAGCAGAAGATCGCCATGTAGCCGCCGCGACCACCGGTCTTTTCGATGAAGCGGCCGGCCGTGGTGCCCTCCCTGAACGGCGCCACCACCTCCAGGAGGATCGTGTCGACCGGGAGCAGCGCGTTCTCCAGGCCGTATTTGGCGACATTGCCGTCGCGGTAGCAGACGGCGAGGCCCATGATCTCCGAGATGTCCGCGATCACGGGCGCGAGCTGCGGCGCGACCAGGCAGATCTGCCGCAGCCGGAGATAGGGCGCCATGGTCATGCGCCCTTGAAGGCGGGCTTGCGCTTCTCCACGAACGCCTTGGCGGCCTCCTTGTGGTCCTCGGTATCGCTGCAGCGGGTGTGATGGATCGCCTCGCCGTCGAAGCAATCCTCCAGCGGCAGGTGCTCGGCATTGTTGATGTTGCGCTTGATGTAGCCGAGCGCGATCGAGGGGCCCTGCGCCAGCGACAAAGCGAGCTCATGCGCGGCGGCGTCGATCTCGGCGTCCGGCACCACCTTGGTCACCAGGCCGATGGCATGCGCATCCCGGGCGGTCAGGATGGGCGACATCAGATAGAGCTCGCGCGCCCGCGCGCTGCCGAGCAACTGGGTCAGAAAATAAGTGCCGCCGTAATCGCCGGAGAAGCCGACCTTGGCGAAGGCGGTGGTGATCTTGCAGGATTCCGAGGCGATGCGCAGGTCGCAGGACAGCGCCATCGAGAGCCCGGCGCCGGCCGCGGCGCCGTCGAGCTGCGCCACTACGGGCTTTGGCATCTGGTGCAGGATGCGCGAGACTTCCATGCCGCGGCGCAGATTGGCCATCTTGACTTCGAACGGCAGCGGCGCGCGGCCCGCCGCCATCGACTTGACGTCACCGCCGACGCAGAACGAGCCGCCGGCGCCCTTGAGCAGCACCGCCCGCACCTCAGGATCATCCGCCGCGCGGCGCGCCGCCTCGAGGAGGCCGGCGACCATCTCCGGGTTCAGCGCGTTCTTGCGCTCGGGCCGGTTCATGGTGATCGTGAGCAGCCCGCCTTCGAGCTCCTGCAGAACCATCTCGTTGCTCATGGGACGTCTCCCTGTTGTTGTTGTTTTGCCGAGTCTCCCCACCCGTCATTGCGAGGAGCTCTTGCGACGAAGCAATCCAGGCTGTCTCCGTGGAAACGTCTCTGGATTGCTTCGCTTCGCTCGCAATGACGAGGCTTACTTCTTCACCAGCGGACAGCGCGACTGCTCCAGCGACTGGAACGCCTCGCTGCCCGGCACGGTCGCCAGCAGCTTGTAATCGTCCCAGCGGCCCTTCGATTCCGACGGCTTCTTGACTTCGAACAGGTACATGTCGTGGATCATGCGGCCATCCTCGCGGATCTTGCCGTTCTTGGCGAAGAAGTCGTTGATCGGCGTCTCCTTCATCAGCTTGATGACGGTTGCCGCATCGGTGGTGCCGGCGGCCTTCACCGCCTTCAGATAGTGCGTGATGGACGAGTAGACACCGGCCTGGGCCGAAGTCGGCACCCGCTTGGTGCGCTCCATGAAGCGCTTGGAGAACGCGCGCGTCTCGTCGTTGAGGTCCCAGTAGAACGCCTCGGCCAGCAGCAGGCCCTGCGCGGTCTCGAGCCCGATCGAATCGATGTCGGAGACGAAGGCGAGCAGCGGCGAGACCTTCTGGCCGCCCTTGGTGATGCCGAATTCGGCCGCCTGCTTGATGGCGTTGACGGTGTCGCCGCCGGCATTCGCAAGCCCGATCACCTTGGCCTTGGAGGCCTGGGCCTGCAGCAGGAAGGACGAGAAGTCCGAGGTGTTGAGCGGATGGCGGACGCTACCGAGCACCTTGCCGCCGGTCTTGGTGACGACGGCGCTGGTATCCTTCTCCAGATCCTGGCCGAAGGCATAATCGGCGGTGAGGAAGAACCATGAATCGAGGCCCGTCTTCACGGCCGCAAGGCCGGTCACATTGGCCTGGCCGTAAGTGTCGAACACGTAGTGGATGGTGTAGGGACCGCAGGCCTCGTTGGTGAGACGGATCGAGCCCGGGCCGTTGAACATGATGATCTTGTTGCGCGCCTTCGCGATCTCGCCGGCAGCAAGGGCAGTCGCCGAGGCGGCGACGTCGTAGATCATCTCGACGCCCTGGTTGTCGAGCATGTCGCGGGCGATGTTGGCGGAGAGGTCTGCCTTGTTCTGATGGTCGGCGGCCAGCACCTGGATCTTGCGGCCGAGCACCTCGCCGCCGAAATCCTCCACCGCCATCTTGGCCGCGGTCTCGCTGCCCGGGCCGGTGATGTCGGCGTAGAGGCTCGACATGTCGAGAATGCCGCCGATCTTCAGCGGCGGCTTGTCCTGGGCCTGCGCAGCGCTTGCAGCAGTCAGCGCACATGCTGCGGCAAAAATGCCCGACAAAATAGTCTTCATCAAAAAACCTCCCTGCTCGCGCCGCATTCCATTCGGCGCGTCGTCTTCGCTGTTGCCGCAATCATGCCGCAGGCGCAAGAGCGCAGCAAGCAGAGGCGTGATGCAGCGCGCGCGAACGCCGAATGTTTTCCGCAAAGCGGAATGGTGCGTGTGGCAAGATGTTTCCAACTCGTCCTTGCGCGCGCAGCGACGTGCCCGCATGAGCCCTGGGCGAAGGCGGAAGCAGTGCGGGCGCCGTCCGCAGAACGATCCGGATTGCCGCGCACGCAACGACAGAGTGTGAGGAACCCTTCGCGCGCTCCGCCGCCCGGGTTATGATTGCCGCATGACACAACCTCTCCGGGCACCGTGACGCAACGACTTCATCTCACCGTCGCAATTCTGCTCGCCGCGGGTCACGCGGCCTTCGCTGCGCCATGCCAGTTCGAATCCCAGGGCGAGGGCCGCGTCGCCGCCATCGTCGACGCGCGCAGCGTCCGTCTCGACGACGGCCGCGAGGTGCGCCTGGCCGGCATCGAGCCGACGATCGCGACGAAGCAGGCGCTGACATCGGAGCTCATCGGCCGCGACGTGATCCTGCGCGGCAACGACGACACGCCCGACCGTTATGGACGCCAGACGGCGCTGCTCTTCCTCGCCGGCAGCGACAGCTCGATCCAGACCATGCTGCTCGCCCGGGGCGAGGCCATCGTCTCCGCCGAGATCGCGGACAGGGACTGCGCTGCGGCGCTGATGTCGCAGGAGGCGGAGGCGCGGCGCCAAAAAAGAGGCAATTGGGCTGACCCGTCGGCCATAAAAAACGCGGAAAGTCCCGACGATATTTTGGCGGCGATGGGGCGCTTTGTGGTGGTTGAGGGTAAAGTCCTTTCCGTCCGTCAGACGGGAGCGGTGACCTACCTCAACTTCGGGCGAAACTGGACACGCGGCTTTGCCGCGACTATTTCAAAGCGTATGCAGACGGCGTTCGAGAGCGCCGGGATGACTCTTAAGTCCCTGGAAAACAGACGTATTCGCGTCCGGGGCTGGGTCGAGGGGACGAATGGGCCACGGGTTGACGTGCGCCTCTTGGGACAGGTCGAGTTGCTGGGCGCAAACGAGCCGACAGGGGTGAGGCCCTGAGATTTGGGGCCGGACACAGGTTAGCGACGTGAATGGGGTGCTAGAACGGCACGGAGAAGGGCAAGGCCGCCGCCTGCGGGCAGCACCGGCCGTGCTTTGCCTCCTGCTGGGCGCAACCCTGGCCGGTTGCGGCGACATCAGCCGGTTCCAGACCGCGGCGGTCCCGGCGACGGTCGCGACGCCGAAGCCGAAGCCGGCGGTGACGCAGACGCCCGCCACCGAAAAGGAACATGAGCGCATCCTCGCGAGCTATGGCGGCACCTATGACGATCCCCGGCTCGAAGCCCTGGTCACCAAGACCGTCGACCGGCTCGTCGCCGCGTCCGAACGCCCGGACCAGGGCTACAGGGTCACGATCCTCAATTCCGGCGCGGTGAACGCCTTCGCGCTGCCGAACGGCCAGCTCTATGTCACGCGCGGCCTGCTGGCACTGGCCAGCGACACGTCGGAACTGTCCTCGGTGCTCAGCCACGAGATGGCGCATGTGCTGTCCCGCCACGCCGCGATGCGTGAGGACCAGGCGCGCCAGGCCGCGATCGTCACCCGTGTCGTCACCGACATGAGCAACGACCCCGACCTCACCGCGCTCGCGCTCGCCAAGACCAAGCTCACCATGGCGAGTTTCTCGCGCAAGCAGGAATTCGAGGCCGACGGCATCGGCGTCGGAATTTCCGCCAAGGCGCATTTCGATCCGTTCGGCGCGGCGCGGTTTCTCTCGGCGATGGAGCGCAATGCGGAGCTGAAGGCCGGCAAGAGCTCACTCGATCCCCGCGCGCAGGATTTCACCTCCTCGCATCCGGCGACGCCCGAGCGCGTGCAGAACGCGCAGGCGATCGCACGGCAATATGCGGCGCCTGATGGCGCCGAACGCGACCGCGAGAGCTATCTCGCCGCGATCGACAATCTCGTCTATGGCGAGGACCCCAGCGAAGGCTTCGTCCGCGGCCGGCGTTTCCTGCATCCCAAGCTCGGCTTCACCTTCCAGGCGCCAGACAATTTCACGCTCGACAACACCGCGCAGGCGGTGATCGGCGTGCGCGACGGCGGCGCGCAGGCGATGCGCTTCGACGTGGTGCGGGTGCCGGCCGAGCAGTCGCTCGGCGACTATCTGAATTCGGGCTGGATGGAAGGGGTCGAGAAATCCTCCACCGAGGATCTCAGCATCAATGGTTTCCCGGCCGCCTCCGCCATCGCCAAGGGCGACCAGTGGCAGTTCAAGGTCTACGCGCTGCGCTTCGGCAGCGATGTCTACCGCTTCATCTTCGCGGCCCGGCAGAAGTCGACCGAGAGCGAACGCAATGCGCGCGAGACCGTCAACTCGTTCCGCCGGCTGACGCTCGAGGAGATCCAGGCCGCCCGCCCGCTGCGCATCAAGGTCATCACCGTGCAGCCCGGCGACACCGTGGAATCGCTGTCCCATCGCATGGCCGGTGTCGACCATCCCGCCGAGCGTTTCCGCGTCCTGAACGGGCTCGAGCGGACTGCGCAGGTGAAGGTGCGCGACCGCGTGAAGATCGTGGCGGATTGACGTGCGCTCAGCGCGCCTCAATCCCGGGGCGAGGGCGCGAGCTTAACCGCCCGCATCCATGTCGCCCGCCTCGCGCTGGCCGCTGAGCCAGAGCGCGAGCAGGGTCCAGAACGCACCCGACAAAAGATATGCGCCCGAGGCGATGACGCCGAGATTGGTGGCGAGCAGCAGCGCGACCAGCGGTGCGAATCCGGCGCCGAACAGCCAGGCCATGTCCGAGGTCAGCGCGGAAGCCGTGTAGCGATAGGTTTGCTTGAAGTTCGAGGCGATGGCGCCCGAGGACTGGCCGAAGGAGAGGCCGAGCAGGATGAATCCGATCACCATGTAGATGGTCTCGCCGAACGCGCCGGCATCGAGCAGCTGGGGCGCGAAACCGCTATAGATCGCGATGGCGATCGCCGAGCCCATCAGCAGCGATTTGCGGCCGACACGGTCGGCGATGATGCCGGAGGCCACGATGGCGCCGACGCCGAACACGGCCGCGACGATCTCGATGATCAGGAAGCGCACCGGGCTTTCGCGGGTGAACAGGAACACCCAGGACAGCGGAAACACGGTGACCATGTGGAACAGCGCAAAGCTCGCCAGCGGCGCGAACGCGCCCAGCATGATGTTCTGGCCTTCGCGCGCGACGGTCTCGGAGATGCGGGCCGGCTGCAATTCGCGGGTCTCGAACAGCGAGGAATATTCCTCCGTCGACACCATGCGTAGGCGCGCGAACAGGGCCACCACGTTGATGGCGAAGGCGACGAAGAACGGATAGCGCCAGCCCCAGTCGAAGAAATCGTCCGCCGAGAGATTGCCGGCGAAATAGGCGAACAACCCGCTCGCCACGATCAGACCGAGCGGAGCCCCGAGCTGCGGCACCATCGCGTACCAGCCGCGCTGCGACGGCGGCGCATTCAGCGCCAGGAGCGAGGCAAGGCCGTCCCAGGCACCACCCCAGGCCAGACCCTGCGCGATGCGTGCCAGCGCCAGCAGCCAGATCGCGGCACTGCCGATCGTGTTGTAGCCGGGCAGAAAGGCGATCGCGACGGTGGCGGTCCCCAGCAGGAACAGTGCCGAGATCAGCTTGGCCGTCTTGCCGTATTCGCGGTCGACCGTCATGAAGATGACGGTGCCGATCGGACGGGCCATGAAGGCCAGCGCGAAGACCATGAAGGAATAGAAGGTGCCGTTCAGCTCGCTCGTGAATGGAAACACCAGGCGCGGAAACACGATCACCGAGGCGATCGCGAACACGAAGAAGTCGAAGAACTCCGAGGTGCGGCCGATGATGACGCCGATGGCGATCTCGCCGGGACTGGCCTGGTCGTGACCGTGCTTGCCCGAGTGGAGGTTTGCCATTGCGGGGGTCTGTGCCGTCGCCATGCGTTGAGCCTTTAAACGTCTTGTAAACCAATCCGGACGACCCGGCGAACGGCCGGGCATCGGGCCCTGTCTGGCGCAACCTCCCGCAGTGCAACATTGGACAAATTGTCCAATATCCTGAGTGCTGCGTCGCAACTACGTGTGCACGCGCAAAGCAAACCCATTCTCATAAGGCTCAGCCCGTGTCTCGTCTCAAGATCCTGGCGCTTCTACCTCTGGCGGCAGCCCTCAGCGGCTGCAATTACGTGGTCCTGTCGCCCGCAGGCGACATCGCCGCCCAGCAGCGCGACCTTGTCATCATCTCCACGGTGCTGATGCTCCTGATCGTGGTGCCCGTGATGGCACTGACGGTGCTGTTCGCCTGGCGCTACCGCCAGTCCAACACCTCCGCCCGCTACGAGCCGGAATGGGATCATTCGACCGCCCTCGAGCTCGTGATCTGGTCGGCGCCGCTGCTGATCATCGTCTGCCTCGGCGCGCTGACCTGGATGGGCACGCATCTGCTCGATCCCTATCGCACCCTCGGCCGCATCCACGCGGAGCGCGCCGTGGACCGGTCCAAGCCCCCGCTCGAAGTCGATGTCGTCGCGCTCGACTGGAAATGGCTCTTCATCTATCCGGATTACGGCATCGCCACCGTCAACGACCTCGCCGCGCCGGTCGACCGTCCGATCACGTTCCGCATCACCGCATCCTCGGTGATGAACTCGTTCTACATCCCCGCGCTGGCCGGCCAGATCTACGCCATGCCGGGAATGGAGACCAAGCTCCACGCCGTCGTGAACCATGCCGGCACCTACAAGGGTTTCTCCGCCAATTACAGCGGCGCCGGATTCTCCGGCATGCATTTCGCCTTCCACGGCCTCGACGACAAGGGCTTCGACGACTGGGTCGCCAAGGCGAAATCCGCCGGCGGCACGCTCGGCCGGACCGAGTATCTCCAGCTCGAAAAGCCGAGCCAGAACGAGCCGGTCCGTCGCTGGGGCACCATCGATCCCGATCTCTACCGCCTGATCCTCAACATGTGCGTCGAGACCGGCAAGATGTGCCAGAGCGAGATGATGGCGATCGACGCCAAGGGCGGCCTCGGGCACGCGGGCCTCAACAACACGCTCCCGCTCGCCTACGACAAATATGCGCGCCGCGGCACCGCCCTCGGCGGCGAACCGACCTTCGTCGCCGGGACCTGCACCCCGGATGCGCCGCAAGGCCAGACCACGGCGTCGATCAAGGCTCCCGCCGACATCTCGCCGCTGCTCGGCGCCGGCCTGAAGCGACCGACCTTCGCGCCGCTGAAGTCATCCTCCTTCTTCCTCGGACAGCGTCCGAAGTCTGACTCGTAAAGAGAACTGCCATGTCTCCTGATCTCCTCAAGCTCATCTTCGGCCGGCTTGGCCTCGAGTCGCTGCCCATTCACGAGCCGATCGTCGTCGGCACCTTCGTGGTGGTGGCTCTCGGTGGCGCCGCGCTGCTCGGCGGCCTGACCTATTTCCGCCTCTGGGGTTATCTGTGGCGCGAATGGTTCACCAGCGTGGACCACAAGCGCATCGGCATCATGTACATGGTGCTGGGCATCGTCATGCTGCTGCGCGGCTTTGCCGACGCGCTGATGATGCGCGGCCAGCAGGCGCTCGCCTTCGGCGGCTCCGAAGGCTATCTCAACGCCCATCACTACGACCAGGTCTTCACCGCCCACGGCGTGATCATGATCTTCTTCGTGGCGATGCCGCTGGTCACCGGCCTGATGAACTACGTCGTGCCGCTGCAGATCGGCGCCCGCGACGTGTCGTTTCCGTTCCTGAACAATTTCAGCTTCTGGATGACGGTCGGCGGCGCGGTGCTGGTGATGGCCTCGCTGTTCATCGGCGAATTCGCCCGCACCGGCTGGCTCGCTTATCCGCCGCTGTCGAACATCGGCTACAGTCCCGACGTCGGCGTCGACTATTACATCTGGGCGCTGCAGGTCGCCGGCGTCGGCACCACGCTGTCAGGCATCAACCTGATCTGCACCATCGTCAAGCTGCGGGCGCCCGGCATGACCATGATGCGGATGCCGGTGTTCACCTGGACCTCGCTCTGCACCAACGTCCTGATCGTCGCGTCCTTCCCGGTCCTGACGGTCGTGCTCGCGCTGCTGTCGCTCGATCGCTATGTCGGCACCAATTTCTTCACGAATGATTTCGGCGGCAGCCCGATGATGTACGTGAACCTGATCTGGATCTGGGGCCATCCCGAGGTCTACATCCTGGTTCTCCCGGCCTTCGGCATCTTCTCGGAAGTCACCTCGACCTTCTCCGGCAAGCGGCTGTTCGGCTACACCTCGATGGTCTACGCAACGGTGGTCATCACCATCCTGTCGTACCTGGTCTGGCTGCACCACTTCTTCACGATGGGTTCCGGTGCCAGCGTCAACTCGTTCTTCGGCATCACGACGATGATCATCTCGATCCCGACGGGCGCGAAGATGTTCAACTGGCTGTTCACGATGTATCGCGGCCGCATTCGCTACGAGCTGCCGATGATGTGGACGATCGCCTTCATGCTGACCTTCGTGATCGGCGGCATGACCGGCGTGCTCCTGGCGGTGCCGCCGGCCGACTTCGTGCTGCACAACAGCCTGTTCCTGATCGCGCACTTCCACAACGTCATCATCGGCGGTGTGGTGTTCGGCGCCTTCGCCGGCATCAACTTCTGGTTCCCGAAGGCGTTCGGCTTCAAGCTCGATCCGTTCTGGGGCAAGATGTCGTTCTGGTTCTGGGTCACCGGCTTCTACCTGGCCTTCATGCCGCTCTACGTGCTCGGCCTGATGGGCGTGACCCGCCGGCTGCGCGTGTTCGACGATCCGAGCCTGCAGATCTGGTTCGTCATCGCCGCGATCGGCGCCGTGCTGGTGTTCCTCGGCATCCTGTCGATGCTCATGCAGTTCGCGGTCAGCTTCCTCAGGCGCGAGCAGCTGAAGGACGTCACCGGCGATCCCTGGGACGCACGCACGCTGGAATGGGCCACGTCCTCGCCGCCGCCGGACTACAACTTCGCGTTCACGCCCGTCGTCCACGACAACGATGCCTGGTGGGACATGAAGCGCCGCGGCTATCAGCGTCCGCTCAACGGTTTCAAGCCGATCCACATGCCGAGCAGCACCGGGACGGGCATCATCCTGGCCGGCTTCGCCACGGCCATGGGCTTCGGCCTGGTCTGGTACATGTGGTGGCTTGCGGCTGCGAGCTTCATCGCGATGCTCGCGGTCGGGATCGGCCACACCTTCAACTATCACCGCGATTTCGACATTCCGGCCGAAGACATCATCCGGACCGAGGACGCGCGGACCAAGCTGCTGGCGGGAGTGAAGTAAATGGCAACGGCTGTCACCTCCACCCCGTCGGGCGCACCGGTCTTCTACGTCGCCGACGAGCATCCGCATCCGGAAGGCTGGAGCACGGCGCTCGGCTTCTGGATCTACCTGATGAGCGACTGCCTCATCTTCGCGATCCTGTTCGCCACCTTCGGCGTGCTCGGCGGCAACTATGCCGCCGGTCCCGCGCCCAAGGACCTGTTCGACCTTCCCCTGGTCGCGCTGAACACCTCGATGCTGCTGCTGTCGTCGATCACCTACGGCTTCGCCATGCTGGCGATGC
Source organism: uncultured Bradyrhizobium sp. (assembly GCA_964423245.1). Classification (GTDB taxonomy): domain Bacteria; phylum Pseudomonadota; class Alphaproteobacteria; order Rhizobiales; family Xanthobacteraceae; genus Bradyrhizobium. Next base: position 18,104 of record CAYREH010000015.1, on the reverse strand, counting down.
AGCAGAACAAGGTGAACCAGACGCAGGCCTGGCTCGCCATCACCGGCCTGTTCGGCGCCGCCTTTATCGGCATCGAACTGACCGAGTTCGCGCACATGATCCATGAGGGCGCCACGCCGCAGCGCAGCGCCTTCCTGTCCGCCTTCTTCACCCTGGTCGGAACCCACGGCCTGCACGTGACCTGCGGCCTGATCTGGCTGGTGACGCTGATGGTGCAGGTCGGCAAGTTCGGCCTGATCGAGGCCAACCGGCGCCGGCTGATGTGCCTGTCGATGTTCTGGCACTTCCTCGACGTGGTCTGGATCGGCGTCTTCACCTTCGTCTATCTCCTGGGAGTTCTGCGATGAGCACCGATACCCATGCAGCCCATGCGGGCGATCAGCACCACCACGGCGAGGGCCATTCCCACGGCACGTTCTCGAGCTACATGCTCGGCTTCGTGCTCTCGGTCGTCCTCACCGCGATTCCGTTCTGGCTGGTGATGAGCGGTGTGCTGCCGAGCAAGCAGATAACGGCCTTGATCATCATGGCGTTCGCCGTCGTGCAGATCGTCGTGCACATGATCTACTTCCTGCACATGAACACGAAATCCGAGAACGGCTGGACCATGATGGCGCTGATCTTCACCATCGTCATGGTGGTGATCGCTCTCTCCGGTTCGCTGTGGGTGATGAGCCACCTCAACAGCAACATGATGCCCATGCACGAGATGACGGGCATGAAGTGAGCGAGGACCGGACCGCCAGCAACGGGGACGAGGCGACGCGCGGCGAAGCCCTGCGCCGCTCGCCCGTGTGGCTGACGGTCCTCTCGCTCGCGGCGCTCGCGCTCCTGATCGCGCTCGGGATCTGGCAGGTTGAACGGCGCACGTGGAAGCTGGCTTTGATCGACAGGGTCGAGCAGCGCATCCATGCCGCGCCACAGCCCATGCCCGGGCCGGCGGCCTGGCCCGCGGTCAATACGGCCGATGACGAATATCGGCACGTCAGCGTCGCCGGGAGCTTCCTCCACGATCGCGAAACTCTGGTCCAGGCCGTGACCGAGGAAGGGCCGGGCTTTTGGGTGCTGACCCCGCTGAAGCGAGATGACGGCACGCTGGTGCTGATCAACCGTGGCTACGTGCCGTCAGACCGGCGCGATCCATCGACGCGGCAGGGCGGCAATCCGGCCGGCCCGGTCGAGATCACCGGATTACTACGGATGACGGAGCCGAAGGGCGGCTTCCTCCGCAGCAATGATCCGGCCCATGACCGCTGGTATTCGCGGGACGTCGCCGCGATAGCGGCCGCACGCGGTCTCCACGACGTCGCGCCGTTCTTCGTGGATGCCGACGCCCGATCACAATCCGGAGGCGGCCCCATCGGCGGATTGACCGTGGTCCGCTTTCCCAATAACCACCTGATCTATGCCCTGACGTGGTTTGCGCTGGCATTCATGCTGGCAGGCAGGCTTTTCGTCATTCTTCGCGGCGGGCTGGTCCGCCGCGAGCGCTTCGTCCAGGAAAAGGGTGGCGGCCCCGATGCCGCCCCCCGCGGGACGGGATCAGATGCTGGAACGTTCGCCGAGCCGACCTGACGACGGGAAGACGCTGTCCGAGACGCTCGCCCCTGCCGGCGGGACGGCCGTCACGCTGCGTTCGCAGGCCGATGCGCGCAGCGACCTGGTCGGGCCGGCCCTGACCGACGACGAGACCAGCCGCAAGAACATGACGCTGCTGATCCAGCTGCGCTGGACCGCGGTGGTCGGACAGGTCCTCACCATCGCCGGCGCACATTTCGGGCTCGGGATTCCGTTGCCGCTCGAGCGGATGGGGGCGGTGATCGGCGCACTGGTTCTGCTCAACGTCTCGAGCCTCGTGTGGGTGCGCCATCGCGCGGCGATCACCAACAACGAACTGCTGGTCGCCCTGATGCTCGACGTCGCGGCGCTGACCGCACAGCTCTATCTGAGCGGCGGTGCCACCAATCCCTTCACCTCGCTGTTCCTGCTCCAGGTGACGCTGGGCGCGGTGCTGCTTGATGCCCGCTCGACCTGGTCGCTGGTCGCGCTGACCTGCGCCAGCTTCGTCTGGCTGACATTGGCCTACCGGCCGCTCGAACTGCCGCCCAACCCGCTGAGCGAGACCTACACCCTCACCGTCCTCGGCATGCTGCTCGGCTTCATCCTCAACGCCGTGCTGCTGGTGGTGTTCGTGACCCGCATCAACAGGAACCTGCGCGAGCGCGACGCGCATCTGGCCGCGCTGCGCCAGCATGCGGCCGAGCAGGATCACATCGTCCGCATGGGACTGCTCGCATCCGGCGCGGCGCACGAGCTCGGCACCCCCCTGGCCTCGCTCTCGGTCATCCTGAGCGACTGGCGCCGCATGCCGGATCTCGCCGCCGACCAGGAACTCGCCGAAGACCTCACCGAGATGGAAACCTCGCTGCAACGCTGCAAGTCGATCGTGACGGGCATTCTCGTCTCCGCCGGCGAAGCCCGCGGCGAGGGCTCGTCGCCGACGACGGTGACGGCCTTCGTCACCGCGCTGGTCGAGGAATGGCGCGACGCGCGCTCGGCCCGCACGCTCTATTTCGTCAACACCTTCGGCGAGGACGTCGCGATCGTATCCGACGTGGCACTCAAGCAGGTGATCTTCAACGTCCTCGACAATGCCTACGAGGTCTCGCGCGACTGGGTGGAGCTGGTCGCCGATCGCGAAGACGACAACCTCGTGCTGTCGATCAGCGACCGCGGTCCCGGCTTCGCGCCGGAGATGCTGGCGCAACTCGGCAAGCCGTACCAGTCGAGCAAGGGCCGTACCGGCGGCGGCCTCGGCCTGTTCCTGGTCGTCAACGTCGTGCGCAAGCTCGGCGGCAGCGTCACTGCCGAGAACCACAGGAAGCGCGGTGCCACGGTTCGCCTGACCCTGCCACTCGCCACCCTCGCGATCGGAGGCAGCTTTGACAGCTGAACGTTCGCTGATCGTCGTCGAGGACGATTCCGGCTTCGCACGAACGCTGAAGCGCTCTTTCGAGCGCCGAGGCTATGACGTCGTGCTGGCGGACTCGATCGAGGAGGTCCGCCAGGTGCTGGAGCAGCGCTCCTTCGGACACGCGGTCGTCGATCTCAAGCTCGGCGGCGCATCCGGCCTCGCCTGTGTGGAGCTCCTGCACAATCACGATCCGGACATGCTGATCGTCGTGCTTACCGGGTTCGCCAGCATCTCCACGGCCGTCGAGGCGATCAAGCTGGGGGCCTGTCACTACCTGGCGAAGCCGTCGAACACAGACGACATCGAAGCCGCCTTCAACAAGGCCGAAGGCAATGCCGACGTCGCGCTCGACGCGCGGCCGACATCGATCAAGACGCTGGAATGGGAGCGCATCCACCAGACCCTGATCGAAACCGACTTCAACATCTCCGAAGCCGCACGGCGCCTTGGCATGCACCGGCGCACGCTGGCCAGAAAGCTCGAGAAGCGACCGGTGAAGTAGTCCGGTCAGCCTGCCGGTGTCTTGCCCGTTGCTGGCACATCCCGTGCGGGCAGCCCTGCGGCGAGGCTGCGGATGGCTCATGCGCGGGCTTCAAAGGCTGGCGCTGTCGCGCGTGACGTGCGGGTTTTGCGGCGCCCGGTCGGCAAAAAGCAGGAAGCCCGACCAGACGGCCGGGCTTCTGCTTGTTCTTTACCGATCGATCGAAGGCGCTCAGGCGGCCTCGTCGGCGACGGCGGTGTCGTCGCCATCGGTCTCGTCGGTCTCACCCTCGGCATCCGTCTCGGCCTCGCCGTCGGCGGCTTCGGCCTTGGCATTGGCGCGGCGCGGGCTCTTGGCGAGCTGGGCCTCGATCTCCTTGACCGCTTCGGTTTCGGTCGAGTGCTGCACCACCGCGATCTCGCGGGAGAGACGGTCGAGCGCCGCTTCATAGAGCTGGCGTTCGCTGTAGGACTGCTCCGGCTGGGATTCGGAGCGGTAGAGATCGCGCACGACTTCCGCGATCGCGACGATGTCGCCCGAATTGATCTTCGCTTCGTACTCCTGGGCGCGGCGCGACCACATGGTGCGCTTGACGCGGGCGCGGCCCTTGAGCGTCTCGAGCGCCTTCTTCACCAGCGCCGGCTCGGACAGCTTGCGCATGCCGACATTGGCGACCTTGGCGGTCGGAACGCGCAGGGTCATCTTGTCCTTGATGAAGTTGATGACGAAAAGTTCGAGCTTCGCGCCGGCGATCTCCTGCTCCTCGATGGCCAGGATCTGGCCGACGCCGTGGGCGGGATAGACGACGAATTCATTGGCCTTGAAGCCCTGACGCTGGGTCACGACCTTCTTTTCCTCGACCTTCGGCGCGGCAACCGGAGCCTTCACGGCCGGCTTGGAGGCAGCAGCGACAGGGGCCTTGGCCGGAGCGGCCGCAGCAACGGGCGCCTTGGGGGCGGCAGTCTTGGCAGCAGCAGGAGCCTTGGGAGCGACGGGCTTGGCGGCAGCTTTGGCAGCAGGCTTGGCAACGGTCGCTTTCACGGCCGGTTTGGCAGTCTTGTTAGGCATTGCGCTTCTTTTGTTCTTCGAGGACTTTGCAGCCGGCGCCTTCGTCGCGGTCCGACCCTTGGATGCGCTACGGCTGGCCGCGGCGACTTTTTTGGCCTCCTTATGGGAAGCCCTCGCTGAAGTACTCTTTTTACGCGTTTTCTGTGACACAGCCTGCGCGCGGAAACTGCCACGCCCCTGTTCGACATTTGGTTTCACGGGAACCCAGAGGGGCCAACGGGGCTGACGGGGTTCGGCTTAATGTGCCCAATATAGCACATTTCCCGCAAAAATCAATGATTTAGGGGTCTTCAGGGCTGGTTTTCGGCGGCAGGGGCGCTATTAGGGTTAAGTTTGGCCCCGGATTCAGTCTCCGGAGCCTGGATTCGGCGAGAAAAACTTCTCGAACTTGCCGTCCATGCCGTCGAAATCCTTGGCGTCGGCAGGTGATTCTTTCTTCTGGGTGATGTTCGGCCAGCTCTTGGCGTATTCGGCGTTGACGCCGAGCCACTTCTCGAGGCCCGGTTCCGTGTCCGGCTTGATGGCGTCGGCGGGGCATTCCGGTTCGCACACGCCGCAATCGATGCACTCGTCGGGATGAATGACGAGCATGTTGTCGCCCTCATAGAAGCAGTCGACCGGGCAGACCTCGACGCAGTCGGTATACTTGCACTTGATGCAGTTTTCAGTGACGACGTAAGTCATCCAACGCTCCGAAAAGCTCTTCTAAAAGTCGCGGCTTGCGTAGCGCGGATGGCGAAGCGCCGCAAGGTCGGGAACGGCCGATCATGACGGCTTTGCGCGTTTGATCGACCAAGAAATGAATGCATTGCGCAATTAATTGCGCCCGGGATCGCTGCCGCGCTCGGGATCGCTGGAGCGCTTGAGGTCACCGACCTCCTCATAGAGTCCGCGGACCGAGGCGGCGTCACCCCGGCGCTCGCTGAAGCCGGTCACCTTCAGCACGCGCACCGTGCGGTCGAGTGCCACGGTGACGACGTCGCCGAGCTTGACTGCATGCCCCGGCGATCTCTCGCGCGCGCCGTTGATGCGCACATGGCCGGATGAGACGAGCTCAGCGGCGGAGGTGCGCGCCTTCACCAGACGCGCGTGCCACAGCCATTTGTCGAGGCGCTGCCGCTCGGTCGTCGTGGGATCACTCCTTGCGCCCCGACAGCTGCTCCTTCAGCGCAGCGAGCTTTGCAAAGGGCGAATTGGGATCGACCGGCCGGTCGCGCTCGCGCGGGTTCGCGCTGGAGGCGTAGGGCCGCAGCGAGGGGCCGCCCTGGCGGTCACGGCCCTTGTCGCGGTCGCGGCCGCGATTGTCGCGCCCCTTGTCGCGATCGCCGCCGAACTTGCCCTTGCCGTCGCGGTTGCGATCCTTGTCGCGGTCCTTGCCCTGGAAGCTGCGATTGTCGCGGCGGTCGCCGCCCTCGCCGCCTTCGCGCGGCTTGCGGAAATCCTTGGCGCCGTCGCGGCGGTGGCCGCCACCATGGCGATGACCCGGCTTCGCGCCGTCGGCGGCTTCGCCGGGCGCAGCGCTCGCGGCGCCGGCCTCAGTGCCGGCCTGCGGACGCGGCTGGTTGTTGTGGCGCTGATGGCGATGGCGCTCGTGGCGCGGCTTGCGATCCTCGTGGCGACCGCCGGGACGCCAGACCTCGATCAGCTCGGGCTCGGCCGGATTGGCCGCAGCGGCGGATGCGTCCGCAGGCACAGCCTCGGCCGTGGGCTCGGCGGAGGCAACCGCCTCGGCAGCGGCGGGGGCGGCTTCGCTGGCCGCAGTGTCGGTGGTTTCGGCCTGGGCCGCGGGCTCGTCCGCGGGCGGCGCGATGCCGGGGGCATCCTCGGGCGCGACGGGGGCTTCCGGCGCAGCGTCCAGCGCGGACGCCTCGTGGACGGGTTCGTCGTGAGCAGGCGCGTCGTGAACAGGCTCTTCGTGGGTCGGCTCGTCGTGCTGCTCCATGCCGGGGGCGTCTTCGACGGTCACCGGCTCGGCTGCGGCTTCGATGGCGGTATCGGCCGGCGCGGCGTCGGCAGCCGCCTCCGCCGGAGCTTCGGTCGCGCTGTCAGCCGCCGGCGTTTCCGCGGCGGGCGCCACGGGCTTCGGCGGCAGCGGCGCGCGCTTCTCCATGCGATAGCCGAGCGCGCGCAGCACCGAGGCGAAATCCTCGCCGGCCGAACCGGTCAGCGAGGTCATCGCCTGCGTCACCACGAAGCCGCGGCCGTCGAAGGCGCCGGCCGGCTTCTCGCCGGGCGAATTGTCGCGCCAGGCCAGCGCCGGACGAATGAGGTCGGCGAGCCGCTCCAGGATGTCGACGCGCACGGCGCGCTCGCCGGCCTGCTTGTAGCCGAGCACGCGATAGGCATCGCGCGGCAGCTGCTTGTCGACCGGGAAGGAGGTGCGGCCCGAGGAGGCCAGATGCTGCGCACCCGACAGCGCCGACAGATCGACATTGTCCTGCTTCAGCGCCCAGAGCAGCGCCGCCAGCGCACGCGCGGCGGGCTTCAGGAGGCCGGGGAAATAGATGTGATAGGCGCCGAAACGGACGCCGTATTTCCGCAAGGTGGCACGCGAGGGCTGGTCGAGATCCTTCAGCTCGTTGGCGATCTTCGGCCGCTCGAGCACGCCGAGCGCCTCGACCAGCTGATAGGCGATGCCGCGCGCGATGCCCGTGACGTCCTCGGCCCTGGAGAGCTCGAACATCGGGCCGAGCAGCTTTTCGATATGGGTCTTGAGCCAGAGCTCGAGCCGGGCCTGCACCTTGTCGCGGGGGGCGCCGGTCAGGCGCTCGTCGGAGATGATGCGGATGCGCGGATGCAGCGCGTCCTCTGCGGCAGACAGTCGCGCCACCGCATCGCCGGTCCAGCGGATGATGCCCTCGGAGGTCAGCACGAACTGCTCGTCCGGCGCATTGCCCAGTTTTTCGGCGCGCGCATTGATCTCGCCGGCCAGCACCGCCTGCGCCGCAGCCTGCAAGGCTTTCGCATCCGAGCCGGCTTCCGCCGCATCCGGTGCAAAGGTAAAGCCATCGAGGCGGCCGATGACATGGCCTTCGACGATGACTTCGCCGGTCTTGCCGATTTCCGTATTCAAGCTCGTGTTCTCCCGCAGGCGGCGCATCAATACACTGGTCCGGCGATCAACGAAACGCTCAGTCAAGCGTTCATGGAGCGCATCCGATAATTTATTTTCGACCTCCCGCGCGATCCCCTGCCAGTGATCGGGGTCGGCGAGCCAGTCCGGCCGGTTGGCGACGAAGGTCCAGGTGCGGATCTGCGCGATCCGGCCCGACAGCGTGTCGATGTCGCCGTCGATGCGGTCGGACTGTGTCACCTGCGCGGCGAACCATGCGTCGGGAATGCGGCCCTTCTGCATCAGGAAGCCGTACAGCGTGGTGACGAGCTCGGCATGGGCGGCCGGTGACAATTTGCGATAATCCGGGACCTGGCAGGCCTCCCACAGCCGCTCCACCGCGGCCTTGCCATGGGCCATGTCGCGGACCTCGCCGTCGCGGGCGGCGTGGTCGAGCACGCGCATGTCCTCGGCGACCGGCGCGCGCGTCAGCGCCTCGTGGCCGGGGGCGAGGTTGAGCGAGACCTGCAGCGCGCCGAGCGAGGAGAAGTCGAGCTTCGCATTGCGCCATTGCAGCACCTTCACGGCATCGAAGGTGTGGTTCTGCAGCGCGTTGACGAGCTCGGGCTCGAACGGCTCGCAGCGGCCGGTGGTGCCGAAGGTGCCGTTGCGGGTGGCGCGGCCGGCGCGGCCGGCGATCTGCGCGAATTCCGACGGCGTCAGGCGGCGGAACTGGTAGCCGTCGAACTTGCGGTCGGAGGCGAAGGCGACATGGTCGACGTCGAGATTGAGGCCCATGCCGACGGCGTCGGTGGCGACGAGATAGTCGACGTCGCCGTTCTGGAACATCTCCACCTGCGCATTGCGCGTGCGCGGCGAGAGCGAGCCGAGCACCACGGCGGCGCCGCCATGCTGGCGGCGGATCAGCTCGGCGATGGCGTAGACCTCGTCGGCGGAGAAGGCGACGATGGCGGTGCGGCGCGGCTGGCGCGTGATCTTGCGGTCGCCGGCGAACTCCAGCTGCGACAGCCTGGGCCGCGTGATCATGGACACGCCGGGCAAGAGCCGCTCGATGATCGGCCGCATCGTGGCGGCGCCGAGCAGCAGCGTCTCGTCGCGGCCGCGGCGGTTGAGGATGCGGTCGGTGAAGACGTGGCCGCGCTCGAGATCGGAGGCGATCTGGATCTCGTCGACGGCGAGGAAGGAGACGTCGAGATCCCGCGGCATCGCCTCGACGGTCGAGACCCAGTAGCGCGGGTTCTTCGGCTTGATCTTCTCCTCGCCCGTCACCAGCGCGACCGCCTCGGGGCCGATCCGCGCGACGATCTTGTTGTAGACCTCGCGCGCCAGCAGCCGCAGCGGCAGGCCGATCAGGCCCGACGAATGCGCCAGCATGCGCTCGATGGCGAGATGGGTCTTGCCGGTGTTGGTCGGGCCGAGCACCGCGGTGACGCCGGCGCCAGGAACACGATCGGACCCGAAGGGGGAGGAGGAAAAAGGCATCTGACCGATTAGGTAATGGCGATTGAGGCGAATGTCAGTGCTGTTGTGGCGGGGGATGTGTCCACCATGTATCCGAACGCAGGTGCCGGCGACCTCCCTCCGCTGTCATGCTCCGGCTTGACCCGGGCGATGACGCCGTCGGGTGGCGCCCCGCTCCCCCAACATCCCGCAACTGTCTCACTTTGCGACGCTTTTTCCGCCTCTCTTAAGCTTCGGAACGGGGTGGGAACGAATCGCGGCCGAATCGCTGACTCCCCCCGGAGTCCCGTTCCGTTCCCCGCAACATGTCGCGGGACTCGTGCTGGTTGTGCACTAGATGGAGTTTTGGCCGGCCGCACAAGCGGCGGCGGAGGGGCGGAAAGCGTTAAGTTGGGGACGGCGCCGAGTCGAATCAGAATCGGGGAAGAGTCAAATGGATTCCCGGGAAGGCGGCGGCGCGGACGGGAGCTGCAAAAACAACCCCATGCAAAGTCAGAATTCGCGCCGGCTCGGCGGGGCGAAAAGCCACTCAGGTCTCTGACGGGGCTGACAAATCCCGCCGTGCGTCCACGATGGGACTGTCGAGACTTGCTGCGCACATCCCCGAGGGGTGAGAGCCCTCACCCGCCGCGCGCGGGACGATGCTTCGCATCGCCCGGGGCGCGTCGGCCTCTCCCGCAGGCGGGAGAGGCGGCGGCGGGCGCAACGCAAACCCTACTGCGTTTTGGCGACCTTGGGCGGCTGGGCGGAGGTGATGAAGCTGGTGGCTTCCAGCATGGCCGGGCCGAGCGGGGTCGGCACCTTGACCCAGAACGGCACCAGGATGCGCGTGCCGGCGATGGGGGCGAAGGCGATCTCGATGTTGCGCTGGGCGGCGAGATATTTGATCACCGGGCGATCGGGGATGTAGCCGGCGACCGGCACGAAATACAGCGCGCAGACCACGACCGGGCCGTGATAGCCCTTCTCGGCCTTGACGCTCTCCATGCGCTTGAAATCGAGCTTGAGGTCGTAGCGCATGCGGCCGTCGAACACCGGCGCGCCGTTGTGGCAGGCATCCGGCGTCACGGGATCGCCGGTGCCGGCGACGCGCAGCAGCGAGGCCGTCATCGGATCCCACACGCCGCGGCGATGCGCGTCGGTGACGACGATGCGATCGGGATCGACCGGCGGCTCCGGCAGGATCGAGAACTCCTTCACATTGCCCTTGTCGAGCGTGATGCGGATTTCCTCGGTCTTCTTCTGGGTGGTGGTGGAGGCCTGGTAGCCGGTGGCGACCAGCGCGCCGCCGACGATGCGGCCCTGGCTGGCGCCGGTGCCGGACCCGCCGGTGAAGGATTTCAGCAGCCCCGAGGTGCCGCCGCTCGCCGCCGCCGCGAACACGTCGTCGCCGATCTCGATGTTCCAGGCGCCGCGGCCGACGGGAATGCCGGCCAGCGAGGCCTCATATTGCGCCTCGAGCTTGCCCTGCGCCGCCGCGGGCGCGGCCTCCCACGCCATCGCCAGCCCGCACAGGGCGGCGAGGACCAGCCGGCCGGCCGACCCGGGCCGGGGCAGATGAGGGAGCGAGGTGAGCACGAAACGATCCATCCGAAGCGCGATGCGCTTGTTACTTAAGGCAAAACGGCCGGCAGACAATCTATCCGAGCAGAACCGCCCGGAACCATGCACCGCTTTTCAGCGCCGAATACGCCCTTTATGTGATGATAAGGTGTGGCAAACACTGCCGTTTTCGTGATTGTCCGAGGTCTTGCCGCGGGCTCCGACACCTCTCCCGCTCTTGTCCGCCGAAGCCTCGGCGAAGGCGGATGCGGGAGAGGTCGCGCGCTCAGGGCGATGCGCGGCATCGTCCCGCGCGCGGGTGAGGGAGCGCACCGCCCAGGCGGCACCCCCAAATCCCACCCCAAATCCTTGACTGTCCGCCCCTTCCCCCCTATACGTCCGCCGCTCCCTGCAAGGACGAAAGAATTTGCCCCTGTGGCGCCCCGAATGGCGGCCGCAACCCTTTGGGGCTCAGGACAAGGATTTTGCAAGATGTCTCGCCGCTGCGAACTGACGGCCAAGGGCCCCCTCGTCGGCCACAAGGTCAGCCACTCCAACATCAAGACCAAGCGCCGCTTCCTGCCGAACCTGGTCAACGTGACCTTCATCTCGGAAGCGCTGGGCCGCAACGTGCGCCTGCGCGTCTCCACCAACGCGGTGAAGAGCGTCGACCACAATGGCGGCCTCGACACCTTCCTGCTCAAGGCCAACGCCGACGCCCTGTCGCCGCGCGCCCTCGAGCTCAAGCGCGCCATCCAGAAGAAGGTCGGCCCGACGCCAGCCCCGGAGAAGAAGGCGAGCTAACGAAGGTTAGCTGCGGCCCGAGGCTGCGCCGGACGGCGTAGGCCTGGAGAGATCAGAGTTTGTGGAACGGCCGGATCGGAAGATCCGGCCGTTTTTGTTGGGGCACCTCTATCTAAAATTCTCGGAATAATTGTGGACGGCTGAATTGTGTCTTCAGATTGATCTGGTGGGCATTCCGTATCCGATGGAGCCTAACCATCGAGAAACGGAGGTCCGCCATGGATGGATTTGACTTGGGACGCCTCAATCCCTTCGCCTTCGAAAGGCTAGTGCGAGCATTATGTTTTGCAACAATGGGCCCAGCCGGCACTGTTTACTCAAGCGGGCCTGATGGTGGACGAGATTTCATCTACGACGGCGCAATCAGTGGCTACGAAGGCAAGGGATGGAACGGGTATCTCGTCGTTCAGGCAAAATTTAAAGACCCCGGTCTGTCAAAAACAGACGACATCCTTTGGCTTCGAGAGCAATTGGAGCGCGAGCTCAACAAATTCACGTCAGGTGCATCCAATTCACGAAAACCAGACTACTACATTCTCGCGACCAACGTCCGGCTCTCCGGGGCTGACGGCGCTTCGAATAAAAAGAAGGGAACTCAACGAAAAGGAGGAATGACAAAGGCAGAAGAACTGTTCGCGCCTTGGGCGAAGACGTTAAAGATCAAAGGCTTTGATATCTGGCCGCATGACAAGCTGATCGACCTGCTAGTCGCACAACCTTCCATTCGCCAAACGTACGCACAATGGATTACATCAGGCGATGTGCTCGCAAAGGCGCTACAATACTTTACCTCAATTCGCCCGGACTTCGGAGAGGCTGCAGTTCGATCCATCAAGAACTCTCTCTTGAGAGATCAATTTGTCCGCCTGAAGGACGCCGGAAGCGTTGGCGACTTACAGATTAGAACAAGTCAGGTTGTCGTCGATCTCCCCCTGAGTACGGACTGGGAGAGACCATTTGGCTTGTCGAGCTGGGATGAAGACGACGTCGCTTATTTTGAGCACGAAGCAGATGTGCCTCAAGCGATTGCTATGCTCGTAGACAGAGCCAGAGAGAAATTGGATCCAGACACCCTGTTTGCAGATGACGAACCAGACACGGGGCACCAATCATCAAGAAACAAGATTGTTTTGATGGGGGGGCCCGGTCAGGGCAAATCGACAATCAGCCTTTTCCTCGCGCAAATCTTCCGAGCGGGCTTACTCAAACTGCAAAGCAACTTGAGGCGTGACCCGGCGACCAAGAGATTAGTCGCCGAGATCTTACAGCGAGCAGATGGCGAGCGTATACCCACATCTTTTCCACCACGCTTTCCGTGCCACGTTTCGCTTCCTAAGTTTGCAGACGTAATCAGCGCTGCTCGAACATCATCCGGGAAACTTCCATCACTGCTCGCTTATCTCGCGATGGAAATCGGTACCTGCGCCGATCACGAAGTTGATCGCTCAGACCTAAGGAACTGGCTACGCAGCTATCCGTGGCTGCTGGTCCTAGACGGGCTTGACGAGGTGCCGTCTAGTGGAGAAAGGCCAGCTATTCTCGACGCAATCAACTTCTTCTTCACTGAAGTCACGGAAGTAAATGCGGACATTCTAGTCGTCGTTACGACGCGGCCCCAAGGTTACAACAAGGATCTCTACGAAAAGCAATGGGAGCACTGGCGGCTAGCGGACCTCCACCCCCCACAAGCCCTTCGATACGCCAAGGCTTTTGGAGAGGCCCGCTATCCGGACGACGCCCCAAGAAGAGAAGAAGTTCGTCGAGCCTTAAGAAAAGCTGCAAGCCAAGCGGCGACCGCTCGATTGATGGTGACGCCACTCCAAGTAACTATTCTGCATTTCATCGTAGACACTGGCGGCGGCGTCCCAACGGCGAGGTGGGCTCTTTTTAACGAATACTTCGAAGTGCTAAAGAAGCGGGAGAAAGCGAAAGGTGGTGAACTCCAAAAGATTCTGGAGAGGCACTGGGGACATCTGGGCCCAATTCATCATCGGGCCGGCCTTGTGCTTCAGACGGACAGCGAACACTCTGGAGGTGCAGGGAGCAGCTTCTCACCAGAACGATTCCGTCGATTGATCTTCAAGTATCTTGAATCCGAGGGTTTTGTAGATGCGGAACTGACACAACGGGTCGATGAGTTAATGCAGCTAGCAACTGATCGGCTCGTCCTTCTGAGTCAGCAAACGGAAGGTACAATCAGCTTCGATGTTAGATCGTTGCAAGAGTTTATGGCCGCAGCGGCTCTTACATCTGGCGATCAATCAATAATGGAAACGAGACTATCACACATCGCCGGTAATTCGCACTGGCGTCACGTTTTTCAGATCGCGGCCAGCCGATGTTTTGCAGATGACAGTTTCCACTACCGCCGGGCGACAATAACTCAAATTGCGAGGGAGATGGATTCGCTAGAACCTGACATGATCGTAGGCAATGGCGCACGCTTAGCCCTGGACCTTCTCGCCGACGGCGTTGCGCTGGACCAGCCCAACTTCAGACGACCACTGATTAAACATGCTCTAGAACAAATAGACTTGGGCTCGGATGCTCTAGATGCTCGGCTTTCTGAGGTCTGCGATGATAGTGTCGCCGACATCGTGACCGATGTCGTTTACCTCAAGATCAAAGACGGCAAATCGGACGCCTCCATGGCGGCATGGAAACTGCTCTTTCAGTTAAGCCAACAAGGCCGGACTTGGGCTGACGATCTCATCATTCAGTATTGCCCAGATGGACCCATGGATGCCGATCTATTGGATGAAATAGACATTCCGCTTGGAAGCCAACGCCTTGCAGATCATCTAGCCAAGATTCTTGCGGCGCAGGGTCCAATCCTTGGAATACAGGCGTATCAGTTTGGACAAAGGCTTGTACAGCGACAACGGCGCGAAGAACGGATCGATTATTCTCGGCTTAGGGCAATGAATTTTGCTCCATTTTATTATGGAGAGGCCGCCAATCGAATCGATTGCGCTATACTACCCGGCAGTTTACCGACCCCGTACTCCGTAAAAATTACTTCGATTGAGAATGCTTCAGCCTTCAGCCAGTTCGACAGTTCTGAGCTGAGAGGCGATGCATGGGCTTTCATCCAGTCCGTTCGAGAATTCACCCAAACGCCGAGCAAGCGCACGCTCGCAGCGTGCTTGCGTAACTCTGGCTCTATTCCAGTCGCTCCATCTCTTGAGCGGGGACTTCCGTGGCCTATCTTAACTCTGTTGGCCGAAGCCTCTGATCCAGAGCGCAGGAAAAGACTCGCGGTGGAGGTCGAGCTCGGTTTGAGGGGGGACGTCGCCCATTGGCTCGCTGCTGAAAAGCGTTGGCATTCCAATGGATTGATCGAGAGCGACTTCTTTGCCAATACTGAAGAACAATGGTTCGACGATACGATCGCGGAGCGTGGCTTGCCCGCATGGATCGATTCCTATGAAAATATTCGATATGGGAATATCGCAATAGCGAAGAAGCTAACCGCTCTATCTAAGGATATTAAGAATCAGAAGATCACCACATTAGTTTTAACATCTGCTGATGTTCAGATACTATTTGGGGCAAGGAGAGATAGCTGGCTTGAGAAGGACCTCGACTTTCTTCTCGATCGTCTCGAAAATTCGAACTTCAGATTCTCTCATGGGCTTTATCAAGCAATCTCGGCGATTCCGTCACGTTCTTGGCAAGACTCCAAGACGGCTGCGAAAATCGGCAGGCTCTTAGCTAGATTAGAGTTGTCTGAACTTCAACTTCAACCAATCAGAGATTTTGTATTCCAGTCTTTTGAGAAAAATCCACAAGTAGAAGAGCTTTACTATGCAATAGTTGCAACAACATTGGCGGAAAAGAACAAGGAAGGCAGACTCAAAAGGATTGCAAATGCTAAAAATGCAGACGGCCGTGATCCACACACTCTAGCAGCTATTTTGACAGCAAGACTTGCCGAAGCCGAAAATCGAAATCAGGTCTTGGAAGAACTCATGGCTATCGAAAAATCGCACTTTCTTCTTCTCGCAGCACTTGCCAGCGAATGCCTATCTGTAGCAACGCGGTTGAACCTTTTGTCGATGCTAATGATGAAGCTTAAGGAAAAGGGTTCACCCAAATGGCGCGACTACATATCCGTTGCGCGGAAGACGCTGGATAGTCGCAAATCAGACCTAACCAGCTATGCACAATGGACGGATACGCTTAAACTTCCCGTCGAGAGTTATAGTCTGCTGCTGCCACAAGCTCACCTTGACTGATCCTATAGGCTTGCTTGGTTAGCACTACCCGGAGGCGCATCCCGCGAACTCTGCACAGCACACTCACCGACACCGCACAAAAGAAAGCCGTCATCTGCTGCGACGGCACTAGCAACGAGATCAGCGAGAACATCCCCAACGTCCTTAAGTTGTATGGCTGCCTGCGTAAGACGGAGAAGACATCGCCGCGGCAGATGGTGTTCTACGACCGCCGCGTCGGCACGGCGACGAAGCTATCGACTTGGAACAGGCGGAAGGCCGATTGCATCTGTTACTGGATCTCGCCATCGGCTACGGGCTCGATGACAATGTGCTCGCAGACCGTCCGCAGCGTTCTGCGAGCCCGGACCATATGACGGTGCCGATGGCGGAGCAATCGAAGGTCTCCGAAGACCCCATGACGAGGTGATCCAAGCTGGTGCCTGTCACCGCGGCTCGCGCAGCGACTCGATCCGGTCTCTCTACCCCCGAAAATCGATGCTCCTGAGCACGATCCCCGGCGGGCTCCCCTCGAACTCCGTGGCCTGATACTTCCGCCCCGCGCAGGCCTCGATCTGCTCGCGCAGGCGGTTGAACTGGGCTTCACGTTCGCCGGGGCGCGCGCGCGGGCCGCGTTCGAGGTCGTCGAGGGCGGAGGTGGAGATGGCGCAGGGGACCTCGTGCGCGCCGTCCTGCATCGAGAACTGCACGATGCCGCGGTCCTGTTCGTGGGCGATGAAGCGGCCGGGGGTGAGTTTCATGGGGAGCCTTTGGTGGTGTGATCGGGGGGCGTTCAGCGGGCCGTCGTCCTGGCGAAAGCCAGGACCCATGATCCTGGTCGGGTGCGGTGAAGATGGCTGTCGCTCAAGTCACCGCAACCATTGGGTTCGGTGGTCATGGGTCCCGGCCTTCGCCGGGACGACGGGGATGGGTTGGCGCCAGTTCCCGCCTCAGCTCTCGCCGGAGAGGCGCGCGAAATCGTCGAACAGGGCGGCGACCAGGGCGCGGTGGCGGGAGTCTTCGGTGGAGAGGCTGGCGGCGTAGAGGTTGAGCAGATAGCGCGCCTTCACCGCGGCTTCGGGCCAGGAGGCGGCGGGCGCCGTCATCATGCGATTCTCGAGATCGGCTTCGCGCTCGCGCAATTCGCGGACATTGTTTTCGACGTCGGCGAGGGCGCGGCGGAGATCGGTGGCCTTCTGCGCCGCCATGCCGCGATGCTTGTCGAGATCGACCGGCACGTCAGTCATGGGCAACACTCGCGACCGCGGGCTTGCGGTCGGCGGCCGCGCGGTTCGCGCCTTGCAAATCGGTGGCTTGCGCATCGGCGGCCTGCGCGTCGGCGAGATCGACCGAGCCGATCGACAGCATCTCGCTGATGCCGGCGGCCCCCGTCGGCACCGTGATCATGGTGGCGACGCGGCGCCAGGCGGCAAAGGACAGGCCCTCGATCATCTCCTCGTCGGTGACGACCTCGTAGGCGCCGGCGGGCAGATCGCGATCGATGCCGCGGATATGGGCGGGATGATGGAAGGTGACGGTTTCACGCCGTGAGCGGATGGTCATGCACGCCTGCCTTTCGCACGAAGGGGCCCCAACCGACGCCAGCTGAGCCGACCATGCGCCTGTTGCCCGGCAATAGCCAGCGTTATCCGCGCGGGTGCGGGCGTGGCGCGGTTCCGCCAAGGCGCGGCCAAGGCGCGGCGGCGCGCGATCATGTCAGGCGGGATGACGGAGTGCGGCGCGCTTTAGCGCTCGCTATCGCGGGCGCGCAGGCGTAGGCTCGATAGCATCACCGCATTCCAGGCGGCACCGGCCGGTGAGGGAGCGATCCGCGCTTCCAAGACAGAGCCGCGCGCGCAGGCTTGCCGCGCGACATCGATGTGCGCGTCGGCACACCGCGCGACAGCGCGTTGCGCGCGAACCGACGCGACGATTTCACACCGCCGAAGGAGACCGACATGGCCAAGGGACAGCAACGCGGCAACCGCGAGACCAAGAAGCCGAAGAAGGACAAGACCAAGGTGATCGCGGCGGCGCCGAGCCGCAAGGACGTGGCCTGGCAGCCGGATTTCGGGCCGGCGAAGAAGAAATAGGACCGGCGGGCTTGCTCTTCGCTTCTCCCGCTTGCGGGAGAGGCCGGCGCGCCCCGGGCGATGCGAAGCATCGTCCCGTGCGCGGCGGGTGAGGGCTCTCACCACTCGGGGATTTCCTCCGCAATTTCAACAATCCCATTGCTGCGGCAGCCCTCTCCCCAGCCCTCCCCCGCACGCGCAGGGTCATCGCATATGGCAGATTGCGTTGGTTGAAGATGCTCGGGCCACAAGCTCGTCATGCCCGGGCTTGTCCCGGCCATCCACGTTCTTCGTGCTGCGGGAAAGGTCGTGGATGGCCGGGCCTTCGCCGCGCCGAAGCGGCTTCGGCCGCGCAGGCGGGACAAGCCCGGCCATGACGTCGAGGAACGGCCTGTGCGAATCCTTGAAAGAC